>JBBATW010000005.1:96530-118689 GCA_040398585.1 Agreia sp.
CGACGAGCGCCTTGGCGCTGAGGTAGCTGGCACCCCACGTCGCGGCCACCGCCAGCAGCAGCAGCTCTACGCGTCGGGGGCGCAGCAGGGAAAGAAGAGCTGGAGCAGATCGACGCCCTCGTGCGGCCTGAGGCTCTGGCCCGGGCCGCCGTCCGACGCGTCATCGCCGCCGTCCGCGAGGTCGCGGCGCGCCCCGGCTGAGCGGATGCGGCCAGCCCGCCGCCATAAAGCGTCCGCCGTCCGCGTCACTTGCCTGTTGGTGCAGCCCTCACGCGATCGCGGCGCACCTGGAGGCAACTCACGGGCTACTCAGGGCGCCTCGCGCACAGCTCAGGAGTGCGAGGCCAGGATCAGCGCGGCGGCCTTCTCCCCGATCACCAGCGAGGGGGCATTGGTGTGGCCTCGGATGATCATTGGCATCACCGAGGCGTCGGCCACCCGGAGGCCCTGGACGCCGCGCACCCGCAGCTCCTCGTCGACGACCGAGGCCGCGTCGAGGCCCATCCGTGCGGTTCCCACCGGGTGGTAGAGCGTGTGCGAGTACTCGTTGATCGACAGGGCATCCCGTTCTGCGATGCCGAGCGACTCCGCACCTTCTGGCGCCACGAACCGCCCCGTGGTGACTGCCCCGAGAGCCGAGGTGGCGATGAGCCGCTCGCAGAAGGCGAGGCCCGCCATCAGCGTCGCCCGGTCGGTGCCCGCGGCATCGCTGAGGTACCGCGGGTCGATCAACGGCTTGTCCAGCGGATTCGCCGACACGAGGCCGACCGTGCCGGTGCTCAGCGGCTGCAGCAGAATCGCTCCGACGGTCAGGCCGTGCGCAGGCGGGTCTACGAGGCCCTCGCCGACGAAGGCGACCGGCGCGAAGATGAGCTCGATGTCGGGGAGTTCCAGCGTCGCATCCGTCTTGATGAAGCCGTAGCCCTCGGCCACATTCGAGGTGAGCATCCCGCGCTTCCGCGCCAGATACGAGAAAAGCTGCCGGGGCTTCTTGGCGGTGTAGAGCGTGTCACCCCGGGCCTCGACGATGACGGCCGAAACGAGGTGGTCGCGCAGGTTCTTGCCGACCTCGGGCGAGTGGGTGAGCACATCGACGCCGACGCGGCCAAGCTCCTCACGGTCGCCGATTCCTGAAAGCATCAGCAGCTGGGGCGTGTTGACCGTGCCCCCGCAGAGCACCACCTCGCGCCGGGCCGTCACCGCCCGCTCGATCCCGCCCTCGAGGTACGCGACCCCCTTGGCGCGAGTGCCCGCAAAAAGCACCCGCGTGGTGTGCGCCCCGGTGCGCACAACGAGGTTGACCCGTTTGCGCGCGGGCTTGAGGTACCCGTCAGCGGCGCTGAACCTCGACCCGTTCGACTGGGTCACCATCGTCTCGCTGGCGCCCTCCGTCTCCCCGCTATTAGCCCGAATCACCTTCAGCCCCAGCTCGCGGGCCGCAGCCAGGAACGTGGCGGTGTGCGAGCGCGGGCTGCGCTGCGAGCGGATGCTGATAGCGCCATTCGTGCCGGTCTCAGCGTCAGACGCCCGTCCCGCGAGCGCCTGAACGTTCTCAACGCGCAGAAAGTACGGCAGCAGTTCGTTCCACGACCAACCGGGGCCGGCGACCTTGGCCCAGCCGTCGTAGTCGCCCGGGAAACCGCGGATCCACATCATCGCGTTAATCGAGCTCGACCCACCGAGCACCCGGCCCCGCGGCCAGAAGATGCTCCGGTTTCCCAGCTGCGGCTGCGGCACGGTGTCATAGTTCCAGTCGAGCTTCGAGCGGAACAGGGCAGAGAATGCGGCGGGGACCTTGATCTCGAGCTTCGTGTCTCGGGGGCCTGCCTCCAGCAGCAGAACGCGGTGTTCCCCGCTCTCGCTCAGCCGCGCTGCCAGCGCACAGCCGGACGCCCCTGCCCCGACCACGACGTAGTCGAAAGCCTCGGCGTCACGCGCGTCGGCGTGAGAACCTGCGGCGGTGTTTTTCGTCATTTGAGCTTTCTCACTTCATCGTGGGCTGCTCCCCCAATCAGGAATCCTTCCACAGCTGAGTGAGCTGTGGCTCAGACGCGCGGAGTCTCCAACGAGCCGAGCAGCTCAGCCAATCCCTCATAGGTGGAGTCCTCGGCGAGAACCCGTTCGAAGTCCTTGCGGGCGAGGGCCTTCTGGCCATCGGCGAGCGCGGCTTTCCCGCGCTCGATGAAGGCGAGATGCCGGAGGGGCGCCGACCGGCTTCGGATGCGCAGCGCCTCCGTGAACGACTGCCGGGCGGCGTCGTAGCGCTCTAGCTGCCGAAATGCGATGCCGCGCTGGGTCAGCAGGTATACCGACGGGTTGTCCTCATTCGTGACGCCATCTGTCAGCGTCACGATCTCGTCCCACTTCGCCCCGTCGGCATACAGATCGGCCAGGGATGCTGCGGTGATGGTCGTGGGCTCGAGCGACTCGGCGACCTGGATCGCCCGCTCGGGGCTGCCGATCGACTCCTCGATCTCGGTCAGGATGAGCCCCAGTGTCGTGCGGTCGGCGAAGGGAAGCTCAATGGAGAGGCCCTGGGCGATCGGAACGGACACAGTGACTCGGCCGAAGAACGCGTTGGCAACAGCATCCGCTCGGGGGTCATAGCTCGCGTCGACGAGTTGATTGAGCAGTACCCGGGAGCGGGCGTGGTCGTTGGCGGGCATTGAGACCCGCAGGGCCTCGGCGAATGCGATCGTGTTGGCAAACGCGGGGTTCGCTGCGGCCAGGGCCTGAAAAGTAGCCCCGGTCGGCGGCGTCGAAGCGGATGCCCGATACAGCTTCTTCTGCCAGCCCGGCGCGAAGAGGCCAGGCTTTGCCCGCAGCGCCGGCGCCGCAGTCACAGGATGCGCCGGCGGCATCGCCAGGGCGTTGGCCCGAGACGGCCGCGCCGTGGCCCGACCGCCGGACAGGCTCGACGTCTTCACGTAGGACATCCCCGAACCGGGTAGGCCGATCGAGCGGGTGACGCGACCGTGCGTGTTCACGCTGGCGCGAGCTCCGGGAACGCCCATGCTCAGGCCGAGGCCCCGGGCCGAGATGTTGATGCGTACCCCCGGCATTATCTTGATAGACCGCCGCAGCCTGAACCCCATGTTCGCGCTCCCTCCTGTCGTTCGTGAGGTTACACCACCGGCCGACGCGCCTACGCCTCGATGAACCTCGTCAGCGCGGCCAGCCGGCCGGCCCAGATTCGCTGGGAGAGTGCGGCCTCCGGCGCGAAGATCTCCGAGGCGTGGAAGGCACCCGGATGCACGTGGAACTCCGTGGGCACCCCCGCCTGGTTCAGGCGCATCGCGAAGTCGAAGTCCTCATCTCGAAACATATCCATCTCCCCGACATCGATGAAGGCCGGCGGCAGACCGGCAAGATCGGTCGCCCGGGTCGGTGCAGCGTAGTGATCGGCCGCCTCGCCGCCGAGGTAGCACGTCCAGGCCTCGAGGTTGCCCGCCCTGTCCCAGATGCCCACCTCTGTGACGTTCAGGGAGGAGAGGGTGACGTTTCGGTCATCGATCATCGGGTAGATCGGCATCATGTACTTCATGCTCGGGCCGCCGCGGTCCCGGGCCATCAGGGCCACGGCCAGGGCGAGCCCGCCGCCTGCCGAGCCGCCATAGATGCCGATGTTCGAGGCGTCGATGCCAAGGCTTGTCGCGTTCTCGAACACCCACTCCGTGCCGGCGTAGCAGTCGTTCGGTCCTGCGGGGTAGGGGTTCTCGGGGGCCTTCCGATAGTCGACGGAGGCCACGACGATGCCCAGCCTCTCGGCGAACATGATGCAGTTCTGCTCCTCGCCCTCGATGGAGCCCAGGATCATGCCGCCGCCGTGAATGTAGATCAGGCCGGGCCGCAGGCCGGTCGCCGAATCGGATGCCGCGACGGGCGTGTAGACCCGCACCCGAACATCCGGCGCCCCGTTCACCCCGGGCGCGACGTGGTCTTTGTGGGTGACGTTGGGATTGACCGGGATTTCTGCCGCCGCGGCTGACATCAGCCCGCTCGCGGCTTCCCGCCGGGCGGTGATGTCCGCGATCGCGTTGAATCCACCGGGCATAATGGCCAGCAGGGCCTCGAGAGGCACTCTGGACTGGGGATCTAACCTGTCGCGCTCAGACATCAGACTCTCCTTTGAGTTTTGTCCAACTCTAGACAACGGCTGTCGGGCGATCAATCCCTTCCTGACACACCTCTAGTCACCGCCGAAGCACGCGTCTAGGGTCAGGACTACACCCGCAATGATGCGGTTCCGTGAATAACGTGAGGAGTCCCAATGAAGGCGCTCGTTTACAAAGGCCCCGGTCAGAAGTCCTGGGAAGACGTTCCTGACCCTGTGATCATTCAGCCCACCGACATCATCGTGAAGATCGTCACCACAACGATCTGCGGCACCGACCTGCACATCCTCAAGGGTGACGTACCCACAGTCACGCCCGGTCGCATCCTCGGCCACGAAGGGGTCGGCCTCATCACTGAGGTGGGCTCGGCCGTGACCGCCCTGAAGGTCGGCGACGAGGTAATCGTCTCCTGCATCTCGGCGTGCGGGCACTGCAGCTACTGTCGGCAGGGCGTGTTCTCACACTGCCTCGGCGCCGAAGGGGTTTCCGGTCTCGGCTGGATCCTTGGCCACCTGATCGACGGCACCCAGGCGGAGTTCGTGCGCGTGCCCTATGCCGAGACCTCGGTGCAGCTGTTGCCCGAGGGCGTGACCGCCGCCCAGGGCACCATCCTCTCCGACATTCTGCCGACCGGCCATGAGATCGGTGTAAAGCAAGGCCAGGTGAAGGCAGGAGACGTCGTCGCCGTGATCGGCACCGGGCCCGTCGGGCTTGCCGCCATCGCGACCGCGGGGCTCTATGGGCCTGCCCGCATCATCGCCATCGACCTTGATGCGAACCGGGTCGAGCAGGCCCGGAGGTTCGGCGCGACGGATGGCGTCATCTCCAGCGACCCGGACTGGAAGGAGCAGGTCCTGGCCCTGACAGACGGGCTCGGGGTCGACGTCGCGATCGAGGCCGTCGGAATCCCGCAGACCTTCACGATGTGCCTCGACATCGTGCGCCCGGCCGGTCACGTGGCCAACGTGGGGGTGCACGGCAAGTCGGTCGACCTCCCGCTCCAGGACCTGTGGATCTCGAACATCAACATCAGCATGGGCCTCGTCAACACGAACACCGTGGGCACCCTGCTGAAGCTCGTGGCGCAGAAAAAGATCGAGGTCGACGCCTTCGTCAGCCACACGTTTGCCCTCGCTGACATCATCGAGGCCTACGACGTGTTCGGCCGGGCCGCCGAGACGAAGGCACTGAAGGTCATTATCAACGCGTAGTGCGGCCGCCGTACGCCCGGCTGCACGCCGCTAAGGGAGGAGATTACGACGTTCATGGACCATAGCGACGTGAAGGCCGGAATCTCCTCCCTTGGCGTTACTAATTTAGTCGGGGCCGCCCGGGTACCCTGAAGAGGAAGCCGCTTCGCCGAATCCGGCGATCTGACTGCCTCTTGAAGGAGCATCATGCCCACGACAGTGTCCGGAGTCATCGCCCGAAAAAAAGGTGCGCCCGTTGAGCTCGTCACCATCGTGATCCCCGATCCCGGGGCTGGCGAGGTCGTCGTCGACATCGAGACCTGCGGCGTCTGCCACACCGACTTCCACTACAAAGAGGGCGGAATCTCTGACGACTTCCCGTTCCTGTTGGGACACGAGGCCGCCGGCACCGTCAGCGCGATCGGCTCCGGCGTCACCCATGTCGCGGTTGGCGACTTCGTCGTGCTGAACTGGCGGGCCGTCTGCGGCGAGTGCCGCGCCTGCGTTCGCGCCGAACCCTGGTACTGCTTCAACACCTTCAACGCCACGCAGAAGATGACCCTGCTCGACGGCACCGAGCTCAGCCCCGCGCTCGGCATCGGCGCGTTCAGCGACAAGACCCTCGTGCATGAGCGCCAGTGCACCAAGGTGAATCCGGCGGCCGACGCGGCCGCCGTCGGCCTGCTCGGCTGCGGCATCATGGCCGGGCTCGGCGCCGCGATGAACACCGGCAATGTGAGCCGCGGCGACTCGGTCGCGGTGATCGGATGCGGCGGGGTCGGCACCGCCGCCGTCGTCGGTTCGAAACTGGCCGGCGCAACGAACATCATCGCAATCGACCGCGATGCCAAGAAGCTGGTCAAGGCGCAGCATCTCGGCGCGACCAACGTGATCGACTCCTCGGCACTGGACGAGGCCGGAGTCGTCGCTGCGGTTCAGGCGCTGACCGGCGGCTTCGGTGCCGACGTCGTGATCGATGCGGTCGGCCGCCCCGAGACCTGGCGCCAGGCGTTCTACGCCCGGGACCTCGCCGGCACGGTGGTTCTCGTCGGCGTCCCCACCCCCGACATGATGCTCGAGATCCCCCTGCTGGATGTCTTCGGTCGCGGCGGCTCGCTCAAGTCGAGCTGGTACGGCGACTGCCTGCCCGAGCGCGACTTCCCGATGCTTACCGACCTCTTTATGCAGGGCCGACTGCCGCTGGAGGAATTCGTCAGCGAACGCATCGGCATCAACGACATCGAGGCGGCCTTTGCCAAGATGGCCACGGGCGACGTACTGCGATCGGTCGTGGTGCTCTGATGGGCGCGCGCATCGAGAAGCTCGTCACCTCGGGAACGTTCAGCCTCGACGGCGGAACCTGGGACGTCGACAACAACGTCTGGATCATTGGCGACGACACCGAGTGCGTTGTGATCGACGCCGCTCACGACGCCGAGGCGATCCTCGCGGCCGTGGGCGATCGCATCCTTCTCGCCGTTCTGCTGACCCACGCGCACGACGACCACATCGACGCGGTCGCCGCCGTGCAGGCCGCAACCGGCGCGCCAGTCTTGCTGAACGCCAATGATCGGATGCTGTGGGATCGCGTCTATCCAGACGTCGCCCCCTCGGAAGGCCTGGTCGAGGGCCAGCGCATCCCGGTCGCCGGCATCGTGCTGCAGGTTCTGCACACGCCGGGTCACTCGCCGGGAGCAGTCTGCTTCTATGCGCCTGCCCTCGGAACCGTCTTCTCGGGCGACACCCTGTTTGCGGGCGGCCCGGGAGCTACCGGCCGCTCCTTCAGCGACTTCCCGACGATCATCTCCTCCATCTCCGACAAGCTGCTGACGCTTCCGGCCGACACGATCGTCAATACCGGCCACGGCGACTCGACGGCGATCGGCATCGAGGCTCCACAGTTGGCGGAGTGGATCGCCCGCGGCCACTGAATCGCTGGCAGACTATTGCACTGACGATTGCGCCGCACCCGCACGCCGCATTTCTGTACCCCTGAGGAGCACGACACCATGGCCGACGAAACCCTGCGCCTGCCCGACACCCCATTCAAGGCCGTCTTCGACCTGGGGCCGCGGCTCGCAGCCAAGTTTCCGCTGCCGGAGGCCCTCGCCAAGCCGGTGCTCTTCGCCGAGTGGGGTGACGAAGACGGCGACGAACTCGAGTGCCATCTCACGATCACCTACCCCGACGCGGAGCTGCACGTAGAGAACATTCGGGGTGCGAGCGAGTTCCACTTCCACGGCACGGCGCATCCTGACGTCTCACCCTTCAGCGCCGGCGACACCGACAGCCTGGTCAACTGGGCCTTGGCCCTGGTGGCCAACTTCATGCTGCTGCCTGACCTGGTCGAGAACGTCATCGAGGCCGCGGAATGGTTCCACGAGGGCCTGCCGATCTATGTCCCCGAGACCGAGCCGGTGCACCTCGAACTCATCGAGCTGACGATCTCGGGCGAGATCTTCATGCTGCCGTGGCTGGGCTCGGGCCACGTCGATCATCATGACGTCGAGGGCGAGAATCATCTGGTCGAACTCGTCTGGAGCCCTGAGCACGACGAGCCCACGACTGCCATAGCGAGGGCGTGGCGTGACCCCGAGACCGGCAACCCGGTCACCGAATCGCACCCCGACACTGACTGGAGCGCTGTAGCCCTCACCCGCGAGGAGACCCTGCACTGGTTCGAGCAGCTTTACACGAACCACCACATGGACAACGCCGCCGAAGACCAGATCATGAACGCGGCTCTCGCCCGCATGGGCGGCCTCACCTGATCACATTTTACTCATCATGCTGACCTGATGATGTTTTCGTAGTCACGGTCTGTGATGATGAAAATATCATCAGACAGGATGTGTGCCGGTCATGAAGATCAAGGGTCGCGTCGATAGCCCCGAGCGTCTGGGCATGCTCCTGCAACAGGGGCGAGCCCTGCGGGGTATCAGCCAGCGCGAACTTGCCGCCGAGCTCGGACTCTCTCAGCGCTACATCCACGAGATCGAAACGGGCAAGCACTCCAAGTTCGCCGATCGCCTGTTCGCCATGGCCCGCGCGACGAACGTCGACCTGTTCGGCGAACTCGACTACGAACCGCCCGTTGTCCCCGCCACTGACCCGGAGCCCGGTCATGGCTGACCTTGTCGTCGAGCTCTACGGGAAGCATGTCGGCCGAATCGTCAGCACCTCGGCCGTGGACTTCGACTTCGTCTGGGAGGCGTCCGCTTTCGAGAGTTTCGAGCTCGGCAGCACGGTTCTCTCCGCGGCCATCCCCTCTACCCCGTGCCGAACACCAAAGATGCCGCCCGTCGCCGCAACTTCTTCGCCGAGCTGCTCCCCGAGGGCGACGCACTCGAGTGCCTGACGCGGCAGGCCGGACCCTGTTGCGCGAGCAGCAGCGGATGCCCCTGGGCAACCAGCCCAAGACCGGCAAGTCGTCACTTCCGGGCATCCAAGACAAGATCGTGCTCGCCGCTATCGACGGCGCGTGGCATCAGGTGCACGACGGCTTCCCCTCGACCCACATACTGAAGCCGGCACCCCGCGACGGATCAACGACGATCTTCGACGAGGAGTATGGCAACCGCCTTGCCCGCCGGCTGGGGCTCGCCACGTTCGACACTTCACTGGAGGAGTTCGGAGAAATCTCGGCCCTCGTCATCGAGAGATACGACCGTTCGCCCTCCGCCCCCGAGGGCCGCCTGCATCAGAAGGATATGAGCCAGGCGCTCGGCGCCGGGGGCCGAGAGAAGTACCAGCGGTATTCTCGCGGCAAGGTCACACTGCAGAAGGTCGCGGGCCTCTTGGCCTCGGCCGACATCGAGAACCTGAAGACGCTACTTGCACTGAACACGATGTCTGAGGCCCGTACGTGGGGGCTGAAAGACCCAGCGCCGCTGATTCGGGAGACCCTCGAGCAGATCGAAGCATTCACCCGAGCCGAGTCGCCGGACGCGCGTGCCTACGAGGGTCTCGCCGCCGATATCCAACGGTTCACCGCCAACCTCCTCCGCGGTCTACCGGCCGGACACCATTAGTTAACAGTCACCACCTACTTTTTGCGAATGGTCGACTACACAGACATGAACGAGATTCGCACGCCGGCCGAGAAGGCGCAGGCAGCGTTCCAGCGCGCGGTGGCCGAGCGCACACTCGAGATCGTCAAGGGCGGCGGCTGGGACCACGACTCGGGCGAGTTCACATTCCGGGTCTTCTACTCCCACATGACCATCGACGACGTCGCGGTCCTGATCCCCAAGTTCCAGGTCGACGTCAAGCGCCTGCTCCGGCCGAGCGAGCAGTTCGAGTTCCACGTCTTCACGAACCATGCCGCCGCGGCCGTGGGCGAGGAGTCGTTCATCCTACCGACCGGACCGCGAATTGAGCAGGGCCTCGACTGGTTGATCGCGAACCCCGGTCACCGCCAGTTCATCCTCTCCATCGGCCAGAACATCAGCGTCTTCACGACCCACGACGACTCCCCTTTCCCCACCTACAAGTGGACGGTCGACGGCGGCCGCAACACGCTCCGCCGCTACAGCCGCATCGGCAAGTAGAGCTCGGCGGCGCCGGCCCGCCCTCCAGGAGCACCACACCCCGGCACCGGCGCGGGAGTGGGCGTCAGAAAACTCATCTTCAGGGACGTCGATCTCCGCGCTTCGCAACACCTGACGGCACTATTGGCGTCAATGGGCATGAAGGCGATATCGCCGTCGGCTACGCACGAAAAGGGCGGTGACTTGCCCCTTGGTGCGCGTCCCGCGAAGGGTTCGCGCACCAAGGGGCAAGTCACCGCCCGTGGGGCGGAAGGTCGGGGCTAGTTGGCGAGCGCCGGCTCGTGGAACTGGTTCATCGTGTTGTTCGCGCCGCCGGCCTTCAGGGCTGCCTCGCCGGCGAAGTACTCCTTGTGGTTGTCGCCCAGGTCGGAGCCCGACATGTTCTGGTGCTTGACCGTCGCGATTCCCTCGCGGATCTCCCGGCGCTGCACGCCCTTGACGTAGGCGAGCATGCCCGCTTCGGCAAAGTAGCCCTTGGCCAGGTCATCGGTCGAGAGGGCGGCGGTGTGGTAGGTCGGCAGGGTGATGAGGTGGTGGAAGATGCCGGCCTCGGCAGAGCTGTCGCGCTGGAAGGTGCGGATGTTCTCGTCTGCCGTGATGCCGATCTCGGTCTCGTCGTACTCGATGCTCATCAGGCGTTCGCGGTCATAGGAAGTGACGTCCTGGCCGGCCTCGAGCATCGCGTCGAACGCCTGCTGGCGGAAGTTCAAGGTCCAGTTGAACGACGGGCTGTTGTTGTAGACGAGCTTGGCGTTCGGAATGACCTTCTTCACCTCGTTCATCATCGCGGCGATCTGGCCGATGTGCGGCTTCTCGGTCTCGATCCAGAGCAGGTCGGCGCCGTTCTTGAGCGACGTGATGCTGTCAAGTACGCAGCGGGCCTCACCGGTTCCGGCGCGGAACTGGTACAGGTTCGAGGCCAGGCGCTTCGGGCGCAGCAGCTTGCCGTCGCGCTTGATGACGACGTCGCCGTTGCCGAGGTCGGCCTCGGTGATCTCGTCGACGTCGAGGAAGGAATTGTACGCATCTCCCAGGTCACCGGGCTCTTGGGTCACGGCGAGCTTCTGGGTCAGGCCTGCGCCGAGCGAGTCGGTGCGGGAGACGATGATGCCGTTCTCGATGCCGAGCTCGAGGAACGCGTAGCGCACGGCATTGATCTTCGCGATGAAGTCCTCGTGGGGAACCGTAACCTTGCCGTCCTGGTGGCCGCACTGCTTCTCATCCGACACCTGATTCTCGATCTGGATTGCGCAGGCGCCGGCCTCGATCATCTTCTTCGCGAGCAGGTAGGTGGCCTCGGGGTTGCCGAAGCCGGCGTCGATGTCTGCGATGATCGGCACGACGTGGGTCTCATGATGATCGATCTGGTCTTGGATGGCGGCGGCCTTGAAGTCGTCCCCGGCGGCGCGGGCCGCATCCAGCTGGGTGAACATCAGGTCGAGCTCGCGGGCATCGGCCTGGCGGAGGAAGGTGTACAGCTCCTCGACGAGCGCAGGCACGGCCGTCTTCTCGTGCATGGATTGGTCGGGGAGAGGCCCGAAGTCGGAGCGGAGTGCGGCGACCATCCAGCCGGAGAGGTACAGGTAGCGCTTGTTCGTCGTCTTGAGGTGCTTCTTGATCGAGATCATCTTCTGCTGACCGATGAAGCCGTGCCACACGCCGAGCGACTGCGTGTAGATCGAGGAGTCGCCGTCGTACTCGGCCATGTCGCGCCGCATGATGTTGGCCGTGTACTGGGCGATTTCCAGACCGGTACGAAAGCGGTTCTGGGCGCGCATCCGCGCGACGCTCTCGGCGTTGATCGCGTGCCAGCTGCTGCCAACCTCGGCCTTCAGTGCTTCGATGGCGGCGATGTCGTCCTGGTAAGCGCTCATTGCGTATCCTTCGGCGTGTGAGTTATGGAGTGAGTTTTAGCGGCCCCAATCGGCCACAACCTCAACAATGAGGCAAGAACACCCCCTCTTCTCAGGACTTCACCCCAGAAAAACACGACTTCTTCCGCCCCTCAGAAAAATCACCGGCGGTTCAGATTCTCCGGTGGTCGACGCCGACCTTCTTGCTGTTGTCATCGCTGAGACCCGCGAGAATGGCGAACTCTGTCCAGTTGTCAATGGCTTCGTTGACGTCGCCGATTATCGCCTTGGCCCGGGAAATCTGATGCTGTTCAGAGAATTCCACCAGGTCGGCGCGCGTGACGCCCCGAAACTTTCCGTTGACGCCCATGAGGTGTTGGTGGGTCCACTGCCCGGCGGGATTGAAGGCGTGCGTTACGTCATAGGCAGGCGCAAGAGACCAAACACCCGTCTCATCCATGAGGAAGCCGTGGTTCTTGGCGTGATCGTCGCAGTTCGCCGAGGCAATATTGAACACCATTCGCCTAAAGGCCTCCTCTCGGACGCTGGGCCCGAGGCCTAGTGCGTCGATGGAGTTGAACAGTTGCGCGTAGTCATTGACCCCGATCGCGTTGAAGTCGATGCCTGCGATCCCTGTGAGTGTTTGAGAATGCAGCTTTCTGGCGCCACCGGGCCGATCAAAGCGTCGGGTGATGAAGTGTGCTCGCCCGTTCTCGTGCAGCAGTCTCGTCTCTGCCATGGTGATTCGTGCGGCTGCGGCCATCAGAGAGTAGGCGTACTCGATTCGGCCGTAGTTCTGGGTGTCTCCCAGCTGGCGATCCTGTCCCATGCCGTCGAACTTCAACAGCCACGCGGAAAACCCTTCGGCCGGAGTGGTGTGACCCGCCCGGATCTCCTCCGTTTCGGGGTTGTAGTTCACGACGGCTTTCGCGCGGGCGCCGCCGGCCGAGGTGCCCACGCTGATGATCTGCGTGAGGGCCTTCTCCGACTGCGCATCGGTTGCCAGCGTGCCGCGAACCGCGTCCCTGGCGACGCTGACGAGCCCAGCCATGTCGAGTGCGCCGGCGGGTGCGCTATTCGCATAGCGCGCCGGCCGGTATTCAAGAGCGCCCAAGCCGCGGTCGCCCAAATAAGTGAGCCGGTCCAAAGCGGTGACCTCCGCTGCCGAGACCCCCTGACTCGCCAGCCAAGCATCGACAATCGAGTTGCCGAAGCGGTCAGGCAGAGAGTCGGCGATCATCGGGGGCAGACGCTGGAAGGTCTGCTCGGGTAGCGCGGGAAAGCTCTGGCCTCGCCTCCGGGACGCGGTCGGCATGAGTATCGGGGATAACTCGATGCCGCTTCGTGCCCAGGATTCGTCGTATTCGAAAGCAAACGCGCCGGTGACGCTTGGCGCAACGGCGCCAACCAGCCTTCCAAATACCCGTACCTCGACGAGGCGAGCGTGACTGAAGGCCATCAGGGGGTTCCCTTCTGCGCACTCGAACGAACCCGTGAACGCACCTGTGGCTTAGCCTGCTCGGCTCGAAGCAACTCCATCGGGCTCGGCTCCGTGCGCGTTGCATGCACGGTTGCGAGCCACTCCACCGAGTCGAGAGCCCGCAGTACTTTGATGATGGTCGAGAGGCTGCTGCCCTTGCCTGACTCGAGGCTGTACAGGGCCGGCCGACTGACCGATGCGCGCTCGGCAACCTCCGACTGTTCGAGGTTGAGCTCCATGCGAAGCGCCCGGATGCGCTCCCCGAAGTCTTCAGCCCACTGGGCTGTCGTCAGTGCTGTAGCCATGTCTTTCCTCCACCCTCAGGGTACCTTGAAGTAAGGAACAGCTGACACTAACAATAAAAGACTACCGAAGGTAAAGAATTACATACATCTTGCAAAAAAGAAGCCGCTGCAGCAGCCGCCAGCGCCCAGAGTTCAGAGTTCAGAGTTCAGAGTTCAAGATGACTCGGAACTGTTCCACAACCACGAGCGTGTCGTCATGGTTCGAGGCTACGTGTCGCTGACGGTCAGCGCTCGATGCCCGAGCGGCGTAGGGCGTCTTCGAGCAGCTCGAAGTCGATCTTCACGTGCTCGCGGGCGATATTCGCGGCATCATCCGCACGAGAATCGCAGATCGCTTCGACGAGGTTGACGTGGTCCCGAAGCGAGCGGAGTTCCATTTCCCGCATGCCCTCGGGGCCGCCCCAGGGGTGAGCGGGGGCTGCGATGCTGACCTGGGATTCTAGATCGAACAGCAAGTTCTTGAGCGTCTCGTTCCTGGCTGCATTGACGATGGCGAGGTGCAGTTGCTCGTCTGCCTTCTGGGAGGCGAGACCCGACTCGGCGTCGCGAAAGCGCTCGAGCCGCTCCCTGAGTAGAACAACATCCTCCTCCAGCCTGTTCTCCGCAGCGGCGCGGGCCACGGTGCCGTGAATCATACTGATCGCCTCGGAGGCGTCCCTGAGGGCCTCCCATTTGCCAGCTAGCGTGCGCTGCACAGCCCCGCCCGAGGCTGCCGGCCATGTCTCCCGAACGAAGGAGCCTCCCCCTCGACCGCGCTGCGTTTCGAGAAGTCCGAGCTCGACAACAGCGGCGATGGCGGCTCTTACCGTGGTGCGTGCGACCTTCAGCGACGCGGCAAGATCCCGCTCCGAGGGAAGTCGTGCACCGGGGAGATACTCACCGATGACGATAGCCGTGACAAGACGATCCGTGATCTCGTCGACCCGCGACGGGCTGACAAGAGGTGTGTGTAGCCCTCCCCCTAGTGACGTCATTCACTCTTCCCGTCGCTCTCGGACCTTCTGATGCACAGACTGCGATCCTGCCAAATGCTACCGGAGGATAAATCGTGCCTAATGGTATTGCCACGAGACCATTTATCCAGCATGATGATGTCCACCGCGAATTGCGGTCAATCCTGCAGCGCCTTGAGAGAGTTCCGCCGTGCCCATGGTTACAGAGAAAGACATCCCGTTTCGGGACATGGATACGTGGGTGAAGATCACCGAACCCGATCGGCCCATCGCCGGGGCGCTGCCCATAATCGTTCTGCACGGTGGCCCAGGAATGGCCCACAACTACGTCAAGAACATCAGCGGCCTGGCGGAGGAAACCGGCCGCACGGTCATCCACTACGACCAGGTCGGCTGCGGCAGAAGTTCGCATCTACCGGATGCTCCGGCAGGCTTCTGGACCCCCGAGCTCTTCGTCGAGGAGTTCCACAATCTCGTTCTTCATCTCGGCATCTCCGAGTACCACCTGCTCGGCCAGTCCTGGGGCGGGATGCTGGCGGCCGAGATCGCGGTTCGCCGACCGGCCGGTCTGCAGAGCCTGCTCATCTGCAACTCTCCGGCATCGATGCCGCTGTGGCTCGAGGGGGCGAACGACCTCCGCGGCGCCCTCCCGGCCTTCGTGAGCTCGGCTCTTTCCCGCCACGAGGCGGCCGGAACGACGGATGACCCCGAGTACCTTCAGGCGGTCGAGATCTTCTACAGCAAGCACGTCTGCCGGATGACCCCGATGCCGACCGATTTCCAGGAGAGCGTCGATCAGATGGAGACCGAGCCAACGGTCTACTTCACCATGAACGGGCCTAACGAGTTCAGCGTTATCGGCACACTCCGTGAGTGGAGCATCATCGACCGCCTGTCCCAAATCGAAGTGCCGACGCTCGTCGCCGCCGGCGAGTTCGACGAGGCGACCCCCAAGACCTGGCAGCCGTTCGTGGAAAACATCCCGAACGCGATCAGCCATGTGTTCCCCGATGCCAGCCACTGCGTGCATCTGGAGCACCCGACGGAGTTCCGTCAGGTGATCGGCTCCTTTATCCAGCGATTCGACTCGCCGGTCACCACCCCCACAACAGCACCCGCAGCCCAAGAGAAAGTAAAGAACAATGTCAGCACCAGCCAGCTCGCCTGAGCTCAGCCCCCAGCAACAGTTGGAGTCCTACGGCTACAAGCAGCAACTCAAGCGTTCGGTCTCCACCGGCGACCTTCTGATTTACGGCCTCATCTTCATGGTGCCGATCGCGCCCTGGGCCATCTTCGGAACCGTCTACAACGCCTCCTCGGGCATGGTGCCCCTCGTCTACATCATCGGCCTGATCGCGATGATCTTCACGGCCCTCGCCTACGCCCAGATGGCAAAATCAATCCCCCTGGCCGGTTCTGTCTTCTCCTATGTGGGCCGGGGCATCCACCCCACCGCGGGGTTCTTCGCTGGCTGGGCCATCCTGCTCGACTACCTGCTCGTTCCCACGTTGCTCTACGTGTTTGCCGCCGAGTCGATGGTCGGAATCTTCCCCGACTCCCCGCGCTGGATGTGGGCCCTGATCTTCGTGGCGATCAACACTGTGATCAACCTGCTCGGCATCACGTCGATCAAGCTGATGAACCGGGTGTTCCTTGCGATCGAGGTCGTCTTCATCGTGATCTTTGTCATCATCGCCGTCACGGCGCTGAACAACGGAACCATCCCCGGCGCCGAGATGAACACCACACCGATCTGGGATTCCGCGAAGGTCAACGGTCCGCTCATCGCCGGTGCCCTGTCGATCGCGGTTCTGAGCTTCCTCGGCTTCGACGGCATCTCTACGATGGCCGAGGAGTCGACCGGCAAGCGCAACGCCGCCGGCAAGGCCATGATCATCGCCCTGTTCATCGTGGCGTTCTGCTTCGTTCTGCAGACCTGGCTCGCGAGCGCCCTGGCCGCAGGTCGGGAGAGCTTCAGCGACGATGAGACGGGCAACGCCTTCTTCACCCTCGTGCAGATGGCCTCCAACAGTGGCTGGTCGACCGCATTCTTCGTGGTCAACGTGCTTGCGATCGGCATCGCAAACGCCATGGCCGCCCAGGCCGCGACCTCGCGCCTGCTCTTCTCCATGAGCCGCGACGGTCAGCTGCCCAAGTTCCTCAGCAAGGTCAGCCGACGCCAGATTCCGCAGGGCGCAGTGCTCACGGTGTCTGTGCTCTCCGCGATCCTGGTGCTGTTCTTCGTGGGCCAGATCAACCTCATCGCCTCTCTGGTGAACTTCGGTGCCCTGTTCGGCTTCATGATGCTGCACGTGTCGGTCGTGGTCTTCTTTATCTTCAAGAAGAAGTCCACGAACTACCTGCTGCACCTCGTCGTTCCGGTGTTGGGCTTCCTGATCATCGGCTACGTGCTGCTGAACGCCGACGACGCGGCGAAGATCGGTGGCATCGTCTGGCTCATCATCGGCGCCGGCGTCTTCCTTTACTACCGCCGCACCGGTCGCAAGACCAACCTCAGCGGCGAGGCCGAGGTGATGGGCGAGGGTGCGGAGCCCGCCATCCGATGACGACTATCACTGAACACTTCCTCGGCAAGGAGCACGGCAAGGCGGGGTTCTCTGCCGAGTACGAGCCCGTGCTGCGGATCACCCCGGGAACGGGCGAGCGCATCGCCTTCGAAACGAGTGATGCCGTCTATGCCGAGCTGCACGAGCATCACGACATGGCAAAACTCGTGGCGCAGATCAACCCCGTCACCGGGCCGGTCTTCGTCGAGGGCGCGGCCCCCGGCGACACCCTGGCGGTCACGATCCACGAGATCAGGCTCAAGGACTACGCCTGGTCGGTCAGCATGCCCGGCACGGGTGCGCTCCGCAACGTCATGGGGCCGGAGATGTTCACCCGAAAGGTGCCCATCGACGACGCCGGCGTGCACGTGACCGAGCGGCACACGTTCGCCCCGCTGCCGATGATCGGCTGCATCGGGACGGCTCCGGCCACGGGCGCGAACTCGACGATCATGCCTAGCTATGCGCAGGGCGGCAACATGGATCTGACGGACTGCCGCCCTGGGTCTGTTGTCTACCTGCCCGTGGCCGTCGACGGCGCGCTGCTCTCTATCGGCGACATCCACGCAATGATGGCGGAGGGCGAGTCGTCGTTTATCGCCCTCGAGGCGGAGGGCGTCGCTGTTATCTGCGTCGAGCTCATCAAGGCGTCCTCCCCGGGGTTCGCGGCTCTGAGGGCACCAAGGGTGGAGACCGAAGACGAATGGGTCTTCGTGGGACTTGGGCATCCGGTGCAGGAGAGCATCACCCGAGGCTACGAAGACGTCTTCACGTTTCTTGTTGAGGCGAACGGCTGGTCCAAGGAAGATGCTTACGCCGTGATGAGTGCGGTGGTGCACTCCCGGCTCGGCGGCCCGACAGGCTCCGAGAACCCGGACCCGCTGCATCCGTTCACAGCCGTCGGCGCGGTCACGGTGCACCGCCTGCCGAAGAGCGTTCTGTAAGACGCACCATGATCATGGCCGGTTGGGTTCATCCCAACCGGTCATGACTATCTCAATGCCGTTTCGCTAGGTGAGCAGGCGACGTCTCATCAGCATCACGAGACCCGCGAGCAACATTCCACCGGCGGCCAAGACCCCGCCCGTGACATCCGCACCGGTCTTGGCCAGCTGCCCGCCGGTGCTAGAGCCGGATTCCCCCGACCCTGTGTCTCCTTGGCCGTTGCCTATCGGGTCTGCCGGGTCAGCCGGCAGCGAGGCCAGTACCATGCAGGTCATCGTTCCCGTTCGGAGCGACGTTCCGTCGGTACCGTTGTCGTCCGACCAGATGACCCGCTTCGTTCCTCTGGCGCACTGCGACTGCGGCGCGAACGCGAAGCCCTCGTTGTTGAGGTTCGCCATTCCGGCGGGGCGGGCGAAAGTGGCCTGCGAGACGAAATTACCGACGGATGCGCCGTCCATGGCGACTGCGAACGTCGCCGTGGCGCCCTCGCAGGTGTCGTCGCAGACCGCCCACAGTTCCTGGCGCTCCGGATCGAACTGCAGCTCCATGACGCCGGTGAGTCCGCTGGCGAACGAGGTCACTCGATCGAAGGCGCCGATCAGCTGGTTGAACGCATAGGCGTAGACCATGGCGTTGCCCTCGACGCCGACAACGAACAGGCCGCCGCCGTGATCTGCGTAAGAGGCCGGGTCGTACGCCGTTCCGGTGGCCTGATCGATTAGGCCGTTGGCGCTGAGGAACTCGTCGCCGATCCAGGTGACGCCCTCGAGGCCGCTGTTCGGCGCGATGACCGGCAGGTCTGACGCGAGGTTCCACTCCATGGTGGCGCTCAGGCCTGAACCCGGGGCCGCCACGTCGTAGCGCAGCACCGAGGGCCGGCTTACCGAGCCCGCGTCATTGTTGCGCTCGGATGCGACGAAGACGCCACCGGAGGCACCGTCCGCAGTAAGCGTGACGCCTTCGGCATCCACCTCTCCTGTGCCGTCTTCATAGTGCAGCAGAGCCCCGTCGGTCCAACCGATGTCGGCGACCGGCACCCAGCGGGAGTCGACCTCGGTGAGCTTGAACAGGGTTCCCGGGCCGTTCTTCACGGCCCAGAGGATGTCGCCTGCCGGCGTCGCCTCGTAGAACAGGCCGCTGAGGTTCTCGCCGAAGTAGCCGTTGGTGTCGGCCGGGCGTATGTCAGTTCCACCGGGCCAGACATCTCCGGTGGGAATCGTCGGCGGGGTGACCGGGGTTGTTCCGTCGCAGACGTTCGGGGCGCCCTTTGTCGAGGCCGTCATCGCGGCGAACGCGCCCGTGCCGTCGGGGCAGCGCCCGATGGTTAGCGTCGCGTGGGCCACCCAGCTGGCGGAGTCGACGAGGATCGTGCCGCCGGGAAGAGACAGTCGAGCCTTGTCGTTGGCACCGAGACCGAAGCCGATCACGGCCTCCTCGACCACAAAGAATTCGCCGGCGTCAATGCTTGATCCGGCAGGGATGGTGGCGAAGCGGGTGTCATCGTTGTCGCGCACGACCCAGTCTGAGAGGTCTACCGCGACGGCGCCGGGGTTGAAGAGTTCGATCCAGTCGCCGGGAGCGCCGCCGTTGGACTCGACCTCGTTGACGCGGATGTCGGCGCCGACCGGGGCCACTCAGTCGTTCGCCGCGCCCTTGGTCGATACAGCGGTGGTTTCGAAGGCGCCCGACGGGTCAGGGCAGCGGCCATAGGTTGTGCGGATCACATGGGTGAGGACGTGGCTCGGGTCGCTGTCGCTGAGTATCAGTCTCGAGGCGTCCACGTCGTGAACAGTCATGTTGATCAGCTCGATCCAGTCGGGGCCGCCCGTATCGTCGTCCGACTCGATCTCGTTGATGACGATGTCATCGACAGGTGAGGCCTGGGCAGCGATCGGCATCGCCAGCATTGAAACACCCACCAGAGATCAGCGCAGTTCTAGAACTCGACGAGCACGCCGTCTTCGTCGCAGATGATGAGCGCGCCCGGCCTGAACGTCACCCCGTCAATGATGAGAATGCCGTCGACCTCGCCTTCACCCGCCTTCGAGCTCTTGCGTGGATTGCTGCCGAGCGCCTTAACGCCGAGCGGAAGTTTCGCAAGCTCTGCCCGGTCTCGGATCGCGCCGAAGATGACGACGCCCGACCAGCCGTGCTCGACGGCACTGGCGCCGATCATGTCGCCCATGAGGGCCGAGCGCAGGCTCATCCCGCCGTCGACGACCAGAACGTCGCCGTTGCCGGGCGTATTGAGCACTGACTTCACCAGCCCGTTGTCTTCAAGGCAGCTAATCGTTCGGATGGCACCCTGAAACCTCTCGCACCCGCCAAGCGACTGGAGCTGCACCGAAACCGACTGGAAATCATCGGGCCGTTGGTCGAAGACGTCGGATGTCGCATCCATTGGATTCCCTCTCATTGATGGTTCACATCCTACGGACCGAGCAGAGCCGGGGGTGGTGTCTTCCGACGTCCTTCACCGCCACGCATTTGCTTGATAGAGTCAAGCTACGAACAGTTGTGCGCATTACGAACAAATGGGGTCACCGTGGTGTCAAAGGTTGTCGACGGTGTCGACGCCGCCGTGGCAGATATCCCCAACGGTGCCACCATCATGATCGGCGGCTTCGGCCACGCCGGCCAGCCAATCGAATTGATCGACGCCTTGATCCGCCGGGGAGCGGGGGGCCTCACCATCGTCAATAACAACGCGGGCAACGGTGAGGTCGGGCTGGCGATGCTGATAAAGAGCGGCTTCGTGCGGAAGATGATCTGCTCATTCCCGCGCCAGATCGACTCGCAGATCTTCGACGAGGCGTACCGCGCAGGCCGCATCGAGCTCGAGGTCGTGCCCCAGGGCAACCTAGCGGAACGCATCCGCGCAGCCGGTGCCGGCATCGGCGGGTTCTTCACGCCAACCGGCTACGGCACGCTGCTGGCGGAGGGTAAGGAGAGCCGCATCATCGACGGCCGCGGCTACGTCTTCGAGTCGCCCCTGCATGCCGACTTCGCCCTCATCAAGGCGCACACGGCCGATCGCTGGGGCAATCTCGTCTATCGCAAGACCGCCAGAAACTTCGGCCCCATCATGGCCACTGCCGCTGCGGTGAGCATTGCTCAGGTCTCGGAGATCGTTCCCCTCGGCGAACTCGACCCCGAGAGCATCATCACGCCAGGCATCTTCGTCAACCGCGTCGTGGAGACTTCGACCGAGGCACACTCATGAGCCCTGCATCCCTGACCCGCACCGAAATGGCCCAGCGGGTCGCGGCCGATATTCCCGAGGGGGCCTATGTGAACCTCGGCATCGGACTGCCGACCAGAGTCGCCAACTTCCTCCCGTCCGAGCGCGAGGTGATCCTACATACCGAGAACGGCATGCTCGGCATGGGCCCCGAAGCCCAGGGGGATGACATCGATCCTGACCTGACCAATGCCGGCAAGATCCCGGTCACCGCGCTCCCCGGCGCCAGCTACTTCCACCACGCCGACTCCTTCGGGATGATGCGCGGCGGCCATCTCGACATCGCCGTGCTCGGGGCCTTCCAGGTCGCAGCCAACGGCGACCTCGCGAACTGGCACACGGGAGAACCCGGCTCGATCCCCGCGGTCGGCGGCGCGATGGACCTGGCCGTCGGCGCCAAGAGGGTCTTCGTCATGATGGAACTCACGACCAAAACGGGCGAGTCCAAGCTCGTGAAGTTTCTCAGCTACCCGGTCACCGGCCTCGGCTGCGTCACTCGCATCTACACCGAGGTCGCCATCTTCGACATCGATACTGAGACGGGGCTCTCGGTGATCGAGCTCTTCGGCGATGCGACCCTGGCCTCCCTCCGCGAGCTCACCGGGCTGCCCCTCCTCGATGCAACGGTTTCCCCGCCTGCCGCATCGTCCACCGCAACCGGGTTGGCAGAATGACCGAGCAGGCACCTTCAGATACCGGGCCGGGCAGCGGGCCCGATACCGGGCCAGACTTCATACAGTCACTGGCCCGAGGGCTCCAGGTCATCGCCGCATTCTCGGCCGAGGCTCCCGAGATGACCCTGACGGAGGTCGCCACCCGCACCCAGCTGACCCGCGCGACTGCACGTCGGTTTCTGCGCACTTTGGAACAGCTGGGCTACGTGCGCTCGCGCGCCAGGCTCTTCTCCCTCACCCCCCGCGTTCTCGAGCTCGGCTACAGCTACCTGTCAGGCCTCGGCCT
>JBBATW010000005.1:118789-121993 GCA_040398585.1 Agreia sp.
CCGGCTCGCCGCGCGCGCTCACCCGGTTCACGAAGACCTCCCCAGAAGAGCTGATCGCCGAGTTGGCAGAGGTGCGTCGAACTGGCTACGCGCTGGTCAACGAAGAGCTGGAGCTCGGCCTGCGATCGCTGGCGATGCCAATTCGTGACTCCCGCGGGAACGTCGTCGCTGCCATCAACGTTTCCACCGGTGCCAACGGCCCCACCGCCAACACGCTTGAAACCCTGCTGCCCGCGTTGAGCGACGCTGCTCGGCTCATCGAGGCCGACCTCTTTCGGCCGCACCCTGAAGTGTCACATTGACACATCGAATCATGTGACTGATCGATTCCGTTGATGTTCAATGAAATGACTGGCGGCGTGACACCGAGGTCATGTCGGGAAAGCGATACAGAATGTATTCCAAAGATGGCGAAGACTATTTCATCGTGGATGCCCACGTTCACATGTGGGACGCGTCCGACGAGAATCAGCTGAACGTGCATGGTGCTGAGTTCATCGAGTGCTTCTACGACTACCACCGCAACCTGTCGCCCGCGGAGTATGTCTGGGAGTTCAAGAAGTACCAGAAGTACTCCGAAGAGACCTTTATGACCGACATCTTCGAGAACGGCTATGCCGATCACGCGATCTTCAACCCCGCGGCTCTTCCTGCCTTCTACAAGGAGGGCTTCTCCCGCCCGCTTGCGGCCGACATGGCGAAGCGGATGCCCGACAAGCTCACCTACAACCACCACTTCGACCCGCGCTTCGGGGAGGACGGCATCCGTAGGCTCCGTGAGGCGGCTGCCGAGCACGACCTCAAGGGAGTGAAGGTCTACACGGCCGAGTGGAAGGGTGATTCCCGCGGCTACAAGATGAGCGACAAGATCACGTACGAGTACCTCGACGTGTGCCAGGAGCTCGGTATCAAGAACATCCACGTCCACAAGGGCCCGACGATCAAGCCGCTGGATAGGGACGCGTTCGACGTCGCCGACATCGACCACTGCGCCACCGACTACCAGGGCCTGAACTTCATCGTCGAGCACGTGGGCCTGCCCCGCCTCGAAGACTTCTGCTGGATCGCGACGCAGGAGTCGAACGTCTATGGCGGCCTCGCCGTGGCGATTCCATTCATCCACACCAGGCCCCGCTACTGGGCCCAGATCATCGGCGAGCTGATGTATTGGCTCGGCGAAGACAAGATCCTATTCAGCTCCGACTATGCCCTGTGGCAGCCGAAGTGGCTGATCGAGAAGTTCGTCGACTTCCAGATCCCGGAAGACCTGCAGGGCGAGTACGGCACCATCAGTGTCGACCAGAAGAAGAAGATCCTGGGCCTGAACGCCGCGGCCCTGTACCCACACATCGAGGTGCCCGAGGCTCTGCAGTTGAAAACCCCGGTCGGCGTCAGCTGATGAGCCCTCAGCCTTCTGCGGCACTGCCTGAGGAAGCACTGAGGACCGCAGCTGTTACCGCACTGTCGACGGTCCGTGATCCTGAGCTCGATGAGCCGATCACGGACCTCGGCTTCGTGCGTAAGGTGACGATCACCGGTTCAGCGGTGACCGTGAGGTTGAGATTGCCCACCTCATTCTGCGCCCCCAACTTCGCCTACCTCATGGCCTCAGACGCGATGGACGCACTGAAGTCCATTCCCGGCATCGGGGAAACCACCGTCGAACTCGATGAGAACGTCGATTCTGAGCGCATAAATGCCGGCGTCGCCGCCGGGGGAGGTTTCGCCAACGCGTTTCCCGACGAATCAGACGAGGAACTCGACGCCCTTCGCCGCATCTTTCAGGCCAAAGCGCATCTGGCCGCCATCGAACGGGTTGCCGCCCTCATGCTGCGCGATTACGGAATGGATGTGGATGAGGTGAACAAGCTCGTTCTCGCCGACCTGCCGGAACATCCGGCTGTGCTCGCGCTGCTCAATCGACGCTCAGACCTGGGGCTGCCGACCGGGCCGCTCGGGTCTGTGTTCATCAACGAAGACGGTTCGCGCTGGCAAGACCGGGATGTGCCGCTCTCGCTGCAACTGCGGTTCGCCAAGGCGACACGCATCTCGATTGATGGCAACGCACATTTCTGTCGGGGACTGCTGCGCACGAGGTACCCTGAGTCGGAAGCCGACCAGACCACCAGAAAACAAGATCTGGTCTTCACCAAAACAGGAAAGAGAAGCGCATGAGAGCCGTTCAGGTGACGGGATACCACCAGAACCTCAAGCTTGAGGAACTGCCCGATCCGGAAATCACTTCTCCGCTGGATGTGATCGTGCGCGTCGGCGGGGCAGGGGTCTGCCGAACCGACCTGCACATCATCGAGGGCCAGTGGGCAGAGAAGTCCGGTGTCACGTTGCCGTACACGATCGGTCACGAGAACGCCGGCTGGGTGCATGCCATCGGCGACGCCGTCACGAACGTCGCTGTGGGAGACAAGGTGATCGTGCATCCGCTCGCAACCTGTGGCCTGTGCCGCGCGTGCCGCTCGGGCGACGACGTGCACTGCACAAACAGCGCCTTCCCCGGTATCGATACCAACGGCGGCTACGCCGAGTACCTCAAAACCACGGCTCGCAGCGTGATCAAACTCGACGAGTCGCTCGAGCCGGCCGATGTAGCTGCTCTGGCCGACGCCGGACTTACGGCCTACCACGCGGTCGCCAAGGCGGCCCGAACCCTTCGCCCGGGCGACGTCGCCGTGATGATCGGTGCGGGTGGCCTCGGCCACATCGGTATCCAGGTCTTCAAGGCGATCAGCGGAGCCACGCTTGTTGTTCTCGATCGCAATACCGAGGCCCTGGCCCTGGCCGGCGAACTAGGAGCCGACATCGTCGTTCAGGCCAAGGCAGACGGCTCGCACGTCGACGAGGTTCTCACGCTGACCGGTGGCGCAGGAGCAGAGGCTGTAATCGACTTCGTGGGCGAGGGCGGTGCCACTAAGCAGGGCATCGCCATGCTGCGGCGAGCCGGCAATTATTACGTCGTCGGCTACGGCGAAGACATCGTCGTTCCGACCATCGACGTGATCTCGACCGAGATCAACTTCATCGGCAACCTTGTCGGCTCGTACAACGATCTTGCCGACCTGATGGTGCTGGCCGCGCAGGGCAAGGTCTCCCTGCACACCGTGAAATACCCGCTGGAGAAGTTCCAGGACGCAATCGACGATCTCAACGCCGGCCGCATCCGCGGCCGCGCCATTCTCGTTCCGTAGC
>JBBATW010000006.1:0-13582 GCA_040398585.1 Agreia sp.
TGGAGCATCGACCGTTCCGAAGACGGGTCCGTCACGTGGACGTCCCCCGCAGGGCGAAAGTACGTCGTGCTGCCCGAGCCGATCGCGGCCCCGACACCGCCGCCGTTCTAGGGGTGAGCTCCGTCTCGGGGGGAGAGCTCTAGCTCTGCACGAACTTTCCGTCGATCAGGTAGCCGGACACCGGGATTGCATTCACCGGGATTGCATTCACAGAAATGGCCGCGCCCGTGGTCGCCGGGCTCAGGGCTGGCTCAAGCGTGCGGGGCATGTGGGACTTGCCCTGTGACATCCGGTCTATCCAAGCGAGCGCGATCGCCGAGATGATGAAAACGGTATGAATGATGACCTGCCAGAAGACGCCCTCACCGGTGTAGGTGCCATCTTCCTTCGACATCTCCTCTGCGCCGGGTGCGCCCAGATCGCCAACTTCGATGAATGTCTTCAGTAGGTGAATCGAGGAAATGCCGATGATGGCCATCGCGAGCTTGACCTTCAGCACGTTCGCGTTGACGTGAGAAAGCCACTCGGGCTGGTCGGGGTGTCCGTCGATGTCGATCTTGGAGACGAACGTCTCGTAGCCGCCGATGATCACCATTATGAGGAGGTTGGCGATCATCACGACGTCGATGAGACCCAGCACCGACAGCATGATGACGGCCTCGTCGATCTTCCAGGGATCGGTGATGACGCCCTCGATCAGATGCACCAGCTCCACCACGAAGATGACGACGTAGACAAGCTGTGCAACGATCAACCCGAGATAGAGCGGCGCCTGGAGCCACCGGCTGAAGAAAATCAGGTATCCGACGCCGCGCAGCCAAGTTCGCTGCGGACGGTAGCTTCGGGGAGTGGGGTTAGGTGTAATGCTCGTCAATCTCGATCTCCAGGTCTCGTAAGGCATCGAAAGTCTGACAGTGTGAACCTGTGATAAAGCCCCGAACGGGGGATCAAAAAATACTGTACTGTTCTCTAGCGAAGGGGAGTATCCCGCCTTCACCGCAGTCGTCAATACGATCCCCGTAGTCGCGGGTCCGTTGCGGTGCGCATTCCGTGCTGAAGCACCGAATGCGGGGAGAGACTTTCGGACATCCGCCGCACCCGCGGCACAGCCCCGGAAGGTATCCATGGAACTCGTTCTGCCCATTTGGTTCGAAGTTGGCTCACTCGTCGTCTTGACGTTGATTCTTCTTGCCGACCTTCTACTCGTGCTGAAGCGGCCGCACGTGCCGTCGATGAAAGAAGCCACCGCGTGGGTCGTGTTCTACGTGACGCTGGCCCTTATCTTCGCTCTGCTCATGCTCATCTTCAGCAACGGCGAGTACGCCGGGAAGTTCCTGGCCGGCTGGCTCACCGAGTACAGCCTGTCGATCGACAACCTATTCGTCTTCGTCATCATCATGACGCGCTTCAAGGTGCCCAAGAAGTACCAGCAGGAGGTGCTGATGGTGGGAATCATCATCGCGCTGATTCTGCGCGGCATCTTCATCCTGCTCGGCGCCCAGCTGATCGAGAACTTCAGCTGGATCTTCTACATCTTCGGCGCCTTCCTGCTCTACACGGCCTACCAGCAGGCCGTCTCCAAGCACGAGGACGAGGATACGGGCGACAGCTTCCTGATTCGGATGATCCGCCGCCGGGTCGCGGTGTCTGACGACTACGACGGCGCGAAGATCCGCACAGTCATCGATGGCAAGAAGATCTTTACCCCGATGCTGATCGTCTTCATTGCCATCGGCTCCACCGATCTGCTGTTCGCACTCGACTCGATCCCCGCGATCTTCGGCATCACGACGAGCCCGTTCATCGTCTTCACGGCCAACATCTTCGCGCTGATGGGGCTTCGTCAGCTGTACTTCCTGTTGGGGGGCCTGCTCGAAAAGCTCATTTACCTGCACTACGGGATCGCGTTCATCCTCGCCTTCATCGGTGTCAAGCTTGTCTTGCACGCCCTTCACACCAATCAGGTGCCGTTCATCAACGGCGGCGAGGGCTTCGCCTGGGCGCCGGAGATCGACACCTGGACGTCGCTCGCCGTCATTATCGGCTCGATGGCCGTCGCCACGATAGCCAGCCTCATCAAGATGAAGTCGGACGCCAAGAGGGAGCTGACCGACGCGGAGTAAGCGGCCGGTGGTATTCTGGCGGAACGTTTTCCAGTCCCCTCCTTCTTGGCTGCCGCGACGAGTCCCTGTTCTAAGGCCTCATCTCGTCGCGGAGTGTCCCACAGGCTTCCTCGCACGCTAAGCAAAGGCAGTAAACATGAGCATTTCGTTCGATAGCGCGCCGCGGCGCGGACGCACACTCGCAGAGAAGGTCTGGGACGACCACCTCGTCGTGAAGGGCGAGGGCGACAACCCTGACCTCATCTACATCGATCTGCACCTCGTTCACGAGGTCACCAGCCCGCAGGCTTTCGATGGACTGCGCCAGGCGGGCCGTCCCGTGCGCCGGCTCGACCTCACGATCGCGACTGAGGACCACAACACCCCCACGGTCAACATTGACAAGCCCATCGCCGATCTCGTCAGCCGCACCCAGATCGAATCGCTGCGCACGAACGCCGCCGAATTCGGCATGCGCCTGCACTCCCTCGGTGACATCGAGCAGGGCATCGTGCATGTTGTCGGCCCGCAGCTCGGCCTGACCATGCCCGGCATCACCGTTGTCTGCGGCGATAGCCACACCAGCACCCACGGGGCCTTCGGCGCCATGGCGCTGGGCATTGGCACCAGTGAGGTCGAGCACGTCCTCGCCACGCAGACCCTGCCGTTGAAGGCCTTTAAGACCATGGCAATCAACGTCGAGGGCACGCTTCGCCCCGGCGTTACGGCCAAAGACATCATCCTTGCCGTGATCGCCAAGATCACGACCGGCGGCGGCCAGGGCTACGTCTTGGAATACCGCGGCTCGGCCATCCGTGCGCTCTCGATGGAGGGCCGGATGACGATCTGCAACATGTCGATCGAGGCGGGCGCGCGCGCGGGTATGGTCGCCCCCGACCAGACGACCTTTGACTACCTCGAAGGCCGCGCACATGCTCCGAAGGGCCAGGACTGGGTCGACGCCGTCGAGTACTGGAAGACGCTGCCGACCGATGACGACGCCGTGTTCGACGCCGAGGTGTTCCTCGACGCGAACGAGCTCGAGCCGTTCGTGACCTGGGGGACCAACCCCGGCCAGGGCGTGTCACTGTCCGAGAGCATCCCGAACCCGGCCGACATCACGGACCCCAACGAGCGCGCCTCCGCAGAGCGCGCCCTGGCGTATATGGACCTCGCTGCGGGAACGCGAATGAAGGACATCCAGGTCGACACCGTCTTCATCGGCTCCTGCACGAACTCCCGCATCGAAGACCTCCGGGCCGCGGCTGACATCATGCGTGGCAATAAGAAGGCCGACAACCTCCGCGTTCTCGTCGTTCCCGGCTCCGCTCGGGTGCGCCTTGAGGCCGAGGCCGAGGGCCTCGACCAGGTCTTCAAGGACTTCGGTGCCGACTGGCGGTTCGCCGGCTGTTCGATGTGCCTGGGTATGAACCCCGACCAGATCGCGCCCGGCGAACGCTGCGCGTCAACCTCGAACCGCAACTTCGAGGGCCGCCAGGGCAAGGGCGGCCGAACGCATCTCGTGTCGCCGCTGGTCGCCGCAGCCACCGCCATCCGGGGAACGCTTTCCAGCCCCTGGGACCTCGAGAACGCAGATTCTGAAAGAGCCGACGCAACAAGCTTGAACGAAGCAGGAAACTAATGGAAAAGGTCTCCCAGGTCACCGGCATCGCCGTGCCGATCAAGCAGTCCAATGTCGACACCGACTCGATCATCCCCGCAGTCTTCCTGAAGCGCGTCACCAAGACCGGCTTCGAAGACGCGCTGTTCCATGCCTGGCGCCAGAACCCCGACTTCGTGCTGAACCAGCCGCGCTACGCCGGTGCCAAGGTTCTCGTCGCCGGCCCGGACTTCGGTACCGGTTCCTCCCGTGAGCATGCTGTCTGGGCGTTGTGCGACTACGGCTTCCGAGCTGTGCTGTCCTCTCGGTTCGGCGACATCTTTCGTGGCAACTCCGGCAAGCAGGGACTGCTTGCAGCCCAGGTTGCCGAGGAGGATATCGAGATCATCTGGTCGCTGATCGATTCGACCCCCGGGCTTGAAGTGAGTGTTGATCTCGAGGCGCGAAGCGTCACAGCAGGTGATTTCAGTACCGGCTTCGAAATCGATGACTACACTCGGTGGAGGCTCCTCGAGGGACTCGATGACATCGGGCTCACGCTGCGGGACGAAGCAAAAATCACAGAGTTTGAGACCACCCGCGCAAGCTGGCGGCCACGGACTCTCCCGGTTAAATAGTTGGAAATGTCGGTAGTTGTTTCCAGCAGTACAGGCGGTAAATAGATGAATTCACTCGTGCACGACGCCCAGAAGGCTGCGGAACACGGAGGACTCCCCTCCGACACCATCGTTATCAACGGGGGTCGGCCTCTTCGGGGAACAATTGACGTGCGAGGCGCCAAGAACCTCGTGACCAAGGCGATGGTGGCATCCCTGCTCGGCGATACCAAGAGCATCCTGCGCGATGTGCCCGACATCAGCGATGTTCGCGTGGTCTCCCGCATGCTCGAGGCCCACGGTGTCAAGATCACGGGCAGCCCGGAGACGGGAATACTGAGTCTCGATCCGACGAATGTCGCCTCGGCCCTCAGCGCCGAGATCGACGCCCTGAGCGGCTCCAGCCGGATCCCGATTCTGTTCTGCGGTCCGCTGTTGCACCGCCTCGGTCATGCGTTCATTCCCGACCTTGGTGGCTGCCGCATCGGCGACCGGCCCATCGGTTTCCACCTCGACGCGCTGAGCAAGTTCGGCGCGATCGTCGACAAGCAGCCGGGCGGCATCGACATCTCGGCCCCGAACGGCCTGCACGGCGCGAACATCGAGTTCGCGTACCCCTCGGTCGGAGCGACCGAGCAGGTATTGCTCACGGCCGTTCGTGCAACGGGCACCACCGAGCTGAAGAACGCGGCCATCGAGCCGGAGATCATGGACCTGATCGCCGTGCTGCAGAAGATGGGCGCGATCATCTCTGTCGAGCCGAACCGGGTCATTTTGATCGAGGGCGTCGACAGCCTCAAGGGCTTCGACCACCGCGCTTTGTTCGACCGCAACGAGGCCGCGAGCTGGGCCTCGGCTGCGCTCGCCACCGGCGGCGACATCACCTGCAAGGGCGCGAAGCAGCAGGAGATGATGACCTTCCTGAACGTCTTCCGCAAGATCGGCGGCGCCTTCGATATCGAGGAAGACGGCATCCGCTTTTATCACCCCGGCGGCGACCTCAAGCCGGTGACCATCGAAACGGATGTGCACCCCGGTTTCATGACGGACTGGCAGCAGCCGCTCATCGTGGCCCTCACCCAGGCCCACGGCGTCTCAACCGTGCACGAGACCGTCTACGAGAACCGTTTCGGGTTCACCGACGCGCTCGTGGCGATGGGCGCCAACATAGTCGTTCATGAGAACGGCATTGACGGGGGACCTCGTCGGGTGCCGAAGCGGCCCCTTGAGCAGGCGGCCGTCATCACCGGTCCGACGAAGCTGCATGGCAGCGACATCGAGGTTCCCGACCTTCGCGGCGGATTCAGCCACCTCATCGCTGCCCTGACGGCCGAGGGCCGCTCGACCGTGAGTAATGTCGGCCTGATCAGCCGCGGCTATGGCGACTTCGTTGCCAAGCTGGAAAAGCTCGGGGCCGACTTCTCCTTCGAGGCGTAAGGCGTGACCGCCGCCAATGCCGGTTCCGAGAAGACCTTGACCTTCAGGTTGCTGGCAGCCTTCGTCGTTCCCCTGATGGCCGCGATCTCCAGGCTTGAGATCGTCAACAGCGACAAGATGCCCCGCGAGGGAGCCTTTGTCCTAGCCCCGAACCACTACAGCAACCTCGATCCGCTGGTCATGGCCGTGGCGGTCTGGAAGCTAGGCAGGGCTCCGCGCTTTCTGGCCAAGGCTTCACTGTTCACTGTTCCTGTCGTGGGCGCAGCCCTCCGCGGTACCGGGCAGATTCCGGTGGAGCGTGCTGGTTCCAGCCGAAATCACGAGCCCCTTCGGGAAGCGAACGAACTCGTCGCAAATGGCCACTGCATCGTCATCTACCCCGAGGGAACGCTGACCCGTGACCCGGGCCTCTGGCCCATGCGGGGCAAGACCGGGGCCGTGCGGATGGCCCTGGAGCAGAAGATCCCAATCATCCCCTCGGCCCACTGGGGAACGCAGGAGGTCATGCCGCGGTACGCCAAGAAAATCTCGCTGTTTCCCCGCAAGACGATCCGCATAACTTTCGGTGAACCCGTAGACCTTTCTGCCTTCATCGGCAGGCCGCTGAACGCTGCCACGCTTCGTGAGGCGACGGAGGTCGTCATGGCCGATATCACCAAGCTGGTCGAGGCTCTCCGAAACGAGACCGCCCCCGCAGAGCGATGGAACCCGACGGCACACAAACAGAGCGAAACGGGTCATTTTGAGTAGTGCATCGTGAGCAGGGCGAAGCCGGTAGCGGTCGCGCGCCCCAAGGTCACCGTGCTCGGTGCGGGCAGCTGGGGAACGACCTTCGCGAAGATTCTTGGCGACGGAGGCAATGACGTCACCGTCTGGGCTCGCCGCCCCGAGCTGGCACTTGAGATCAGGGAGGCAAAGCGCAACAGCGACTACCTCCCAGGCATCAACCTCCCTGCGAGCGTTACAGCCACGTCGAGTCTTGCACAAGCCCTCGCCGGTGCTGAGATGGTCTTCGTTTCCATCCCGAGCCAGTCGTTGCGAGAGAACCTAGCTGGAATCAAACCTCTCCTGCCGGAGAACGCAATCGTTGTCAGCCTCATGAAGGGCGTCGAGAAGAAGACGGGCCTGCGAATGAGTGAGGTTTTGGAAGCGGGACTCGGCATCAGTCGTGATCGCATTGCGGTTGCCTCCGGACCCAACCTCGCGCTCGAGATCGCACGAGAGCAGCCGACGGCCGCCGTTGTCGCCTCAACCAGCCTCGAGACCGCCGAGCGTGTGGCCACGCTCGTTTCCAACGGGTACTTTCGCACCTTTGTGAACACGGATGTGATCGGAACCGAGTTCGGCGGGGTTCTGAAGAATCTCATCGCGGTGGCAATCGGCATCGTTGACGGCGTCGGCTACGGTGAGAACACCAAGGCCTCGATCATCACCCGCGGCCTCGTCGAGATGACCGACTTCGCTGTTGCCTATGGCGCCGAGGCGGAGACGCTGTCGGGCCTCGCCGGCCTGGGTGACCTGATCGCTACCAGCGGCTCCTCGCTGTCCCGAAACAACACGGCCGGCAGGCTGCTCGGTCAGGGCCTCAGCTTTGCCGATGTGGTTAAGAGCATGAACCAGACCGCTGAGGGCCTGGCCTCCGTCGGGCCTGTGCTGGAGCTGGCTGCCGCGCGCGGCGTCGACATGCCGATCGTGAAACAGGTGAGCCAAGTGCTCGCCGGTACGCTCAACCCCAAAGACATTGCCCCCCACCTGACGACCGATTCAACGGAACCGCAGGGCGAAAGGACTTCCGATGGCTCAAAAACTCGTGGTGGCGTTGCTCTTTGGGGGTCGGTCAAGCGAGCACTCGATCAGCTGCGCCACGGCGGGCGGAGTGCTGGCGGCAATTGACCGTACCCGTTACGACGTCATCCCGATCGGGATCACGGCTGACGGTCTCTTCGTGCTCGAAGACGACAACCCGGCGAAGTTCGCGCTCGACCCGCTGAAGCTGCCGACGGTTCTCGACAATGGAACGCGCGTGCGCTGGCCCGAGCGCGCAGGGGACCGCGAACTCAGCGTCGTGGCGGCTGACGGTACTTCGCGCAGTCTTGGCGATGTAGACGTGGTGTTTCCCATCCTTCATGGGCCCTATGGAGAAGACGGCACCATTCAGGGCCTGCTTGAGCTTGTCGGGCTGCCCTTTGTGGGCTCGGGTGTTCTCGCTTCGGCGCTCGGCATGGACAAGCACTTCACCAAGATGATCCTGCGGCAGGCCGGCATCGAGGTGGCTCCGTGGCACACCGTCACAGCTCAGGGTTGGTCGAGGGATTCCTCGGGCATCGCCGAGGGCGCTATCGAACTCGGTCTGCCCGTGTTCGTGAAGCCGGCCCGCGCGGGTTCCTCCGTGGGCGTCAGCAAAGTCACGGACTGGTCAGAACTGTCGGCGGCCATCGAGGTAGCCCTGGCCGAAGACTCCCGCGTGCTGATCGAGACCGCCATCGTGGGCCGCGAGGTCGAGTGCGCCGTCATCGAGGGTCGCCCGGGGGAGCCCACCCGGGTCTCTGTCGCCGGCGAGATCGTGATCTCGGGCCGGGAGTTCTACGACTTCGACGCCAAGTACCTCGGTGCGCCCGGCATCGAGCTGGTCTGCCCGGCGGTGCTTACCGACGAGGAGCTCTCGACGATGCAGGCCCTTGCTGCGCGCGCGTTCGAGGCCATTGGCGGCGAGGGCCTCGCCCGGGTCGACTTCTTCCTCACCGAGCACGGCTTCGTCGTGAACGAGCTGAACACCATGCCGGGCTTTACCCCCATCTCGATGTTTCCGACCTGCTGGATCGCCTCGGGCCTCAGCTACCCCGACCTGATTACCGAGCTGATCACACTGGCGCTGCCCACGAGTTAGAGCTAGGGCGCCGGGACCGATGTCGGGATCGGAACGCCGTCGCCGAGGCCCAAGCACTTATTCGTCTGGGGGATAATCGAGATCGCCGAGGTGAGGTCGACGAGGGTCGAGGTGCCTGAGACGACGTTGCTGTCGAGAATCACCTCGGTGGCCGGAACGCGGCCGAAGGTGACGAAGCGGTAGTTCGGGGCGTTGGAATCGTCTTCGACCCAGTCGATGCCGTTGATGTTCAGGCAGGGCAGTGTCGTCGGGCCCTGCGGGGTAGTGCCGCAGCGCAGCAGAACGCTCGCGGGGTCTCCCCACGCGACCGTGGCCTGCGCGTTGGTCTCACGCTTGAGTTGACCGGTCGCATCCAGCGGGAGGGTTTCGGGCAGTCGCACCATGATCTCGGCGCAGCCGGGGTCGGTCGCGCCTGGGGCCGGCTCGAGCGAGACGACCGGGGCGCACGCGGTCAACAGGACTGCGAGGCCGGCCGCCAGGAGGGCGGCGGGCAGCAGAAGGGCGCGTGGTGCTGTTCGTCGAGGCATCTCGCACAGGCTACCGTTTGAAGGTGAGTGAATTCGGAGACGATGTCGAGACCGTTGCCAGCGTTGGTGAGCTCGAGACCCTGCGCCGCATCTTTCCCCGCCTGCCCCAGGCGAAGGCGGCCCTGCTCGGCCCCGGCGATGACGCGGCGATCGTCGCCGCCCCGGACGGCCGGTTCGTCGTCACGACCGACATGATGATTCAGGGGCCCGACTTCAGGCTCGCCTGGAGCCTGCCGCACGAGCTCGGCTGGAAAGCCGCCGCGTCGAACCTGGCCGATGTCGCCGCGATGGGGGCGAAGCCGACCGCGCTTGTTGTGGCGATCGCCGCGCCACTGGATACCCCGGTTGCGGTGCTCGAGGGTATAGCCGACGGGCTTCGCGATGCGTGTGCGCTGATGGCGCCCGACTGCGGTGTTGTCGGCGGCGATCTCTCTACCTCGTCTGCCCTGACCATTGTTGTAACAGCCTTCGGCGATCTTGAGGGACGCGATGCTGTACTCCGCTCCGGTGCTCGCGCCGGTGATGAGGTGGCGGTGGGCGGTCAGCTCGGCCTTGCCGGCGCCGGAGTGTCCCTGCTGTACCGCGACGGTTGCCGCGATTCGGATGCGGATGGCAGCCGGGAACCGGACGCCCGGCTCGCGCGCAACGTGCGCCGCGATCATCCGGAGTTGGTTCAGGCGCAGGTCGCGCCGACCTCGCCCATTGCGTTGGGGGTCGTGGCGGCCCTCGCGGGAGCAACGGCAATGCTCGACGTGTCTGACGGGCTCGTCTTGGACGCGTCCCGCATCGCCGCGGCCAGCGGGGTCACGATCGCATTCTCTGCGGAGCTCATCGAGGCTGAGGCCGAGACGCTGCGGGGTATTGACGCGGCAACGGGTCGGCGTGCAGTCGACCTCGTGCTGTCAGGGGGTGAGGATCACGCGCTCCTTGCCACGTTCCCGGCCGGGAACGTTCCCGAAGGGTTTCGGTTACTCGGCACAGTGGAAGCAGCGGGCGATACCGCTGTGACAATCGGTGGTGTGGCCTATCAACACTCCGGCGGCTGGGACCCCTACGCCGATTGGGACGGCAACTCGGGCTGAGCTGAACTCGATAGCCACCAGAGGGTCGTGTCGCCGTAGTCCTTGCGGCGGTCCAGTTCCAGGCCTGCCGGAAGCTCGGGAGCGGGGGAGCGGGAGCCGCGCTCCAGCAGCACCACGGCATCCGGGTTGAGGCGGGGAACGAGTGCCGCGAGCGTCAGGGCCAATTCGGCGGCGGCCAAGTCGTAGGGCGGGTCGAGGAAGACCAGGTCGAAGCTTTCGACGCCGACCGAGAGGTATGCCATCACCGACTGGATCGTGACGTCGAGGCGCGGGGCTGGTGTGGGCGCACCGACCGCCACGATGCCGATGTTCTGCCGGGCGACCTTGGCGGCCTGCGCGTTGTTCTCCACCAGCAGCACCCGGCTGGCGCCGCGGCTGGCGGCTTCCAGTCCCAGTGCTCCGGTGCCGGCGTAAAGATCGAGCACGGCGGCGCCTGAGATCACATCGCGCGCCGAGAGGGCCGAGAAGATGGCCTCCCGCACCTGGTCGCTGGTGGGACGGGTTCCGGTGCGAGGAACGGCGAGGCGGCGCGAGCCTGCGTAGCCGGCGATGATGCGGGTCATGATGATCTCCGTGCGGCCTGCCCGTGCGTAGCTCGCAAGAGGCGTGGGGGCGCATCCTACGAATATTAGCAACCGGGTCGTAGCAGACAGGGCCTGCCGTCAGGGCTACGCCGTAGGATTAAAGGATGACCGACTCGGGCGGAACCCAGCTCGACACCAAGCTCGCCGGGCTTCTCGGCGGCCGCACGGCGTCGGCTATCCAGAAGTCGTTCGGGCTCGTGACCGTCGCCGACCTGCTCTCGCACTACCCGCGCCGCTACGCCCGCCGGGGTGAGCTGACAGCGCTGGATCGCCTGCCGATCAACGAGAACGTCACGATCGTGGCCGAGGTTCGCAAGACGACGCTGCGCCAGATGAAGGCGCGCTCGGGCTCGATTCTCGAGGTGTCGATCACCGACGGCGTCGGCTTCGTTTCCCTCACGTTCTTCAATCAGGCCTGGCGGGAGCAGCTGCTGAAGCCAGGCGTGCGCGGCATCTTCGCCGGCAAGATCTCGCTGTACCAAGACCGCCTGCAGCTGGCCCATCCGACGTACACACTCTTCAACGAGAACAACCCCGAAGACGAGCGCACGGCTGATGCCCTGTCGGCGGAGGCCAAGCGTATTGCCGAACAGCCGATTCCGATCTATCCCGCGAGCGCGACGGTGACGAGCATGGCCCTCGCGAAGTCCATCGAGCTCGTGCTCGATGCCCTGGACGGCGCGGAGGATCCGGTGCCGCCGGGCGTCGCGATCGATCGCGGCCTGCTGGCGTTCGACCGGGCGCTCGAGCTCGTGCATCGCCCGCAGAAAGATCAGGACTGGCTGCGTGCCCGCGACTCTCTGCGGTATCAGGAGGCCTTTGTTATGCAGACGGCGCTCCTACAGCGTCGGCTCGCTGCTCATGCGCTGAAGGCCGCGCCGCGCATTGCCAAACCTGGCGGGTTCCTCGAGCGCTTCGACGCGATGCTGCCCTTCACCTTGACGGCCGACCAGCAGCTGGTGGGCTCGGAGATCGAGTTCGACCTCGCTCGGCACGAGCCGATGAACCGTCTCGTTCAGGGCGAGGTGGGTTCGGGAAAGACTCTGGTAGCACTCCGGGCGATGCTGACCACGGCCGACTCCGGCGGACAATCGGCGCTGCTCGCCCCCACCGAGGTTCTTGCGAGCCAGCACCTGCGCTCGATCACAAAGATTCTCGGCCCTGAGCTCTCGGCCGAGCTGATGCCGACGCTGCACACCGGCCAGCTGCCCGTGGCAGAGCGCAAGAAGGCCATGCTGCGGATGGTGTCGGGCCAATCCCGCATCGTGATCGGCACGCACGCCCTGCTCTCCGAGAAAGTCACCTTCTACGACCTTGGCCTCGTCGTCATCGACGAGCAGCACCGGTTCGGCGTTGAGCAGCGCGACTCCCTTCGCCGCAAGGCCCTCTACCCGCCGCACGTGCTGGTGCTCACCGCCACGCCGATTCCGCGCACCGTGGCCATGACGGTCTTCGGCGACCTCGATATCTCGACCATCACCGAGCTTCCCGCCGGCCGGCAGGGCATCACCACTGTCACCGTGCCGCTGGCCGAGCAGCCCGGCTGGAGCAGTCGCATCTGGACCCGGATGGCGGAGGAGATCGCCCTCGGCCGGCAGGCGTTCGTCGTGTGCCCGGCGATTGAAGCCTCGGTCACAGAGGAGCCACTCGAAGACCTCGAGGAGCCCGAGCTCACTGGCAAGGCCGGTCGTCCGCCCGGTGTGGCCAAGGTGCCCATGGCATCCGTAGTGGAGATGACCGAACGGATGCGCGCGAACCCCGTGCTCACCGGGTATCGCATCGAGGCGCTGCACGGCCGCATGTCGAGCGAGGAGAAAGACATCGTCATGCAGGCGTTCGCCGCGGGCGACATCGACGTCGTCGTCGCGACAACCGTCATCGAGGTCGGCGTCGATGTGCCGAACGCCTCGACCATGGTTGTGCTCGATGCCGACCGCTTCGGCATCTCTCAGCTGCACCAGTTGCGGGGCCGTGTCGGCCGCGGCGGTATTCCGGGGCTCTGCCTGTTGGTGACCCGTGCCGAGCAGGAGACCCTGGCGAGGCAGCGCGTGGAGGCCGTCACGGCAACGACCGACGGCTTCGAACTCGCCCAGGCCGACCTCGAGCTGCGCCGGGAGGGCAACGTGTTGGGGTTGAATCAGTCGGGCGGCCGCTCGAGCCTGCGCCTGCTGCGCGTGGTGGCCGACGCCGACCTGATCGGCGACGCCCGCTCGAATGCCGGCGAGATCCTCGACATCGACCCGACGCTGGCGCAGCATGCGGCGCTTCGAGGGGCGCTCGCGAGGCGTCTCGACGAAGAAGCCCGCGCGTTCTTGGACAAAAATTAGCGTTCGACAGCCCTTCGCTGAGTGCGCACCGTCACGAGTAACGTCTTCCGGCATGCAGGTGGGAAAATGGCCGAATGAGCGCAACACTCGTGGCCAAGGGCCTCACCGGCGGGCACGCCCATCGAATCCTCTTCGACCAGCTCGATCTGACCGTCGGAGCGGGTGACGTCGTCGGCGTCGTGGGCGTCAACGGGGCAGGCAAGTCCACCCTGCTGCGGCTTCTGGCGGGCCTCGATGAGGCGCAGGCCGGCACGATCGGTCTGTCTCCCCCCGATGCGTTCGTCGGCTTCCTGCCGCAGGAGCACGAGCGGCTGGAGGGCGAGAGTATCAGCGCCTATATCGGACGGCGCACGGGCTGTACCGAGGCCACGGTGGCGATGGATGCGGCCGCCACCGCGCTCGGCGACACCGCACTGCCG
>JBBATW010000006.1:13682-53280 GCA_040398585.1 Agreia sp.
TCTGCCGGATCCGGCCGACGTGTACTCCGCAGCTCTGGACCACTGGCTGGCGTGCGGCGCCGCAGACCTTGACGAGCGGTTGCCCGTCGTGCTGGCGGAGTTGGGGCTCGATCTGTCTGTTGGCGTGCTTTCGGGTGAGTCCCTGATGACGTCGCTGTCGGGCGGTCAGGCAGCCCGGGTCGGGCTGGCGGCACTGGTGCTTTCCCGATTCGACATCGTGCTGCTCGACGAGCCGACCAACGACCTCGACCTCGACGGGCTCGACAGGCTGGAGTCGTTTGTGCGCGGGCTTCGCGGCGGCGTCGTGCTGGTGAGCCACGACCGCGAGTTCCTGGCGCGCTGTGTCACGAAGGTGCTTGAGCTCGACTTGGCGCAGGGCTCCAACCGGGTCTTCGGCGGTGGTTACGACTCCTATCTCGAAGAGCGCGAGGTCGCCAGGCGGCACGCCCGCGAGGAGTACGACGAGTTCGCCGATAAGAAAGCCGACCTCGTGGGCCGGGCCCAGACCCAGCGCGAGTGGTCGAGCCAGGGTGTGCGAAACGCCATGAAGAAGGCGCCGGACAACGACAAGATCCGGCGGAAGGCCTCGGCCGAGTCGAGCGAGAAGCAGGCCCAGAAGGTGCGCCAGATGGAGAGCCGCATCGCCCGCCTCGAGGAGGTCGACGAGCCGCGCAAGGAATGGAAGCTCGAATTCACCATCGGGGCGGCACCGCGCTCGAGCTCGGTGGTCTCCACGCTGTCGGCAGCCGTCATCCGCCAGGGCGACTTCACCCTGGGTCCCGTCACACTGCAGGTGATCGCGGGCGAGCGCATTGGCATCACCGGGCCGAACGGCGCGGGCAAGAGCACCCTGCTGCGGGCGCTGCTGGGCAGGCAGGTGCCCGATGAGGGGCTGGCCAGCCTCGGCACCAGCGTCGCGATCGGCGAGATCGATCAGGCCCGGGCGGTACTTGCCGGCAGCCGCCCCCTCGCGGACAGCTTCGAAGACCAGGTTCCCGAGCTGCCCTCCTTAGAGGTGCGCACCCTGCTGGCGAAGTTCGGGCTGAAGGCAGATCACGTCACGCGGCCGGTCGATGACCTGTCGCCCGGCGAGCGTACCCGCGCGGGACTTGCCCTGTTGCAGGCCCGCGGGGTGAACCTGCTCGTGCTGGATGAGCCCACGAACCACCTCGATCTCGCCGCCATCGAGCAGCTCGAAGAGGCTCTCGAGTCGTACACCGGCACGCTGCTGCTGGTGACACACGACAGACGGATGCTCGCAACAGTCAGGCTCGATCGGCACTGGAATGTCGAGAACGGCGCGGTCACGGAGAGGTGACCCTCGGCTCCGGGACAGCGTTTCGGATTGATAGGGTTTTCATATGAGCACCGTCGCCGTCGTCCCCGGATCTTTTGACCCTGTCACCCTCGGACACCTGGACGTGATCGGCCGAGCCGCCGTGCTGTTCGATGAGATTCACGTGCTCGTCGTGCACAACCCCGACAAGAGTGCCCTGATGCCCATCTCCAGCCGGGTGCACCTGCTCGAGCAGGCGATCCTCGAGGAGGGTCTGCCGGGCAATATCGTCGTGAGCTCGTGGAGCGTTGGCCTGCTGGTTGACTACTGCGTCGACGTGGGAGCCAAGGCGCTCGTCAAGGGAATCCGCTCGCAGGTCGATGTGACGTACGAGACCCCGATGGCCATCGTGAACCGCAACCTCGCCGGCGTCGAGACGATCTTCATGCTGCCCGACCCGGCCCATGCCCACGTGTCCAGCTCGCTCGTGCGCCAGGTGGCCGCGCTCGGCGGCGACGTCTCGCCCTATGTGCCGCGCGTGGTCGCGGAGTTCCTCGAGATCAATTAGCGTTTCAGCATGGCCTCACCTCCCGGCGGGGTCACCCGCATCGTCGAGAACCGTCAGGGCATCATTCAGGCCGCCGCCGGGGTCGACGCCAGCAATACCCCTCCGGGAACGGTGCTGCTGCTGCCCGAAGACCCTGATGCGTCTGCGCGGCTGCTCTGCGGCGCGGCCGGCGTCGGCATGCTGGATGACCGGCGCGGCAAGCTCGGTGAAACTCCCGTCGCCCTCGTGCGCGGGCTCGGGCACCTCGTCGTCGCCTCGTGCGGTGGGTCATCAGCTCAGCGACGAAGAGGTGCTGGTCGCCATGGGCTCAGAGACCTTGGAGTTTCGGTTCGGTATCGCGGTCGATGCCGCCGACTCTCTCGTTCGCGTCAGCACAGCTGTCGGGCTGAAGAAGAGGAACGGCCGCCTCGATGAACGCCGGCTCGATGAACGCTGGCTGGGTCGTGATGCTGCCGGTCAAGGGCGGTGTCAAGGCCAAGACGAGGCTCGGCTCGCTGGGAGTCGCTGATGGGGGTGCGCTGGCGTTCGCGTTTGCCCGGGACCTACAGGGCGCGGTTCTCGCGGCGACTGAGGCTCTGGGTGTCATCGTCGTCAGCTCCGATGCGATGGTTCGGGTTGTCTTGGGTGCCGACGGTATCGGCGGCGGTCACGTGGGTCTCGGCGCGGTCGTTCGTGGCGGGCAACAGGCGCACTCCGAGCGGCCAATGTGAGTGCCGAGATCCAGGTCGCCGAGGGTGAACCAGGGCCAGCCCACGCCGTATGCCGAAATCTCTGCACTGACCCGCTTGGTCTCGCCGGCCCGGCCCCAGCCTCGCTCGGTGTCGTTGGCCCCGGCCAGGGCGTACATGATCGAGTCGAGGCCGGGGCATACGCGCAGGCCTGCAAGCCGGAGGTCATCTCCGGTGTTCACGACGGCGGTGATCTTCATGCGTCAGGTCAACCGCACAATCTCTCGGCCGTCTGCCAGTAGATGCCGGGGTGCGGACCGGGTTTCCGGCCTGATAATAGGTGGCATGCACTCCTCTGAACTCCAGCCTCGCCTGCTCGCCGTCTGCCGCGTTCACGCCCTCGTGGGCGACTCGGGAACGATGGGAACGACGGCCATCGACAAGCGCCCGGTCGAGGGTTCCGTATTCGTCGGGGAATGGGGCATCTATGGCGACGTCCAGGCCGACCGCAAGCACCACGGCGGGCTCTCCAAGGCCGTCTACGCCTATGCCCAGGAAGATGCCGACTTCTGGGCAGCGAAGCTCTCCCGCGAGGTGTCGCCCGGGCTGTTCGGAGAAAACCTGCGCACCTCCGGCATCGACGTCTCGGGCGCGGTGATCGGGGAGCGCTGGCAGATCGGCGACTCGCTTGTGCTCGAGATCGCGAGTCCCCGCGAGCCCTGTGGCACGTTCAAGCGGCGGATGAAGGAGACGGCCTGGGTCAGCAGGTTCACGGCCGAAGGACGCCCCGGGGCATACCTTCGGGTCGTTGTTCCCGGTGAGATAACCGCGGGAGATCCGATCCGGGTTTCCGAGGTTCCCACCCACGGGGTCACTGTCGCACGCTGGTTTTCAGCGGCCACCGCGGCGGATGCCGATGCACTGCTCTCCGCCCATGAGTCTGGGCGGCATCCGCTGGTCCCGGAGATGCGGGCGGCGTTGGACAACGCGATTGCGGCCGGTCGCTAAATGACAACTCGTACCGATATCGCCCGATTCGTTCCGACACGGAATGCGGGATTGGCGGCTCTTGCAGCGTTCGTGCCCCGGGCCGGGCGTGACTACTCCACCTCGCGGAACTATGACCGGGGGCCGGGTGTGCCCGGCACCGTCTCAGGACTCTCGCCCTACCTTCGGCATCGACTGGTCACCGAGCGCGAGGTCGTCGCCGCTGTGCTCGCGGAGCACTCCGCCGCTGCGGCTGACAAGTTCGTGCAGGAGGTGTTCTGGCGCACCTACTGGAAGGGCTGGCTGGAGCTGCGACCCGAAGTCTTCGCGCGCTATCAGCGGTCGCTGGCGGCGCTGTTGCCCGTGCCCGGGGCTGGCAGCGACTACGATCTTGCCTGCCGCGGGGTGACCGGCATCGACTGCTTCGATGCCTGGGTCACCGAACTGAAGACCACCGGCTATCTGCACAATCACAGCCGGATGGACTTCGCCAGCATTTGGATCTTCACCCTGAACCTGCCATGGGAACTCGGGGCTGACTTCTTCTATCGGCACCTGCTCGACGGGGATCCCGCCTCGAACACGCTGTCCTGGCGCTGGGTGGCCGGACTCCAGACTCTCGGCAAGACCTATCTCACCGACGCCGAGAACATCGCCAGGTGCACCGGGGGGCGCTTCAGCCCTGTCGGCCTGGCTCGCGTCGCGCCGGCCGTCGTCGAGGCAGCCGTGCCTGCCCCCGAGCGGATGCCCGATTTGGCCGTGTCGCCAGCGATCGCAGGGGCCGCCGAGTCGGCTGCTGTCGGGCTCTTGCTGCACGAGGAAGACCTGGCCCCCGAGAGCCTCGAAATGGGCGGAGTGCGCATCAGCCACGTGGCAGGAGGCTTGAGTGTCGCGGGCCGGTCGCCGCTGCCGGTCAGTTCGGTGGTGACGGCATTCACCGACGGGGCGATGGCGGATGGGCTGGGCCGGGCATCCGCTTATTTCGATGCATCGGCGACCGTTCTCGACGGGGTCACGGCGACCGCCGTGCTGGAGTGGGCGCGTGCCGGCGGTATTCGCAACATCGTGACCGCCTATGCGCCCGTGGGACCGGTGCGTACTCGGTTGGATGCGCTGGCGCCGGAGCTCGCAGCCGCGGGGATTCCGCTGCTGAGGCTCGGACGGAGCTGGGATCGCTTCGCCTGGCCACACGCCACGAGGGGCTTCTTTCCGTTCAAGGAAAAGATTCCGGCGCTCCTGAAAACTCAGTACTTGCCGTGATGATTCGGCCGTTGATGGCGTAGCCCAGCTTCAGAGAACTAGGCTGACGGCATGGATGTAGCACGTCTGAATCTGCTACGTGAGCTTGCCGAGCGGGGCAGCATCGCAGAGGTCGCCAAGGCCACACACCGCACCGCTTCGGGCATCTCGCAGCAGCTGCGCAAGCTCGAGGCCGAGGCAGGTCTGCCGTTGACCGAGAAGGTCGGCCGGGGGCTCGCGCTGACGGATGCCGGACGCGCCCTGGCCCGGAGCGCGGCCGACGTGGCACAGGCGCTGGAGCGTGCCGAGGCCGTCTGGCACGAGTTTCGCAACGACCCCACAGGGACGGTCTCGGTGGCCACGTTCCCGACGGGCGGGCAGATGCTCCTGCCGGGGCTGCTGAGGCGGGTGGCCGAGATCGGCGGGCTGATGGTGAACTGCTCCGATCAGGACCCGGAATCGCAGAACTTCGCCTCGCTCACGGCAGACTTCGACATCGTCCTGGGCCACACGGCGGCTGCGGGCGGCTTTCGATGCGAGGGCAACCTCGTGGTCGTTCCCCTGATGTCGGAACCACTCGACATCGCCCTGTCGCGAAACCATCCGCTTGCGGACCGCGAGTTCCTCGTGCCGGCCGACCTGATCGGTGAGCGGTGGATCGGAGTGCCCGCGGGATTCCCCTTCGAGCGCACGATGAATGACATCTTCGAGGCCTCTGGGGCACCCGCCACGATCGTGCAGCGCTTCGGTGACACCCGCGTGACCGAGTCGCTCGTGGCCGCCGGTCTCGGGGTCGCCGTGCTGCCGCGGTACACCGCCATGGGCGCATACCCGGGGCGCTTGGTGCTGAAGCGGATCGAGGGCGTCGCGGCTCGGCGCCATATCGCGATCCTGATGCGCCCGGACCGGGCCGAGCGCCTCGCCGTGCGCACCGTAGTGGAGGCCATCCGCGCCGAGTCCGCCGCCGTCCTGGCCGAGAACAGCCCCGCCTAGCCTGCGCCGGCGCCCCAGTCACCCGTGACTTGTCACTTGGTGCGCCAAGTTTCGGGGGCGGAGCGCACCAAGGGGCGACTCGCGCGGACTTTCCGGGGTCGGGGGCTGCTGGGCTGTGGGCGCTGTGGGCGCGGCGAGGCTTGGGGAGGAGGGAAGCTAGGGGATGGGGAGGGATTGCCCGAGGGAGCGGGGAGGCAGACACTCTGGCGGGTATGTCGCGACTCGAATTGCTTCCCGAAACTCTGACCCTGGCCCCGTTTTCAGTGCAGGATGCGCGCCGCCTCGGCGTCACGAAGGGGCGGCTTCGCTCGCGCGACCTGTCGATTCCGTTCCGCGGGGTCAGGTGCGATCCGGCGCTGGAGCGCGACTTCGAGACCCGTTGCGACGCCTACGCCACGAAGATGGGGCCGGGCGCGTTCTTCTCGCACACGACCGCCGCGGCCCTTTATGGGATGCCCCTGCCGTGGCTGGAGCCGATGCCACGGCTTCATGTCTCCGTGCTCGAGCCAGCCAAGGCGCCGCGCGGGGAGCGGGTCGCGGGGCATCAGCTGGCCAGGGACTCCGTCACAGGGCGCATTCTCAGGGGTAAGCCCGTGCTGGAGATCGTCGACGTCTGGTGTCAGCTTGCCGGCGAGATCGCGCTCGACCATCTCGTGGCCGCGGGGGACTCGCTGCTCGGCGGGCGGCATCCGCTCGTGTCGTTAGACGAATTGCGTCTAGAAGTCGAGGAGCGGGCGGGCCGGCGGGGTGCCGCGCGGCTGCGTAACGCACTGAGTCTAATGCGAGTCGGAGCCGAGTCGCCGAAGGAGACCGAGCTGCGGCTGCTGCTTCATCGGGCTGGATTCCCCGAGCCTGAACTGAACATCGACATCCTCAGCAGCCGGGGCGTCTTCATCGCCCGTGGTGACATCGTCTATCGATGGTGCAAGCTACTCGTCGAGTACGACGGGTCACAGCACGCAACCGATCGCGGCCAGTACGTGCGCGACGTCGAGCGCGGCGAGAACCTCGAGCGGGCAGGCTGGCGCGCAGTAAGGGTACTGAAGGAGCATATGCGCGCTCCCGACGACGTCGTCGCACGCGTCGCCAAGGTGCTCCGGGCCCGAGGCTGGCGGCCGTGACTTCTCACTTGGTGCGATATGGGCGGCCGTGTTCGCGCACCACGGGGTAACTCACCGGTTAGGGCGGTAAGCTTGGTGGTTGTGAGTAATTTCAAGAAGACCGCGTACACCGTTGCGGTGCACGACCTCATCCACCGGCCCGGTGAGTTGCGTGAGTTAGACCTCACTTTCGAGGTCCCCGAAAATCTGGGCGAGGGCGTCATTGCCGTCAAGGCGGGGTCCGAGATGTTCGTATTCGTGCGCTTCGAGGGCCTGCACGACGGCATTCTGGCCAGCACCGAGGTGTCTGCACTAGCCGAGGGAGAGTGTGTTCGCTGCCTCACCGCGGTCACCAGACCGGTCGAAGTTACGTTTCAGGACGTTTTCGCGTACTCTTACGACGAAGCTTTTGATTATCAGGTAATCGAGGATCACATCGACCTCGAACCGATGATCAGGGATGCGGTGGTACTTTCACTGCCGTTCCAGCCGGTTTGTCGGCACGATTGCCCAGGACTTGACCCCGTGACGGGGGAGAGATTGGAAGATCGGCCCAACCAAGAACCCACCCCAGTAGCCGATCCTCGATGGGCTGCGCTTGCCGGATTTGAAGCCTCCGCATCCTCGGATGACTCAAGTTCGACACCTAAGAATTTAGACAATAACGCGTGATTGACCGGGCCAGGCGCCACATGTGCCCGGCACTGAGCATGCGTTCGATAGAGAAAAGAGAAGATCATGGCTGTTCCTAAGAGAAAGATGTCGCGGGCGTCCACCCGCATGCGTCGCGCTCAGTGGAAGGCTGAGGTTCCCACCTTGGTCAAGACCATCGAGAACGGCAAGACCGTGTACAGCCTCCCGCACCGCGCCCGCGTGGTCGAGGACTCTGCCGGAACCCCGATGTTCATGGAATACAAGGGCCGTAAGGTCGCTGACGTTTAATTCGTTTGCACACTAGGAGTGCCTCGATGGTTTCTCAGTTCGAAACCGACGGGTCGCTCCTTTTGTCGCGACTGGGGGTAGAGATATCTCCGGAGCTTCTGAGCCTGGCCCTGACGCACCGCTCGTATTCGTATGAGCACGGCGGAATCCCCACCAACGAGCGCCTGGAATTTCTGGGCGATTCGATCCTGGGCCAGGCTGTGACCGTGATGCTCTACGAGAGCTTCCCTCTCCTGGAGGAGGGAGAACTCGCCAAGCGCCGGGCAAGCCTCGTCTCGACGGTGGCCCTGGCAGAGATCGCCGGACAGATCGGCCTCGGCGGCTTCGTCATGCTCGGCCGTGGCGAGGAACTCACCGGGGGGCGCGAGAAGGCGTCGATTCTGGCCGACACCATGGAGGCCGTCATCGGTGCGACCTTCCTGTCGGCGGGCGGCTCCGTGGCAACGGCTTTGGTGCTGCGTCTCGTGGCCCCGCTCGCCAGTGCTCCCGGTCACTTCGGTGTCTCAATGGACCCCAAGACCACCCTGCAGGAACTCGCCAGCCAGCGTGGTCTGAGTGCGCCCGCCTATGTCATCGGGGAGAGCGGCCCCGATCACAACAAGCTCTTCAGCGCGACGGTCGAACTGGCGGATGCCACGGGCTACATTCACGCGTCCGCCTCGGGTGACGGACCTGCCAAGAAGCAGGCCGAAGCCGCGGCTGCCCGCCGCGCCATCGCCATAGTGTCGGCGTGGCCGATGAACCCGCCGCTTCCGCCCCGCCCCGAAGCCCTGGCCTGAGGCATGCCCGAACTTCCCGAGGTGGAGGTGGTTCGCTCGGGGCTCGAGCTGGCCGTTTCCGACTCGCTGATCACCGCAGTCGAGGTGTTTGAGCCGCGCTCGCTCAAGCGGCACAGCCTGCTCGCCGGCCCCTTCAAGGAGGTCCTCGAGGGCAGGCGGATGCTCTCGGCTGTCAGGCGGGGCAAATTCCTCTGGTTCCCGCTCGAGTCGGGGGCCAAGGCCGAGGCGCTGGTGACCCACCTCGGCATGAGCGGGCAGGTGTTGCTACGCTCGCCGGGAACCGCCGAAGACGGCCTGCTGCGCATCCGGCTTGAGATCGAGCATCCGCAGCAGGGTGAGTTCTGGGTGAACTTCGTCGACCAGCGCATCTTCGGTTCGATGGCCGTCGACGGGCTCATCCCCACGCCGGACGGCCGGGCAGCGGGGCAGGGAAGCGACCTCGCGATGATCCCGACGCAGGTCGCTCATATCAGCCGTGACCCGCTCGATCCGGCATTCTCCGATGACGAATTTCTCGAGCGGCTCGCCCGGAAGAACACGGGAATAAAAAGGGCACTGCTCGATCAGACGCTGATCTCGGGCATCGGCAACATCTATGCCGACGAGGCGCTTTGGGCGGCCCGTCTGCACTACCTCGAATCGACCAGGACTCTTGGCGTGGATCGAGCGACGGCCCTGCTCGCCGAGGTGCGCCTCGTGCTGCAGCGGGCTCTGGCCGAAGGTGGCACCAGCTTCGACGCTCAGTATGTGAATGTAAATGGCGCATCCGGCTACTTCTCGCACAGCCTGAATGTCTACGGGCAGCAGGGCAAGGCGTGCCCCCGTTGCGCGCAGATCGTGGTGCGGGAGAAGTTCATGAACCGCTCCTCACACCTGTGCCCGTCCTGTCAGCAGGTGGGCCGGCAAACGGGCTAGGCGCTGACCGGCGCTTTCTCGGTCGCTGCCGCGGCGTGCTGCGGTGCGTGGTGCACGCGGCCGGCGAGATGGCCGAGAAGAGCCACGAGCATCGTGATGCCGGCCGATAGGCCGACGCCGTAGCCGATCTCGAGGCGCAGCAGCAGGGCGCCCACGAGAGCCCCGGCGCCGATGAGCAGGATGGCGCCGCCGCGGCGGTACCAGAGCTGGCCGCGGCCGCCGCCGATCCAGGAATCTGCGGCGATGCTCGTGATCGTCGAGGTGACGACGACCGTGGTGACGTCCTTTACGGCGATATGCCGTGCGGTCGCCGCCTGCATGCCCATCGCCATGGCGAGCAGCCCGGTGATGAGGTACTCCCAGGGCTGACGCGGAGCGCCGCCCATGACGAAGAGGGCGATCGCGACGCCGGTCATGGTCAGGCCCACAACCGAGAGCAGGATCGTGGTGTGCCAGGTCCAGCCCAGCTTGATGGGACGCAGCACCCGGCCGGCGATTGCGGCGCCCAGCATGAAGGCGAACAGGGCAACCAGGGGGCCGATTACGGGGAGGCCTGGGGCCCCGGCCAGCGCCATGAAGAGGATGACGACGTTGCCGGTCATATTGCCGGTGAAGACCTTCTCGAGGCCCAGGTAGCCGACCGCGTCGGCGACACCGGTGGAGAAGGTGAGGGCGAGCATCAGATTGAGATGGAGATTCTCGGGGTGGCGGCGGAGCTTCTTGAGCACGAGGATGTCCCGTCGTAGGGGCGAAAAGTCGACAGCAGGGTGACTGGCGCGGCACGAGCCCTGCCCGTGGAACGCTAGCCCGGAGTCGACAGCGAATGCAAACTGTGCAAATCCCGCGCTACCCTCGGATTGTCCCTAGCCGTTGCCTGATTACCAACGAGCATTCGCAGCCGCGGATGCTTGAGTGAGGATTCTCGTGGCTGAGCCCAGCACCGTTGTGACCGTGGGAGGTCTTCCTGAACCGGGACCGGCCTTTGACACCACCGTGTGGCGGGTCGTCGGCAATCCTCTGCTGCCTGCCCTGCCGGGAGAGGGCTCGGCGTCGCTCGCCGGGCAGAGCGTCGCGGTGAAGGACCTGTACTCTCTCGAAGGCTTTGCCCTGGGCGCGGGCATCCCGGAGTTTCTCGACGAGAGCCCCCGGAGCACACAGAGCGCCTGGGCCGTTGATGCGCTGCGTCGGGCGGGGGCGGCCATTCGAGGAATCGCCCAGACCGACCAGTTCGCCTACTCGGTCGCCGGGGGGAATCCGCGCTACGGGATGCCGCCGAACGTATTGGTGCCGACGTCGATTCCCGGCGGCTCTTCGAGCGGTTCGGCCGCCGCGGTCGCACTCGGTCATGCCAGCATCGGCCTCGGTACCGACACCGGCGGGTCCATTCGAATCCCGGCGTCCTACCAGGGCCTCTGGGGTCTTCGCAGCACACACGGCGCGGTCAGCGTCGACGGCGTTCTTCCGTTGGCGCCGACATTCGACGCGGTCGGCTGGATCACCCGGACTGCCCAGATTTTGCGGGCCGCCGCAGCAGCGAGCCTCGACGCAGGGGCCCAGATGCCATTGGACACCCCGCGCTTCGCCATCGCCACCAACTTTCTCTTCGCGGCTGAGCCTGGTGTGCAGGGCGCGTTCGTCGAGGCGGTCGATGCCCTCGAACAGGCGGGCAGCATCAGCAGCCCAGACATTGTCGACCTCGGTGAGGTGGCGGAGCTCTTCCAACTCTTCCGAACTGTTCAGCAGGCCGAGGCCTGGCGCCAGCACGGCGACTGGGTGACAGCTCATCCGGGTGTCTTGGGCGGGGACATCGCCGGTCGGTTCGCGCTGGCCTCCAGAGTGACAGAGGCACACGAGAAAGAGGCTCGTCAGGACCTGACGGCGGCTCGGGCCCGGCTCGACTCGGTGCTTGACGGTCGCATCCTGCTGCTGCCCTCCGCATCCTCGACGGCCCCTGCGCGCTCGGCAGACGCCACCACCCTCGAGGCAATCAGGATGGCGACGCTGGGGATGACGGCCGTCGCGGGCATCGGCGGCTACCCGGCGGTGTCGGTGCCGATGCTCACGGTCAACGGTGCGCCGGCGGGGCTCTGCCTGGTCGGCCCCCGTTACTCCGATCTCGCGCTTCTCGACATCGCCGCGACCTTCATCTAGGCCCACCTTTCGAGGTGCCGGAGTCACCCTGTGCCGGAGTCACCCTGTGCCGGAGTCACTCTAGAGGCTGGGCGCGGGTGCGTCGTTCGTGTGGCGGATGGCGGCGGCCAGGTCGGCGCGGAGCTCGGTGGCGTTCCGACGAGGGCCGTAGCCGGGGGTGTCGCGCTGGATGCGCCATCCCTCGGCGAGCGGGCCGGCATCGACGGCGTCGTAACCGAAGAGGTCGAGCAGCCGGCGCACCGTGCTCTTGGCCGGGTCGTCGTCGCCTGCGATCACCAGGGCGCGGCGGTTCTCCGTGCCGGTGGGCAGGCCATCCTCGGTGATCTGGGTCGCGACGATGTGGTTGAAGGCCTTCACGACGAAGGACTTCGGCAGGTGCCGCTGCAGGAGCTCGGAGACGGTGGTCTCCTCGTTGTCGAGCTCGGCGATCTGACCGTCGCGCTCGAAGTAGTAGTTGTTCGTGTCAATCACGATCTTGCCGACGAGCGGCTCGACGGGTACGTCTGCGATCGCGGCGAGCGGCACCGTCACGACGACGATGTCTCCCGAGGTCGCGGCCTCCTCGCGCGTTCCAGCGGAGGCGTTGGGGCCGAGCTCGGCAACGAGTTCGGCGAGGGTCTCGGGCCCTCGGGAGTTGCTCAGCACAACGCTGAAGCCGCGGGCGATCGCCGCGCGGGCGACCTGGCTTCCGATAAGTCCTGCGCCGATGAGTCCGATGGTCTTTGTGTGTCCGATGGTCATGTCTCTCGCAACCGAGCAGAGGCGTGCCTGATTCCCGCATTCAGAGTTTTGGCGGCCGCTCGTCCACATCCAGCCCGGTTCCGAGGTCGCTGCAGTCGACAGCCTCCGCCGCATGTGTCGCCAGGTAGTCCCGGGCGCCGCTGTCACCCTGAAGAGTTGAGGCGAGTTCGCCCCAGTGCGCACGCCCGATGACGACCGGATGCCCGGGGCCCGCCTCGAATCTGGCCTGCCTCAGGCTGTCGGGACCTGCGCCGTGCAGCATTCTGGCCACGACCGCGGCGCCGAGATCGGGCACGTCGACCGGAACGACGGCCACGGCGTGAAGTTCGGGGGTGAGAGCGGCCGCCGCGACCAACCCGCTGCGCAGCGACTCCGAGAGGCCCGCCTGGACATCCGTCGACCGTGTGCTGGTGACGTGGTCGCGGCCGGCCAGCAGCGCCTCGGCGTCATCAGCCCCGGCTCCCAGCACGACGATGACCAGGCTGCAACCGCCCTCAAGCAGGGCCTTGACGGTGCGGATCAGCCAGGATTGCCCGTCGGGCTCTCTGGCCAGGGCCTTGGGCCCGCCGAATCGGCTGCCGAGGCCCGCCGCGAGTACGATTCCACCGTGCCCCGCCGAGTCGTTCATGCGGGACTCAGCGCCTGCCGGCCCTGGACGAAGACGCCGGTGATCGCTGGCTCACGGAGGCCCATCAGCAGGGCGAAGAGCACCTGCTCGCTGTGGGTCGCCTCGTCAGCAGAGCGGATGCCGTATTCCAGAATCTGGGCGAGCGGCTCCCAGCGGTCGGGGGAGATGAGCAGGAAGTCCGCGTCCTTGCCGAGGTCGAAGTTACCGAACCGGGATTCCATATCGAGTGCCCTGGCGCCCGCGAGGGTGCCGGTGAAGAGCAGCTCGGCGGCATTCAGGGAGACGCCGTCCTCGCCCGGTTCTGAGAGGTGCACCTTGAAGGCATCGTTCAGCACGCGCGAGATGAGCCACTCGTCACCCGCGCCGATGTCGGTGCCGAGCGCGACATTCACGCCGAACGAGTTCGTGCGCGTCCACGGCATGGTGCCGGAGCCGAGGAACTGCTGCGAGGTGGGGCAGTGGGCGATGGACGTGCCGGTGTCGGCGAGACGGGCCAGCTCGGTGTCGTGGCAGTGCACCGCATGCGCCATGATGCTGCGCCTGCCCAGCAGGCTCTCGCCTCCCCGCCGGGAGCCCGCGAGAAAAAGCCCGTCGTAGGTGTCGAGGTAGCTCTCTACCTCGTAGACGCTTTTCACCACGTCGATCTCACCGTCACCCGGGCGGTTGTTCTCGTTGAGGTGGCTGTGAAAGTAGACGCCCTTCTGCCTGGCCCCGGAATAGAGCTCGCCCAGGGCGGCAAGGGTCTGCCGGGTGACCGACAGGCTGAACCGCGGCACGATCGCGACCTGCAGCAGGGCGGTGGCGGAATCGCCCGTGTCGACGGCGTGCCAGCGGGAGATTTCGCTCTCGGTAAGCTCCAGCGCGCGCTCCTCGCTGGTGATGAGGGCCGCGGCGGCGGGGGAGCCGACGGTCTGGATGCCCCGTCCCGAGACCACACGGATCCCCGCTCGACGGGTCTCGTCGAACAGGGCGTCCTGGGCGTGGGGGAATGCGGAGCCGAAGACCATGGCAGCCGTGGTGCCGACAGCGATGCGACGCCGGGTGAAGTCGCGGGCGATGCGGGAGGCGAACTCTGGGTTCTCGAGCCGGGACTCGGCCGGGAAGACGCAGGTGTCGAGCCACTCAAGAAGCTGCCCGCCGCCGGCGGAATCTGTCGAGTAGGTCTGCGGGAAGTGCAGGTGGGCGTCGACGAAGCCGGGGATGATGAAGCCCGGCCGGTTGTCGATGACCGCGGCCTCGGAATGCTCGGCAGGAAGCATCCGGAACTCGCCAAGCCAGGCTATGGTGCCGTCGACGGCGACGACGAGCGCCCCGTCCTCGAGGGAGACGAGGTGCTGGGCGGCGTCTCTCACGAGGGGCGCCCCGCCGATGTGGAAGACGTGTCCCCGGTAGATCGTGGTCATGTAATGACGCTACGGCCTTCGGCCGGTCATCGTGGACCACCACACGAATAGACTCACGTCTATGAGCGAATCGGACGGGGCGGTCGAACTTCGAATTCTCGCCGACCCGACGAGGTCGCGCATCCTGCGACTCATCATCTCGGCACCGGATTCCAGGCAGCTTGTCGGGGCCCTCGCGCTCGAACTGGGCCTGCGCCAGCCCACTGTCAGCCATCACGTCAAGGTGCTCGTCGATGCGGGACTGTTGACCCGCACACCCGAGGGGAGGCGCGTCTGGTATTCCATAGCCCCAACCCAGTCCGACCGGGTCGCCGAGGTACTGCCGCCCGTGAGTGGTTCGCAGGTGTCACCGGAGGTGCTGGAGCGCATCGGCGGGGATCTCGCGGCACGCTTCAGTGGCATCTTCTCCATCGAGACTGTTCGCCGGTACGTCGCCGAGAGCCATGGCCTCCTCGCCGAGCAGTCGGGTATCATCCGCCACCTGCCGTCTTTGACCTCGAGATTCGCCGCTGATCGCCTGGCGGCGCTTGCCGGGCAGGGGGAGGCGGGCGATTCCCGCGTCCCCGAGGTGCTGTTCGTCTGCGTGCAGAATGCCGGCCGAAGCCAGATGGCCGCGGGAATTCTGCGCCACCTGGCGGGGGATCGCGTCAGGGTGCGTTCCGCCGGGTCGGCCCCGGCCGATGCCGTGCGTTCGGTCATCATCACCGCCCTGGACGAGATCGGGGTGCCGATCGGCGGAGAGTATCCCAAGCCGCTCACCGATGAGGTCGTGCGGGCAGCCGACGTGGTCGTGACGATGGGCTGCGGCGATGCCTGCCCGGTCTATGCGGGACGCCGCTACCTTGACTGGAGTCTTCCCGACCCGGTCGGGCTTCCCCTCGATGCCGTGCGGGCGATTCGAGACGACATCGAAGCGCGAGTGCGGGAGCTGCTCGCTTCCCTATTGATAAATACATAGACAATCATCTATGCTTTTAGCAATCCATAGTAAGGAACCCACCATGACCGTCAAGCCCGTCGTTCTCTTCGTCTGTATCCACAACGCCGGCCGATCGCAGATGGCCGCCGGCTTCATGCGTGCCCTCTCGGGAGGCGCCGTCGAGGTGCGCTCCGGCGGCTCCGAGCCCGGAAACGAAATCAACCCGATCGCCGTCCAGGCCATGGCCGAGGAGGGCATCGACATCTCCGAGGCGGTGCCCCGGTTGATGACCACGGAGCAGGTCCAGGCCTCCGACGTCGTCATCACCATGGGCTGCGGCGACGTCTGCCCGATCTTTCCCGGCAAGAGGTACGAGGACTGGGAGCTTGTCGACCCGCGCGGCAAGGGCATCGACGACGTGCGCCCGATCCGCGACGACATCAAGGCCCGAATCGCCGCCCTGCTCGCCGAACTGCTTCCCGCTGGGGTCTGAACTCCATGAGCGAATTCGATGGGCAGAAGGCGCTGCCGGGACTCGCCTATCCAGAGGAGTTCCTGCGTCGCCTGGCCGGTGACCTGTCGGAGCGTTTCGCCGGGATCTTCGGTGCCGAGACGGTCGAGCGCTATGTGCTCGAGTCCTACACCGGGCTGTTGCGCACCTCCACGGTGAAGGCGCACCTGTCAAACAACACCATCCGATTCGCGACCGATCGCCTGACTGCCCTGGCGCAGGCGAAGGGCGCCATCGAGAGCCCCGTGCCCGAGGTGCTGTTCGTCTGCGAGCAGAATGCCGGCCGCTCACAGATGGCCGCCGCCCTCACCCAGTCGCTTTCCGCCGGCCGGGTGCACGTCCGATCTGCCGGGTCGGCCCCGGCGCACGAACTGAACCCTGCGGTGATCGAGGCGATGGCCGAGATCGGGCTTGATCTCGGCGACGCGTTCCCCAAGCCCCTGACCGATGACGTGGTGCAGGCGGCCGACATCGTGGTCACCATGGGCTGCGGTGACGCCTGCCCGATCTACCCCGGCACGCGCTACCGAGACTGGGACCTTCCCGATCCAGCCGGGCTCGACCTCGCGGGCGTGCGTCGTGTGCGCGAGGAGATCGCCGCCGCTGTGCGCGAGATGCTCGTCGACCTAGGCGTCTGACCCAGAACGCCAGGATCAGGTGGTTCGGCTCGCCGTCGCGGTCAGCCCGCCCAGCTTCTTGACACCGATCGGCTCGCTGGCCAGCAGCGGGATGATCGCCAAGCGGTCTGCCAAGGAACGCACCCGGTCTATCTGGGGGAGCTCGTTAGCGGCTCGGAGCCTGAGGAACGCGTCGTCGGGGCGGGCAGCGGCGATGGAGTTGTTCACGACCCATCCCCAGGGGTTGATGCCCGCGCGCCTGAGGTCCTCCTGCAGCCCCTCCGCCTCCAGCACCGGGGTGGTCTCGGCCAGGGTGACCAGAATGACCTTCGTAAGTGCCGGATCCTGCAGGCTCATCAGGGGGGTCACAAAGTTCAGGCCGTCGCCCATCTGGCGGGAGATCTCGCGGTGGTAGGAGCCCGTCGCATCCAGCAGCAGCAGGGTGTGACCGGTCGGCGCCGTGTCGATGACCACGAATTCGCGGCGCGACTCGTGCACCGCCTTGGAGAACTGGCGGAAGACGGCGACCTCGTCGGTACACGGCGACAGGAGGTCCTCGGCGAGGGCGGCCCGGGCTGTCTCGTCGAGGTTTTTGCCCTTGGTGGCCAGAACGTGTTCCCGGTATTCCCGGATGGCCTCCTCTGGGTTGATCTGAGACACCCGAAGGCCAGCAACGGCCCCGTGCAGGGTGTCGGTCAGGTGCGCTGCCGGGTCGGTTGTGGTCAGGTGCACGGCATGTCCGCGCCGGGCGAGACCGAGGGCGATGGATGCCGCGACAGTGGTCTTTCCGACGCCGCCCTTTCCCATGCAGAGGATGAGGCCGTGACCGGCCTGCTCGAGTTCGTCGACGAGGCGGCCGAGTGGTGCCTCGGCGAGTGGGGCCTCGTCTAGTGGTGTGTCGTCGAAGGGTGCCTCGTCGAGTTGTGCGTCAGCCAGTGGCGCGGTCGCGAACAGGGTGCGAAGGGCATCGACGCCCATCATGTTCGCCGCTTTGAGCTCGAGGGTGTCTCGCGGAAGCCTCGCCAGTGTCGTGGGGATCGCGGCGATCGCGGCGGACTCCCGGGTCCTCACGGCCGCGGCGATCGGCTCGGTTCCGGCCCGGTCCGGCAGTACGCCGTTGATGACGATGCAGGCCCCGGCGATGCCGATCTCTTGCAGTTCGAGAAAGGTGCGGTCGATCTCGGCGAGGGAGAGGGCCTGGGCGCGGGCGACGAGCACGAGGCGAGTGCGCTCGGGGTCCGCCAGGGCGGCGACGGCCGCGGCGTAGACCCTCTTGTGCTTCTCGAGTCCCGAGAGCGGGCCGAGGCAGGAGGGATCGCCCTTTCCTGCGTCGAGAAACTCGGTCCAGGATCCGGGCAGTTGCAGCAGTCTGATGGTGTGGCCGGTCGGGGCCGTGTCGAACACGATGTGATCGTAGACGACTGTGAGCTGCTCGTCGGTGAGCAGGTTCGTGAACTCGTCGAAGGAGGCGACCTCGGTCGTGCAGGAGCCCGACAGGCCCTCGGCGATCGCGGCCAGCTCGACGTCGGGGAGAAGGCCTCGCACCGGAGCGATGATGCGCTCGCGGTAGGCGGCAGCCGCTTGCTCCGGGTCGATCTCGAGGGCAACGAGACCGGGAACCTCGGGGATCGGCGTGACGGCGTTGCCGATTGTGAGCCCGAAGACCTGACCGATGTTGGATGCGGGGTCGGTGCTCACCAGCAGCACGCGCAGGCCGCGACCGGCCAGCTCGATGGCCGCGGCCGAGGCCACTGAGGTTTTACCGACTCCGCCCTTTCCGGTGAAGAACAGGAAGCGTGGTGGGCTGTCTAGAAACTTCACGGTGTCGCTCAGGAGCAGCAGCCGCCGCCGCAGCAGGCAGCCGCCGTATTCGGGTCTGTCGACGTCAGATCGACCGCTTTTTGCTCGAGAGACTTCTTCTCGACCGAGTCCTTGTCGGTGAGTCCGAGTTGGCGGCGACCTGTCGGCACGGCGGGGCCGGCGGCGGCGGCACCCAGGTCTACCGCCGAGAAGGCCAGGAGCTGCTGCCGGTTCGGGTAGCTGCCAGTGGCCACGGTCACGCCGTTGACGACGGTCAGGGGGAGGCCCGTTGAGCCCACGAGGTTCATGAATTCTTGAACCGCCGGGTCTGTCGTGAAAGCGAGGGGATCGCTCGCCAGGTTGTGGCGCTGAATGTCCAAGCCCCGTTCCTGGAGGCTGCGGACCGTCGCCGTGATGTCGATGAGATTCTGGTCGACGTCGGCGCCGCAGACCCCCGTATCGCAGCACAGGGCGGATTCATAGATTCTGATGGCAGCCATGTCGTTCTCCTCGCGTCGTGATATCGAATTTCATCGATACACCATTATGCCGTGCTATATCGATGGATATCAATACGGGCTATGCTGGCACAATGTCGACCAGCACCCTTGCCCCAGTGAATGTTGCCCCCGTGCTCGATCTCGCCCGGTCCCTCAAAGCTCTCGCAGATCCGACCCGGCTGCGGCTTATCGCGATCATTGCGGCCGCCCCCGACAGTGAGGCCTGTGCCTGCGACCTGACCGCGCCCGTGGGCCTCAGCCAGCCCACCGTCTCGCACCACCTGAAGGTGTTGACCGAGGCGGGATTGCTCAGCCGAACGCAGCGCGGCACCTGGGCGCACTTCGCGATTGTGCCCGGTGCGCTCGAGTCCGTGTCTTCGCAGCTCACCGGCATCACAAATGCGACTCCGGCGGAGCTGTCACCCGTCGGCATCACCGAGCAGGTGCGGGAGCGCTATGCGGCGGCGGCGCTTCAGTTGACCGACGTCTCGGCGGAATCCGGCGCATCCTGCTGTGTGCCCACCGATCTGGGCAACGGCGACGTGTTCGGCTCGAGTCTCTATCCGGCCGACGAGGGGTCGGAGATTCCCGCGGAGGCCTTACTCGCCAGCCTCGGCTGCGGCAACCCCACGGCAGTTGCAGACCTCCGCGCAGGGGAGACCGTGCTCGATCTGGGCTCCGGCGGCGGAATCGACGTGCTGCTCTCGGCCCGCCGGGTCGGGCCCACCGGCTTTGCCTATGGGCTCGACATGACGGATGAGATGCTCACCCTAGCCCGGTCCAACGCCGAGAAGGCCGGTGCGAGCAACATCGAGTTCATCAAGGGCAAGATCGAGCAGATCCCGCTGGCCGATGAGAGCATCGACGTCATCATCTCCAACTGCGTGATCAATCTCTCAGCCGACAAGTTCGCCGTCGTCAAAGAGATGTTTCGGGTACTCAAGCCTGGCGGGCGGCTCGGCATCTCCGATGTCGTCGCCGAGAACCACCTGAGCGAGAATGACCGGCTCGAGCGCGGCAGCCTCACCGGCTGCATTGCGGGAGCCCTGTCGAACAGGGAATACCTCGATGCACTGGCGACAGCCGGCTTCGTGGGTACAAGTGTCGAGTACACCCACGAGGTCGCCGCCGAGATGCACGGCGCCATCATCAAGGCCACCAAGCCGGCGGGGCACAAGGGCTGCTGTTAGAGCTCGCTAGCCGGGCAGGACGCCGCGGGCCCAGGTGGCCGAGCCGGCATCCAGTGTGTATTCGGTGCGCTGGCTGGCGGTGAGCGGCATCCCGCGCCAGAACGTCAATCGGTGCGGCCGCAGCCGGTAGCCGACCCAGCCCTCGGGGGCGGTAAGAGTACCTTCGGGGTTTTTTGCGTCAAAGGCTGCCCACCGGGACTGCCGCTCGGCGAGGGGCAGCGCCGTGAAGTCGGCCGTGTTCAGCCACGCCAACAGCTGCAGGTAGCGCGACCGGGCTGCGAAGGCCGCGTTGGCGTCAACCAGCGACACCCGCTCTGCCACACCCTGCACGCTCAGCTGCAGAAACCGCTCGGGCCACGCGATCGAGAACGCGGCCGCGGGGTTGGCGGCCAGGTCCCGGGCCTTGCGCGAGTCGGCATCCGTGTAAAAAGTGAAGCCGCGCCCGTCGTAGTCGGTGAGCAGTACACCGCGGGAGTCGGGGATTCCCGCCGCCGATACCGTGGCCAGGCTGATCAGCGGCCGGCCCGGGTCGTCATTGGCGGGCAGCCACGCTTGGAGCACCGCGAGTGCCTCGGCGGGGATCACGATGCGGCGGGCGGGGCAGGATCGAACCGGGCGATCTCGGCGAAGGCCGTGACCGCTTGGGCCACGGAGTGCTCGAAGAGCGTCGCTCCGTAGGCGGCGTTCGCCTGCGTGGGATCGCCCAGGACGCCATCCGGTCCGAAATCGTTCGACAGCCAGCCGAAGGAGACGGGCTTGCCGAAGCCGACCTGATTGAACCCGGCGAGGTGCTCGGGCACGGCCCGTCGGGCGGCCGCGAGATCCACGAGATCGGGGCGCAGATGCAGGATGAGCGACGTCTCGCTGTGACCGCCGTGGATGCCGAGCCCGAGCTCGTCGGGGCCGTCGCCGTCATGCCCGTTCATGCTGGGCACGATGGGCCCCAGCAGAAACGTCTGGAGGCCGAACCGGCGGCGCAGCTCGCGGCAGGCCACCTGCAGCAGGGCGAGGTTGCCGCCGTGGCCGTTGAAGAAGGCGATCTTTCTCGCGGGTGTGGCCGCAACCGAATTGCCGAGGTCGACGACGGTCTGCATCATCGCCTCCCACGAAAGCCACATCGTGCCGGATGCCCACGAGTGCTCGTCGGACTTCGTGTAGGCGAGGGTCGGCAGGATCCAGACATCGGTGCCGGCCGCCGCGGCCCTCTGGACCGCGGCGTTCGCGATCGAGTCGGCCAGCAGGAAGTCGGTGTTCAGCGGCAGGTAGGCGCCGTGATGTTCGATGGCGCCCGTGGGCAGCACAATTATGGAGTCTGCGCTGAGGGCAGCGGTGGCCGCAGGGCCGGAGAGTTCGGCGAGGCGGCGGGTGCCGGTGCCGGGCGTCATGCTGCGACCCCCGGCGTGGCGGAGGGCAGCTTGCCGGGATTGAGCAGCGACCGCGGGTCGGTGACCTGGGCCAGGGCGCGGGTGCGCTCGACCTCGTGGTCGACCTCCCAGTGGTGCGGGTTGTGCACGCCGACTCCCAGGGCATTCAGTACGGCGAACCCGGCGTAGACCTGCTCGGCGCTCTCATAGACGCCGGCCAGCATGCCGATCGGTCCCGACTGCTGGGCCTCGATGTGCAGCATCCCGCCCTCATAGACCGCGTGCACGGCGTCGATCTTCTCGATCAGGGCCTCGCCGCCCACCTCGATATGGAAGTACTTCCCGGGCGCCGTCTTCTGCAACCACTCGATGGGGTGGTTGTAAGACATCATGCTGAGCTTCATCGAGTCCATCGCACCGTCACGCACGGCCTCGACGCGCCCGCCGGCGGCCTCGACCAGGGCGGTCGCCTCATCGACAGTCGCTACGTCGAGGATGGCGCGCAGGCTGGCCCGGTCGGCGGGAAGCGCGGCATCGTTCGGCAGCGCGTTGGCGAGGGCGGCGAGGTCGCCGGAGACCAGCCGAGGCGTGGGTGTGAGAGCGGCGAACGAGCGGATGAGGGAGAGCAGCTGCCCGAAGTCGTCGAAGCTGGCATAGAACGCACGCCAGCCCTGCTGCGGCTCGAGCCGGATGGTGGCCCGGGCGATGATGCCGGCGGTTCCGTACGTGTGCACGTAGGGCTGGGCATCATCGCCGTCGACATGCACGAGCTGCGCGTCCGGGGCCGCGTGCACCACGTCGAGAGCGGTAACGAAGCCTTGGTGATTCATGCCGTTCACGATGGAGCCGGTGCCGCCGCTGCCGCCGGAGAGGAAGCCGCCGAGGCTGGAGTTCGCGGTGGAGGGGTACATCAGGATCTGCTGGCCGGCGTCGTTCGCTGCCAGCTCGAGCACGGCCATGCTGGCCCCGGCCTCGGCGGTGAGGAACCCGTCACCGACCTCCGTGATGGCGCGGGCGCGGGACATGTCCAGAACCAGGCCATTCTTCAGCGGGATCGACTGGCCGTAGTTGCCGGTGCCCTTGCCGCGGGGCGTGATACCGACTCCGTGGCGCACAGCGGCGGCTACGACCTGGGCGATCTGCTCGGCGCTGGTGGGATAGGCCACCAGATCGGCAAGGCCCAAGGGGAGTTGCTCGGTGATGATCGGCGACAGGTACGACCCGTCTGCTGATGCGCGCTCCCGGGCGCGCAGCTCGGTGCTCACCCCGCGCTCACCGAGAAGAGCCCGAAGCTCGGTCGTCAGGGCAAGGATGGAGTCGGAGTTCCAGATCATGGTGCGGGTACTGCCCTTCGCGCTGTTTCGTGGTGTGGGTGTGGGTGTGGGGCCGTGGTGCAGGGGAAAGAGAAGGGTGAGGCCGGGCGTAGGCATCGATGAGATGCTGCCGCCCGGCCCCGGTGAGCGATTCTTGCTAGTTCTTGAACCCGATGCTCTGGTCGATGAACTGGTTGGTGAACAGGTCGGTTGCCTTCAGGCCCGCAGCCGGGGCGGTGCCGGCAGCGGTGAAGATCGGCGAAGTGATGTCGAGGACCTTCTGGATCCGGGCCGCGTCGAAGTCGCCCATGTAGGCGTTGGTGCCGTTGCCGACCAGGCCGAGCGCCAGCTGGGTCTTGACGGAGTCATCCGCCTGGCCCTGGCTGTAGGACCAGCCGGTCGAGAACTGATTGACCAGATCGAGGATCAGCGCGTTGCTCGCTGCGGGGCTTGCGAAGTAGTCGACCTCGGCCTGCTGCATCACGGGCACGAGAGCCGTGAGGCAGGGCGTCATTTTGGCGAGATCGGCGCTGCGCACAGAGACGGCCGCGGCGTAGATCGGGTAGCCGGCGTCGTTGATCAGGCTGTATGCGACAGGCTTGTCCCAGGCCTTGATCTCGTTCTCGTAGGAGTACGGCTCGGCGCTCGCGAAGCCCTGCTGGGCGTCCTTGCCGCCGGCGGCGACGAAGTTGGCCGGGCTGCCGTCGTAGCTGCCGTCGGCCTGAGCCGCGGGGATGATGCCGGCCGATTTGAGGTACGCCATGTACGCCGCGCCACCGAAGTAGCGAACGATGGCACCGGTCTTGCCGAGGTCGGCGATCGTCTTGACGTTCGGGTAGGTCGCCGGGTCCCACATGATCATCTGCGGGTTGATGTCGAGGGGGGCGAAGACGGCCGTGGTGGGCATCTTGGCGGAGAGCTGGATGGCCTCGTCGGTGTTGGCGTAGCCGAGCGTGATGCTCGGGTCTGTGTAGAGCTGCGAGGTGACGGTCTGGAAGCCGATGGCCGGGCCGCCCGAGCGAACCTCGAGGGTGACGCCGGTGGGCTTGCCGCCCGCGTAGAGGGCGCCGGAGACGCTCTTGTTGCCCGCGTTCACGACCGGGTTTGGTCCGAACATCTGGTACAGGTGACCGTGCTCGCTCTCGGGGTTCCAGTCGGTCTGGATGGTGATGGTCGCCGGGCAGCCTGCAGCGGCGAGGTCGACCGCTCCCATGCCGGTGCCGGCCGCGGCGGAAGCCACCGGTGCGGTGGTGGTGCCGCTGCAGGCCGAGAGGGCCAGTGCGGTGAGGCCGATGAGGCTGATGGTCAGGATTGACCGGGTGCGTGTGACGCGCATTGATTCTCCTTGGTGTGCCCGAAAGGGGGAAACGGGGGTCTTGCTGCTGTGTTGGTCAGATAAGACGGTGTTGGTGAGATAAGAATGGGGTGGCTTACTTGCCGGAGTCGTACCACTTGCCGACGAACCGGTTGCCGAGCCAGCCGAAGAAGACGAAGATCAGCACTCCGAAGACCGAGGCCGTGATGATAGCGGCGAAGAGCTCGGCGCCCTGCACCCGCGACTGGTAGTTGCTGATCAGGCTGCCGATGCCGGGGTCTCCGCGGCGGAAGAAGAAGTCGCCGACGATGGCTCCCACGACGGCGAGGCCGGCAGAGATCCGGATGCCGGCGAAGATCGCCGGCGTGGCCGCGGGGAACTCGAGCTTGGTGAGCACCGTCCAGCGGTTCGCCTTCTGCAGCTGAAACAGCTCGCGCTGCCCCTTGTCGACCGACTGCAGGCCGAACAGCGTGTTGGAGACGACCGGGAAGAGGGCGATCATGACGCAGACGATGACCCGGGCCGGGAAGTCGAAGCCGAACCAGAAGCCGATCAGCGGCACCAGCGCAAGAATGGGGATGCACTGCAGGATCACGGCGTACGGGAACAGTGAGCGCTCGATCCAGCGGGCCTGGCTCATGCCCACGGCCCAGACGACGCCGATGACCAGGGCGATTCCGAGCCCGGTGAGGGCCACGCCCGCGGAACGGGCCAGCGCCACGAGGATATCGCTCAGGGTCGCCTGCACGAAGAACGCGTCGCTGAAGATGGTGTGCGGCGGGGGCAGCAGGAATCGGACGGCGGGCTCCAGCACCACGTAGCTGATGAAGTACCACGCCGCGAGGATGCCCAAAAAGACGAGGACCGGCGGCACCCAGCGGGGGAGACTGCCGCGCTGGCGCTGGCGCTGGTGCTTCGTCGGTATGGCGGCTTCCGGGCGCTGAAGCAGGGAACTCATGAGTGTCCCTCTCGAAGGGCGAGCGAGACCTCGCCGGCAAGAGCTGCGAACTCCGGCGTGAAACGGATCTCGGGATCTCGGGGGTAGGCGAAGGGCACGTCGAAGGTCTCGACGATGTTTCCGGGGCGGCCGCTCATCACGACGACCTTCGTCGAGAGGTAGACGGCCTCGGAAACGGAGTGCGTGATGAACAGCCCGGCGAACTGCTGCTCGGTGAACAGCTTGATCAGCTCGTCGTTCAGTCGCTCGCGGGTGATCTCATCGAGCGCGCCGAACGGCTCATCGAAGAGGAACAGCTCGGGGTCGAGGGTGAGCGAGCGGGCCAGGGAGGCACGCATCTTCATGCCGCCCGAGAGCGTCTTGGGCAGCTGCTTCTCGAATCCTGTGAGGCCTACGAGCTTGATGGCCTTGGCGGCCTCGGCGCGTCGCTGTGACCTCTTGACGCCGTTCAGTTCGGCCAGCAGCTCGACGTTCTCCTGAACGTTGCGCCACGGCAGTAGCGTCGCATCCTGGAAGACGTAGCCGATGCGGCTGGTACCGACGGTGACGGAGCCCTCGGTCGCGCTCGTGAGGCCGGAGGCGATCCGCAGCAGGGTGGACTTGCCGCAGCCGGATGGGCCGACGACGGTCACGAACTCGCCGCGTTTCACGGTGAGGTCTACGCCGGTGAGCGCCGTGACGCCGTTGGGGAACGTCATTGCGACGTTTCTGAAATTGATCAGCTCGGTCGTCGCGGTTTCCACGGGAAGGTCTGTGGCAATCGTCATCGGGGAAGTCACCTCGTTTCCAGTAGCGGTTCGGTGGATCGTACAGGGGCCATTCGGTGGGTCGTCTCGCTCTGGGCGATCAGGCTGCCGCGGTGGATCACGAAGCGATCGGCGGGCGCGTTCGCCACGACATCCGCCAGGTTCTTGCCGCGAACGGCGAGCAGTTCGGCCTTGGCGCCGACGATGACGCCGGCGACCGGGAGATTCATCACGTCACGGGCACCAGAGCTCACGGCATCATAGGCCTCGGTCAGGCTCAGATGGCCAGCGGTGACCAGCAGTGACGCCGTCTCGAGTGCGTCGCTGCGGCCCACCGGGTTGAACGGGTCGCGCACGTTGTCGGCGCCGGCCGCGAGACGAACCCCCGCGTCGAGAAGCCGTCGGGTGGCTGTGATCCCGCGGGGGGTCGACACCGGATGCTCCCAGCCCTGCAGATAGAGATTCGTGATCGGAAGCGTCACGATGCCGATATCGCTGGCCAGGACCTCGACGATGACGGCGTCGAGCTCGTCGAGCTCAAGCGTGCCGAGACGCACGCAGTGCCCGGCGGTCACCGGCATGCTTCGGGGCCAGTCGCGCACGGCGAGGGCCATCTCGTTTAGGGTGACGGCGCCGTCGAGGTTTTCGTCGGTGTGGATGTCGACGCCGATGCCGCGGCCCGCAGCGATGGCCAGCAGCCGCTTCAGGTCTGCGCTTGGGTCATCCCCGATGTGTGGAGCGCCGCCGACGAGGTCGACGCCGAGGTCGAGTGCCGCCTCGACATCGGCCGAGGGGATGCCGGGCCCGGCCAGGGCGGCTAACTCGATGTCGATAACGCCGGCGAGCTCGGCGCGCACCTGAAGGAGCGCGCGAACCCCTCGCAGCGGGTCATCCCCGGTCAGCACATCTACGTGGCAGCGAACAGCCGTGGTCCCGTTCTGCACGAGCAGCAGGGCAGCGGCGCGGGCGCGGTCGGCGATCGAGGTGACTGTCATTCCGGCCGAGTAGTCGCGCCAGGAGGCGATGGCGAGGTCAAGATCGCCCGGTGGGGGGTTGATCAGGTCGAAGGAGAGGGCCTTGTCGAGATGGGCGTGCGGCTCGGCGGGAGCCGTCAGCAGGAGGTAGCCCGAGAGGTCGATGGTCTCTGCGGCCGGTCTGGCGGCAGCGGTTCCTGCCGGCAGCACGGCTGAGACGGTGTCTCCGGTGAGCTCGACGTCACAGTGCGAGCCGTCAGGCAACGTCGCGTGTGCCAGTAGCGAGATTCTTCGCGGCAAAACACTCAATGGGACGTCCTCAGCAGAAATCAGACCGAATAGTGGCCCGGTATGCACAGATCATCGCGACAGTGGGCTGATGAATACATGTCGAGCAGAGGCTGACCCTGATCGGATCGGCCACTCTCGCCCCGAATTCACGGGGCTTGTCTTATGGCAACGCAGTACAGATATTACCGAACGTTCTCGGGCTGTATTGCCAAAGTTCTGCTAGGGGCCTCTTCGGGCCGCCAGCAGCAGGCTCAGGCATGCGGCCAACTCCCGCTCATCCGCCTCAACGAGCCGATAGTCCCTGACCACCACGCGGCCGGCCACGACCACATGCCGCGGGCGTCGGCCCGGATTTGCCCAGAGCAGACCTGCAATCGGATCGGCGACCCCGGCATCGGCCACCCCCGACACATCCCAGACACACAGGTCTGCCGCAGCTCCCGGCCGCAGGTGGCCCAGCTCGGTGCGACCCAGCCCCCGGGCGGAACCCTCGCTGGCCATGCCGAGAACCTCGCGAGCGGCAAGGGGGCGCCCCACGAGGGGCGCGACCTGCATCGCCAACCGGGCGTCGGCCAGCAGGTGGCCTGCGTCGTTACTGCCGCCCCCGCTTGTGCCGAGACCGACGGGGATCCCCGCGTCTATCAGCTCGGCGACGGGCGCGATGCCCCAGCCCATCGGCAGGTCGCAGCCGGGGGCGTGCGTCGCAGACACCCCGGCCGTCGCGAGGCGCGCGATCTCATCCGGCGTCACGGCACAGAGATGAGCAAGCGTCACGTCGGGGGCGAGCCAGCCCCAGTCCTCGAGCAGGTCGATAGGGCGTCGACCGTAGCGCTCGAGCGCGACCACAACGTCGACCTGCTCGTTGGCCTGGGTGCGGCGGCGCAGGCCGTGGCGTGCCGCAACCTCGGCCATGAGTGTGAAGGTCAGCTCGCTGTCGCTGTGCACACCGGCGGGACCGACGGCAACCTGGAGCATTCCGTCGGCGCGGATCCCGTTCTGGGTGGCACCCAGCAGCGCTGTGACGATGCGTTCCGCAGAGATCGCAGCCTCCTGCGGGTCGTCGCGCGCGCTGCCGCGAACGAAGACCAATCGGCCGCCGAGTCGCTCTGCCGCCCGGGCCGCCGCCGTCGCGATTCCCACGTCGTCACTGCCGACGGGCCAGGTCAGGTGGTGGTCGGCGACCGTGGTGACCCCGCTGAGCAGGCCCTCGGCGACGCCGACCAGGGCGGAGGCGTGCGCGAGCTCCGGATCGATGCCAGTGGCGGCATACGCACCGGCCATCGTCGGCAGCCAGTCGCCCATCGGCACGCCACGGGTGCCCGGCAGGGTGCGAAATGCGCTCTGCAGCAGGTGGTGATGTGCATTGACGAGACCGGGGGTCACGACGCAACCCGTGGCATCCAGTACCTCGACGGGCCGTGGCATCGCGCCCGAAACCGAGGCGCCGACGACCGAGGCGCCGACGACCGAGGCGCCGACGACGAACAGGTCGGTCTCGTTCGAGGTCGTGGAATCGATGAGGGTGCGCAGGGCGCCGCGAATCTGAAGCATGCTCTTTTCTAGCATTGTGGGAGCCGTGCCCGGTTCAGGCGCCGGAGGCAAGGCGCCAGACGCGGTCGCGGGACATCGGCAGCTCGAACGGGCGCACGCCGATCGCGGCACGCACCGCATTCGCCAGCGCGGGGGCGACGGGGTTGTAGGGCGACTCGCTCATCGACTTGGCGCCGAACGGGCCGAGGTCGTCTGCCGTATCCGCGAAGTAAACCTCCGTCACGGGCAGGTCGCTGAGGGACGGCACGTGGTAGTTGCGCAGCACGCTCGTGGTCACGGTGCCGGCACCGTCGAGGATCATCTCCTCGAACAGCGATGTTCCGATGGCCTGGGCCACTCCGCCCTCGACCTGGCCGCGGCACTGCTCGGGGTTCAGTACGAAGCCGGCATCCGCGGCCTGGATCGACTGCAGGATGCGCACTTCGCCGGTCGCCCTGTTCACGGCCACCCGGAAGGCGTGCACATTGAAGGCGAGAGAGCGCTGGGCGCCGTCCTGGCGGCCAATGGCACGGATGCCGTTGGGCCCGGTGATCTCGGCCAGGGCCAGGAATTCTTTCGTGGCTCTCGAGCGGAGCCCGCCCGGCTCCAAGGTCCAGGCCTCAGGGGAGGTCTTCGTGTGCGCGGCGGCGGCGGCTTTCAGCAGCACGGTGAGCCGCGTCGCGGCATCGAGCACGGCTTTGCCCGCCACGACGGTTCCGGCGGAGCCGAACGCGCCGGTGTCATAGCCGCTGGCGTCGGTATCGGACTGAAGGATGTTGATGGCGGAAGCGCGCGTATTGAGTGCTGTCGCGGCGAGCTGGGTGTGCACCGTCGTCGTGCCGTTGCCGAACTCCGAGGTGCCGACCCGCACCGTGTAGTCGCCGGCCGGATTCGCCGTGACCGACGCCTCCGAGAAGTGACCGCGCGGCGGAATCGTGGCGATCATGGCGCTCGCCATTCCTTCGCCGACCGACCACTCTGCCCCCGTCGGAACGGTCGCGCCGTTGCCGCGAGCCAGGGCGCTTTGGGCAAGATCCAGGCACTGATCGAGGCCGTAGCTGCCGAAGACCAGATCCGCACCCTCGACGTGGGTGACGACCAGGTCGTCGCCCGGGCGTACCGAGTTCAGGCGGCGCAGGTCGAAGGGGTTCATGCCGAGTTGTGCCGCAAGCTCGTCCATCGCGCTCTCGATGCCGAAGATCACCTGGCCGAGGCCGTAGCCCCGGAAGGCGCCGGCCGGGAGGTTGTTTGTGTAGACGCTCTGGGCATCCACGCGCTTGTTGGCGACGTTATAGAGACTCACCGACTCGGAGCAGCCGTGGTAGAGCACGCCGGGGGCATGGTTTCCGTAGGCTCCGGTATCGGCCAGGACTCGAAGTTTCAGGGCTGTCAGGCGGCCCGCGTTGCTCGCACCGAGAGTGACTTCGACCTCCATCGGATGCCGGGTCGGCGCGAGGGTGAACTCGTCGCTGCGGGTGAACTCGTACTGCACCGGGCGCCCGGTCAGAAGCACGGCGAGCGCGACCACGTCTTCGGTCAGAATCTCCTGCTTGCCGCCGAAACCGCCGCCGACCCTGGCGGTGAATACCCGCACGGTCGCGGGGTCGCGGTCGAACAGGCGGCAGAGTTCTTTCTGCACGAGGAACGGCACCTGCGAGCTGGTGCGCAGCACGAGGCGGTCGTCTTCGTCGATCCAGCCGATCGAGGCGTGAGTCTCCAGATGCATCTGAGATACCCGCTGGGTGTGGAAGACGCCGGTGACGACGTGGGCGGCCTCACCCAGGGCCGCCTCCACGTCGCCGTACTCGCCGTGCAGCTCGGCGACGAGATTGCGGTGTGGGTCGGCGATGCGGCTCGTGGTGCCGTTCTTGTCGGCGTGGATCTGCGGGGCGCCCGGCAGCAGTGCGCTGCGCGGGTCGAAGACGGCGGGCAAAACCTCATATCTGACGTCGATCAGGCGACAGGCAGCCTCGGCGATGGCCACGGAGTCGGCGACCACGGCGGCGATGCGCTGGCCACGAAAACGCACGACAGTGTCGAAGATCAGCGTGTCGTCGGGGTCGTCGAGGCGGCTCTCGTGCCGGGCCGAGGAGAAGAGCATCGCGGGGGAGTCTTCGTGGTTCAGCACAGCGTGGACCCCGTCAAGGGCACGGGCGGCCGCGGTATCCATTGACAGGATTCGGGCGTGGGCGTGCGGGCTCTGCAGCACCGCGAGGTGGGTGAGCCCGGGCACTGAGACGTCGAGCGTGTAGGGCTCCTGCCCGCTGACGATGCGAGCGGCTGCCGGGGCGCCGATGCTGGTACCGACGCTGCGGCGGATTTCACAGGTTTCCGGGCAGGCCTTGCCGCCGCTGCCTCCGGCGCAGGCCGTCACGTTGCGCTTGCTGCGGATAGCGTCCTCTATCGCGCGGTAGCCGGTGCAGCGACAGAGATTGCCCTTCAGCAGTCGGGGCAGATCATCGAGGTCGTCATCGGTGAGGGTGGAAGCCGTGACCACCATCCCGGGGGTGCAGAACCCGCACTGAAAGGCGCCGGCGGCGACGAACTGCTCCTGGATCGGTGCCAGCTCACCGGGGGTGCCGAGGCCCTCGGCCGTCGTGACCTCGCAGCCCTCCGCCCGGAACGCAGGGAAGATGCAGGAGTGCACGGGCATGCCGTTCACGAGCACGGTGCAGGCTCCGCAGTCGCCCGAGTCGCAGCCCTTCTTGACCGAGAAGTGTTCGCCGTCGTGAAGTATCGATCGCAGGCTCTGGCCGGGCGTCTCGTTGGCGGTGAATTCCGCACCGTTCAGCTGGATCTTCATCAGGCGATCTCTGCTTTCGACTCTGGCCCCCGGGTAAGCTCTGCTCGAATCTCTTCACCCAGCACGCCGCTCACGGCTCGGCGCCAGTCTGCGGCGCCGTGCGCATCCGTGAACCAGGAGTCGATGGCGGCGATGTCGGCCGCAAGCTCGGCGGCGGCGGGCAGGGTTGGATAGCGCAGCTGCACCGGGCGCACGGTGCCGGCGGTGACCGTCAACACGAATGCGCCGTCCGCGTCCACCCGGCCCACCAGCACGGCCCCGCTTCGACCGAGCGCCGAGAGGGCGATCTTGCGGAATGCGGTCGCGGCCAGCAGGGAGGCGCGCGGCACACTGATGGAGCGCAGCACAGCGCCCTGGGTCAGCGCGGTCGTCTTGTTGCCGGTGATGAACTCGGTCACCGGCATTCGGGTGTCGCTCCCGTCGGCTTCCCACACCAGCACCTCCGCATCGAGGCCGGCCAGCAGCGAGATCATCGGGCCCGCGGGCAGTGCCGTGGCCAGGTTGCCGCCGACCGTGGCCACATTCCAGACTTTGAAAGACCCATAGAGGGCGGTGCAGCATTGGAAGAAGAGCGGATGCTCGAGTCGGCTCAGCTCGGCGAGCGTGCAGGTGGCGCCGATCGTGAGCCCCTCGGGCGTGATCTCAATCGCCGGCCAGCCGAGCGGCAGCAGGTCGACGAACGTATCGACACCGGTGTTCTGTTCGGAGTAGATCCAGGAGCCGCCGGCGAGCGGCAGGGCGGTGGCTGAGGCGAGAGCCGCCAGATCGTCCCGTGTTCTGGCCGGGATGATGCGTGTCACGGTGTTCTGGTCCATCGGTTGTTCCGTTCACTGGGTGTCAGTTGTCTCAGCATCCCCTGACCACCGAGTAAACAGCATGGCGGCTGGGGATTCAGCCGAGGGCTGCGACCCACTCGCTGCTGCCGTCGACGAAGCCCTGTTCCTTCCAGATCGGAACCCGGTACTTGATGGTATCGACCAGTTCCGCGCAGGCCGCGAATGCCTCGGCGCGGTGCGCTGAGGCCACCGCACAGGCGAGGGCCACATCGCCGATTCCGAGCTCGCCGGTGCGATGGGCCGCCGCGATGCGAACACTCGGATGCGCGGCCGCGATCTCGTTGGCCACCTCGGCCATAACTGCGCTCGCAGACGGATGCGCGGTGTAGGCCAGTCGAGTGACGCCTCGGCCCTCATCGTGGTTTCGCACGACGCCCTCGAACGTCACGATCGCGCCGGCGTGATCGCTTTCGACGGCACGTGAGCATTCGGCGAGGGAGATCTCCTCGGCCGTGACGGTGGCGAAGGCGACGCCGACGCTGTTCGGGGTGGCCCTCTGATCAGCCGGCATGGTCGATGCCTTTCAGCTGGTCGACCAGGTGCTCGAGGATCTCGTCGAGCAGGCCGAGGCCGTCTTTCACTCCGCCGGGAGAGCCCGGCAGGTTGACCACGAGGGTGCCGCCGGCGATGCCCGCGAGACCGCGGCTGAGAATAGCGCGGGGTGTCTTGGCTGCTCCTCGGCGACGCAACTCCTCCATGATTCCCGGGATCTCCGCATCCAGCAGGGGCCGGGTCATCTCGGGGGTTCGGTCGGTGGGGCTCACTCCCGTGCCGCCCGTCGTGATGATGAGTTGGGGGTTGAGGCTTAGCGTGTCACTGAGGGCGGTGGCGACCCAGTCGCCGTCGGGCACGACGAGGCGGGGGTGCAGTACCCAGCCGCGGGCTTCGAGCCATGCCTCGATGACGGGGCCGGTGAGGTCGTCATAGACCCCCTCGGCGGCGCGGGTCGAGGCCACGATCACGCGTGCGCTTCTCATTTGTTTTCCTCCCGTGAGCTGACCCAGTCTCCGGACTTGCCTCCGCTTTTCGCCAGTACCCGGATGCCGGTGATCTCGGCGTGTTTGTCGACGGCCTTGATCATGTCATAGAGGGCAAGGGCGGCAACCGAGACCGCGGTGAGGGCCTCCATCTCCACGCCCGTGACCCCGGTGGTCTTGACCGTCGCGCTGATTTCGACCCGGTCGAGGAGAGCCTCGAAGTCGACCGTGGCGCCGGCGAGCGGCAGGGGGTGACACAGCGGAATCAGGTTCGAGGTCTGCTTGGCCCCCATTATTCCGGCGACCCGGGCGACGGCCAGGGCCTCGCCCTTGGGCAGCTTGCCCGCAACGAGCAGCTCGATGACGTCGGGTCGCGTGATCAGGGTTGCAGTTGCGGTTGCCTGGCGCTGGGTCGGAATCTTGTCGGTGACATCGACCATCAATACGGCGCCATCGGAGCGCACATGCGTCAGCCCTCCGGTCGCGGGCGTGCTGTCGGGGGCAGGCTCAGACATTGATTCTCCAGATCTCGATGTGCTCGCCGGCCGACGCTTGGGTGATGCCCAGGGGCAGATGCACGAGCACGGTTGATGCGGCGTAGGAGTGCAGCAGGTGGGAGCTGGCGCCACCTACGAGTCGCACCGCCCCGTCCGGGTCCAGGACTCCCCGGCGAATCTGGTGTTTGCCCGCGGGGGACTCGGCCGCCTCGGCCAGCGGGGCCGTGATTCTCGGGCGCACGGTGGGGCGTCCCGTGGCGAGTTCGCCGAGAACGGGCCGCAGAAACATCTCGAAGGAGATCAGGGCACTCACCGGGTTTCCCGGGAACGAGAGAACCGGGAGCGGTTCGGGCCGCCCCTCCAGGGCGATCTCGCCGAGCCCCTGGGGGCCGCCCGGCTGCATGGCAACGTGCATGAACTCGACTCCGAGGGGCTCGAACGCGTCCCGCACGACCTCCCGGGCGCCCGCGCTGACGCCGCCGATGGTGATGACCAGGTCGGCCGACTCCGCGCGGGTGTGCAGGATGTGCAGCAGATCTGCCGCGTTGTCGGAGTGGCACGGCCAGGCCGCGACCGTGCAGCCGATATCGGTCAGCGCCGAAGTGAGCATGATGCTGTTCGAGTCAAAGATCTGGCCGGGCAGCAGATCGGAACCAGACTCCCGGATCTCGTGACCGGTGGCGATCACCAGCACGTGGGGGCGCCGATTCACGATGGTGTGCGTCACCCCGACACCGGCGATCACACCGAACTGGGCAGGGCCGAGCGTGACCCCGGCGGTCAGCAGCACCTCGCCCGAGTGCACATCGCTGCCGCGCGCTCTGACGAAGACTCCCGCTGAAGCGGGCGCCGAGAACGCGACGGTCACGGCCTCCGTCACCTCCCACTCCGACACCGGGTAAAAGGTGGCGGGCAGGCACGCCTCGATGGGGATCACGGCGTCGGCCCCCGCAGGGATCGGCGCCCCGGTCATGATCGGGGCTGCCCAGCCAAGGGGCAGAGCGCGCTCGCGGTCGCCCGCGTTGATGGGCGGTGCAACGGGCCGAACCACCGGGTGGGCCAGAGTGGCCGCCGCGAGCTCGACGCTGCGCACGGCATAGCCATCCATCTGGGAGTTGTCGAAGGGCGGCAGATCCATGGGCGACACGATGTCCTGTGCCAGAACCCGGTCGCGATAACTGGCAGGGTCGGCGATCATGCCGGCGGCTGAGATGGCGAGCCGTTCAACGCCGAGGCGCCCTGCGAGCGGCGCCAACAGCGCGTTGACGGCATCCTGGTGAGTCTCAATTCGGCGGGTTGTCACCCTGACATTCTTGCCTACGCCGCTCCGAAAAAATGCCCCGAAATAGATTGCCGGCCAAGCGGGACGCGATTAAATCCGCATCAGCGGTAGTATTCTATTTTTTATGACGCAAATACGGATTAGAGATGCAGCGTTGTTTCTCGGCGTCAGCGACGACACCCTCAGGCGCTGGATCGATGCAGGCCAGCTTCCGGCCGGCCTCGACGAGAGCGGCCGCAAGGTTGTCGAAGGCGTCGATCTCGCGAGGCTCGCCAAGGAGCACGCAGCGGCCCCGGGTGACCCCTCTGGCATGTCGTCGTCGGCCAGAAACCGCTTCGTCGGCCTCGTCACGAAGGTCACGAGCGACCTCGTGATGAGCCAGGTCGAGATTCAGTGCGGGCCGCACCGCGTCGTCTCCCTGATGAGCACCGAGGCGGTGAACGATCTGGGACTTGTGCCCGGCTCGATTGCCGTGGCCGTCATCAAGAGCACCAATGTCGTAGTCGAAACCCCGAGGAGCAGTTCTTGACGATCTACCGAATCGGGGCAGTCGCCCTCGCCACCGTCCTGCTTTTCTCCGGTTGCGCCACCTCGACCAGCCTGCCGGCCACGGCCACGGCTGCCGCGCCCGAGATGGCCCGCACCCTCACCGTCTTCGCCGCCGCCTCTCTGAAGAGCACCATCACCGAGTTGGCGACCGAGTTCGAAAGGGCAAACCCCGGCGTGACCGTGGCCCTGAACTTCGCAGGCTCCGCCGACCTCGTCAGCCAGATCACCGAGGGTGCCCCCGCCGACGTCGTAGCGCTGGCCGACACGAAGAACATGGCCAAGCTCACCGACGCATCCCTCGTGCGGGGTGCCCCGGTGCCCTTCGCCAGCAACACTCTCGAGATCGCCGTTCCGCCGGGAAACCCGGCGGGCATCTCCTCGTTCCAAGACCTTGCAAAGCCGGGGCTTCGCCTCGTGATCTGTGCCCCTGCTGTGCCGTGTGGCGCTGCTGCCGCAGTGGTCGCCGCGGGCTCTGGAGTCACCCTTGCCCCGGTGAGTGAGGAGTCTGCGGTCTCCGGAGTGCTCGGCAAGGTCGCCTCCGGTGAGGCCGATGCAGGTCTTGTCTACGTCACCGACATCAAGAGCGCCGGATCCAAGGTGCTTGGCATCAGGTTCCCCGAGTCGGCTACGGCGGTGAACCATTACCCCATCGGTGCGCTGTCGACCGCGACGCAGCCCGAACTGGCGGCGGCGTTCATCGCGCTCGTCACCGGCGCATCGGGCCAGGGTGTTCTGGCAGCCGCGGGGTTCGGTACCCCGTGATGACAAGTCCTGTCATGGCACGCACTGCGAAGAAGCGTCGAGATTCGACCAGCCTGGGTGGGGTCCCGGCGTGGACCGTCGCGGTCGCGGCCCTCGGGTCGCTGGTCATCCTGCTGCCGATCGCAGCGCTGGCCACCCGGGTCGACTGGCCTAATTTCGGTGCCCTGATCACCTCGGAATCCGCGGTGGCCGCGCTGGGGCTGAGCCTGCGAACCTCGCTGGCCTCAACGGTGGCTTGCATCGTGTTGGGCGTGCCGCTGGCCCTGGTGCTGGCCCGCACCCGGTTTCGCGGCCAGGGCATCCTTCGGGCGCTCGTGCTGCTTCCCCTGGTGCTGCCGCCTGTTGTCGGCGGTATTGCGCTGCTGGCGGCGTTCGGCCGCCGGGGGGTGTTCGGCGCCCCGCTGGAGGCAGCGGGCATCACTATCGCGTTCTCCACGATTGCCGTGGTTCTCGCGCAGACCTTCGTGGCCCTGCCGTTTCTGGTGCTCAGCCTGGAGAGCTCCCTGCGCGCGGCCGGCAGCCGCTACGAGGCTGTCGCCGCGACCCTCGGCGCCTCGCCCACGACTGTGCTCGGCCGGGTAACGCTGCCGCTGGTGCTTCCCGGCGTGATTACCGGGGCAGTGCTCGCGTTCGCGCGCGCCCTCGGCGAGTTCGGTGCGACCCTTACCTTCGCCGGCAGCCTGCAGGGCGTGACCCGCACCCTGCCGCTCGAGATCTACCTGCAGCGCGAATCCGACCCGGATGCGGCCGTCGCCCTCGCCCTTGTGCTGGTCGCCGTCGCCGTTGTCGTCATGCTCGCGACGCACGGTCGCGGCGCAGCAAGATCTGCCCGACTGTGACCGGCGCCCCCGGTCTGGATGTCTCCGTCAGTCTGGCCGAGCGAGGGCTCGAGATCGCCCTGTCTGTTTCGCCCGGTGAGACGGTGGCGCTGCTGGGGCCCAACGGCTCCGGCAAGTCGACGCTGCTTGCCCTCGTTGCCGGGCTGCTGCGTCCGGACTCCGGGCATGTCATGCTCGACGGGGAGCCACTGGTCGAACTCGGCCGCGTCGCCCCTGCCCGCTTCGTCGCCCCCCACGCCCGAGGGGTGGGCCTGCTGGCGCAGGACGCCCTGCTGTTTCCGCACCTGAGTGTGCTGGAAAACGTCGCCTTCGGCCCGCGGAGCTCCGGTCGCTCGCGCGCCGAATCAAGGCTTCAGGCTGTCGACTGGCTCGAGCAGGTCGAGGCGAGCGATCTTGGCCGACGTCGGCCGGCAGAGCTGTCTGGCGGGCAGGCCCAGCGTGTCGCGGTGGCCCGGGCGCTGGCAGCCGGCCCCCGGGTGCTGCTGCTGGACGAGCCATTCGGCTCTCTGGACGCCAGCGTCGTGCCGAAGATTCGCGCCCTGCTCAGCCGGGTACTCGAGGAGCGCTCGGTGCTTCTCGTCACGCATGATCCGCTCGATGCGCTGGCGCTCGCCGACCGGGTGATCGTGCTCGACGCCGGCCGCATCGTGGAAGAGGGCCCGACGCGAGAGGTGCTGCTGAACCCGCGGACCTCGTTCACCCAGATGCTGACCTTCGGTCTCCGGGAGCCGCTCTGACGATTCAGCTGAGAGCGGCTATAGGTTACGCGTCGTAGGCTGGACCAATGACCGTGACCTTGGGGATGCCGACCGTACGATCCGGACCTGCTGGAAGCCGCACCGCAGACCGTCCCGACGTCTCCGGACTCCTCGACAAATACGGCCGCCTCGCCACCGACCTGCGCATCTCGCTGACCGATCGCTGCAACCTTCGCTGCACCTACTGCATGCCCGCAGAGGGCCTTCCTTTCCTCGCCGGGCCGAAGTTGCTGACCCGCGAGGAGATCGTTCGCCTGGCCCAGATCGCTGTGCGCGACCTTGGCGTGCGCCAGATCCGCTTCACCGGCGGCGAGCCGCTGCTGCGCCGCGACCTCGTGGAGATCATCGCCGACTGCGCAGCCCTGGAGCCGCGACCGGAGATCTCCCTGACGACGAACGCCATCGGCTTGGCCGGCCGGGCTGCAGGCCTCGCCGCGGCGGGACTCGACCGGGTAAACGTCTCACTCGACTCGATCTGCCCCGAGACCTTCGCGGTCATCACCCGCCGGCCGTTTTTGAATCGGGTCCTCGAGGGCATCGATGCCCTCGGCGAGCACGGCATTATGGCAACCAAGATCAACGCCGTTCTGATGCCCGGCATCAACGACGACCAGGGCGTCGAGCTGCTTGAGTGGGCGCTCGCCGGCGGCCATCAGCTGCGCTTCATCGAGCAGATGCCGCTGGATGCCGACCACGTCTGGAGCCGGGACGGCATGATTACCGCAGCGCAGATCCGCGAGCGACTCGAGGTTCGCTACGCCCTCACCCCCGATGCCGCCCCTCGCGATGGCGCGCCCGCCGAGCTCTATCAGGTGCGGGAGAAAGCGGCCCCGGCCGATTCCCCCTCGCTCGGCATGGTCGGCATCATCGCCAGCGTCACCGAGCCGTTCTGCGAGGATTGCCGCCGTACCCGGATCACCGCCGAGGGCGGTGTGCGCAGCTGCCTGTTCTCCCACGACGAGACCGACCTGCTGGGCCTGCTTCGCAGCGACGCCACCGACAAGCAGGTTGCCGATGAGTGGCGGGCCGCGATGTGGGTCAAGCCCTCGGGTCACGGTATCGACGACCCCGATTTCGTTCAGCCGGAACGCTCGATGAGTGCGATCGGCGGTTAGAGAGAATGCGCGTTCACGTTCGCTACTTCGCCGCGGCCAAGGCGGCCACCGGCAAAGCAGAGGAGCACCTCGAGGTCGCACCGGCGACGACCGTCGGCGAGCTTCTCGACCAGCTCGGAAGTTCGGCCCCGGCGGTCTTTGCGCGTTGCTCCTTCATCTTGAACGAGGTCGCGACGACCGACCGCACCCGGCTGCTGGCCGACGGCGACCTGCTTGACGTGCTGCCGCCCTTCGCCGGCGGCTGAGCGGCTACCTGAAGGTTCAGTAGCGCGGCACGTCCTTGTCGATGGTGCGGCTCCAGGCGTCGATTCCGCCCTGCATGAAGCGAATATCGCCCCAGCCGTGCTGGGCCAGGTACTGCTGAGCGCTGGCCGAGCGGGTGTCGTGGTGGCAGTGCAGGATAACGGTCGCGTCGTAGGGGATGACCTCCAGCGAGGACTCGGCCGTCAGGTGCGACATCGGCAGGAGCACGGCACCCGCGATCGTGGCCACGTCGTGCTCCCACGGCTCACGGATGTCGACGAGCACGAAGTGGGCCTCGCCGGCAGTCCGGGCCGCGAGGAGTTCGCGGACTTCTTCGGGGGTGATGCTGGGGGAGTCCGCCGTCTGCGGGGCTGTCGGAGTGGCGTTGCTGGGAAATGATGCCGCGGGCTGGGCGGCCGCTTCTTCTGGCCCGAACCGGATCTCCCGCCAGGAGGCGTCGACGCCGTCGTGCACGAGGAGTCGGCCGAGCAGGATCTCGCCGAAGCCGACGATCAGTTT
>JBBATW010000006.1:53380-114378 GCA_040398585.1 Agreia sp.
GCCGCGTCGTGGGCCAGGTATCTGGTCTCGAAGTTATCGGTGCCGTCGATGATGACGTCGTAGTCGGCGACGATCGCCAGGACGTTCTCGGCCGTCACCCGCAGCGACAGCGGCGTGATTGTGATCAGGGGATTCTGGGCAGTGAGGGCCGCGGCCGCCGCCGCCGCCTTGGGGAGACCGACATCCGCAGTTCTGAAGATGGTCTGGCGTTGCAGGTTTGAGTCCTCGACCGTGTCGGAGTCGACGATGCCGATCGTGCCGACGCCGGCCGCGGCCAGTGACGTGAGAACGGGGGAGCCGAGACCGCCGGCGCCCAGCACCAGCACCCGGGCGGCTTTGAGGCGGCGCTGCCCCTCGACGCCGATCTGCAACAGCGAGAGCTGGCGGGCGTACCGGGTCAGTTCGGCCGGGGTCAGCTGGGCTCCAGGGGAAACGAGTGGTCTGCGAGCCTTATTCATGGGATCCCTTCGAGCCGGTAGCGTAGTGCCCGGACTACCGCACCGGTTCATAAACAACGAAAACATCATTTTAGTTTGCAATCCCCTCGGAGTGCTGTGTATCTGAAGAGCCTGACCCTCAAAGGTTTCAAATCCTTTGCCCAGCCGACGACGTTCGCGTTCGAGACCGGCGTCACCTGCGTTGTCGGGCCCAACGGCTCCGGCAAGAGCAACGTCGTCGACGCGCTCGCCTGGGTGATGGGTGAGCAGGGCGCGAAGACGCTTCGCGGCGGCAAGATGGAGGACGTCATCTTCGCGGGCACGGCCACAAAAGGCCCGCTCGGTCGGGCCGAGGTCATCCTCACCATCGACAATGCCGACGGTGCCCTGCCGATCGACTACACCGAGGTCACGATCAGTCGAACGCTGTTCAGAAATGGCGGCAGCGAATATGCCATCAACGGCGAGGGCTGCCGACTGCTCGACGTGCAGGAACTCTTAAGCGATTCCGGCCTGGGCCGGGAGATGCACGTCATCGTCGGCCAGGGGCAGCTCGACGCCGTGCTACACGCCACCCCCGAGGGCCGACGCGGCTTCATCGAGGAGGCCGCGGGCATCCTGAAGCACCGTCGCCGCAAGGAAAAGACCCAGCGCAAGCTCGAAGCGATGCAGGCGAATCTGACCCGCTTGAGCGACCTCGCGGGCGAGGTTCGCCGCCAGCTCAAGCCACTTGGCCGCCAGGCGGAGATCGCCAAGGAGGCCGCCTCCATCGCTGCCGTCGTTCGGGATTCCCGGGCCCGCCTTCTGGCGGACGAGGTGGTGGGGCTGCGCAGAACTCTCGCAGACCATGGCCGCAGCGAGGGCGAGCGCCTCACCGAGCGCCTCGTTCTGCAGGAGCGCCTGGATGGCAATCAGATCCGCATTGCCCGCATCGAGGAGGCCTCCACTGCGGGGGATGCCGTCGACCTTGCCCGTCGCACCAGCTTCGGACTCGAGAGCGTGCAGGAGCGGCTGCGCGGGCTATTCACCCTCGCCAACCAGCGGCTGGGCATGCTCGGTACCGACGAGCAGAACGTCGCCCAGGATCCGAGCGTTACACCGCAGATGGTGCTGGATGCGAGGGACGAGGTAAAGCGCCTGCGACTCGAGATCACCGAGGCCGAGGCGGCATGGCGGGCGAATCAGGCCACGACCGCCGCCGCGCGGCTCCTGCTGGACACCGCTGACGAGGAGATCTCCGCGCAGAGCTCGCGGGTCTCCCGCCAGGCCCTTGAACTGTCGAAACTCTTTGGGCTGGCGGACAGCGCGAACTCCCGGCTGGCCGCGGTGCGCGGCGAAGTGCTGCGCCAGTCCAACGCACTGGAGGGGGCCACGGCCCGCAGGCACGCCGCCCGGGAGGCCTTCGCGCTGCTTGCAGCCGAGTCCGAGTCGGTGGAGACCGCCGAGACCGATCTCGACGAGGCCTACGAGTTCGCCCAGGCAGAGGTTTTTGCCGCGGAGGCCGAGATCGAGCAGCTGCGCGAGACCCTGCACGCCGGTGAGCGGGAGCGCGACGCACTCGCCGCACGCACAGGCGCGCTGACGTTGGCGCTCGATCAGAAGGACGGCTCGAGCGACCTCGTCGCGGCCGGTCTGATCGGCATCCGGGGTCTCGTCGCCGAGCATGTGCGGGTGACCCCGGGCTACGAGGCCGCCATCGCCGCGGCCCTCGGCACCCTCGCCGACGCCGTGCTCGCCGACGACCTGGCGGCGGCTGTCGCGGCCGTCGCCCTCGCGCGCGGCAAAGACCTCGGCCGGGTCGAGCTGATTGTGGCCGAGGGCTCGGGGTCGACTGCCCCGGCCGCGCTCTCGGGCAGCGCCGAGGTGCCGGGAATCGTCGCCGCGGCATCAGTTGTGAAGGCGCCCGACGGCGTGCTGGGTCTTCTCGCCGCCACGCTGATCGCCGACGACCTCGATGCCGCCCGAGTGGCCTGGCCGCTCGTGACACCGGTTCCCGGGCTGACCTTCATCACCCTCGCGGGCGACGTGCTCACCGAGTACGTCCTCCGGGGCGGATCCGGCGCCAAGCGCAGTCGACTCGAGCTCGTGGCCGAGCGGGACACCGCCGCCGTGCGGCTCGATGAGGTGAGTACCCAGATCGACACGCTGCGCTTTGCGCTCGCCGAGCAGCGCGGCATCGTGCAGGTCGCCAAGGAGCAGTCCGTCCGGGCGCTGGCGGCGCTGAAGGCCTTCGATGCGCGGCTCGCCGCCCATGCCGAGAAGCAGTCGCGGCTGAAGGCCCAGGTCGACGCCGGCGAGGGGGAGTTCGATCGCCTCGGGGCTGCCCTCGCGGTGGCGGAGAGGGCCGTCGGGGAGGCCGAGTCTGCGGCGAGTACCGCCAAAGACGATTTGGCCGTCGTCGAGGCGCTGCCGAAGCCGACGCTTGACGCGGCGGCCCGGGAGGCGCCCGTGCTGGCGCTCGAGACGAGCCGCGAGCGTGAGCTCGAGGCTCGGCTGCGGCTGGAGACCGCCCGGGAGCGAGTGAGGGCCGAGGAGGCCCGCATCATTGCCCTCGAGCATCAGGTCGTGGCCGATCGGGCGGCCGCCGAGGAAGCAGCCCGACGGGCAGTTATCCGCCGGCGCCAGGTGGCAGCGGCCTCGGAGGTGGTGAATACTCTGCCCATGGTTCTGGCGGCCGTCGATGTCTCCGTCGCGGAGGCTCTGCTCGCGCTGGGGCAGCGCGAGGCAGAGCGGGCCGAGCAGAACCAGGAACTCCAGGCGCTACGGTCCGAGGAATCGGGGCTGCGAAACCGCCTGCAGGTGATCGTGGAGAACGTGCATGGCCTCGAACTGCAGATCTACGAGAAGAAGCTGCAGCTCAGCGGCGTGCTCGAGCGCGTGGCCAGCGAGCTGGGGCTGGGCGAGGACGTCCTCGTCGCCGAGTACGGTCCGGAAGAGCTTATCCCGAACTCCGACGCGGCTGAGGGCGAGGATGCCACCGGCATCGCCTTCAATCGGGAGGCCCAGAAAGTGCGCCTCGCCAAGGCCGAGCGCAAACTCGCCGAGCTGGGCCGGGTCAACCCGCTTGCGCTCGAGGAGTTCGAGGCCCTCGAGCAGCGCAGCCGGTTCCTGACCGAGCAGTTGGCCGACCTCAGCGACACGCGCGCCGACCTGCTGACCATCATCGGCGACATCGACCTGGCCATGCAGTCGATCTTCGAGGAGGCATTCAACGACACCCGCGACGCGTTCCAGGTCGTCTTCCCGATCCTGTTCCCGGGCGGCTCCGGCTCGATCTCCCTGACGGATCCCAACGACCTGCTCACGACCGGCATCGAGGTCAGCGTTCGTCCGGCGGGTAAGAAGATCGAGCGACTCTCCCTGCTGTCGGGCGGCGAGCGTTCGCTGGCGGCCGTAGCGCTGCTGATCGCCATCTTCAAGGCCCGCCCCAGCCCGTTCTACATCATGGACGAGGTCGAGGCGGCGCTGGATGACGCCAATCTCGGCCGACTCCTGACGATTTTCGAAGACCTGCGCCAGAGTTCTCAGTTGATCGTAATCACCCACCAGAAGCGCACCATGGAGATCGCCGATGCCCTGTATGGCGTTTCCATGCGTCAGGATGGCGTCTCCGCGGTCGTCGGCCAGCGGGTCGCGGCCCGGGAGCGGGCTACCGGCTGATGTGTCGCATATTTACTGGATGCCGTCCAAGAAATAAAAAACCAACCTAGACTGAGGCCATGATCAATACAGTTCTGGCTGGGTTCGGCAACGATGCCGTCGATTATCTGGTGGGACTTGCGCAGCAGCGCGAGCTGCACCGCCAGATCGCCGAGGAGGGCGCTCCCGACGCGTTGATGCTGCTTGAGCACAACTCGGTCTACACCGCGGGAAAGCGCACCGATCCGAGTGAGCGTCCCACCGACGGCACCCCCGTGATCGACGTCGATCGCGGCGGCAAGATCACCTGGCACGGCCCGGGCCAGCTGGTCGGCTACCCGATCATGCGCCTCGCCGAGCCCGTTGACGTCGTCGGCTACGTCCGAAGCCTCGAGGCTATTCTGATCGACGTGCTGACGGAACTCGGCGTCGACTGCGGCCGCGTCGATGGCCGAAGCGGCGTCTGGGTGGTTCGGGATGGCAGTGAGAACAAGATCGCGGCCATCGGCGTGCGCATTGCCTCCGGCATCACAATGCACGGCTTCGCGCTGAACTGCAGCAACAGTCTTGAGCCCTACGATCGCATCGTGGCCTGTGGCATCCGGGACGCCGGCGTGACGACCGTGACCGAGCAGCTCGGCCACCGGGTAGACCCGATCGATGTCGTTCCGCTGGTGCTTGCCCGCTTCGAATCCCAGGCCTTTGTGGCCACCAACCCCCCGATTAAGACTGGAGTCTCCGCGTGAGCGCTGCCCCCGAAGGACGCAAACTTCTGCGCCTCGAAACCCGTAACGCCGAGACCCCCATCGAGCGCAAACCCGAGTGGATCAAGACCAAGGCCAAGTTCGGTCCGGAGTATAAGAAGCTCCAATCGCTGGTCAAGAGTGAGAACCTGCACACGGTCTGTCAGGAGGCCGGCTGCCCCAACATCTTCGAGTGCTGGGAAGACCGGGAGGCGACCTTCCTCATCGGCGGCTCACAGTGCACGAGGCGGTGCGACTTCTGCCAGATCGACACCGGCAAGCCGGCCGACTACGACAAAGACGAGCCTCGCCGCGTGGCCGAGAGCGTCGTGCAAATGAACCTGCGCTACGCCACCGTGACGGGTGTCGCACGCGACGACCTCCCCGACGAGGGTGCGTGGCTGCACGCCGAGACCGTGCGGGAGATCCACCGGATGAACCCCGGCACCGGTGTCGAGATCCTCGCCACTGACTTCTCGGGCAACCCCGACCTCCTTGCCGAGGTCTTCTCCAGCCGTCCCGAGGTCTTCGCCCACAACGTCGAGACCGTGCCGCGCATCTTCAAGCGCATCCGGCCGGCGTTCCGCTACGACCGCTCACTCGACGTCATCACCCAGGCCCGCAACTACGGCCTGATCACGAAGTCGAACCTGATCCTCGGCATGGGCGAGACCCGCGAGGAGATCCGCCAGGCCCTGCAGGACCTGCACGACGCCGGCACCGACATCATGACCGTGACGCAGTACCTGCGCCCGAGCGCGCGCCATCTGCCGGTCGACCGCTGGGTGAAGCCGGAGGAGTTCGTCGAGATCAAAGCCGAGGCCGAGGAAATCGGCTTCCTCGGCGTGCTCGCCGGCCCCCTCGTTCGTTCGTCGTATCGCGCCGGACGTCTGTGGGCACAATCGATGCGTCGCAAGGGTCTGCCGATCCCGGCAAACCTCGAGCACCTCGCAGATAAGGCCGAGGAGGCCACCGGCTTCGTTCAGGCCGTCTGACGCCGATTGGGGGCCGTCTTCTCGCATACTCTTCTATCTATGGCTGAACGCACCCCCTGGTCTCTCTCCGGCGCTTTGCGCGGAATGTTCCAGCGACCGACTATTGACGAGAGCACCTGGCAAGACCTCGAGGATGCCCTCCTCAAAGCCGACTTCGGTCCGGCGATCACGGAGGACGTGCTCGCTGAGCTTCACAGCAAGGTCTCCAAGTATCTGACCACCGACCCCAGAGACCTGCAGCGGATGCTCCGCGAGGGTATGGAGGAGCGCCTCTCGCGCTTCGACACCACGCTGAAGCTCTCGGACCGTCCCGCGGTGGTCCTGGTGGTCGGTGTCAACGGCGTGGGCAAGACGACGACGATCGGCAAGTTCGCGAAGTTCCTCGGCGTGCACGGGCGCACGGTCGTCATCGGCGCGGCCGACACGTTTCGGGCCGCCGCCGTCGAGCAGGTCGCGACGTGGGCCGAGCGCGCCGGGGCAGCCGTGGTGCGCCCGCAGAACCACGGCCAAGATCCTGCGTCGGTCGCCTTCCAGACCATCGAGTACGCCCAAAAGAACGGCACCGAGATCGTCATCATCGATACCGCAGGTCGCCTTCAGACCAAGAGCGGCCTGATGGACGAGCTGACCAAGATCCGTCGGGTGATCGAGAAGCAAGTCCCGATTGCCGAGGTGTTGCTGGTGCTGGATGCAACCACGGGTCAGAACGGCCTCGCCCAGGCTGAAGCGTTCATCGAGCATGCCGGCGTGACCGGTCTCGTGCTGACCAAGCTCGACGGCTCGGCCAAGGCAGGCTTCGTACTTGCGGTGCAGGAGAAGACCGGCATTCCGATCAAGCTGGTGGGCCAGGGCGAGGGCATCAACGATCTGACGGGATTCACCCCGCACGTGTTCGCCCAGAACCTCGTCGGCTGAGGCGAGGCCACGGCGCCTACAGCCGCAAAGCCACGTCGTAGAGGACGTCTTCGGAGCCCGCATAGATGCCTTCGGCCCGCGGCCAGTGACTGATCACATCGGTGAAGCCGAGCTCGGCCGCCCGTCCCGCCAGATCCTCGAAGACGGCGACGCTCTCGAGCGAGAACCGGCCACCGGAGTCCAGAGACAGGTAGCGGTCGAGCGTACCGGGGTCCCGCCCGGCCAGCGTGGCGGTCTTGTCCAGACGGTCGGCAAGGCGCGCGACGCCGGCCCACCAGTCCTCGCCTGTCGCGCCATCCGGCCCGGTCGTAACCCAGCCCTGGCCGAACCGGACGGTCAGGGCGATGCCCTTGGGCCCGCTCGCGGCGATCACAAAAGGGGCGCGGGGCGACTGCGCGGGCAGGCCAACCATTCGGGCGGCGATCGCGGAGAAGTACGCGCCCGACGCGCTGATGCCGGCGCCGGGCGAGCCTTGCGCGGGGGCGTTCGGGTCCTCGTGACGCAGCAGGGCGTCGAGCACCTCGACGAACTCCGTGAAGCGGTCGTGGCGCTGGGCGGGGCTGAGTATCCCCAGCCCGAGAACGGTGGCGTCGAAGCCTGTGCCGCCCGAGCCGATGCCCAGGATCATCCGTCCGCCAGAGATGTCATCCATCGTGGCTACCTCTTTGGCAAAGGGAACAGGGTGCCGGAAGTTGGCGCTGGAGACGAATGTGCCGAGTCTGATGGTCTCGGTCGAGACGGCGGCGGCGGTCAGCGTGGGCACGGTCGCGTGCCATGGCTGATCGGCGAGGCTTCGCCAGGCGAGGTGGTCATAAGTCCAAGCATGATCAAAACCCAGCCCCTCCGCCGACTGCCACTTGCGGCGGGCGATCGACCATGGGTCTTGGGGCAGGATGACGATGCCGTGGCGCATTTAGTCAGTTTAGGCAGGCAGGATCCGCCCAAAAAGGGGTGCGCAGAAAAGTAATTTGATCAGCTGGCTGATTACCCTCACATTGGGGGCGTTTTTTGTTGCTACTTCGTACCATTACGGCGTAGATTTCCATAAGGGTTTCCCGCGGGCTGTGGCGTGTTTGCAGCCTGTAGGAGATTGGGGGCACCATCCGTAAAAACCTTGTTTTATCCCTGTTTCTGGAGGCGTTTCGTGATTCCCGATACCATAACCCAAGCCCAGTATGAGACGGTCTACAACTTTCTCTCGCTGACAATCGCTGCACAGCTCTTCACCGCCCTGTTCCTCATCATCGCCCTGTCCCGGATTCTGCCGCGCTACCGCCAGGCGATCACGATCGCGGCGATCGTCTGTGGCATTGCGGCGTACCACTATTTCCGTATCTTCGAATCATTCAAGGCCGCCTTCGTGACGACCGCAATCGGCGGAACGGGAAACTACTCCCAGGCCGCCGGCGAGATATTCAATGAGGGCTACCGCTACGTTGACTGGTTGTTGACGGTACCGCTGCTGCTTGTCGAGCTCATCGCTGTGCTGGCCCTGGCCCGCAAGATCCAGACGCGCCTCCTTGTTCGCCTGATCCCGGCATCCGCCCTGATGATCATCCTCGGCTACCCGGGTGAGATGAGCGGCGACAACACCATTCGCGGCATCTTCGGCCTTCTGTCGACGCTGCCCTTCCTCTACATCCTCTTCGTCCTGTTCGTCGAACTCAGCAAGAGCCTGGACCGCCAGCCCGTGGGTGTACGAAAGACCATCAGCAACCTGCGCCTGCTGCTCCTGCTCAGCTGGGGCGTCTACCCGATTGCCTACCTGCTGCCCCTCATTGGAGTAGGTGGAGCAGACGCCTGGGTCGGCAAGCAGATCGGTTACTCGGTCGCAGACATCGTGGCCAAGGCCATCTACGCGCTGATCATCTTCAACATCGCCAAGAAGAAGTCCTACGCCGACGACCCGTCGTTCGCCACCATCGAGCTCTCCAAGGATGAGGCCGCTGAGCTGAACGCGAAGGTTTAGTCTTCGATCTGATTCTCGAGACGGATGCGGTCGGCGCCTGGCGCTGGCCGCATCCGTCGTTTCCGGGGGCGGCCAACAGCGATGTGGCCGTCATGACTGATCTGGAAGACCGGATGCGCCCCCCGCGAGTAGTGCAGGCGAAGATGTTGAAACCAGATCATCCAGATCAGTCCGATCACGGCGGCAACAAGCCCGGACAGGGCGGCGAGGCCGATCGCCCACCGGGGACCGAACTCGTTGGCCACCCAGCCGACTATCGGGGCACCGATCGGGGTGCCCCCCATGAAGACGGCCATGTACAGGGCCATCACGCGGCCACGCATCACAGGCGCCGTCGTGGTCTGCACCGTGGCGTTCGCCGTCGTCATCAAGGTCTGTGCTGCCAGCCCGACAAGAATGAGCGCGAGCGCGAATGTGAAGTAGCTCGGCATCACGGCCGCAACGGCGCAGGCAACGCCGAATGCGAGGGCGGCAAAGACCGTCAGTCGGATGCGAGGTCGTTCCCGTCGCGCAGACAGCAGGGCCCCCGCCACGCTTCCGACGGCCAAGATTGATGAGAGCAGGCCGAAGGCGGCGGAGCCCTGGCCGAATTCGACGCTGGCCATGGTGGCGGTGAAGATGGCGAAGTTCAGCCCAAAGGTGCCGATGATGAAGACCATGATCATGATCATGCAGATGTCTGGTCGCCCGCGAACGTAGCGGAATCCCTCAAGCAGTTGGCCTCGGCCCCGGGGCGCCCGACTCGATCGCCGCAGGGTGGTAGTCCGAATGGACTTCAAAGACGCCAGCACGGCGCAAAAGGTGATGGCGTTGATCACGAATACCCAGCCTGCACCGACCACGGCGACGAGGATGCCGGCGACCGCCGGGCCGATCATCCGGGCCGAGTTGAACGAGGCGGAGTTCAGCGCCACGGCATTCGAGAGGTTTCGCTCGTCGACAAGTTCGGATACGAAGGTCTGGCGAACGGGAGCGTCGACGGCGCTCACAATGCCCAGCAGCAGGGCGAAAACGTAGACCTGCCAGAGTTCGGCGACGCCCGCGAGCACGAGCAATCCGAGCCAGAGCCCGAGGATAGCCATGCTGGCCTGCGTGACCATCAGGGTGCGCCGGCGGTCGAGACGGTCGGCGATGAGGCCCGACCAGGGAACGAGCAGAAGCTGCGGCCCGAGCTGCAGGGCCATGACGATGCCGACAGCGGCGGCATCGTGGTCGGTCAGCTCGGTGAGTACGATCCAGTCCTGGGCGGTGCGCTGCATCCAGGTGCCGACGTTTGAGACGAGGGCACCGGCAAACCAGATCCGGTAGTTTGCCCCGGCGAGGGAGCGGAACATGGCGCTCACGCCAAGATGTCGGCGAGTATCGAGACCGCCTCCCCGAGAACGCGGCGCTGGTCGTCGGTCAGCCGATCGAGGCGGCGCTGAAGCCACGCGTCGCGGCGGCGGCGGGTCTCTTGGACAAGCTCGTGTCCCGCATCCGTCAGCGCGACGAGCACTTTGCGGCCATCGCTCTCTGATGGGCTGCGCGCCGCGTAGCCGCTTTCCTCGAGGCAGTTCACCGTTCGATTCATCGACGGCGGGGAAACGTGCTCCCAGGCGGCGAGCTCTTTGGGCGTATGAGGCCCGTTGCGAAACAGGTACGCCAACACCGAGAACTGGCCGTCGGTGACCTCGGTGTCTGCCCGCTCCGCGCGAAGCCGGCGTGACATTCTCATGACAGCGTTCCGTAGTTCCATCGGCAGGGAGGCGTCGGTCGATTCAGGCATGTAGTTAGCGTAACTCATTACTTATGCTAATGAATACACCCGGGAGCCCGAGCGGGCCCACCGGGCCCGCGGGAGACGTTAAACTGGGCAGATCATGGCTACTTTCGGAAACCTCTCTGACCGTCTCTCCGAGACCTTCAAGAACCTGCGCACCAAGGGCAAGCTGAGCCCTGCCGATGTCGACGCGACCGTGCGCGAGATCCGTCGGGCCCTGCTCGACGCCGACGTCGCCCTCGAGGTCGTCAAGGCCTTCACCGGTCGGGTGCGCGAGAGGGCCCTGGGCGACGATGTCAATCGGGCGCTGAACCCCGCCCAGCAGGTCGTGCAGATCGTGAACGAGGAACTCGTGACGATCCTCGGCGGCGAGGCCCGGCGCATCGAGTTCGCCAAGAAGCCGCCGACCGTCATTATGCTCGCGGGCCTGCAGGGCGCGGGTAAGACCACTCTCGCCGGCAAGCTTGCGAAGTGGCTCGCCAAAGACAATCACACGCCGCTTCTGGTCGCCGCCGACCTCCAGCGCCCGAACGCCGTGAACCAGCTGCAGGTCGTAGCCTCCCAGGCCGGTGTCGCGGTCTACGCGCCCGAGCCGGGCAACGGCATCGGCAACCCGGTTACGGTCGCGAAGGACTCGATCAAGTTCGCCATCGACAAGCAGTACGACGTCGTCATCGTTGATACCGCAGGCCGCCTGGGCGTCGACGCTGAGATGATGAAGCAGGCCTCCGATATCCGAGCTGCTGTCAACCCCGACGAAGTGCTGTTCGTCATCGACGCGATGATCGGCCAGGACGCCGTCGCGACGGCCAGGGCCTTCCAAGAGAGCGTCGACTTCACCGGTGTGGTGCTGACCAAGCTCGACGGCGATGCCCGCGGTGGAGCGGCACTCTCGGTCGCCTCGGTGACCGGTCGCCCGATCATCTTCGCCTCGACCGGTGAGTCCCTCGACGACTTCGAGCCGTTCTATCCGGATCGCATGGCCAGTCGCATCCTCGACCTCGGTGACATCCTCTCGCTGATCGAGCAGGCCCAGTCGGCGTTCGACGAGACCGAGGCGATGAAGATGGCGGAGAAATTCGCCACCGACTCCTTCACCCTCGACGACTTCCTGTCGCAGATGCAGCAGCTCCGAAACGTCGGCTCCATCAAGAAGATGATGAGCCTGCTGCCCGGTGCCGGCGCCATGAAGGCGCAGCTGGAGAGCTTCGACGAGCGCGAGATCGTGCGCACCGAGGCGATCATCCAGTCGATGACCAAGGCGGAGCGCACCAACTCCAAGCTCCTGAACGGCTCCCGCCGGGTCCGCATCGCCCGTGGCTCGGGCATGACCGTCACCGACGTCAATCAGCTCGTGCAGCGCTTCGAGCAGGCGTCGAAGATGATGAAGACCGTGGCCAAGGGCGGCATGCCCAACATCCCCGGAATGGGACCGGTGCCCGGTGCGCACGGCGGTAAGAAGCAGGTCGTGAAGAAGAAGAGCGGGTCTAAAAGCGGCAACCCGGCCAAGCGTGCACAGGAGGATGCCGCACGGGCGAACGGCGGAGAGGTTCAGGCTCCGGTCGCCCCCAGCGGTTCCGGCTTCGGACTCGGGCTGGGTCGCGGCCCGAGGCCGTAGCTAGTATGACGCGTGGGTATTTAGCCAGGGGATCGGGTCGAAGCGGGCATTGTCTGCGTAGTACAGCTCGAAGTGGGTGTGCTCGACGGTCGCGTTTCCGGTGCGTCCGGTGAGACCGATGAACTGGCCGGCGGTCACCACCTGGCCGACGGCGACGGCGAGGCTGCCCTCGACGAAGTGCATGTACATGCTGCAGAGTCGCTGGCCGCCGACCGTGTGACTGATTCCGACGAACACTCCGCCGGTTCCGCCGTCGCCCGTAGCGAAGACGACGCCGTCGGCGATTGACTGTACGGGGGCATTGGCGCCGGCCAGCATGTCCACGCCTTTGTGAAAGCCCCCGGCGCGCGGCCCGAAGCCGTCGCCGATTTTCACCGGGCCTGAATACGGCCAGGTCACGCGGGTGCTCTCGGCGGGCGCATCGACCGTGCAGTTATAGCCGCCGACGGAGGCGGTGAGAATCGGGACAGGGGCTTTCAGCACCGAGTAGCCGTCACGCGACAGCGCCGCGGCAGGCATGTCTCCAACGAAGATGGACTGCTCACCGAGGTCTTGGGCGTGGCTCAGATCAGCCGCCCCCAACTGGGAACCGGGCCCGAATGCCGCAGCAGGAAGGGATGTTGCCACCGCCATACCGCCGATGAACACCATGGCCAGAGCGGGAACTATCCGGGTCGAAATGGGGCGACGGATGCGGGTCGTTCGCGGTGGGCGCGGCGCCGCATGGCTTCCTCCTGACGACTTCACCTCCCCATTCTGTTGCTCCCGCACTTTCTGCGCAAGGCTCCCGGACGCGGGTAGGCTTCCACTCATCATCCGCCTGTTCACTATCGGGCTGACCGGCCCTGACTTCGAACTCGGTGCTGTGCGAGATCTTCTCGCTTGGCGAGACGCGGTCAATTCGCGCTAGGGGCCGAGGCCACTTCGGAGCTCCTGGGCGAGCGAGGCGACCACGGCGGCCAGATCGCCGCCGTTCGCCTCTGCCACCCGGAGCTGGCGCTGGTAGCTGGCACCCTTCGTGAGGATCAGATTCACCTGATCGAGTTCGCGCGCACAGCCCAGATCCGCGGCGATCGGAGCGAGTGACACCAGCAGGTCACGGATGTCCTCGGTGACGAGGCGTTCGTCGCCAGAGGAATTGAGGATGATCTCGGCCTCGAGCCCGTAGCGGGCGGCCCGCCACTTGTTCTCGCGCACGAACCACGGCTGTAGCCGGGGAAGTGACTCGCCCGCGTCCAATTGGCGCGACATCCGCTCGACGATGCACTGCACGAGGGCAGCGACGGCCCCGATCTCCTCGGCGCTGGAAAGCCCGTCGCAGGCGCGCATCTCGAGTGTTCCCCATCGGGGCGAGGGCCGAATGTCCCAGCGCACCTCGGAGTAGTCCTCGACGATTCCCGTGCGGGTCATGTCGGCAACGAACGACTCGTACTCATGCCAGTCATCGAACTGCCAGGGCAGACCCGCGGTGGGCAGCTGCTGGAACATCAGGGCGCGGTTGGAGGCGTAGCCGGTGCTTTCTCCTGCCCAGAACGGGCTTGATGCGCTCAGTGCCTGCAGATGGGGGAAATAGTTCAGCAGGCCGTTCATCAGCGGAAGTACCTTGGACCGGCTCTCCACCCCGACGTGCACGTGGATTCCCCAGATCATCATGTTGCGGCCCCACCACCGAGTGCGGTCGATCAGCCTGTGGTAGCGCGGCTTGTCGGTGACCTCCTGGTCGAACCACTGGGCGAACGGATGGGTGCCGGCGCAGATGAGCTCGACGGCCAGGGGATCGGTGATGGCCCGAACCTCGGCAAGCTGGCCCTGGAGGTCGTTCACCGCGGTATCGACCTGCTGGTGGATTCCGGTGACGAGCTCGACGGTATTCAGCAGCAACTCTCCGGTGATCTGCGGATGCGGCCGGCCGTCTGGCTGGCGGAGCGCTTCGAGTACCGTGTCGGCAACGTTGACCAGATCCCCGGATTCGCCACTGACAATCGCAAGTTCCCACTCGATTCCGAGCGTCGAACGCTTCGAGGGCGCGAAGGTGATCTCCATGGGGCTCCGATCATGCGTGCTCTCAGCACATACTGAATCGAGACTATTTTGACAGAAAACACACCCTCGTGACCTCCCGATTATTCAGACGCGATGCGTGATTACCGTCCGGCCGGAAAGTCTGCGAGAATGATCTGTCGAGTCTGACTCCGTCCGACCCTCTATTCAGGCGGAGAAGAACCCTCGAGAACTTTTGTGCCGGGTGTGCACCCCACGCTCACGGCTGCCAGTTCACCCCAATTAAGGCAAGTGCGAAACAGTTTTGCACCCCTGATAAAAAATTCAAGGAATCACTGTGGCTGTAAAGATCCGTTTGAAGCGCATGGGCAAGATCCGTGCACCGTACTACCGCATCGTTGTCGCCGACTCGCGCACCAAGCGCGATGGCCGCGTCATCGAGGAGATCGGCAAGTACCACCCGACCGAGCACCCGTCGGTGATCGTCGTCGATTCTGAGCGCGCCCAGTACTGGCTCGGCGTCGGCGCACAGCCGACTGAGCAGGTTGCCGCACTCCTTAAGCTGACCGGCGACTGGGGTCGCTTCAAGGGTGACGCGAATGCCGTCAGTACCGTCAAGATCAAGGAGCCGAAGGCAATCTTCGTTGCCGACGAGAAGAAGAAGCCGGTTCTGAAGCCCAAGGCCGAGGTCAAGGTTGAGGCTCCCGCCGCTCCCGTAGTTGAAGAAGCCCCGGCCGCTGAGGCGACCGAGGCTGCCGCAGAGCAGGCCTAGTCTTGCTTGCCCCCGCCCTCGAACACCTGGTCAAGGGAATCGTCGACAAACCCGACGAGGTCCGCGTCATCGCGAAGAGCTCTCCGCGAGGAGAGGTCCTCGAGGTGCGCGTGCACCCCGATGACCTCGGCCGCGTGATCGGCCGGGCGGGGCGCACGGCCAAGGCCCTGCGCACACTGGTAGCGGCACTGGCCGATGGCAAGAAGGTTCGCGTAGACGTGGTGGACACCGATTTCTAGTTCCATGCCCTCCGAGTCATCCCGGTCGACCGAGACCCAGCTCCGGGTCGGTCGTCTCACCAAGGCCCACGGCCTGAAGGGTGCAATCAAGCTTGAGCTGTTCACCGATGACCCGGAACGGCGTTTCGTTCCGGGCTCGGTGTTCACCCTCCAGGTACCCTCCGGGCACGCGTGGCACGGCAAGACACTCGAACTGAACGAGCTTCGCTACTACAACGGCCACGCCGTCGGCTTCTTCAAGGGCGTCGACGACAGGACAGCCGCCGAGGGGCTCGCCAAGGCGATCCTCTGGGTCAGCCACGACCTCGCGGAGCCCTCGAACGAGGAAGACGCCTGGTATGACCACCAGCTGGTCGGCCTCGCCGTCATCCGAGACGGCGTGAAGATCGGCACCATCCGCCAGGTCAACCACCTTCCGGTGCAAGACCTGCTCGTTGTGGCCACCGATTCTGGCGACGTGCTCGTGCCGTTCGTGAAGGCAATCGTGCCCTCCGTCGACGTCAACGCAGGCACCCTCACGGTGACCCCGCCCTACGGACTCTTCGAGGAACTTCCGCCCGACGAGCCCGACGCCGAGCCCGAGCCCGAGCCCGAAGCCTAGAACTCCCCGCTAAGGGAGGAGATCCCGTCCTACATCGCTCATGGCGACGTATGGTAAGGGATCTCCTCCCTTAGCGGCGTTAATTCGCCGTGTAGTCCACCGACCTGTTGCCAGATGGCCGCGGTGTGACAGGCAATTGGCATCCTTCGGTCATGACCGACATCGAAAGAACTCTCCTGTCCAGTGGCGGAGTCGCCCACTACGCCCTGTTCGAATCGGCGGGCATATCTCGAGAACGGTTGAGATACGCCGTCCGGGTGGGGCGCATCCGGCGGGTGCGTAACGACTGGTTCGCTCACGTGCACGCCCCGGAGGATGCCGTCAGGTCAGCCCGGGTGGGCGGTGTCGCGACCTGCCTCACCGTGTTGAGATCACTGGGAATCTGGTGCGTCGACGATCTGCGCCTGCACGTGGCCGTGCCCATGCATGCGGGCCACCTTTCGAGCCCGAACGACCGGAGGGTGCCGCTCGGAGATCCGGCACGCCACGGAATCGTTCTCCATTCGATTCCCCTGCCCTATGCGCTGCCTCCTTCCGCCGTTGACAGATTCGATGCCGCGCTGATGCAGGCGGTTGTCTGCCAAACCCGGGAGAACGCGATCGTCTCCCTCGATTCCGCGCTCAACGGCAGGCATCTCACCGTCGCTAGGCTCGAGTTGCTGTTACGAGACCTTCCGCTTACGTACCGGCGCTACCTCCGACTGGTGGATGCGACGGCCCAATCTGGGCTGGAGACCAAGGGCCGCCTGCGGCTTCGGAGCCGCCGGATCCGGTATCGCACCCAGGCTTTCATCGACCGTGTCGGCCGGGTGGACCTGCTGATCGGCGACCGGCTCGTTGTCGAGCTCGACGGTAGGCGCTGGCACAATACCCCGGAGGCCTTCGAGGAGGATCGGCGCCGTGACATGGAGCTTGTCCGACAGGGCTATATCGTGATTCGGGTGTCCTACGCCCAGGTCATGAACCACTGGGACGAAATCGAGACTGTAATCCTGCAGCTGGTTCGCAATCGGGAGCACCGCTGGTCGGCCCTGCATCGCACGGCCGCACACTGACCGTTTAGGGAGGAGATCCCGAGCCATATGGACGAGAGCGCCCTATGGCGCAAGATCTCCTCCCGGAGCAGGGACTGTGGCTGGTGGAGGCAGCCGCCGGGCTAGGCTTTACGGATGCGCATCGACATCGTCTCGATCTTTCCGAGCTTCTTCGACGTGCTCGACATCTCACTGCTCGGCAAGGCACGCGAGTCCGGTCTGATCGAGCTGGGCGTGCACGACCTGCGCGACTTCACCCATGACCGCCACCGCAAGGTCGACGACACCCCGTTCGGTGGCGGCGCCGGAATGGTCATGAAGCCCGAGCCCTGGGGTGAGGCGCTCGACAGCATCTTGGATGCAGCGACGGATGCCGCAACCGAGGCTCCGATCGTCATTTTCCCCTCGCCCGCCGGGGAGGTATTTACCCAGACGATGGCCAAGGAGCTCGCCCTGAGGCCCGCTCTGGCCTTCGGCTGTGGACGCTACGAGGGCATCGACCAGCGCGTCTACGAGTACACCGCCACCCGGGCCGAGGTTCGCCTTGTCAGCCTTGGCGACTACGTGCTCAACGGCGGAGAGGTCGCCGTCATGGCCATGATCGAGGCGATCGGCCGCCTGATCCCGGGCGTCGTGGGAAACCCCGAGAGCCTCGTCGAGGAGTCCCATGAGGACGGCCTGCTGGAATACCCGAGCTACACCAAGCCGGCCGAATGGCGGGGCAGAGACGTGCCGCCGGTGTTGACCAGCGGCAATCACAAAGCAATCGCGGCCTGGCGCCACGAGCAGCAGCTCGAGCGCACACAGAGGGTTCGTCCTGATCTGCTGACTTCGTGGGAGTAGCCTGCGGGAACTCCCATCCAGCAGACGTATGCTGGGAATACGCCAGTTCTGAGCGGCCAAATCGCAGTAGTGCAGAGGCCCTGAATCAGATCGGCCATGGGGTGAGAAGGCGCGTTGTATGGCACTGAAACGGGATGCCGACCTGGTAATTCTCGGGGCAGGATGCGCCGGGCTCTCGCTCGCGGCGCGACTTGCCGTTCAATCCCCTGGCCTGAAGGTTGAGCTCGTCGAGCCGCGAACCGGGTACGTTGACGATCGCAGTTGGTGCTTCTGGCGGCCGACGAAGCACGACCTCTCGGATATCGTCAGCAAGACCTGGAGTTCGTGGAGATTCTCGACCGTCGACGGAAGGGAAACCCGGCATAGCGTGCCCGGCCTGGCCTATCAGTACATCCGCGGGGCAGACTTCTACGCTCGCTCGCGGGAGGTCATAGAGTCCAGCTCAAACGTCACGCTTCATCTGGGTCGATCGGCGGGGGAAATGACCACCGTGAACGGTGGCGTCAGGGTTGACACCGACAGGGGCGACCTCGTAGCCACACACGTGATCGATACGCGGCCGCAGCGCACCGAGGCACTGCTTTTCCAGTGCTTCACCGGCGTAGAGATCCGCACCGTCCAACCGCATGGACTCGACCTGAACGAGGTCGGGCTGATGACCCGGATGGAATCCGACTCTGCAGGCCTTGGCTTCGTGTATTCCTTGCCGCTCTCACCTGATCGGGCACTGATCGAGTGGACCAGATTCAGCGCGGTCCCGGTCTCGAGGGCAGAGCTGGCGGTAGGGCTCGATCTCGCGCTGGCCAGACTTGATCTCCAAGACGCCCGAATCCTGAGGACGGAGGGAGGCACCCTGCCCATGGGACGCGCGCCGCGCACCGAGGAATCGTTGCCGGGCGTCTTCTTGGCCGGAAATACCGGCGGCGGCCTACGAGCAGCATCCGGCTTCGGTTTTCTTCGCATCGGGCGCTGGGCGGAGGCGTGCGCCGGTGCCCTCGCTTCAGGCCAGCCCCCGTTCGGCCACCCGCCTGAGCCGTGGGCCCGTCGTGAGATGGACCGGATATTCCTCCAGGCTGTTCGGGAGCATCCGGAACGCACCGCAGACTATTTCGCGGCGTTGGGCAAAGGTGTTCCGGCGGCGGGTCTCGTTCGGTTCCTCAGCGATTCGGCGCGCCCCGGGGATTATGCGCGGATCATCGCCAGCCTCCCGCTGCTGCCTTTCCTCGCCCAGATCCCGCCGCGGCCCGCACTCTTCCGCGCGCCGGAACTGGTGACGCGGTGAGTACGGTCGAGGCGAGGCCGACGGCTTTCAGGAGGGCGCCAATTGAGACCTTCCTGTTCTCCGGCATTGCCGTTCTGGCCATTCTCGTGTTCGGGCTCGGTGTTGCAACGCCGCCGCTGTCGGTGCAGATAGTTGTTCTGGCGGTTCTTGCCGCGGTGCTGGGGCTGCCCCACGGTGCCCTCGATCCGCTTATCGCGCGCCGGGCGGGCCTGTGGCGCACAGCCCCGGGGTTCGCGATCTTCAACCTCGGCTATTCCGCGATTGTCGTCGCGGTCGCCGGAATCTGGATAGTGGCTCCCGGCCCCAGCCTCGTTGCGTTCCTTGTGGTATCGGGTGCTCATTTCGGCTCGGACTGGAATGCCGACCGGCCCTTCTGGCTGCGCGTGATCGTCGGTATGGGCCTTCTGTCCCTGCCGGCGTTCGCTCATCAGGAGGAGGTCGGCGGGCTCTACGAGACTCTGGCCCCAGGCTCAGGTGCTGTCATCGCGTCGGTTCAGGCTGGAATTGCCCCGGCCCTCATGGCCGGAATGCTCGTAGCCGCGATCTTGGCCGTCCGGAGCCGTCGGCTGCACGAGGCGGTCGAGCTGGTGCTGGCCGGTCTGTTGGCCCTCGCGGCCCCCGCCCTTATCTTCTTCGCTATCTACTTCTGTGCCCTGCACAGCGCGCGGCACCTCCGGGAAGGGTTCCGTGCCGAGCGCGGCGGTGGCCGGTTCGCGGTCTTCATCACCGTTGTCTACACGGTGGTTCCGATCCTGGCGGTGGGTGTGTTGCTCGCTCTGGGAGCACCCTCGGGGGCCGCCCTGGATGCTCAGGTTCTCCAACTCGTCTTCATCGGTCTTGCCGGGCTGACCGTCCCGCACATGATTCTGGTCTCCTACGCCGCGGCGAAAGAGCGCCGGTCGCTACACCCTCACGGTCCTATCGAACAGGCATAAGAAAGCCCCCGCATCCGGTGCTGCCAGGATGCGGGGGCTCGACTGCTCAAGTGGTTACGCGGCGGGAACCAGTACCCGAAGCGAGGCGCCGAGATCGGCGTCGACGTTCGTCCAGTACTGAAGGAAGCGCTCGATGACCTGGGGCGCGGTCAGCGAGTCGCGCTGGCCGATCAAGGTCTCGAGCATGCGCGCCCTGGCGCCATCATCGAAGACATCGCGGTACAGCGTTCCGGCCTGGCCGAAGTCCGAGTCCTCGGAGTGCAACGTCGCTGCGCTTCGAATCAGGGCGCCGTCAGACTCCCAGCCACCCTCGGCGGCGCGCTCGGCATCGGCCACGGGGCCGCCGAACGAGTTGGGTGCGTACACCGGGGCTGAGGCGGGCTTGAACCCGTGGCGAGCTGCGCCGTCCTGGGCATAGGTGTTGACGTTGGCGGCGTGCGGCGCGTTTACGGGAATCTCGGCGTAGTTCGCACCGACGCGGTAGCGCTGGGCGTCAGGGTAGCTGAGAACGCGGGCCATCAGCATCTTGTCGGGGCTGATGCCGGTGCCGGGCACCGTGTTCGCCGGGGAGAACGCCGCCTGCTCGATCTGGGCGAAGAAGTTCTCGGGGTTGCGGTTCAGCGTGTAGGTCCCGACCTTGATCCTCGGGTAGTCAGCGTGCGGCCAGACCTTGGTCAGGTCAAACGGGTTGAACCGGTACTCGGCGGCATCCGCGTAGGGCATGACCTGAACTTCGACGTCCCACGACGGGAAGTTGCCCTCTTCGATGGCCTCGTTGAGATCCCGACGGTAGTAATCGGCGTCGGCGCCCGCGATTGCCTCGGCGGCAACGGGATCCATGTTGTTCTCGGGCTGGTTGCTGCGGAAGTGGTACTTGACCCAGAATCGCTCGCCCTCGGCGTTGATCCACTGATAGGTGTGCGATCCGAAGCCGTGCATCTCACGCCAGGAGTGCGGCAGCCCGCGGTCGCCCATGAGGTAGGTCACCTGGTGGGCAGACTCGGGGGACAGGGTCCAGAAGTCCCACTGCATATCTGCGTTTCGCAGGCCGGTGCCGGGCAGCCGCTTCTGTGAACGGATGAAGTCGGGGAACTTGATTCCGTCGCGGATGAAGAAGACGGGGGTGTTGTTTCCGACGATGTCGAGGTTTCCCTCGGTTGTGTAGAACTTCAGGGAGAAGCCGCGCACATCGCGCCAGGTGTCGGGTGACCCCTGCTCGCCGGCAACGCTGGAGAAGCGCTGCAGGACCTCGGTCACGGCGCCGGGCTGGAAGAGCGCGGCGCGGGTGAAGCGGGAGACATCCTCGGTCACAACGAACTCGCCGAACGCGCCACCGCCCTTGGCGTGCACAACACGCTCCGGGATGCGCTCGCGGTTGAACTGCGCCAGCTTCTCGACCAGGTAGCGGTCGTGGAGTACGATCACGCCGTTGGCCCCGTTGGTGAGTGAATGCTCGTCGCTGGCGACCGGGGCTCCGGTCTGGTTGGTGGTGAAGTTCTCGTTCATTGCAGTCCTCTTTCTCTAAAGTGTTTGCGGCTGAAGCTGGCAGGCGGGGCACAGGCCCCAGAAGGTCACCTCTGCGATGGCCACGGCGAATCCGTGGTTCGCGGCGGGGGAGAAGCAGGGTGCTTGGCCGACGACGCACGGCACATCCTGCACGCTCTTGCAGGAGGTACAGATCATGTGGTGGTGGTTGTCGTTCAGATACCGTTCGTAGCGGCCGGCGCTGCCGGCCGACTCGAACTTGCGCAGCAGTCCCGCAGTGGTCAGGGCCGTAAGTACGCCATAAACGGCCTGCAAGGAGGTTCCCGGCAGATCGGTCTTGACCTGGCCGAAAACGGTCTCGGCATCGGAATGAGGACCTGCGTCAATCGCACGGAGAACGGCAAGGCGGGGCGCGGTGACCTTCAGGCCTGCGCCCCGAATGCGCTCGATCAGCATCTGATCCGTGAATTCATGCATACGACAACCGTAGCCACTTGTTTTGATTAAATCAAAACAACTCGCAGGAAACTTTTCAGAAGTCTGAAATTTCTAGCGCCGAGCGGTGAGGATCTGCGGTCCGGTCTCGGTGATTGCGACTGTGTGCTCCATGTGGGCGCCCCGCGAGCCGTCGGCGCTGCGCAGTGTCCAACCGTCATTGTCCGTGAAGAGCTTGTCGGTCGTGGCGAGGAACCAGGGCTCAATGGCGATCACAAGCCCGGCTCGGAGCGGCAGTCCGCGCCCGGCCCGGCCCATGTTCGGCACGTGCGGGTCACCGTGCATCGTTCGACCGACGCCATGGCCGCCGAAGTCGGTGTTGACCGAGTAACCGGATGCGCTTGCGATCTCGCCGATGGCCGCTGAGATGTCACCGAGGCGGCCTCCCGGCTGGGCGGCCGCGATGCCGGCATCGAGGGCGCGGGTGGCGACGTCGATTAGGCGGAGGTCTTCCTCGCGGGGGGTACCGACGATCACGCTGAGGGCTGAGTCTGCAACCCAGCCGTCGACGGATACGGCGAAGTCGAGGCTGAGTAGGTCGCCGTCGCGGAGCGCATAGTCGTGGGGGAGCCCGTGCAACACCGCATCGTTCACGGAGGTACACAGAACCTTGCCGAAGGGGCTCGCACCGAACGAGGGGTGGTAGTCGAGGTAGCAGGACTCAGCGCCCTGAGCCCTGATCATCTCGTGGGCCAGCGCGTCGAGTTTCAGGAGGTTCATGCCGACGGTGACCCGTTTGCTCAGCTCGGTCAGCACGTCGGCGACGAACTGCCCCGCCGGTCGCATCTCGTCGATTTCCTTGGGCGTGCGCAGCTCTATCATTTTTCTATTCTGCCGCGTCAGGTTCGCTCCCGGCGCACACGGAATCAGTCAACTCTCCGGGAACTTACCGACAGACGCTTCTAAACTGGCAGGGTGATCATCCGTCGGGCATTTTATTTAGCGCTCTTCCCCGCTGCCGCCGTGCTGCCCGCATGGCTGCTCGTGGGCTGGGCGCTCTTCGGCGGTGGCGGCTGGGCGCTGCTCGGCGTGATGCTGGGATCACTCGCCCTCTTTGTCGCCATGGTGGCCACATCCGCTGTGATAATCGTCCGCGCCACGGTGCGAGCCGAGCGCGCCGTCTCCTGGCCGGATGTCGGGCTTCAGCTCCTGAATTACGCAGCGATCGCGGCGCTGGGCTTCTTCCCGCCCGTGGGCTCGGCTCTCGTGGTCCTCGTCATCCTGCTGTCTATCGGAACGTTCTGGACCGTCGCGTGGGAGCTCTTCACCGATGCCCGGCGGCGGATGCGGCGGGCGTTCGCGGGCTTTGAGGCGAACGGTCAGGCCGACATCCCCGGCAGCCGAGCGGATGGCGAGTACATCGTCATCGAGACGAGTACGAGGGCCACCCCCACCACCAAGGACCCAGACGGCGGCAACTGAGTCGTCCTGCCGCAACCGATAGGGCCCGCCGATTGTGGCAAAGGGGCCGGGTGTGACACAATTACCGACTGTGCCTCGGCCAGGTTCTGCCACAGGGGAACCAGCTAGCAGCGGGCACAACTTCCATTCTTACCTTTATCCCGCATTCGACCTGTGGCGGTTGCAGAGAGCGAAACATCATGAGCCACATTCTCGACGCGGTTGACGCGTCTTCCCTTCGTACCGACGTCCCGGACTTCCGCGCCGGCGACAACGTCAAGGTGCACGTGAACATCATCGAAGGTACGCGCTCGCGCGTGCAGGTCTTCCAGGGTGTCGTCATCGGCCGTTCCGGCGAGGGCGTTCGCGAGACCTTCTGCGTACGCAAGATCAGCTTCCAGGTCGGCGTCGAACGAACCTTCCCGGTTCACTCCCCGATCATCGATCACATCGAGATCGTCACCCGCGGTGACGTTCGTCGCGCCAAGCTGTACTACCTGCGCGACCTGCGTGGCAAGAAGGCCAAGATCAAGGAGAAGCGCTTCGCGTAAAGCGCTCTGCTGATTGCCCCTGAGCTCCGTGTCAGTTATATGACAGGGAGCTCAGGCCGTTAAGCTTCACTTCGTCAGGCCATAGCGGCTTCAGCTGGCGGAGCACAGTACTTTGCACCAGAACGGCCACGGGAAAAAGGACGGCATGACGGAACGGCGCAGAAGGTCACGAGGAGTCTCGCTCTTCATCAGGGACATCATCGTAATCTTCCTAGTGGCGGTTCTCGCCTCGGTTCTGATCAAGACCTTCCTGGTCCGATCGTTCTACATCCCCTCCGGGTCGATGCAGAACACGCTCCAGATCAACGATCGCATTCTCGTAAACGAGCTCGAGCCGGCGATCTTCCCGATCCAACGCGGTGACGTTGTCGTCTTCTCCGACCCGGGCGGCTGGCTGCCGGCAACGGTGCCGTTGCCCAAGAACCCCATCGTCGCGGCCACTGACTGGATCTTCGAGACCGTCGGGCTGTCGGCGAATGACAGCAACGATCACCTCATCAAGCGTGTCATCGGCCTGCCAGGGGACCACATCACCTGCTGCAGTGCCCTAGGGGAAAGGATGTCAGTGAACGGGGTTCCGATCGACGAGCCATACATCCTGCTGCCGGCCGGTCAGACCGCGGTGTCGGGCAAGGCGTTCGACGTCACTGTCCCGGCGGGCTCACTGTGGGTAATGGGAGACAACCGCTACAACTCGGCCGACTCACGCTATAACCAGGACAAGCCGGGCGGCGGATTCGTGCCGATCAATAACGTCGTCGGGCGTGCCCTCTGGATCACCTGGCCGATCGAGCGCTGGAGTTGGCTCGACAACTTCGAGAGCGTCTACGTGAGTGTTCCCGCGGCGGGTACCCCATAGCCGCAGCCCGTGCTGTGCCTTCGCTCGATGTGGAGCGCGAGCTCGGACGTGACGGCACCCACCTCGTCATCGGCATCGACGAGGTCGGCCGTGGTGCCCTTGCCGGCCCCGTCGCGGTGGGCCTCTGCGTGATTGTCGCCGACACCGTGGAACCCTTTCCTGAGGGTCTTCGCGATTCGAAGCTGCTCTCGGAGCCTGCCCGGGAGCGAATCGCCCCTCTGGCCGGCGCGTGGGCTCTGGACTGGTCGGTGGGCCTGGCCGACGCGGGCGAGGTCGACAGCCTCGGAATCATCGCGTGTCTCGGCCTCGCAGCCAGGCGGGCCCTGATCGAGTTGCACGGCAGGGGCGTCGACATCACGAACGCCGCCATTCTGCTGGATGGCAGTCACGACTGGCTGAACCCCGCTCTGAATTCGCCGCTCCGGGTGTCGACGCGGGTGAAAGCCGACCGCGACTGCGCGTCGGTGGCGGCGGCATCCGTTCTGGCCAAGGTCTACCGGGACAGGATCATGATCGAGCGCGACCGGATGACGCCCGGCTACGGCTGGGCGAGCAACAAAGGGTATGGCAGTCTCGCGCATCTCGCGGCGATCGCGGAGCTGGGAGCTACTGACTTTCATCGTCGGTCCTGGCTGAAAGAGCCCGACGCATAGACTGATCGCACCATGGAAGATGATGACATCGAGGACTACGACCGCGAGGTCGAGCTTGCGCTCTACCGCGAGTACCGGGACGTAGTTTCGCAGTTCAAGTACGTAGTCGAGACCGAGCGCAGGTTTTACCTGGCCAACGATGTCGACCTTGTTCGTCGCGACACCGAACACGATTTCTACTTCGAACTCACGATGACCGATGTCTGGGTGTGGGACGTGTACCGCAGCGACCGCTTCGTGAAGTCCGTGCGCGTTCTGACCTTCAAAGACGTCAACGTCGAGGAACTCTCGACCAAGGACTTCGAACTGCCCAAGGAACTCGCGCTCGACGAGTAGGCGTGGGGTCCCCTCCGGTAAAGCCTGCCCACCCGCCCTTTGTCCACCGCCGCTGGATGACCACGGTTTCCGCCTGACTTTCTGACCCACCCTCTTTCTAGGAGGTGTGGCAGGTGAAGGCTAAAGACTTATTGGGAAGGCGCGGCGAGCTTCTGGCCGTGGAGTATCTGGCAGGCGCCGGCTTGATTGTGCTCGAGCGCAACTGGCGTTGTGCAGAGGGCGAGATCGACATAGTCGCCCTCGAGGGCGACGTAACGGTCTTTGTCGAGGTAAAGACGAGGTCCAGCGTCGCCTATGGGCACCCGCTCGAGGCTATTACGGTCGCCAAGATGGCGAGGCTTCGTCGCCTCGCCGGATGCTGGTGCGCGGTTCACGAGCCGGCTGCCCGCAGGATTCGAATCGACGCCGTCGGGATAGTTGCGCCCTATAACGGCGCTCCGGCCATCGAGCATGTCAGGGACATCTTCTGATGCTCGGGCGCACCTATGCGGTGGCGATGCTCGGCCTGACCGGCGCGATCGTCGAGGTCGAGGCCGACATCGCCAGCGGACTGCCCTCGTTCACCATCATCGGTTTGCCCGACACCGCACTCTCCAACGCCCGGGAGCGGGTGCGGGCGGCTACGACGAACGCGGGGTGCCCGCTGCCGTCAAAGAAGTTCACCGTCAACCTGTCTCCTGCGGCCCTGCCCAAGTTCGGTCCGGCCTTCGATCTGGCCATCGCCGTGGCGCTGCTGGCGGCCGGCGGCAGCATTGACCCGCGGTCTATCGAGGAAGTCGTGCATCTCGGCGAGCTCGGCCTAGACGGCAGGCTTCGTCCGACGGCAGGAATTCTTCCTGCCGTTGCCGCAGCCCAGCGACTAGGGTACGAACGCATCATGGTGCCGGCGGGCAACGCCGAGGAAGCAGGCCTGGTTCCGGGTATCACCATCGTTCCCGTGAGCTCGATCCGAGAGGCCGCTATCTATCACGGTGGCAAGTTCGCCCCGGAAACTGTGGAGCCGGTGACGTTGCCGGCAGAACCTGACTCCGACACGGCGGCGCTGGAGCTGGCCGATGTGGTCGGCAACCCCGACGCGGTCGAGGCTCTCGTTGTTGCAGCCGCGGGCGGCCACCATCTGTTCCTGCTGGGGCCTCCCGGATCGGGCAAAACGATGCTCGCCGCGAGGTTACCGGGGCTGTTACCCGACCTCGACGTCTTGGCGGCGCTTGAGGTGAGCTCCCTGCGCTCTCTCGCCGGGGAGTCGGTCGGTTCTGCGCTGATTACCAGGCCACCGCTGGAGAGTCCGCACCACACGGCCACGGCTGCCGCCCTTATCGGCGGTGGCAGCCGGCAGATTCGGCCCGGGGCGGCGGCCCGGGCCTCGCACGGCGTGCTCTTCATGGACGAGGCGCCTGAGTTTCCCTCCGCTGTGCTCGACGCGTTGCGGCAGCCCCTCGAGTCGGGCATCATCAGCATCCACCGGGCCAACGCCACAGCGCACTTTCCCGGAACTTTTCAGCTTGTCCTCGCTGCGAATCCCTGTCCATGCGGCCAGTACGGCGCGAAAGACACCGAGTGCACCTGCACGCCCAATACGAGGCGTCGCTACCTCGGCAAGATCTCCGGCCCGCTGATGGACCGCATCGATATCCAGCTCAACATCCGCCGGGTTACCGCAGCAGAACTTCGCCTCTCCGACGAGCCGGGCAGCATGCCTCGGCTGACCACGGCCAGCGCACGGGCCAAGGTGGTGGCCGCCCGAGCACGAGCGGCACATCGTCTCAAGGACACCCCGTGGCTCCTGAACTCCCAAGTGCCAGGTTCGTGGCTGCGTACCGGGCCGCTGCGTCTTGACCGGGCTACGACCAGCGGTCTCGATCGAGCGCTTGAGCGGGGCGGACTGACCATGCGCGGCTACGACCGCGTCTTGAGAGTGTCCTGGACGGTTGCCGATTTGGCCGGCGTAGCAAGGCCCACCATCGAGCATGTTGGGCGTGCTCTCTACCTCAGAAAGTCACTACTGACATGACAACTCTCGGCTTGGAAGACTCTCTCGTACTAGCGCTTGCCCGCGGGGTGGCTGATCCGGGTGAGGCGGAGCCGGAAACGCTTGACTGGGCGGCGGATATCTTCGCCCGGGCGTCTTGGACCGGGATCGCCGAGCCCGGCGACGCGTTGGCCGGGCACCTTGTCTCCTCCTTGGGAGCGGGTATGGCACTGGCCTCTCTCGTGGAGGCGTGGCCGGTCACCCGCCTCATTCACAGCCTCGGGGCCGCGAGAGCAGAATCGGTTCAGCCGCGCGAGCTGGAGGCTGCGCTGGAGCGTTGGCGGCCGCGGCTTGTATCAGGTGCGGCCATCACGAGCCTTCGCCAGGCCGCACGGCTCTCCGTCCGGATGCTTCGCCCGGGTGATGGTGATTGGCCAACTGGCCTCGGTGATCTGGGCATACACGGGCCGATCGCCCTCTGGGCGCGGGGTCCCGGGGCTGCGCTCAAGGGCCTTGCCCGGTCTGTGGCATTGGTCGGTGCCAGGGCTGCGACGGGCTATGGCGAGCACATGGCGTTGGAGTTCTCGGCGGGCCTCTGCGATCGCGGGTACTCCGTGGTCTCGGGCGCGGCCTACGGAATAGACGGTATGGCCCACCGGGCCGCGCTGGCCAGCGGCGGGCTGACCGTGGCCTTTCTTGCCGGTGGCGTCGATCGGTTCTATCCGAGCGGGCACGACGCCCTACTCACCCGAATCAGCCAGGTCGGCACTGTCCTCTCCGAGTTGCCGCTGGGCTCGCCGCCGACGAAATGGCGCTTCCTGCAACGCAATCGTCTGATTGCCGCGGCAACATCGGGCACTGTCGTCATCGAGGCAGGGCATCGCTCCGGCTCGCTGAACACCGCGGGTCACGCGGCGGCCCTGGGGCGGCCGCTCGGGGCTGTGCCCGGGCCCGTCACATCTCCCGCGTCTGCCGGATGCCATCGGCTGCTCCGGGAGTTCGACGCGGTGTGTGTCACCTCCGCCGATGAGGTGGTCGAGCTACTGGGGTCGATGGCCACCACAAGCGGTGAGACGACACCGGGGAGTGAGCCCCTCGAGCTGAGGGTTCCCGAGGCGATACGGGTGCTCGACGCTCTGAGCAAGCGGTCAAAGCGTGGCGCCTCCGATGTCGCTCGCAGGGCGGGGTTGTCTGTTCCCGTTACCGAGGCCATGCTCGGCCTGCTGCAGCTCGACGGCGCAGCCCAGGAGGCTGACGCAGGGTGGACGAAGAAGTAATCCGGAGCCAGGCCAGGGAGTGACCGTGTGCCGTCAGCGATCGAGGGCCTGACTGGGGCATGCTGGAGCAATGGAACTGGCTCGGGCGATCGCCGATTTTCGCTTGTATCTAGAACTCGAGCGTCGATACTCGGTGCACACCGTCCGGGCCTACTCCTCAGACCTCTCAGCGCTCGCGGAGTTCGCAGGCGTTCAGGAGGTTCTCGATACGGGGGACCTGTCGCTCGAGTTCTACCGGGACTGGCTGTGGCGCCTGTCCGAGCAGGGACTGTCCAAGTCGACCCTGGCCCGGCACGCAGCGACGGTGAAGAGCTTTTCGGGCTGGCTCCTGCGGAGCAACGCGTCCGACGCGGATGCCGCCATCCGACTCCGCGCGCCACGGCCTGAGAAAAGCCTGCCCCGGGTGCTTTCTTTCGACGCGATAGACCGCCTGTTCACCTCTCTTTCCGACCGGGCGATCGCAGGCGACCCCGCGGCCCTCCGGGATCTAGCGATTGTCGAGCTCCTCTATGCATCCGCACTTCGGGTCTCTGAGCTTGTGGGGATCGACATGGGTGACATCGACTTCGAACGGCGCACCGTGCGGGTCATGGGCAAGGGAGCGAAAGAGCGGGTCATTCCCTTCGGACGGCCCGCCGCCGCCGCACTGTGGGGCTACCTCGGTCGTTCCCGGCCGGTCCTCATTTCCCGTGCGCTGTCGCCCTCGACTGCGGTGTTCGTGGGTGCTCGGGGCGCCCGGCTCGGGGTCCGGGCCGTCTACGCCATCGTCTCAAAGCTCTTGGCGGCCGTGCCGGGATCAGGTCCCGAAGGCCCCCACGCGTTCCGCCATACCGCGGCGACCCACCTTCTTGACGGCGGAGCCGACCTGCGCGCAGTGCAGGAGATGCTCGGTCATGCGAGCCTCGCCACGACGCAGATCTACACGCATGTCACCACGGAGAAGCTCCGACAGGCCTATTCGGCGGCACACCCCCGCGCCTAGCCGAGGGGCAGCAGGACAGCTCGGGGTACCTCGCCGATCATCATGAGGGGCGACAGGTACTCGCCATCGAGTCGCACGCCGAAGTGCAGGCAGGCGGCATTGCAGTGACCACCCGCATCTACGGCTCCGATGGCCTGACCTGCCGTTACCCGCTGACCTTCCTCAAGGTCGGAGTCGACCGGTTCGAAGCTCGATAGGTAACCTCCCTCGTGGGCGATCGTGACGACGCCGCGGTCGACGACGCGCCCCGAGAAGTAGATCGTGCCGGTGGCGGGAGCCATGACAGGCGTTCCAACGGACGCCGCGATATCGATGCCGCGGTGGCCTGACGAATACGGCGTGGCCGGGGCTTCGAACGGCCGCTGGATGCTCCGGGGGAAAGCAACCGGCCAGCTCCAAGGGGCCGGATTTTCCTGGATTACTGCGTTGACCCCGGTGGCCGCTGTCGCCGCTGGAAGCGTGGCGGTCGCGGGAACGCTGACCAGAACGCCGGCCAGAACGACGGCGAGAACGATGGCGAGCCGCACCGCTTGGCGAGTGAGAGACGGAGCCGCTGTGGGCTGGACATTCTGCATTCACGAAGCTTCACTCCTGAAGGGTCGAAGTGTACCGACATGAATTAAAGCGTGCAGAAACTATATAAGGATCAAGCCGTGGGGGAGCAGTGCGGCCCGACCGGCGACATACCCCCGGTGAAAAGGAGCCAGCCATGGCAACCAATGAAAAGCCCGAAGATTTCAGCGCATCAGACGTCGCGACCGACAAGAAACTCCGCCGAAAAGTAATCGGTCTCGCCGCCTCGGGGGCTGTGGGCGGCTTCCTCTTCGGCTTCGACTCGTCTGTGGTCAACGGTGCGGTCAACGCTATCCAGCAGGAGTTCGGCCTGAACGCGGCCATCACCGGTCTGGCCGTCGCTTCGGCGCTGCTGGGCTGCGCACTGGGTGCCTATGTTGCGGGCCGCATCGCGGACCGCCTCGGCCGCATCCCCGTCATGCTGATCGGGGCAGTCCTCTTCTTGGTCAGCGCCATCGGCTCGGGCCTTGCCTTCGCGGCGTGGGACCTCATCCTCTGGCGCCTCATCGGGGGTCTGGGCATAGGAATCGCCTCCGTGATCGCCCCCGCCTATATCGCCGAGATCGCGCCGAAGGCCATCCGGGGCAGCCTTGCGTCGCTGCAGCAGCTGGCCATCACGCTCGGTATCTTCACCGCTCTGCTCTCTGACGCCGTTCTTGCCGGCCTCGCCGGGGAGGCCGTGAACGAGCTCTGGCTGGGCCTTGAGGCATGGCGCTGGATGTTTCTCGTGGGCGTCGTCCCGGCTTTGGTCTATGGCCTGATCGCCCTGAGGCTGCCCGAATCCCCGCGCTACCTCCTGCTCAAGGGCAAGACCACCCTCGCTCGCGCCGTCCTCACGAGCATCACCCCGGCCGACAGAGTCGAGTCGAGCATCGCCGACATCCAGAGCGGCATCGACGAGGATGCCGCGAACTCCTCCAAGTCGTCGCTCAAGGGCAGACGCTTCGGGCTGCTTCCCGTGGTCTGGGTCGGCATCATCCTGTCGATGCTGCAGCAGCTGGTCGGCATCAACGTGATCTTCTACTACTCGACCACGCTCTGGTCGAGCGTCGGCTTCGACGAGTCCAACTCGCTGATGATCTCCGTCTTTACCGCCGTGACCAACGTGGTCGTGACCTTCGTGGCCATCCTGCTCGTCGACAAAATCGGCCGTCGGCCCATTCTGCTCTTCGGCTCGATCGGCATGGCGGTATCCCTCGGCACGATGACGCTCGCCTTCAGCCAGGCTCAGGTCGGCGCCAGCGGGCCGAGCCTCGTCGGGGCCTGGGGCCCGATCGCACTGGTCGCAGCCAACCTCTTCGTCATCTCCTTCGGCGCATCCTGGGGACCCATCGTCTGGGTGCTGCTCGGCGAGATCTTCCCGACCCGCATTCGTGCCCGAGCCTTGGGCGTTGCGGCTGCGGCCCAGTGGCTGACCAACTTCGCAGTCACCATGACATTCCCGATCATGAGCCAGGAGGTGTCGCTCACCCTCGCGTACGGCACCTACGCCACCTTCGCCGTGCTGTCGTTCTTCTTCGTCTACTTCAAGATCCCCGAGACGAAGGGCATAGCGCTCGAGAGCACTGGTGCTCTCACGGTCATCCGAGGGTCCCGCCGTGCCCGCCGGAACGCCGCAAGGGTCGGGGCCTAGGCTGAGCACATGCAGCTCGGACAGCACCCGGAAGCCAGTCTCGTCATTGCCCACATCAGCGACACCCATTTTCGAAAGGGCGGCGCACCGATGCATTCCAGCGTGGATGCCGATGCGAACCTTTTCCGGGCCATGGCCGCCCTTGAGGCGTCTGGAATACGACCGGATGCGCTGATCTTCACGGGCGATATTGCCGACACCGGTGATGCGGGCTCGTACGCGCGGGTTCGATCCATCGTCGAGCCGGTGGCCGGCCGACTGGGGTCCCGACTGATCTGGGTGATGGGAAACCACGACCGGCGGGCAGCCTTCAATTCCGAGCTGCTGGACGGCGACGCACAGGGCGAGACCGCCGGGACGCTCGACCGGGTCTACGACCTCGACGGTCTCCGGGTTATCGCGCTCGACACGGCCGTTCCGGGCTACGACCACGGGGAGCTGTCGAGGCCGCAACTGGAGTGGCTGTCCGATCAGCTGGCCGTGCCCGCCCGCCGCGGCACTGTGTTGGCCATGCATCATCCGCCGCTGCCCACACCGATCGCCTTCATGCAGGTGCTCGAGCTCCAGGACCAGGCTGCCCTGGCCCGGGTGCTGTCCGGCTCGGATGTGCGCGGCATCCTCGCCGGGCACCTGCACTACGCAGCCCACGGCAGCATTGCAGGCATCCCGGTATCCGTGGCGGCCTCCACCTGCTACTCGATCGACGCGGCCGGCGCATCCGGCTCGCTCGTGGGCCGGGACGGCGGCCAGTCTTTGACCCTCGTGCATGTCTATGACGACCAGCTGGTGCACTCGATCGTGCCGCTGGGCGACTTCCCCGTTGTGGCCCGTTTCGACGAGGGTTTCACGGCTCGGCTCGCGGCCACGGCGCCCACAGACAGGCTCGAAACGTACTCAAAGCATCCCGCCCGGTAGCTGGTATAGTTTTCGTCAGCACCTTGTTCGTTAGAGGTGACTACGCGTGCCCTCCAGGAGGTGCAGCCGATCGGTCCTTCTGAAAAGTGGGCCGGCTGCACGCCGGGCACCAGGAGTCTTGGTCACCGACCGGGACTGACAACCGATTGGCGTATTCCCGCCGGGCGTTTCATAACGCCCTGCGATGTGCGCCTGTAGAACAGGAGACCGGCCCATGGCCGTTGTAACCATTCGCCAGCTGCTCGACAGCGGCGTTCACTTTGGACACCAGACCCGTCGCTGGAACCCGAAGATGAAGCGCTTCATCTTGACCGAGCGCAGCGGCAGCCACATCATCGATCTGCAGCAGTCGCTTGCGCATATCGACAAGACCTACGACTACGTCAAGGAGACGGTTGCCCACGGTGGCACCATCCTCTTCGTCGGAACGAAGAAGCAGGCACAGGGCTCCATCGCGGAGCAGGCGCAGCGTGTCGGCCAGCCCTATGTCAACCAGCGCTGGCTCGGTGGACTGCTCACCAACTTCCAGACGGTCTCCAAGCGCCTCGCGCGCATGAAGGAACTGGAAGAGGTCGACTTCGACGACACCACCCGTGGCTTCACCAAGAAGGAACTCCTCATTCAGCGACGTGAGCTCGTCAAGCTGCAGAAGAGCCTCGGTGGAATCCGCAACCTGACCAAAACCCCCTCCGCCGTCTGGATCGTCGACACGAAGAAGGAGCACCTCGCCATTGACGAGGCGCACAAGCTCGGCATCCCCGTCATCGCGATCCTCGACACGAACTGCGACCCGGACGACGTCCAGTACCCGATCCCGGGCAACGACGACGCCATCCGCTCCGTGGGCCTGTTGACCCGTATCATCGCCGACGCCGCCGCCGAGGGCCTCATCCAGCGCCACGCAAAGCCGGAGGAGAGCGGAAACGTCTCTGCCGTCGAGCCGCTGGCCGCCTGGGAGCAGGAACTCCTCGCCGCGAGTGAGACCGAGGCCGTCGCGGCCGGGGTCGTCGCCGAGGGTGCAGTTGCCGAGGTTCCCGTCGTCGAGGTTGCAGTCGTCGAGGTTGCAGTCGAAGCCACCGCGGAGGCCGTCGCCCCCGCCGAAGAGACCAAGTAGTCTCTTCCCCGTTGTGACCAGGCCCGGTCTTTGACTGGGCCTGGTCAGTTTCACCCCGTACTTTTAACCTATTGAGTAGGAGCGTCAAGAAAAATGGCAGATTTCAGCCTGGCCGACCTCAAGACCCTGCGCGAGCGCCTCGGCACCGGCATGGTCGATAGCAAGAACGCCCTCGTCGAAGCCGGAGGCGACCTCGAGAAGGCGACGGAACTCCTTCGCCTCAAGGGTGCCAAGAGCAACGCGAAGCGTGCCGACCGCTCCACGAGCGAAGGTCTCGTCGCCGCCAAGGAAAACGGCGACACCGCGACCCTGATCGAGCTCGCCTGCGAGACCGATTTCGTCGCCAAGAACGAGAAGTTCGTTGCCCTTTCGGACGCCGTTCTGAACGCCGTCGTCGCGGCCGGAGCCAGCACCGTCGACGAGGCCCTCGCGGCCCCGGCGACCGCGGGAACCGTTGCCGACCTCATCGTTGACCAGGCCGCAGTTCTGGGCGAGAAGATCGAGCTTCGCCGCGTAGCCCTCGTCAAGGGTGAGTCGTTCGCGATCTACCTGCACAAGACCAGCAAGGACCTACCCCCGCAGGTCGGCGTCATCGTGGGTTACAGCGGAACGGATGCCGACACGGCACGCTCCGTCGCCCAGCACATCTCCTTTGCGGCCCCCGAGTACCTTGCAGCCGAAGACGTCCCGACCGAACTGGTCGAGACCGAGCGTCGCATCGTCGAGGAGATCTCGCGCAACGAGGGTAAGCCCGACGCGGCTCTGCCCAAGATCATCGAGGGTCGCCTCGGCGCCTATTTCAAGCAGGTGGCCCTGCTGGAGCAGGACTACGCCAAGGACAATAAGCTTTCGATCAAAAAGGTGCTTGCTGAAGCCGGCTTGAGCGTTTCGGGCTTTGCCCGCTTCAAGGTCGGCGCGTAGTTTCACCCAAGAGAGAGCCTGCTCCGTCCCTGACGGAGTGGGCTCTCTCTTTTTTACGCTGAGTTTGGGTAAGCCGACCCGCTAAAATTGCAGGTAACCGCACGACGAAGGGATTCACGCGCCATGACATCACTCCAGGGCCGACGCCGGGTACTGCTGAAGCTCTCCGGTGAGGCCTTCGGCGCTGGCTCTCTCGGGGTCAATCCCGATGTCGTCAGCGAGCTTGCCAGAGAGATCGCCGAGGCGGCCAAGAGCGTCGAGATCGCGATCGTCGTGGGCGGCGGCAACTTCTTCCGCGGTGCCGAGCTCTCGCAGCGCGGCATGGATCGTGGCCGGGCCGACTACATGGGGATGCTCGGCACAGTGATGAACGCCCTGGCCCTTCAGGACTTCCTCGAGCAGGCCGGGGCCGCCACCCGGGTGCAGTCGGCTATATCCATGACCCAGGTCGCAGAGCCCTACATTCCACGCCGTGCGGAGCGGCACCTCGAGAAGGGTCGCGTGGTCATTTTCGGCGCCGGGGCAGGCCTGCCCTATTTCTCCACCGACACGGTCGCCGCCCAGCGGGCGCTGGAGATCGGGGCCGACGTGGTCTTGGTCGCCAAGAACGGCGTAGACGGCGTCTATGACTCCGATCCCCGCACGAACCCCGATGCCAAGATGATCGAGCGACTCACCTATATCGACGCCCTGCAGCGGGAGCTCAAGGTGGTCGACTCGACGGCGTTCAGCCTGTGCATGGACAACTCGATGCCGATGATGGTCTTCGGCATGGCGCCGCAGGGCAACGTCACGCGGGCGATCCTCGGGGAGCAAATCGGCACCCTGGTCAGCACCTCTCACGACGACTGACACCGACTTCAGGTCTCGGACCGGTCGTCCTGAGCCTCTAAACTAATGCGGAACCAAACTAAGGAGCTACCGTGATCGCGGATGTATTGACCGACACGACCGAGCGTATGGACAGGGCCGTCGAGGTCGCCAAGGAAGACTTTGCGAGCATTCGCACGGGGCGCGCCAACCCGGCGATGTTCCAGAAGGTCATGATCAACTACTACGGCACCCCCACTCCGCTGAACCAGCTGGCGGGCCTGCAGAACCCCGAGGCGCGCACGATGCTGATCACGCCCTACGACAAGGGTGCGCTCCGGGACATCGAGGCCGCTATCCGCGACATCCCGAACCTGGGCGCGAGCCCCAGCAACGACGGCGCGGTCATCCGGGTGCAGCTTCCCGAACTGACGGAGGAACGCCGCAGGGAGTACGTCAAGGTCGTCAAGACCAAGGCCGAGGACGGCAAGGTTGCGCTCCGCAACATCCGGCGCAAGGCCAAGGACGACCTCGACGCGCTGAAGAGCGAGGTCGGCGACGACGAGGTGGCCCGTGCCGAGAAAGAACTCGAGAGCATCACGAAGGCGCACGTCGACGGTATCGACGACGCGTTCAAGCGCAAGGAAGCCGAACTCCTCACTATCTAGGGCCAACGCAGCACTATGACCAATGAACCTAGTGCGGCGGATTCTGCCGCCAACGCAAAAAAGCATGCGGGGATGAGTAGAGCCGAGTTCGAGGCACGGGTCAAGGGCACCTTCGATCAAATCGAGGAGGTCAATGACAAGATCAACGCCAGAAGCGGCCGCAACCTCTTCAAGGCAACCCTGATCGGTCTTGCGCTCGGCCTCGTGATGATCTTCAGCCTTGTGGTGATCAAAGAGATATTCGTTGTCTTCGCAGCCGTGATTCTCGCATTCACCGCGTTTGAGCTTGCGAGCGCACTCCGGCACGCCGGCCGGGACATCCCCCGGATCCCCACCGTGCTGGCTGCCGTGGCGATCGGGCCGGCAGCCTACTATTGGGGTCCCGCCGGACAGTGGATCGGCATCCTCGCCAGCATCCTTCTCGTTGTGCTCTGGAGGCTTGCTGAGCTGATCGCGCCGCGGCACCGTGCGCCGTTGAGGAGCGTTGCGCATGACCTCTCGGGGAGCGTGTTCGTTCAGGTTTACGTCACGTTCCTCGGCAGCATCGCCGTCTTGCTTCTTGCCCAGCCGAACGGCCAATGGTGGGTGCTTTCCTTCCTGTTGGTCATCATCGCCACGGACACCGGGGCCTACGTCAGCGGGTTGAATTTCGGTAGGCATCTGATGGCGCCGACGATCAGTCCCAAGAAGACCTGGGAGGGATTCGTCGGGTCGTTGGTCGCCGCGAGTGTCGCCAGTGTTCTGCTCAGCGTCTTCCTCCTGGACAAGCCCTGGTGGTTCGGACTCATCTTCGGCATAGTCCTGGCGATCGCAGCCACCGTCGGCGACTTCACCGAGTCAATGCTGAAGCGCGATCTGGGAATCAAAGACATGAGCACCTGGCTTCCCGGCCACGGCGGTTTCCTGGACCGGCTGGATTCGATCCTGCCCTCCGCCGCTGTGGCCTACGCCTTCTACATCATCTTCACCTGATGGCTCTTTTGCACGGGGTGATGATGACGCGGCCGAAAACTTTTGACAGGATAGCCTCGTGAGCGAAATTTTCCCCCGCACCCGTACATCTCGGCTCGGCTACAGCGTGACCGCCGTAGAGCAGTTCCTTACGACGGCGAGAATGGCCTACGACGCCGAGCCGGGTGACACCGGCTCGATCCTGACCGCCGAGCAGATTCGACGGATCGGATTCGAGATGGAGAAGGGAGGCTACCTCCCTGCCGCGGTGGATGCGGCGTTGGAGCGACTCGAAGACGCTTTTTCCAACCGGGAACGCGATCGGTCCGCCTCACTCCGGGGTGATGAAGAATGGTTCAGCGAAGCCCGGGAGCGCGCCCGCGAGATCTTGGCCCGACTGGAACGACCCCAGAAGCATCGCTTTGATGGCAGTGGATTTTTTCGTCTTGGCTATGAGAAGCGTGACGTCGATGCCTTTGCCGAGATATTGATTTCCTATTTCCGCCAGGGCAAACAGGTCAGCGTGAGCGATGTCCGCAGCGTGGTCTTCCGCTCCCGGACCAGGGGCTACAGCGAGGCGCAGGTCGACCTCGTGCTCGACTCCGTGGTCGACGTAATGCTGGCCGTACGCTGATTTTTGGGGCCCTGATGAGCGGAATCCGCTCATCTTCTGTAGTGTGGTCAGATCGTGGGTAGGCATTCGGGCAGTGACGGGTCAGTGCCCCAGCCTCTTAAAAGGTCTCGAGCCGGCCGCAAGGCGCGAACGGCAACTCACTCGGCCGAGGTTCCTCGACGCCGGGTTGGAACGCGATCGCCGTCGTCACGGCTGATTCTTCAGGGGATCGGCGTCTTGGCTGTTGCCGGCTGCATGCTCGTGAACGTCGTTGACCCCTACTCCGGTGTTACCGCCTCGCAGTACTTCACCGTCGCTATCAAGGACGGCGCCAATCTCCCGGGCCAGACGCTCAACGTCGAGGCTGTTGCCGCCGGCGTCCAGCGCGACAGCTACGGCGTGATCGAACCGGTCAAGGTCGTGGTCGCCGCTGCTGCCGCATCCTCAGCTAATGCGTTCGCGCCGCCTGCCGCCGCGCCGGATCCGGGCAGCGCGCAGGCCTATGCGCTCTCGGCGCTAGCCGCCCGGGGTTGGGGCTCCGGAGAATATGACTGCCTGGTCTCGCTGTGGAACAAGGAGTCCGGCTGGCGCTACAACGCGTACAACGCCGGAAGCGGCGCCTACGGAATCCCTCAGTCCCTCCCGGGAAGCAAGATGGCTTCCGCCGGGGCTGACTGGGCCACCAACGCCAATACCCAGGTCGAATGGGGTCTCGGCTACATCACAGGTCGTTACGGCACACCCTGCGGCGCCTGGAGTCACTCCGGTTCCGTGGGCTGGTACTAGAGATAACATCGGTCGACGATGCGGCAGCGGGCGGAAGCGTGAATCCGGCCGAACGTAGAATCATCAGATGCCCCGAAACAACCGCCGCTCGCCCTCTCCTCGGGAAGACGACGATTCGCCCGACATCGCGAACCTCCTAACGGGCTCGCGCACAGTCGAAGAGCGCAGGAACGGCAGCTGGCATGTGCAGGCGATCACCGAGCGCCGGGCTGAGAGGGACTATCTGTGCCCCGGCTGCAACCTCACCGTTGCGAAGGGCATCGCCCACGTGGTCGCTTGGCGGGCGGATGGCGTTACCGGCGACGCCAGCGATCTGGCGGGGCGCCGACACTGGCACACACACTGCTGGCGAATAGGAAGCTGAACCCATGACCCTGATCGACATTCGCAGCAGCACCGTACTCCCGGCACACCGGGAACCGGTCGAACTCCGCACGTCCGACGGGCTCACCCTGGTCGGCGAGCTGGCTATGCCCGAGTCGGGGCGGCCGGTTGCGACCCTGGTCACCCTGCATCCACTGCCCACCGCCGGCGGCTTCATGGACTCCCATATCCTGCGCAAGGCCGCCAACCGCCTGCCGGCACTGGCCGACGTCGCCGTGCTGCGCTTCAACACGCGAGGAACGAAGTCGCCCCGCGGCACGAGCGAGGGTGTTTTTGGCGAGGGGGTCACCGAGCGGGCGGATGTCGAGGCGGCCATGCGGTTTGTCACTGAGCGAGGCCTGCCGCACCCGTGGCTCGTGGGCTGGTCGTTCGGAACAGAGCTGACGCTGAAATACGGACTGGAGCACAGCATCGACGGTGCGATCCTGCTCTCGCCTCCCCTGCACCGCGCGACGGCCGAGGAGATTGCCGCGTGGCAGGGCTCCGGGGTGCGCCTCGTGGCGCTCATCCCTGAGCTCGATGACTACCTGCGCCCCCCGGAGGCGGTGCAGAGATTCGCCTCCGTTCCCGATATCGAACTGGTACCGGTCGAGGGCGGCAAGCACCTGTGGGTGGGCGAGGTGCAGACCATGCGAGTCCTTTCGGAGATCGTGGCTCGGGTGAATCCTGGGGCTCTGCCACTGCCCGACACCTACGAATACGCCGGCGTCTAAGGCTTCCGAGAGGCTCCGGAGGCTGTCTGAGCGCGGCTCTGATCGGGATCCGCTATCTTGAAGAGTCTTTATTTGGAGTCCCTGTGCGCTTTGTCCTTGCCATAATCACCTTCGTGATCGCCACCACCCTCATCGGTGTCGGTGTCGCTCAGCGAACGTTCCTGCTCCCTCCGGGGGCGGTCGTCGCCTCGAACGCTGCTCCGGTGACCGATGCCTACGCCGTTATCGATTCGGATTCCCTGCTTGCGAACACCGGATCCCAGACCGTGTCGCTCTCTGGCTCCGGCAAGGTTTTCTTCGCCTACGGGCAGAGTGCCGACGTCGCGGCGTGGCTGAACGGCTCGAGCTTTACCAGGCTGTCCTACGACGAGGAATCCGGCTCCCTGGTCTCCAGAGGGGTTCCGGCTGACTCAGCGGGGGCAGCCAATGTTGCGAGCGGATCGCCGAACCCGGCCGGCAGTGATCTTTGGCTGCAGGAGTTCGCAGGCGACGGCGGGATCTCCAGAACGGTCAACCTCCCCGCGGGCTACTCACTAATCATTTCGGCCGACGGGGCGACTCCGGCGCCTGCCTCCATCGCGGTTTCCTGGCCGATCGACAACTCGACTCCGTGGGCCATCCCACTTCTGTTGACCGGAACTTTCGTGCTTCTCGTAGGGCTGGCACTCCTTCTCTGGGGCCTGTGGCACATGAAGCGCCAGCAGGGTCCCCGCCGTAAGCCGCCGGGAGCTATCACCGGCAAAAGATTCTCATTCTCCCGAACGCATTCGATCGAATCCGGGGTCAAGCGGGGCCGACGTGGCATCAGCCAGTCGGTCGTCGTGATTCTTCCCCTTGCGATCATCTCTGCCCTGCTGGCAGGTTCGGGGGCGGCGACGGCGGCGACGCCCGCACCAAACCCAACCCCGACTGCTATTTCGAGGGCGACTCCGACGTCCAGCCCGTCGACGGACACGCCGACGCCGACGCCCACCGCGGGATCATCCAGTGATGTACCGCTGCCCGTGGTCAGCGAGGCCCAGGCCCAGCGGATCATCGACCGGGTGATTATTGCGGCCACGGCGGCCGACGCAGCATCCAACACCGAGCTGCTCGCGACCCGTTTCGCGGGTCCCGCGTACGACCTCCGCAGTGTGACCTACGCCATCCGGGCGACGTATCCTGAATACCCGGCACCAGCGGCCATCGCCGCCGGCCCTGCCTCGGTCGTGCTTCCCCAGGCGACAAGGTCGTGGCCCAAGGTACTCGCCGGCGTCGTGACAAACCCGGATGCGACGATCGCGCCGCAGTCGCTCACGCTGGTGCAGCAGACACCCCGCTCGAACTACAAGGCGAACTACGCCATTGCCCTCGAGCCGGACACGACGCTTCCCCCGGTTGCCGCCGCCACCGTTGGGAGCGCCAGGCTGGCCGCCGACTCACGGTTGCTGCAGATCACTCCGACGGCCTTGAAGGATGCCTACGCCGACATTCTCGCGGTCGGATCGGCGAGCCCGTTCTTTGGCCGGCTCGACCCCAAGGGCGACAGCCTGCGCACGCAGGTCGGTGCGGACTACAAGGCAACGGCTAAGGCCGGGCTGCCGACCGCCGGAACCGTGGACTTCGCGAAGGTCCCCGGTATCGGAGACACTATTGCCCTGGCCACGATCGACTCGGGAGCCCTGGTGAACTTCGAACTTCGGGAGACCGTCACCGGTCGCCCCGTCACCGCGGGCGGCAAGATCGAAACCACTGGCGCGATCAGGTCGCTCTCGGGAATTGCCTCCAGCGGCACCGGTGTCGAGGCAACTTACTCCTACCAGCTTCTCTTTTACATCCCATCAGCGGGCAGCACCGCCCTGCCGACTCTGCTCGGTTTCAGTCAGGGGCTCGTTCAAGCCAAGGAGATACCGTGAGTTCTGTACAGCCTCCCTCCGCCGCCAGCCTTCGGGGCGCGGTCGATCTTTCCTCCCTCGTGAACCGGCCCGACCCAGGTGCGCCGGGGTCTGCTCAGGCACCGGGTGGCGATGTGCCCGTTCCCGGGCTCATCCTGACCGGCACCGACGACACGTTCAGCGCGTTTCTGGAGCTCTCGAACTCGGTTCCCGTCGTGATCATGCTCGGGGCCGCTTCGAGTGAGGCGAGCTCGCAGCTTGGCCCCATTCTCGAGGACATCGTCGTGTCCAAAGCCGGTCGTTTCGTGCTTGTCACGGTCGACGCGGGGTCGAACCCGCAGCTAGCCCAGGCGTTCCAGGCTGAGACGCTGCCCACCGTGGCCGCCGTCGTCGGCGGGCGTCCGATAGGCCTTTTCGCCGGGGTTCACCCGGCCGATCAGGTGGCCGAGGTCATCGATCAGGTTCTCGAGATGGCCGTCCAGCAGGGCATCACCGGCACGGCGAAGATCGACGGGGCGGACAACGTCTCCGGTGAGTCGGCCGAACCGGTCCAGGCTCCGCTGCCCCCGCATCATGCGGAGGCGTTCGACGCCATCTCCCGCGGCGATTACCCCGCAGCGATCGCCGAGTACCAGACAGCCATTGCCCAAGACCCCCGGGACCAACTGGCCGTCGCTGGCCTTGCCCAGGCAAGCCTGCTGTTCCGCCTTCAGGGCAAGACCCAGGCGGAGATCCGCAACGAGGCAGCTGCCAGCCCCGAGAACCTCGAAGCTCAGATGCTTGTGGCAGACCTCGACCTCTCCGGCGGACATGTGCAGGATGCCTTCGATCGGCTGCTCGAGCTGTTCCCGACTCTGGATCAGGCCGGCAAGGATGCCGTTCGGGCGCGCCTAATCGAACATTTCGAGGTCGTCGGTACCGACGACCCCCGGGTGCCCAAGACCCGTTCCCGGCTGACGGCCCTGCTGTACTAGCAGGACCGCCGGCGACGCGTCACGGCGGCAGCCTCAGGCTCTGTGCGGTCTGAGGTACAGTGCGGCCAGCGGGGGCAGGGTGAGCTCGACCGATGCGGGCTGGCCAGCCCAGGGGAGGTCTTCGGCAAGAACCTCGCCGAAGTTGCCCACGCCTGATCCGCCGTACTCGCTCGCATCCGTGTTCAGGAGTTCGTCCCAGACCCCGACACAGGGCAGCCCCACCCGGTAGGGGCCGACGGTGTTGCCGGAGAAGTTCATCAGCACGGCGATGGGGTTGCCCTCGGTGTCCCACCGCAGGAACGTCACGAGGTTTGCGTCGCTTGCGCCGGAATCGATCCACTCGAAGCCGCGGGGCTCATTGTCGAGCGCCCAGAGGGCCGGGTTCTCGACATAGACCCGGTTCAGCTCGGTGACGAGCTTCAGGAGGCCGCGGTGCACAGGCTGATCGAGGATCCACCAGTCGAGGCCGCGGTCTTCCGACCACTCGGAGGGCTGGCCGAACTCCTGGCCCATGAAGAGAAGCTGCTTGCCGGGGTGCCCCCACATGAAACCGAGGTAGGCCCGCAGGTTCGCCAGCTTCTGCCAGTGATCCCCGGGCATTTTGGTGAGCATGGAGCCCTTGCCGTGCACGACCTCGTCGTGGCTGATCGGCAGCAGGAAGTTCTCACTGAATGCATACAGGAATGAAAACGTGATCTCGCCGTGGTGGTGTGAGCGGTACATCGGATCGGTCTGGATGTACTCCAGCGAGTCGTGCATCCAGCCCATGTTCCACTTCAGGCCGAAGCCGAGGCCGTCATGCTCGGTTGCACGCGTCACGCCCGGGTAGCTCGTCGACTCTTCGGCGATCATGACAATGCCGGGATAAAGCTTGTAGGCGGTGGCGGTCACCTCCTGCAGCAGGCTGATCGCCTCGAGGTTCTCGTGCCCGCCGTAGATGTTCGGGCTCCACTCGCCGTCTTCGCGGGAGTAGTCGAGGTAGAGCATGCTGGCTACGGCGTCGACCCGAAGGCCGTCGATGTGGAACTCCTCCAGCCAGTAGAGGGCGTTGGCGACCAGAAAGTTGCGCACCTGGCTGTTGCCGAAGTTGAAGATCAGCGTTCCCCAGTCGGGCTGTTCGCCCCGCTGCGGGTCAGGATGCTCGTACAGCGGCTGGCCGTCGAAGTTCGCCAGCGCCCACTCATCCTTCGGGAAGTGCCCGGGAACCCAGTCCATGATCACGCCGATGCCGGCCTGGTGCAGTCGGTCGATCAGGTACCGCAGATCGTCGGGGTGGCCGAAGCGGGCGGTCGGCGCGTAGTAGCCCGTGACCTGATATCCCCACGAGCCGCCGAACGGATGCTCCGCAAGGGGCATGAACTCGACGTGTGTGAAGCGCAGCTCTCTCAGGTAGTCGATCAACTGGTCGGCGAGCTCCCGGTAGCTGAGGCCGGGCCGCCAGGAGCCGACGTGCATCTCGTAGACGCTCATCGGGTTCGTGTGCGGATCCTTTGCAGCTCGTGTTGTCATCCAGGAGTCATCCGCCCAGGAGTACAGGCTCTGGCCGATGACCGACGCGGTCAGAGGCGGCACCTCGGTATAGCGGGCCATCGGGTCGGCCCTCTGCACCCAGCGGCCATCCTGCGTGAGTATCTCGAATTTGTAGTTGCTGCCGGGTTCAAGACCCGGTACGAACAGCTCCCAGACCCCTGCGGCGCCGAGGCTGCGCATCGAGTGGCCGACACCGTTCCAGAAGTTGAAGTCGCCGATCACGCGTGCGGCGCGGGCGTGCGGCGCCCAGACACTGAAGCCGGTTCCGCTGGAGGCTGCCGCGACACCGTGGTGCGAGCCGTGATGTGCGCCGAGAACGTCCCACAGGCGCTCGTGTCGGCCCTCGCCGATCAGGTGGATATCTATGTCGCCGAGAGTGGGCGAGAACCGGTAGGGGTCGTCCACGCTCCAGAGCACCTGATCCCCGTAGCGGGTGTCGAGTCGGTAGTCATCGAGCCCGGTCAGGGTGAAGCCCTGCCAGATTCCGTCCCGGAGGTGCATCAGCTCGATGTGGGCGCCGCTGCTGAGTTCGGCGAAGACGGAGGTCGCCAGCGGCCTGAGTGCGCGGATGACCGTCACCCTGTCGGACACGCCGGGGATTGCCACCGGGTGCTGGCCGAGAACCTCGTGGGGGTTGTAGTACGAGCCGGCCGCAATCGCATCGAGCACGGCAGGCGCGAGCTCGGGGAGCTGTGCACTGATGTCTGAATCTGGCTTGGTCACTGCTGCGCCGCCGTTTCGCTGGAGATGGTGTCGGCACTGACGTTGGCGTCGGCACTGACGTTGGCGTCGGCACTGACGTTGGCGTCGATGGGTTCGACGTGGAAGATATGCACCGGATTGGAGAAAGCGTCGAGGCGCACGTAGTTGTTTGATGCGCCCCAGATGTAGGAGTCTCCGGTCAGGAGATCTTTCACGCGGAACTCGCTCGTTCCGGCGCGGCCGAACCGGGTGACGTCGAAGTGCACGCGGGTTTCCCGCACCGAGTGCGGATCGACATTGGCGATCACGATGATCGCGTCGGCGGTGCCGGTGCCGGTGAACTCGGCCGCGAGGTACTTGCTGTACACGAGAATGGCGTCGTCGTCGCTCCAGTGCACGTCGATATTGCGCAGCTGGCCCAGGGCCGGATGCGCGCGGCGGATCTCGTTGAGCCGGGTGATGTAGGGCGCCAGCGAGAGCCCGGCTGCTTCGGCCTGGGCGAAGTCCCGCGGTCGGTACTCGAACTTCTCGCTGTCGATGTTTTCCTCGGCACCGGGGCGGGCGATGTTCTCCATCAGCTCGTAGCCCGAGTAGACCGCCCAGGTCGGTGCCGCTGTGGCCGCGATCGCCGCCCGGATCTTATAGGCGGCTCGTCCCCCGAACTGCAGGAACTGGGTGAGGATATCCGGCGTGTTCACCCACAGGTTCGGTCGCATGAAATCGGCGGTGTCGTGGGCGAGTCCGGTGAGGAACTCGGCGAGCTCCTCTTTGGTGTTGCGCCAGGTGAAGTACGTGTACGACTGCTGGAAGCCGACCTTTGCGAGCCCCTGCATGATGGCCGGCCGGGTGAATGCCTCGGCCAGAAAGACCACGTCGGGGCTCTCGGCATTGATCGTGGCGATCACGTACTCCCAGAAGTCCAAGGGCTTCGTGTGCGGGTTGTCGACCCGGAAGATCTGCACGCCGAGCGAGATCCAGTGCCGGAGTACTCGAAGCGACTCCGCGCGAATGCCCTCGGGGTCGTTGTCGAAGTTGATCGGGTAGATGTCCTGGTATTTCTTCGGCGGGTTCTCTGCGAACGCGATCGAGCCGTCGGGCAGGGTCGTGAACCACTCCGGATGCTCTGTTACCCAGGGGTGATCCGGTGATGCCTGGAGGGCGAAGTCCAGGGCGATCTCGAGCCCGGCCTTCTTAGCGGAGGTCATGAAGTACCTGAAGTCGCTGATCGTGCCCAGATCGGGGTGAACCGCATCATGCCCGCCCTCGGCCGAACCGATGGCCCACGGCGAACCGGGGTCGAAGGGGCCGGCATCGAGGGTGTTGTTGGGGCCCTTTCGGAATGATCGGCCGATGGGGTGGATCGGCGGCAGGTAGAGAACGTCGAAGCCCATGGCGGCGATGGCCGGAAGGCGCTTGGCGGCAGAACGGAATGTGCCGCTCTTGACACTGCCGTCGGCATTCTTCTTGGCCCCGATCGACCGAGGAAAGAACTCGTACCAGGCGCCGCGGCCGGCTGCGGTGCGCTCAACATAGACGTGCCGCCACTCGGAGTGGGTGGCGACGCTCTCGAACGGCCGGTCGGCGAGGGCGCGCAGCACCTCCGGGGTGCTGGCGGCCGCCAGGCGATCAGCAGCTGGCAGTGCCTCGTTGCGCAGCACCAGGGCGACCCCGGCGAACGCCAAGCGATTTTCAGGATGGCGGGTGGCATCCGCACTGGCGGTTTCGAAGAGCTCGGCGCCCATCAAAAACGTGACGGCGACATCCAGCCCGGCCGGGATTTTGATCGCGGCGATGTGCTCCCAGGTCGCGTAGTCGTCACCGAACGCTCGGATGCGATAGCGCCAGAGGCCCTGCTCGCCAAGCTGCACGAGGGTGCGGAAGCGATCCGTGCCGTCATCTGTGGCGTTCAGGGCGTATTCGGCGACCTCGCCGGCGGGATTCTCCACCTCGAGACGGGCCCCGATGATGTCGTGGCCCTCCCGGAAGACGACTGCTCCGAACGGCACAACCTCGCCGACAAACGCCTTCGGGGTGAATCGCAGCTCTGCAACCGCTGGGAAGAGATCGAGGATCGGGATCCGTCCGACGGCGGGAAGGAAAGTCTCGATGATGGGGGTTTCCTGCTTCTTGGCCACGCCTAGACCGTACCAACAAAGGCCCTGCCTCCGTTGACGATTTCAGCCTCTGGCGCGCTCGTTGGCGCAGGCCTTGCGGAGCTGTCCTAGGCTGGAGGTGCTGGTGTTCAGTGCCTCTCGCGGACATCTTTTCAGCTCTGGTCGTGGCGTGCCGTGAAGGAGTTCGTCGTGAAGGCAATTCGGCGCTTTACCGTTCGGTCTGTGCTTCCCGAGAATCTTCGGGCCGTCGGCGAACTCGCGGCGAATCTTCGCTGGTCGTGGCACGAGCCGACCCGTCAGCTCTTTGCGCACATTTCCCCCGATGACTGGCGAGAGAGCTTCGGCGACCCGATCGCCCTGCTGGGAGCCATCAGCCCGGACCGCCTCACCCAGCTCGCCGAAGACGAGGGCTTCGTGGCCTGGGCGAACGGTCTTCGTGACGAGCTGAACCGGTACCTCACCGAGCCGCGCTGGTATCAGGGGGTTCCCGGCGCGAAGCCGGAGAGCATCGCCTACTTCTCGGCGGAGTTCGGTATCGCGGCAGCCCTCCCGCAGTACTCCGGCGGTCTGGGCATCCTCGCCGGGGACCATCTGAAGGCGGCATCCGACCTCGGTCTGCCCCTGACGGGTGTCGGCCTGTTCTACCGTGCCGGCTACTTCAGCCAGGCGATCTCCCGTGACGGGTGGCAGCAGGAGAGCTATCCCGTGCTCGACCCCGACGGTCTGCCGCTGTCGATCCTGCGCCTCGCAGACTCCTCGCCCGCCCAGATCGTGCTCGCGCTGCCGGACGGCCGTGCCCTGTATGCCCGGGTGTGGCAGGCCCAGGTCGGTCGCGTTCGGCTGCTTCTGCTTGACACCGACATCCCCGACAACGACGAAGACCTGCGCACGGTCACCGACCGGCTCTATGGCGGCGGCGGTGAGCACCGCCTGCTGCAGGAGCTGCTGCTCGGCATCGGCGGAGCCCGGGCCTTGAAGCTGTCGGCTGAGCTGCGGCACGCCGCGGAGCCGACTGTGTTCCATGCCAACGAGGGCCACGCGGGCTTCCAGGGCCTCGAGCGGATCTCCCGGCTGATCGGCGATGGCCTGGCTTTCGACGAGGCGCTGCAGGTCGTGCGGGCTGCGACCGTGTTCACGACCCACACGCCCGTTCCCGCGGGCATCGACCGCTTCGACCGGGAGCTGATCGAGCGCTATTTCTCCACCGATCTGCTGCCCGGCCTCGACGTGGCCGACATCCTGGGCCTGGGCGCCGAGAACTACGAGGGCGGCTCTGGCTCCGTCTTCAACATGGCCATCATGGGCCTGCGGCTCGCGCAGCGCGCCAACGGCGTCTCGCAGCTGCACGGCGAGGTCAGCCGGGGCATGTTCTCGGGTCTCTGGCCGGGCTTCGACCAGGCCGATGTTCCCATCACCTCGGTCACGAACGGCGTCCATGCCGCCACCTGGACAGACCCCATGCTGCGGGAGCTTGCAAGCTCGAAGCTGGGCACCTCCGACACGACCGCGGCAGACTGGTCGAACAGCACTGCGCTGCCGGATGCCGACCTCTGGGCGGTGCGCAACGACATGCGCCATCAGCTCGTGCTGGATGCGCGCCGCCGCGTCACGGAGGCGTTCCTGACCCAGAATCCCGGCTCGGCGGCCCCGAGCTGGTTTTCAGGCATGTTGGACCCTCACGTCTTGACCATCGGCTTCGCCCGTCGGGTGCCGACCTACAAGCGGCTTACCCTGATGCTGCACGATCCTCAGCGGCTCAAGGCCATCCTCCTGAACGAGGAGCAGCCGATCCAGCTGGTAATCGCGGGTAAGAGTCATCCGGCAGATGACGAGGGCAAGCGGCTCATCCAGCTTCTCGTGCAGTTCGCCTCCGACCCTGAGGTGCGACACCGCATCGTGTTCCTGCCCAACTACGACATCGGCATGGCGCAGTTGCTGTACCCCGGAACCGACGTCTGGCTGAACAACCCCCTGCGGCCACTCGAGGCGTGCGGCACGAGCGGCATGAAGGCGGCGCTGAACGGCGGCCTCAACCTCTCGATACTCGACGGCTGGTGGAACGAGTACTTCGACGGCGAGAACGGCTGGGCGATTCCCACAGCGGATGGGGCGACCGACTCGGCAGAGCGCGACACCATCGAAGCGAACGCCCTGTATGACCTCTTAGAGCATCGCGTCGCCCCGCGGTTTTACGACCGCGACGCAGACGGCCTGCCCCGGCGCTGGCTGGAGTCGGTGCGGCACACCCTTCAGACCCTGTCGAAAGATCTCAGCGCTGAGCGGATGGTGCGCGAATACACCGAGCGGCTTTACCTCCCCGCGGCTGCCGCAGAGACCGTGATGACGCACAAGGATCATCTGGCTGCCCGTGAGCTTGCTGCGTTCAAACACCGGATCTCCGGGGCCTGGAGTGGGGTTCACGTCGTGCACGCCGAATCAGGCGGGCTGGATTCGACCCCGCAGGTCGGCGACACCCTGCAGGTTCGGGCGCAGGTTCAGCTGGGTGGGCTCCAGCCGGCAGATGTCGCGGTCGAGGTCGTCTACGGCCGGGCAGGCCACGGCGACGACCTCGCCGATGTGAGCTCGATCGAGTTGCTGCCCACTGCCCCCAAGGGCCGAGACCTGATCGGCTCCGACGGTGTCGCCCTCTTCGCCGGAACCCTGCCGCTTACCCACGCCGGATCCTTCGGCTACACCGTGCGCGTGGTCCCGGTGCACCCGAACCTCGCCTCCTCGGCCGAACTGGGCCTGATCGCGATCGCCAGCTAGCCCCCGCCAGCTAGCCCTCGCCCAACTGCACCCTCCGTTTTCAGGCCATAGCCGCCGCCGACCGCCCCAGGCGGTCGCGCGCGGCTATGGCCTGAAAACGGCAACCGGAGAGGGCGTGCCGGGCCCTAGTGGGCCCGGAAGAGTTGCATGGATGCGGGCGACAGCACGACCTGGGCGCCGGGGGCGAACTTCAGGAGCGTGGCATCCTCGGCATCCGGGGGCGTTGCCGACGCCGAGTCCCAGAGCATCGTGTAGCCCGAAACGCCCTCGTGAGCCGGCAGTGTGATCGTGACTGGCGTCTCGACACCATGGATGATGAGGAGGATCCGGTTGAAGGGCTCGTGTTCCGGGGTGCTCGCCGCGATGTACTGCAGCGTGCGGTTCTCGGGGGAGTTCCAGTCGTAGACCGACATCGACTGGCCAGCTGCGTCGTACCAGTCCATCTGGCTCGCCCCGGGGGTGCGTTCGCCGAAGACTCCGAAGTGTCCGGGGCGCAGCGCCGGGTTCTCGCGGCGCAGCCGCAACAGGTACTTCGACGTGCGCCACAGGTTCTTCTGCCACTTGCGGCGGTCCCAGCTGAGCCAGGTCAACTCGCTGTCGTGGCAGTAGGCGTTGTTGTTGCCCTTCTGGCTGCGGCCGAATTCGTCGCCGGCGGTGATCATCGGCACACCGGCCGAGAGCAGCAGGGTGCCCATCAGGTTGCGGATGGCCTGGCGACGAGCCACATTGATCGAGCGGTTTGTCGTTGGCCCCTCGACGCCATGGTTGAAGGACATGTTGTTGTCGGTGCCGTCGCGGTTGAACTCGCCGTTTCCGACGTTGTGTTTGGAGTCGTAGGCGGTGAGATCCGCCATAGTGAAGCCGTCATGGGCGGTGACGAAGTTGACCGACGCCAGCGGTCCCCTGTTCTGCGCGAACGTGTTGGAGGAGCCTGCCAGACGAGTGGCGAGCATGCCGACGCCGTCGCCGGGGGAGCCGTGTTCCCGGATCGAGCGGATGTCTCGCAGCCAGAATTTTCGCATCCGGTCTCGGTAGCGGTCGTTCCACTCGATCCAGCCCTCGCCGAAGTTGCCGGTCTGCCACCCACCCATTCCGACGTCCCACGGCTCAGCGATCATCTTCACGTCGGCGAGCGTCTCGTCGTTGATGATGTCGCCCAGAAGCGGATGCTGCTGGTCGAAATAGTGGTCGGCGTTGCGTCCCAGGGTGGCCGCGAGGTCGAAGCGGAAGCCGTCGATCTGCAGCTGGTTTGCCCAGTAGCGCAGCGAGTCCAGCACCATCCGGGCGACAGGCGGGTTTGCCGTATTGATGCTGTTGCCGCATCCGGTGACGTCGATGTAGCTGCCGCGTGTCGTCTGGCGGTAGTAGGTGGCATTGTCGATGCCGCGGAGGCTGGTGGTGGGCCCATCCGGACCCTCTTCGGCGGTGTGGTTGTAAACGACGTCGAGGATGACCTCGAGGCCGGCCTCGTGCAGCAGCTTGACCATGCCTTTGAATTCGCGCAGGTTCGCGCTGGGGCCTTTCTCCTGGGCGGCGGAGGAGGCGTAGGCCGCGTGCGGGCTGAAGAAGCCCAGGGTGTTGTAGCCCCAGTAGTTGCGCAGGCCCTGCTTGATCAGGCGCTGTTCGGAGGAGAAGGACTGCACGGGCAACAGCTGTACTGCGGTGACGCCGAGATCTTTGAGGTACGCGATGGTGCTCTCGTGCGCGAGACCGGCGTAGGTGCCACGCAGTTCCTCGGGCATGTGCTGGTTCAGCTGCGAGATGCCCTTGACGTGCGCCTCATAGATGACGGTGTGATCGAGCGGGGTATTCGGCTTGACGCTGTCGCCCCAGTCGAAGGAGTCGTCAACCACGGTCGAACGGATCTGGCCGCCGCCGAGGCGCTGGATTCCGCGGCCGTAGGGATCCAGCAGCATCAGCGACGGGTCGAAGCGGTGCGTGTCACCTGAGGGGCCGTGCACCCTCAGGTTGTAGCGCCGTCCAGGGGAGAGAGCGCGGGTGCGGCCGAACCAGACAGCGTTCGCGTCGCGCTTCAGCTCGACGGTCTTGTAAACCCAGTTTGCATCGACATTGTCGAATAAAAGCAGCTCGATGCGTTCGGCATGGGCCGAGTAAACGCGCAGTTCGCCGCCATGGGAGGTGTGCCTGACACCGAGGTGGGCGTACGGGTCGGCGTGAGTCATGCGTTCTAGAGTAGTAACAGGGATCCGACCCTTGTGACCATTCCGGACGCTTTGGCCCCTGAATACTCTGAAAAGGATTTAGTCGTGCGCAGTTACCTTGATCACGCGGCCACGACGCCGATGCTGGCTGAGGTGCGCGCGGCCTATGTGGCGGCCCTTGACATCGTGGGCAACCCCGCGTCGATTCACAGCCAGGGTCAGGAGGCCAAGCGCCTGCTGGAGGAGTCCCGCGAGAAGGTTGCCGCGAGCCTCGGCGCCGAAAGTGTCGAGGTGGTGCTGACCGCCGGGGGAACCGAGTCGGTAAACCTCGGCATCAAGGGCCTCTTCTGGGCCAGGCAGTCGGAGAGGCCACGCCCGCGCATCCTCATTCCCCGTGGCGAGCACCACGCCACGATCGACGCCGCCGACTGGCTCGAGCAGCATGAGGGTGCCGAGATTCAGTGGCTGCCGATCGACGCGTTCGGCCGGCTGACGCCCGAGGTGCTCGCCGACGCGCTGGCCGTCTTCCCCGAGACGATCGCCCTCGTGAGTTTCATCTGGGCCAACAATGAGGTCGGCACCATCCAGCCCGTCGCCGAACTCATAGCCCTTGCCAGCGCCGCAGGCATCCCGACGCACGTGGACGCCGTGGCCGCCTACGGTTATCTCCCCATTGACTTTCACGCCTCGGGAGCCGCGGCCCTCAGCGTTTCGGCGCACAAGATCGGCGGCCCGGTCGGCGTCGGCGCCCTACTGCTGGCCCGAAGCGCGACCCTCGTTCCCCTCTTTCACGGTGGCAACCAGCAGCGCGGCCGAAGCGGTACCCAGAACGTCGCCGGTGCGGTTGCGTTCGGCGTGGCCGCCGAGCTTGCCCAGGCCGAGCTCGCCCAGACCGAGCTCGATGCTGTCCAGCAGGATGGCCAGTTCCTGACCCGGTTGGCGACCCTTCGCGATCGCCTCGTCGAGGCGGTCGGCTCCGCGGTGCCGGAGGCCATCCTGCGCGGGGACCCCGCCGCATCCGGCCGTCTGCCCGGAAACGCCCACTTCACGTTCCCCGGCTGCGAGGGCGACTCGCTGCTCTTCCTGCTGGATGTGGCCGGCGTGTCAGTATCGACCGGCTCCGCGTGCCAGGCGGGGGTTCCCGAGGCATCGCACGTCTTGACGGCCATGGGCCTCAGTGAATCGGATGCGCGCGGCGCGCTGCGCCTGACCCTCGGCCATGGCACGACCGGGCTCGACATCGATGTCTTCGTCGAAGCGCTGCCCCGCGCCTACGCGCAGGCGGCCAAGGCGGGCCTCGCTGGCCGGATCGTGCCTCTGCCGCGCTAGGCGTCGTCGGCCGTCGTGAATGCAGCCACGGCCACCACGACTACAGGTTCAGGGTCGTCAGGATCGCCAGGTGGTCGCTTGAACCGGCCGGCAGCACCGTGTTCGCGGTGACGGTCATGCCGCGCTGGAGGAAGTGGTCAAGCCGGGCGGCGGGGAAGCTGGCAGGCCAGGTGAAGCCGAACATGCCATTCGTCTGGTTGGGTTCGGTGAGCTCGCGGGTGATCGCCTCGAACGAGCGGTCGTTGGAGGCGGCGTTGAAGTCGCCGACGGCGATCACCCGCTCGTTCTCGTCGTTCGGCAGCACTCCGGCAAGGTTCGTGAGCATCGTGTCGCGATTGGCGTGGTCGCCGGGCCGCGCGGAGCCCGCGTGGATGACGTAGATGCTGACGGGGCCGGCCGGAGTGTCGAGGTCTGCCGCCAGGGCGCGCTGCCAGCCGAGGCCCAGGTCCCACGGCTGCGCGTTCAGGATAGGGAACTTGCTCCACATGCCGACGGTGCCGATGCCGTAATAGTGTGGGTAGGTGCCGTCCAGCGCCGCACGCGCCGCGCTGAGGGAGACATCGTTCAACTCCTGCAGGGCGATGACATCGGCGCCCGCGGCGGCGAGGGTTGCAGCCGACTCGCCCGCGGTTCCGGAGGCCGCCTGCACGTTCTGGCTGGCCACGGTCAGCGTGCCGCCCGTCGAAGATGCCGATGCGGCTGTCGTGGAGGAGGCATCCGGGCCGAAACCGAGCGGAACGATAACGGGCACGAACATGAATCCCCAGACGACCGAGGGGATAACTACGGAGAGGCGGGCCGCACGGGTGTGGGCCGCGAGGGCCATCAGCGCGAGAACGGGAATCAGCCAGCCCAGCCACGGCAGGGCGGTGTCGAGGAGCAGGCCGAGCCCGGCGACATCCGGAACGAGAGTGTGGGCGCCGAGAAGAAGAGCGAGACCGAGCGACGCCGTGATCACCAGCACCGTCAGCCCAGGGCGTCGACGGCGCGGCCGGCGACCGACCGAGAGGCCGGCAGCGGGGGCTTTGGCGAGGAGGGACATCTGGACAAGCCTGCATGGTCCGCCTGATAAAGCCACTCAGCAACACCGGGCACAGGAGAATCGGGAGCGGCCCAGCCAAGACACGTAAACTCGACGGGTGAAGGTTTTAGCGGCAATGAGTGGTGGAGTTGACTCCGCGGTGGCGGCGGCGCGCGCGGTCGAGGCAGGGCACGAGGTGGTCGGCGTGCATCTGGCGCTGAGCCGCATGCCGGGTACGCTGCGCACAGGCAGCCGGGGCTGCTGCACGATCGAGGACTCCTCCGACGCGCAGAGGGCCGCCAACAAGATCGGCATCCCCTACTACGTGTGGGACTTCTCCGAGAGATTCGCCGCCGACGTCGTCGACGACTTCATCGCCGAGTACACCGCGGGCCGAACCCCGAACCCCTGCATGCGCTGCAACGAGCGCATCAAGTTCGCCGCCCTCCTGGAAAAGGCCCTCGACCTAGGCTTCGACGCCGTCTGCACGGGCCACTACGCCACGATCCAGACGGATGCCGCCGGCAACAAGGAGCTGCACCGCGCGGCCGCCTGGGCCAAAGACCAGAGCTACGTTCTCGGCGTCCTGACCACCGAGCAGCTGAACCACAGCCTGTTCCCGCTGGGTGCCACGCCCTCCAAGGCCGAGGTTCGTGCCGAGGCCGCTGAGCGCGGCTTCTCCGTCGCGAACAAGCCCGACAGTCACGACATCTGCTTCATCCCCGACGGCGACACCCGCGGCTGGCTGGCCGAGAAGGTCGGCGCCGAGCAGGGCGACATCCTCGACCGCGAGGGCGCCGTGATCGGCAAGCACGAGGGTGCCCGCGCCTTCACCATCGGTCAGCGCAAGGGCCTGAACGTCGGCTTCCCGACGGATGATGGCAAGCCGCGCTTCGTGCTGGAGATCCGGCCCAAGACGAACACCGTCGTCGTCGGCCCCCGCGAGTCTCTCGACCTGTCGGAGATCGCTGGGGCCCGGTTCACCTGGGCCGGGCTCGCGCCCGAGTCGCCGGAAGAGCCCTTCGAGGTGGATGTGCAGATTCGCGCGCATGCCGACCCGGTTCCCGCGACCGCTGTTGTGCACAAGCTCGACGTGCCCGTTCTTGCCGAGGGGCAGCGCGCCGCGTCTGAGTACGAACTGGTCATTACCCCGCACAACCCCCTGAACGGCGTCTCGCCGGGGCAGACCGCGGTGCTCTACGTGGGCACCCGGGTTCTCGGCCAGTGCACGATCGACCGCACGACGAGTGCCATGCCCGCAACAGCTCTCCCGCTGGCAGTCTGATGACGACAGAACCCTCCTCGGCCCGCGCCGAGGTGCTCGAACTGACGACGAGAATCATCGAGCTTCGGGATGCGTACTACGGCCGCGACGCCTCCCTCGTGGCCGATAAGGACTACGACGCGATAGTGGCAAGGCTTGCCCAGCTTGAGCTGGAGCATCCGGAACTGCGCAGCCAGGACAGCCCGACCCAGACTGTCGGGGGCCGGGCCGAGACAACCCTGTTCGCGCCTGTCACCCACGCCGAACGCATGCTGAGTCTCGACAACGTCTTCAGCTTCGAGGAGCTTGCCGAGTGGGCCTCAAAGGTCGAGCGTGATGCCGGCCGCTCGCGCGTGCGCTACCTCACCGAGCTCAAGATCGACGGCCTGGCCATCAACCTGCGCTACGAGAACGGTATCCTCGTGAGCGCCGCCACCCGCGGCGACGGCGTCGTCGGGGAGGACGTCACCGAGAACGTGCTGCGCATCCCCTCGATTCCCTCGCGCCTTGTCGGCGACTCGCAGCACGGCACCCCGCCGGCGCTCGTCGAGGTGCGCGGCGAGATCTTCTTCCCGGTCGCCTCCTTCGAGGAACTGAACAAGGCCCAGGGCGAGGCGGGCGAAAAGGTCTTCGCGAACCCCCGCAACGCGGCCAGCGGGTCGCTGCGCCAGAAGGCCGAGGGCAAGAACGACCGCCAGCTTGCGCTGATGTACGCTCGCCTCGGCCGCCTCAGCATGCTCGTGCACGGCATCGGCGCGTGGCCCGACCCGCCGGTTGCTGCGCAGAGCGAGGTCTACGGGCTGCTCGCCGGCTGGGGGCTGCCGACATCGACCCACTACCGGGTGTTCGACGAGGTTGCTGCCGTCGAGGCGTTCATCCGCGACTACGGCATTCACCGGGCCAGCGTCGAGCACCAGATCGACGGCATCGTGATCAAGGTCGATGACCTGGCGCTGCACGCCGAACTCGGCGCCACCAGCCGCGCGCCCCGCTGGGCCACGGCTTACAAGTACGCTCCCGAAGAGGTGAATACCCGACTGCTCGACATCGTCGTCAGCGTCGGGCGCACCGGGCGTGCCACCCCGTTCGCCGTGATGGCGAAGGTCGAGGTCGCCGGCAGCGAGGTGCGCCAGGCGACGCTGCACAATCAGGACGTGGTCAGGGCCAAGGGCGTCTTGATCGGCGACATGGTCGTCCTTCGCAAGGCCGGAGACGTGATCCCCGAGATTCTCGGCCCGGTCGTCGAGCTGCGCGACGGCACCGAGCGCGTCTTCGTGATGCCCGCGAACTGCCCCGAGTGTGACACCCCGCTTGCTCCGGCGAAGGAGGGTGACAAAGACCTGCGCTGCCCGAACGCGCGCAGCTGCCCCGCCCAGGTGCGGGGGCGCGTCGAGCACCTCGGCTCCCGCGGTGCGCTGGATGTCGAAGGGCTCGGCGAGGTGTCGGCCGCTGCTCTCACCCAGCCGGTCGTTCCCGCGGTTCCGCCGCTCGTCACCGAGGCCGGAATCTTTGCCCTCACCATGGGCGACCTGTTTCCGATCGTTGTGACCGTCCGCGACGTCGAGACGGGACTTGAGAAGATGACGGATGCGGGTGAGACCAAGCTCGTCACCCCGTTTCGCCGCCGTCGCAATAAAAAAGACGGACCCTACGACGCCTCGGCCGCCGAGGCTGCGGGGTCGTTCCTGGGAGACGCCGAGTCTGTTCCCTCGGCGAACGCCATCGAGCTGCTCACGAACCTCGAGCTCGCCAAGACCAAGCCGCTGTGGCGCATCCTGGTCTCGTTGAGCATCCGTCATGTGGGCCCTGTGGCATCGCGGGCGCTCGCGGACTATTTCGGCTCGCTGGCCGCCATCCGCTCGGCCACCCGTGATGAACTCGCCGCGGTCGACGGGGTGGGCGGCATCATCGCCGACGCGCTGCTGGCCTGGTTCGAGGTCGACTGGCATGTCGAGATCGTCGACGCCTGGGCTGTGGCCGGTATGCAGTTCGCGACCCCGGGGCATCCGGGGCCTGGCGCAGCAGTTGCCGCCGGGGGAGTGCTCGCGGGCCTCACGGTCGTCGCCACCGGCAGCCTCGAGGGATTCACCCGGGAGGGCGCCGAGGAGGCGATCATCGCAGCCGGCGGCAAGAGCGGCTCGAGCGTGAGCAAGAAGACCGATTTCGTGGCGGCCGGCCCGGGAGCAGGCTCCAAGCTGACCAAGGCCGAGGCGCTGGGCGTGCGCATCCTGGATGCGGCCGAGTTCGCTATCCTCGTCACTCAGGGCCCGGATGCCTTGCCCCCGGCCGCAGACGCGCTGCCCGAGTAGAATTACCGTCTACGCCAAAGCCATCCAGCAGAACTCACTTTTGTCACGGAGCAGTATGTCCGAAATTACCCAGGAGCAGGTCACACACCTTGCCTCCCTCGCCCGCATTGCGCTGACCCCCGAGGAGATCGCGTCGATGACGCTCGAGCTCGGGGCGATCGTCGACGCCGTCGCCATCGTCACGCAGGTCGCCACGGCCGACGTGCCCGCCACGAGTCATCCGATACCGCTGACCAACGTCTACCGCGACGACGTCGTGGGCGAGACCCTGACCGCCGAGGCCGCCCTCGCCGGCGCCCCCGACAGCGACGGCGCGCGCTTTCGCGTAACCGCAATCCTTGGAGAAGAACAGTGACGCACCGTAACGAGCTGATTCGGCTCACCGCCGCCGAGCTCTCCAGCCGCCTGATCTCGGGCGAGGTCAGCGCCGTCGAGGCGACCGAGGCGCATCTTGACCGCATCGAGGCCGTCGAGGGCGCCGTGCATGCGTTCCTCTACGTCGGAACGGATGTGGCCCGCGCCGCCGCCGCGCGCGTCGACGCCAGCCGCGCGGCAGGCGAGACCCTGCACCCGCTCGCGGGCGTGCCGATCGCCATCAAGGACGTCATCGTCACGAAGGACATGCCGTCGACTGCGGGCAGCCGCATCCTCGAGGGCTGGATCCCGCCGTACGACGCCACCGTCATGACGCGTCTTCGCGCGGCCGGCCTCGTGCCGCTCGGCAAAACCAACATGGACGAGTTCGCCATGGGCTCCAGCACCGAGCACTCCGCCTACGGCCCCACGCACAACCCGTGGGACCTCGAGCGCATCCCGGGCGGCTCCGGCGGCGGTTCGGCCGCGGCCGTCGCTGCCTTCGAGGCCCCCCTGGCCCTTGGCTCCGACACCGGTGGATCCATTCGCCAGCCGGCCCACGTCACCGGCACCGTCGGCGTCAAGCCGACCTACGGCGGAGTGAGCCGCTACGGCGCCATCGCGCTCGCCTCCTCGCTTGATCAGATCGGTCCGGTCTCTCGCACCGTGCTCGACTCGGCGCTCCTGCACGACATCATCGGCGGCCACGACCCGCGCGACTCCACCTCACTGAAAGACGTCTGGCCCTCGATGGCCGACGCCGTGCGGCGTGCAGACGTCAAGGGCCTTAAGATCGGTGTCATCCGCCAGCTCGACGGCGAGGGCTTCCAGCCTGGCGTCCTTGACCGCTTCCGCGAGGCGCTTGCCCTGCTGGAATCCGCCGGCGCCGAGATCATCGACGTCGACCTGCCGAGCCTCGAGCACGCCATCGCCGCGTACTACCTGATCATGCCCGCCGAGGCATCGAGCAACCTGGCCAAGTTCGACTCCGTGCGCTTCGGTATGCGGGTGAACCCGGCAGGCGGCGGCACCGTCGAGGATGTCATGGCCGCGACCCGCGAGGCAGGCTTCGGAGCCGAGGCCAAACGCCGCATCATCCTGGGCACCTACGCCCTGTCTGCCGGCTACTACGACGCCTACTACGGCAGCGCCCAGAAGGTGCGCACGCTCGTGCAGCGCGACTTCGCGGCCGCGTTCGCCGGTGCCGACGTGCTGGTTTCCCCGACCGCTCCCACCACGGCCTTCAAGCTGGGGGAGAAGACCGGCGACCCGATGTCGATGTACCTTAACGACATCGCCACGATCCCCGCGAACCTCGCCGGTATCCCCGGAATCTCCTTGCCCGTGGGCCTGGCCACGGAAGACGGCCTGCCCGTCGGCATCCAGTTCCTGGCACCCGCTCGACAAGACGCCCGACTCTACAACGTCGGCGGGGCTCTCGAGTCGCTGCTGGAGACGAAGTGGGGCCACACCATGCTCAGCCAGGCGCCCAGCCTGACCCCGAGCGAATTGCTCGCGACTACCAAGGGAGCAGTCTGATGGCCCGCGCAAAACTGATGACGTACGAGAAGGCCCTCGAGTTGTTCGAGCCGGTGCTCGGCTTCGAGGTGCACGTCGAGCTCAACACGAAGACCAAGATGTTTTCCGACGCCCCGAACTACTTTGGCGGCGAACCGAACACGAACATCACGCCCACCTGCCTCGGCCTGCCGGGCTCGCTGCCGGTCGTCAATGGCCAGGCCGTGCGCTACAGCATCAGCTTGGGCCTTGCCCTCGGCTGCTCGATCGCGCCGTCGTCGCGCTTCGCCCGCAAGAACTACTTCTACCCCGACTTGGCGAAGAACTACCAGATCTCGCAGTTCGACGAGCCCATCGCCTTCGGCGGCTCCGTCGAGGTCGAGCTGCCCAACGGCCGCGTCTTTACGGTGCCGATCGAGCGCGCTCACATGGAGGAGGATGCTGGAAAGCTCACCCACGTGGGCGGCGCGACCGGTCGCATTCAGGGCGCCGAGTACTCGCTCGTCGACTACAACCGCGCCGGCGTGCCGCTGGTCGAGATCGTCACCGACATCATCTACGGGGCCGAAGCGGATGCCCCCGAGCTCGCCAAGGCGTACGTCTCGACCATTCGCGACATCGTCATCTCGCTCGGCATCTCCGATGCTCGGATGGAGCGCGGCAACCTGCGCTGCGACGCGAACATCTCGCTGCGGCCGCGCACCGCACCCGGCGAGCCGCGGGCCCCGCTCGGCACCCGCACCGAGACCAAGAACGTCAACTCGCTGCGCTCCGTCGAGCGCGCGATCCGCTACGAGATCCAGCGCCAGGCGGCCATCCTGGCCGACGGTGGAACGATCACGCAGGAGACCCGTCACTGGCACGAGGACACCGGCGAGACCAGCGCCGGGCGCCCCAAGAGCGACGCCGACGACTACCGGTACTTCCCGGAGCCCGACCTGCTGCCCGTCGAGCCGTCGCTCGAGCTGATCGAGGAGCTTCGTGCAGCGCTTCCCGAGGCTCCGGCCGTGCGCGTTCGCCGCCTGAAGGGCGAGTGGGGCTTCACCGACCTCGAGTTCCAAGACCTGGCGAACTCGTCGCTGGTGTCCGAGGTCATCCAGACGGTCGCCGCCGGCGCCTCGCCGCAGGCCGCCCGCAAGTGGTGGACGGGCGAGATCGCCCGCATCGCGAACGCTGCGGGCGTGGATGCCACGACCCTCGTCACGCC
>JBBATW010000007.1:0-68611 GCA_040398585.1 Agreia sp.
ATGCCGTCAGCTCGGCAAGCCCCGCCGCCACCCGGATGGCCGTGGTCGGGTTGGCGTGTGCCTGGTTGGCTTCCACCACCGCCAGATCGCCACGCTCGGCGGGCGACAGGATGACGACCACCCGGGGCAGGTCTCTGCTGCGAACGAACTCGGCCGCGAGCCATGCTGCGGTCGAGGCCTCGTCGGCCAGATCTTCCAGGGTCGGCGCGAGCGTGCGCACCCGCTCGGCGAGGTCGACCGTCACGAGGTGCGCATGCTGCTCGCGAGAGACGTCGTGCAGCGAGCTGACCACGACGAGGATGCGGTCGGCGGCCCGGCGTGTTCCTGGGCTTTCGTCATCGGTTGGCACCACTGTCGCCTCTGTTCTAACTGTTGCCTCTGTCGGATCTGTTGCCTCGGCCGGAACCGTTGCCTCGGCCGCATCTGTTGCCTCGGCCCAGACCTTGCTCATGGCCATGGCGAGGCCCGCGGAACCAACGGGGATAGCGGCGGGGCCGAGCAGCACGGCGGCCTCGGCGATCAGCTCCAGCTCGGCGTCGGTCGTGGCATCCACCGTGACGATCTCGATGCCGGCCGCTACCAGGGCGGCGACCCGCTTGGCAACCGTTGCCGCGTCATCTTCGCCGACCGCAAGATTCATGCTGCCCGGGATCAACGCCGACACGAGGGCCGTGTGCACCGGAGTCACCGGGTCTCGCCCAACCGAGGTCAGCTCGACGGCAACTCCGTTGACCAGCACGCGCCCAACCTGCAGCGTGCGCCCCATGCCGGGATACGCCGGGCAGACAATCGCGAACGGTCGCTGCTCGGCATCATTCTGCACCTCAGCCTGCACCTCAGCCTGCACCTCAGCCCACGCGGTCAGTGCGCCGCGGATCTGGGCGTCGACTGAGCCGCGCATCGTCGAGTCGATCTTCACGAAGAGTCGGTCGATGCCGGCGGCCCGGAGCGTCGCCACCGCGGATTCCGTTGCCAGGCGTGCCGCCTCGAAGGGCTGGACGCGGGCATCCGTCACTATGGCGATCACGCCGCCGGGCGTCACCGCGACCGACTCCGTCAGGGCGAGACTCGCCTGCCAGCAGGCTTCGGCGAACTGCACGGCGGAGTCGCCCGCTCCGGTGAGGTCGTCGGCGATGATGCCGACCGTCACTCGGGTGCTCGGGCGGGCCAGGGCGTACTCGATGCTGGGGTGCTGGGCGTCGTTGGTCACTTTGCGCGGCGCCCGGTGCTGGTTGCCTCGCCTGAGCGGGCGGTGCCCGGCGCAACTGGGGCGGCCGGGTCGGTCGGGTCGGTCTCGGGAGCGGGGGAATCGTGGGGGCTCTCCGCATCCGTGCTGTCGGCGGCCGGCTTCAGACCGCCCTGGCGCTTGAGAACCCAGACGGCGAGCATCGGGGCGAGTACGGCGGAGACGAGAACGGCGGAGGCGACCTGGGCGGTCGCGATCTCGACGAACGGGGCGAAGCTCGGGTCGGCGACTCCGACGATGGCGGGCGTGGCGATGGCGTTGCCAGCGGTGGTGGCCGAGGCGATTCCGATGCCCGACTCCTTGCCGCGGCGCAGCAGGAAAAGGTAGCCGAGGTAGGCGAGCGTGCCGGTGAACAGGGTGGCAATCAGGCCGACGATGATGCCCGAGAGGCCGCCCGTGACGACGTTGCCGAGGTTGATGCCGGTGCCGAGTGCGAAGGCGAAGAATGGGATGACCATGTTGGGAATCGGGCGCATGACCTCGGTCCACTTGGCATCCAGGTTGCCGATGATCACGCCGAGCAGCAGCGGGATGATCGCCGCGAGCAACAGGGTGAACGGGATGTCGGCGAGGCCGGCGGCGCCGAGGAAGAGGAGGGAGAAGAAGGGTCCGTCGTTCACGGCCGAGGCCATGTACGCGCCGCGGTCCCGGTCGCGGCCGTAGCGCCCGGTGAAGGCGAGCCACAACCCGCCATTGCTGTTGTCCATGCTGACGAGCAGCGCCAGGATCGACACCCCGAGGATCCCCTGGATGCCGACCAGCTGGCCGAGGATCACGACGATCGTGGCCGGCACAATCGACTTGGTCAGCAGCAGCACGCCGGCCGTCGCGAGCGTCGGTCCCGAGGTGCGCAGGGTGATCTGCATGCCAGTCGCAAAAATCAGGATGCCGATCAGCGGCAGCGCACTGTCGCGGAACAGGGCGGTGGTGAAGTTGCCGAGCCCGAGGAAGCCCGGCGCGAACGTGCCGATGACCGATCCGATGATGAGGGGAATCAACATGAGCCCGCCGGGGATGCGGTTCATGCTGTCGAACAGTGGAACGCGACTCTTGATCTCTGATCCGGCAGCCATGGCGAATCTCCTTGTGTCAGGGAGGGCAGCAGCGCCCTCGTTGCGCGTGTTAGTACACATTGTACGTACACGATGTACTGACACTATGTCACCCCCGTTTGGGGCTGTCAACATTCGGATGCTCGGATGGGCCGCGGGGGCCCGGGCCAGGGAGCCCGGCTCCCGGCCCTGGACTGACACTTTTCTCTGGAGGCCGCTCTGGGCATCCGTTCGGGGTCAATTCCCGAATCTGTCAGTCGGTGGCCGGGCGTCAGGGGCGGCACGCGGGGCCGAAAATGGGGCGCCGACCCCGCCGACGACGAGACTCGACGCCCCCGGGAACTCCTAGAAGGGTGCGCCCGCATAGAGGATCACGTTAGACAGCGGCGTGTACTCCCCTGTGCGCACGATTGCCCGCGCCGAGTGCGTCAGCGCCTTGAGCTCAGTGTGTGCCACCAACTCAACCTCGACGCCTGCAGCCAGCAACTTCTCGGTCACCGCCGACGCGAACGCGGGGCTGACTCCGACGGCCTCAGCGGCGATGACTGCCCGCTCCACGACGAACTCGGCCAGAATCAGGTCGAGAACATCGAGGAACGCGGGCGAACCGGGCCGGTAGGCCAAGTCAACCCGCTCTACGGTCAACGGAATCGGCAGCCCCGCGTCGGCAATGACTATGCTGTCAAGATGACCGAACTCGGAGACGATTCGGCTCAGCTGCGGGTGGATGATTCCGTCGTTGCTTCTCACTTGACGAGGGCCCGGCCATCGCTGTCCAAGTAGTCGCTCCACGAACGCTTGGGAGACCAACCCAGCATGCGCTGGGCCTTGGCGCTCGAAATGCCCGAGGCGTCAGCGCGGTCGAGGTCGCGCAGTTCGATCTGGTCGCCGTAGTACTGCTTCAGGATCGCGGCGAAGTCGTGGCCGCCCGCATTGTCGGGCGAGGCGATATAGAAGACCTCGTGGCCAGGCAGGTCACTCTCCGTGGCCAGCACGATCGCATCGGCCAGGTCGTAGGCGTCGATGTAGCTCCACAGGTTCGGGCTGAGAACGCTCGCGTCCCGCACCTGCGGGCCGAGGTTCCGCTCGTAGTTGCCCTCGTACTGAACCCAGCTCGGGCGCAGCGAGATCGCGCGGATGTCGCTGCGGCGAATCGCTGCATCCATCAGTTGCTCGCCGAAGTGCTTCGACAGGGCATAGGGGTCCTGCGGGCGCAACGTGTGCTCCTCATCGACCGGCGCGTAGTCCGGCAGGAAATCGCGCTCTGGAAAGAAGAAGCCGGGCACCGTCTCGCTGGAGATGTTGACGAACCGCTTCACTCCGAAACGAACGGCAGCCTCCAGAACATTGAACGTGGCCATCAGATTCGTGCGGAACACGACGTGCGGCGGGTTGCCCGACGGGTCGGGGATCGCTGCGACGTGAACGACCGCATCCGCGCCGCGGACGACGGCATACGCCTCGCCCTGGTCGGTGAGGTCGGCCTGCTGGTAGTGCGCGATTCCTTCGGGGTCGCGCTCGAACGCGGGACGAACGAGGTCCACAGCAACGACCTCATGCCCTGCGTTGAGTAGGGCCTGCGTGGCTGCCCGGCCAACCTTGCCGAGCGCGCCGGTGATGACAACCTTCATGATTCTTCCTCCATTTTGTGAAATTAGTTGCGCTTCTTGCGCCACATGTTGAGGGCAACTGCGGCCACGATGATGACCCCGCTGAAGACCTGTTGCCAGTAGGCCGAGATACCCAAGAGAATGAGGGCGTTTTGAATCAGCAGCAGCAGGGATGTGCCAAGGGCCGTACCGAGAATGCCGCCGACGCCGCCGAAGAGGCTGGCCCCGCCGATCACGGCCGCGCCGATCGCAAGCAGCTCGTAACCGTTGCCCGCGGCGGGCTGACCGACACTGAGCCGCGAGGTCTCAAGCACTGCAGCCAGGGCAGCCAGGCTGGCCGAGATGACGAAGACCGTGACCTTGATCCTGCGAACCTGGATGCCGGAGAGCTTGGCGGCCTCTTCGTTCGAGCCGACGAAGTAGACGTGGCGGCCGAACGTCGTTCGGGTCAAGACGAAGTGGGCACCCAGTGCGACGACCGCGGCGATCCAAACGGGAATAGGTATCTCGAGAAACGAGCCCTGGCCGAGGTAGAGGAACTCCGGCGGGAATCCGCTGATGGTAGAGCCGGATGTGATTCCTAGGCTCAATCCGCGAGCGACCGCGAGCATACCCAGGGTGACGACGAAGGAGGGTATTCCCACATAGGCATTGATCGTGCCGTTCAACACACCGACCAGGGCGCCACACGCGATCGCGAGAATCACGGAGATTGCCGGGGGCAGGCCGGAGACGACCATGAACTCTCCCGTGAGAACGCTCACGAGCGCGACCACCGAACCGACAGAGAGGTCGATGCCGCCGATCAGAATGACGAAAGTCATTCCGACGCTGATGATCAGTGCGAGGCCGATCTGCCTGCCCACGACCGTCATGTTTCCCGGCGTCATGAAGTACGGAGAGGCGAAAGACAGGAAGACCACGAGCAGCAGAACAACCCCAGCGAGAGTCGATTCCCTGGCGAGCAGCACCCGCCAGACACGAGCTTTAATCCGGCCCCCCAGCGTTTCCTTGGGGTCGGACGGCCCGAGGGAGGCATTGCCCATCACGGTGTTCTCCTGATTGTTTGTCACGTCTTGCATCGTCATGCGACGACCTCCTGTACTCCTGTTGCCATGGCCATTACTCGGTTCTCGCTTGCATCCCTGGCGTCTAGCTCACCGACGCCGTAGCCCTCACGCATCACAAGAATACGATCGGCGATTCCAAGCACCTCTGTTAGCTCCGAAGAGATCACCAGCACGGCAACCCCTTCCGCCGCAATGTGACGGATCAGTTGATAAATCTCGGCTTTTGCGCCAACATCGACGCCTCGAGTGGGCTCATCGAGGATGAGGATGCGCGGCTTGCGTGCCAGCCAGCGGGCCAGGACGACTTTCTGCTGGTTTCCCCCGCTAAGGGTTCCCGCGGCGACCTCAATGGCCGAGAGCCTGAGGCCTAGCTGACCCGCAAAATGCTTGGCCAGCTTTCGGTCACGGCCGTCGGAGACGACGGCCATCCGGCTGATGCTGGACAAGGATGCCGAGGAAATATTCTCGCGAACGGGGAGTCCCAAGAAGAGGCCCAGGTTCTTGCGGTCTTCGGGAACGAAGCCGATTCCGGCATCCATAGCCTCGGTGGGCGTTCGCAGCGCCAGTGGCTTCGAATCCACCAAAATCTCGCCTGCCCGACGCTTGACCGCACCGAAGATCGTCATGGCGGTTCTGCTACGCCCAGCACCGATCAAGCCGGCGAGTACCAAGATCTCACCGGGAAGAACAGAGAAGCTGACGTCGTGCACGAGGGAGCCGGAGCCCAAGCCTCGAACCTCAAGGGCAGGACTGGCGTGCAGGTTCAGGGGAGCGGTGCGAACGCCATACAGGTCAACCAGTTCGCGACCGACCATCATCTGCACGATCTCGTTCGGGGTCGTGCTGGCGGCATCACGCACTCCGACGACTGCGCCGTCGCGCATTACCGTGATCCGGTCGGCGATCGCATAGATCTCGCGCATCCGGTGCGAGACGTAGACGACACTCACGCCCTGTTGACGCAGCCGACGGATGAGATCAAGAAGAGTCTCGACCTCGCCTTCGGTGAGAGAGGAGGTCGGCTCATCCATAACGACGACCCGGGCGGCTACGAGCAGGGCCTTTGCGATCTCCACCATCTGACGCATCGCGATGTTCAGGTTGCCGACGAGTTCGCGCGGTGAGATGTCAACTCCGAGACCGGCCAGGAGCCCCTTTGCCCCGCGCTCCATCGCGCGAAAGTCCACGGTGCCGAACCGAGTCTTCAGTTCCCGACCGACGTAGATGTTTTCAGCGACGTTTAAATCATTCGCGAGGTTCAGTTCTTGATACATGACCGCGATGCCGCAGGCCTGCGAGTCGCGGGGGCTGGTGATGTTCACGATGTTGCCGGAGACCTCGATGTGGCCCTCATCAGCGTTGATCGCCCCGGCGAGCACCTTCAGAAGAGTGCTTTTGCCGGCACCGTTCTCCCCCACGATCGCCATGACCTCACCGGGTTTGACAGATAGATTCACGCTACTGAGAGCGGTGACCCCAGGGTAACGCTTCGTGATGCCGTGCATAGAGATGAGCGAGGGCTCAGTCATGACTACTCCTAAAGCATGGTGAGTATGAGGAGCCCCGGGGCCGATTTGCATCGGCCCCGGGGCTCGGGTTCTTCTAGTGGGCAGTCTTCAGGAACTCGGCGAGCGACGACGGCGTGACCGTGACGACTCCGGTGTCAACGTTGAAGTTGTCCTTGAGGGTGGACTTCTTGTTCGCGAAGTCGACCAGGATCTGCAGGGCCTGGCCGGTCATACCGAACGGCTTCTGCGAGATGAGGGCATCGACGCATTTCGCCTGCATTCCGGCGATGCCCTGGGGGACAACGTCGAAGCCGACCGCTTTGACGGTTCCGCACTTGCCGGCCGAGGTGAGTGCGCCAACGGCACCGGGAAGGTCAGAGCCGCCGATGCCGATGAAGCCGGCCAGGTCGGGGTTAGCCTGAAGCACCGTTTCGGATGCCGTCTGTGCGGTGGCAACGGACTCGCCCGAGACCTGGGTGGCCACGATCTTGATGTCCGGGTACTTGGCCAGGGCCTTCTTGACTCCGTCGAGGCGCTGGTTCAGGTTGACGGCCGTCAGGCTGCCGATGATGACAGCGACGTTGCCCTTCTTGCCTACGGCCATGGCCAAGGCCTCGCCCGCCTGCATGCCGGCGGTCACGTTGTCTGTACCGATGTAGCCAAGAACCTTGCTGTTCGGCACGGGTCCATCCCACGCGATGACCGGAATGCCGGCGGCGCGTGCCTTGGCGATGTCGTCGATAACGCTGGCGGCATCGTTCGGGGAGACTGCGATGCCCGCGGGCTTCGTGGCGAGGATGGAGTCGAAGATTGCGACCTGGGCGGCTGCATCGTCGGTGTCCGGGCCGAGGAACTGGGCGGTGACGCCGAGCTTCGTGGCGGCATCCTCCATACCCTTGCGCGCATCTACCCAGTACGGGTTGTTGAGCGACTTGGGCAGGAAGACATAAACAGGCTTTGCATCTGCTGCTGCTACCGCCGTGGAACCGGCACTGGTTGCCGTCGCGCTGCAGCCGCTAAGAGCTAGTGCAGCCACCGCGAGGACCGCAGAGGCTGTGATGATTCGACGCATTACTACTCCTTTGTAATTGGTGCATTTTTTCAGCTGTTTGAAGCGGATTGTTGTGCGGGAGAAACTGAGCGGCCCGATTCTCGGTTGCGCTCTAGCGCGAACCTCCCCTCAGAATCGAAACAGCCTCGGCGAGGGTATCGTCATCGCCTACATTTCCGGCAAAGACGACATAGGGGAGGCCCTCAAGCCCCAGCTCACCTGCCCCTTCGTTCACCCACGCAGAAACGATTCCTGGAAAGAGTTGACCGACGACAGTGGCTCGTCGAATGTGGAGGCCAGCCGTCGCGATGTCGCTGGATGTGATGCCGCCCTTTGCGAGCACCCACTTCAGCGGCACAGCCTTGACCGCGGCTTTCGTCAGGGTGACGAGGGCGCTGGATACCGTCTGGGCGATGACCATGCTGGAGTGGCCAGAGTTCCCCGTGATCTGCTCTCGGCTGGAGACCAGAAGCGCGTCGGTGCGACCCAGAGCAGATACGAGCGCCTCGGTGCAGCGCTGAATCTCGGCCGCCGCGAAATTAGAATTCAGAAGTCTCGGCACATCGACCTCGACCGTCTCCACATCGGGAAGATCTGCCCGAAGGCGTGCAACCTGTAATGTCGTCAACTCAACATGGGAGCCCGCGACGATCAGTCCGTGACCTGACCGTTGCCCGGCCGCAAAAATCTCATCGTGCGAGAGCGGCGCCCTGTTGGCGATGCCCAGCCGTGCCGCAACAAACGAGGGCCCGGTGCGGCACAGGACTCGCACGCCCGCCTCCTCGGCCAGCCCCAGCCCAAGAGCAACCACGTCGAGGTCGCTGTCAGAAATGGCGTTCACCACGACCGGGGTTGCCGCCGAGCACGAGAGAATCACGTCGCGCACCCGCTGAGGCCCACCCACACGGATGTCGTCGAGGCTTAGGCTGCGGACGTCCGTGGTCAGGATTCGACCCTTCGTCTTCTCCTCGACGTAGTCCCGAATGTCGGAGCTCTCGAAGTGGAAGGTGGCGTCGCGAGAGTAAGTCGTCTCGCCAACGGGGAAGAAGGTGTCGCCGTCACGGACGTAGTGCACGTCATCGACCGTGACCCGGCCAGCTGCGATGTACGCCGGGGCAAGAAGAAGGGCCGAATACGGCCGCTCCGCTTTTTCGGCCAGACCAATCAGAACGTCGGTCTCCAGCGGGTAATGGCCGCGCATGGTGGAGTCGCTCCGAGTGATGATGCTGTAGGAAAGTCCGTGCACACCGGCGACGGCAGCTATCTGACCGGCTACGTCCTCAATGGTTGCCCTCGCCTCGAATTCGTTAAGTCCCCGCGTGTTTGTCAGGATGAAGAAACCTCGTCCCGGTTGCCCAAAGGCCCAGGCCAGATCATCAGCCGCCCAGCTCGTTAGAACCGGGACGCCTTGCACCGACTGACTTCCGGTCGGGTCGTCGTCGAGAACGATGACCCACGACTGTGCGGCTTCGTTGGCTTGGCGGATCTGCGAGCGAGCGCCGTCGATGACCAGTGGGGCAGGGCCTGAGTTGAGAAGGGTCGACGCCTCCTTCGACTCAAAGATGGCCTCGTCGCTCGGGTTCACTTGGTCAGCTCACGCACGCGCTGCGCCAAGTACTCGACGCCGATTCGGGGGCTGGAGAGCACCTCAAGGCCGGTCTTCTCGGCGAGCACGTCAACGAGTCTCGACATTGATGCCTGCGCCAGCACGATGAGATCAACGTTCTTGGCCAATTCCATGGCTTGCTCGATGACCATCGCGTCGTGGGCGGGACGGTCGCCGGCCATCAGCACGTCGAATGCCCCGGCGCACAGTTTCTGCTCGATCGCGATCTCGTTGCCCAGTTCGTCAGCCTTGGCCTGAATCAGGTCGGAGGTCGGACCTAGCGTGGTCGGTACCGTTGCCAGCACTCCGATGCGCTTGCCGGTGCTGGCGGCCAGGGTTGCCATGGCCTCGTCGACCTTCACGACTGGAGTGTCGACATTGCGAGCGGCTATATCGAGCGCCGGGCCGAGGGATGAGCACGCGGAGAAGATGATGTCGGCGCCGGCAGCCTCGGCTGCCTGAGCCAGATGGGTCATCCGTGCCTCGCTCCGAGCAGAGATGCCCTGCTCCCGAACGACGGTCGCAAGCACGTCAGAGTCAACGAAATGCATGATCTCTGCGTCTGGAATTAGCTCTGTGATTAGGTTATTGATCACCGGCTCGACCGAGACGAATACAAAGCTGGTGTGCAGAATCGCAATCTTCGTTGACACGATATTTTCTCCCTTGAGGTATGACGCTAGACGTCAGATGACTTATATTTGATCACGTCTTGAAAAATGTCAAGTCGAAAAGATAATCTGTAGTCGTAATGAGACCCGAGTCGCTTTGAATCCCGATTGAGACGAGTCAAAAGAGTGCCCACGAGCCCGCTAATCGCGCTGAACAACGGAGTCGAAATCCCCCAGCTGGGTTTTGGTGTCTACCAGATCTCCCCTGAAACGGTGAGGGAATCCACCTTGGCGGCACTGGCCGCAGGTTACCGGCACGTCGACACCGCCGCGGCATATGTCAACGAAAAAGGCGTGGGCGAGGCAGTGCGCGACAGCGGGCTGGCCCGAGAGGAGATCTTCGTCACGACGAAGCTTCGCAATGCCGACCAAGGCTACGAGAGCACGCTCAAGGCGTTCGAGACCTCCCGGCTGGCCCTCGGGGTTGACGTCGTGGACCTGTACCTGATCCACTGGCCTTATGTGCTGCACGATCTCTATGTCGACTCGTGGAAGGCGATGGAGAAGCTCTACGCCGACGGCGTCGTTCGGGCCATCGGTGTCTCGAACTTCTTCAGGGCGAACCTCGACCGGGTGCTCACCGAGGGCTCGATCGTGCCGGCCGTCAACCAGTTCGAGCTACACCCGAGCTTCCAGCAGTCAGAGCTCACGGCCTACTCGCGGGCGAACAACATCGCCATCGAGTCCTACAGCCCCCTCGGCCGCGGCCAGGATGTCGACAACGCGGTCGTGCTCGCCATCGCCGAAGCCCACGGCAAGACGCCCGCCCAGGTCGTCCTGCGCTGGCACGTGCAGAACGGCTTCATCCTGATTCCAAAAACGGTGAATCCCGCTCGCATGGCGGAGAACATCGACATCTTCGACTTCGAACTGACGGATGCCGAGATCGCCGCGATCAGCGGCCTCGAGGCCGGCCTGCGCACCAGCGGCGACCCGGCGACGTTCGATTTCCCGCAGACCTAGCGGCTGGTTGCACCGCGATTGCGTCGGTCAGCCACCGTGGCGGGTCGGCGCCACGACGCGGATGACCGCTGAATCGTCGCTCGTTCCGAGACCCTGAGCCTGGGCCAGTAAGAATACCTGCTCGGCGGTCGCTGCCAGGGGCGAGGCTATGCCGGCGGACCGCACGGCCTTGCCCACGATCCCCAAGTCCTTCACGAAGATATCCAACCGACTGAGCACCTCGGTGGCCTGCTCGTCATAGGCCTCGAGCATGCGAGGTCCGCGATTCGAGAGCATGAACGATCCTGCGGCTCCAGACTCGAGGGCGGCGAGGGCCTTCTCCCGATCCAGCCCAAGGGCATCCGCGAGCGCGAGCGCCTCGGCAGCCGCGGCGATGTGAATCCCGCAGAGCAGCTGGTTCACCGTCTTGAGCTTCTGGCCGTCTCCCGGGGAATCGCCGACGATGGTCAGCGTCGAGGCCAGCGCCTCCAAGACGGGTCGCGCCAAGAGCAATGCCTGGGGCTCTGCGCCCACGAGGATGAGCAGGTCGCCGGCGCCGGCCCGCGCCGGCCCGCCCGAGAGGGGCGCGTCGACGAGGGCGATACCCAGCTCGGCAAGTCGCATATCCACCGCTGAGATCGCGTCGGTGCCGACCGTGCTCGTGAGCACGACGACGACCCCCGGCGAGAGTATCTCGGCGACGCCCTCTGGACCGAAGAGCGCACTCACGAGTTGCTCCTGGTTTCGCACCGCGAGAACGACCACATCGGCACCCATGGCAGCGAGCTTCGCCGACACGAAGCACGGCACGCCGGCCCGCTCGGCGAGCGACCGGCGGCTCTCATGAATGTCGAACCCCCGCACGCTGAATCTCTCTGATAGACGAGCCGCCATGGGGAGGCCCATCGCCCCCAGGCCAAGAACTGTGACAACTTCTGACTCCACGGGGTCCCCACATCAATTCGTCGGCGGTATGCTTTCTAGCACGTCAGACATCTTATATTTATGACAATGCTTTCCCAACGCGACAGACTGAGTTTCTGTCACGATCGCAATTCGTAATCATTCCTGGAGGTCAATGTGGCCCGACCGTCACTCGTTTCGATGATCTCTGACGACCTTCTGACGCGGGTCGTTTCCGGTGAGTTCGCCCCCGGCGACACGCTACCCGGCGAGCAGGATCTCGTCGTGCGTCACGACGTCAGCCGAATGACCGTGCGCGAGGCCATCAAGACCCTCGAGGCCATGGGCGTCGCCCGCATCGAGCGCGGCCGCGGAACCTACGTCAATCCGCTGAACCGCTGGACCTCGATGGAGGCCATCCTCCGGGCGACGTCGAACGGCGAGAACGACGCCACTGCCGCCATCCAGCTCATCGAAATCCGGCGGATGCTCGAGACGGGCGCGGCCGAACTAGCCGCCACCCGGATCACCCCCGGAGAGATCCAGACCATTCGCGGCCATCTGGCTACTATGGTAGCGGCGCATGCGACTGACGACGTCGCCGGCTTCGTGCAGGCAGACCTCGCGTTTCACGACGTCATCCTGCACGCCTCAGACAACGTCTTCCTCGGGGTGCTCTTCGATCCCCTGTCGCGCGTTCTGGCCTCCCGCCGCACCCAGACATCTCGCGTGTCTGCCATTCAGGCCCACGCGATCGAGCAGCACGGCCACATCGTTCGGGCAATGGAGACTGGCAACGCCGAGCAGGCACGCCAGGCCATGGACGGCCACATGCTACAGACCCTGAACGACCTGAAGACTTACGTCCTGAAGAAGTCATAACCCCAACCAACACCGAGACGACACTGCTTACCCCTCAGGGCAGACGGCTATCCGTGATGCTGGCCCGCAGCACCGTGCCGAACTGGCGGGGCAACGGGGTGCTTGACGAGCGACGAAGGTCGACGGCGTCATCCGCCAGCGACGCGGGTCAGCTGGGTGACCACGGGCTGACGCTTTTCTCTGGAGGCCGCTCTGGGCATCCGTTCGGGGTCAATTCCCGAATCTGTCAGTCGGTGGCGCCGAGCCGCGGCGCGAGAGGCCGAAATGCCGCGCTCTGAGTCGCAAGATCATAGGAGTTATTCCCACTTATCGAGGAATCCCGTGACCGCGGAACCCGAGTGTCCCGCACCCTCCAACGAGGAACGCGCGTGCTCGAGCAGCTTCTGATGCACACCGACTTCGTCTCTCCTGCAGGGTCGAATACAGCGAGGTAGGCGCGGGCGACTACGCGCCGACACTTGCCGCCCCGCGGTCGAACTCGAGCGCGACCTCAAGGGTTGACGACATCGGAGCCCTCCAATACCTGATCGAGAAGTCTTGCTCTTCAGGCGAGACCACCCTTATGGCAGTCCTCGAGGCGCACCGAATTCTGCAGGCCGACGGTCCCTATCGACGACGCGAGTGCAGGGACGCTGCGAACAGGGCAGAACCGGATCGGTCCCGCCCCAATCAACGCCGGTCCGAATCGACTGGTGCAAGACGAGGTACTTCACGAGGTCAGCCCTCGGAAGCGCAACGAGGTCTGGGCCGCCACAGACGTACTAGATGAGGTGACCCGGCTAACCAGACGAATCGCGACCGCATTCGAAGTGAGACCTTGAGTGAAGTAGGACCAAATCGCCGCTGCTAACGAAATATCTGAACCGGCGTGATTGACGGATTGGCCCCGACAAAACGTCAATGGTGCGCGGCCTTAGCTGGGGGCTTTCGGTTGGGGCAAAAAAGTCTTGATCAGGTCTTACTCTAGACAGCAGGGACGAACGTGCGTGCGTCTGCTCAACGTCAGCAGATTGAAAGGCCGCCCCTCTTGTGTACATATTGAAAGGAATTTACTCTTACCGAACGGGTACTTTCCCGGTTCCCGGCGTGATGATTCATCATCATGCGATGTTCTTTTCAACGATGAAAGGATTCGCTATGAGCGCAACCACTGATCTAAAGACTGATGAACTTCTCCGCATCGTCCAAACTTCCGTGCAGGGCGAAGCCCGCGTGCCCGGGGTAGTTGCCGGATTGACAGATCGAACGGGAATCAGGTTTCTGGAAGCTGCGGGCAAACGCAGCCTCAGTACGAATGAAGATATGACCACCGACTCGGTCTTCGCCATCTTTTCCACCACCAAAGCGGTGACGGCAACGACCGCTCTCCAACTCGTCGAATCAGGCGATCTTGATCTCGACGCGCCGGCCAAAGAGTACGCCCCCGCACTGGGTGAGATTCAGGTGCTCGATGGGTTCAACGATGACGGAGCACCCCGTCTCCGAAAGCCGAAACGAGACATCACGACCCGCCATCTCCTCCTGCACACTGCAGGATTCGGCTACGACTTCTTCAATGAAAATTACAATCGGCTTGCTCTGGAGCACGGCCAGCCGAGTGTCATCACTTCATCTCTGGCGTCCATCGAAACGCCAATCCTGTTTGATCCCGGAGAGGAATGGGAGTACGGGTCGAACCTCGACTGGGCCGGCCAGGTCGTTGAAAGAATCACCGGAAAGCGCCTCGGCCAGGTCATGCAGGAGAGAATCTTCACCCCTCTCGGCATGAATGACACGGGCTTCACGATGAGCGCGGATGTCGCCTCGAGGCGCGCCTCGATCCACCAGCGCGAGGCTGATGGCTCTTTGACCGCCATGGACGACATGATCCTCCCGCAGGAGCCGGAAGTTCACATGGGAGGTCACGCTCTCTACTCGACGGTGCCCGATTACCTGTCATTCCAGCGATTGTGGTTGAACGACGGCAACTCCGACTCGGGGGAGCAGTTGCTTCGCCCCGACACCGTCGCCTGGGCAGTTCAGAACGACCTCGGCGACCTCAAGGTCAAGATGCTGCCCGGAGTCATTCCCGCGCTGTCAAACGATGCAGAATTCTTCCCCGGGCTCTCGAAGTCATGGTCTTACTCGTTCATGGTCAATGACGAAGAGGCCCCCACCGGCCGACCCGCCGGCGCAATTGGCTGGGCCGGCCTGACGAACCTGTTCTTCTGGATCGACCGCCAGAACGGCATCGCCGGATACTGGGCTACCCAGATCCTTCCGTTCGCCGACGGGACCTCGTTCACCGGCTACATGGACTTCGAGACGGCAACCTACCGAGCCCTCAAAGGTTAGCTGCAGCCAGGCCGCCGCGGGCGGCGGTCCAGAGGGGCAGTGCGTGTTTCACGTGCTGCCCCTCTTGCCCATTGGCCGTTTCTGTGAATTTGGTATGGTGCGCCGGCGACCGCTCTGGGCATCCGTTTGAGGTCAATTCCCAAATCCGTCAGCCGGTGATCCGTCACGGACGTCACTTGGCTATATCGTCACGAAGCCGAGGGCTGCGGCGACGAGCGAGAGTACGGCGAGCACGAGTGGCGGAATGAAGGCCTCCTTGCGGCGCACGTGCACAACGACGGCGCCGATCATGATTGCAGCGAGGGCGAGAGCGGCAATCGGCGAGAGAACCAGCACGATACCCAGCAGCACGGGGAGGATGAGGCCGACCGCGCCGAGGACCTGCGCTGTGCCGATGAGCTTGACCTGCGCGGCACTGAAGTCACCGGCGTAGGCCATGCCGCCTGCGTCGAGCTGCTCGCGAGTGCGGGAGAGCTTCATCGAACCGGTGGCGAGGGAGAACAGGCCGGAAACGCTCCAGAATCCACTGGTCATGAGCGCTCCGGTAGTTGAATGTTGAAGTATTATTCGGCTGCTCATAGCGCCTAATTACTTAAACATTCAAGTTTTGTATGTGAGACTGGAGCAATGAGTGAATCCAAGGCAGACTCCACGACTGAACCGCGCTGGCTGAGTGCAGCGGAGAACCAGGCCTGGCGCGCGCTGCTGCCGATCCTCGAGCTGGTTCCCGCCGCAATCGACGCCCAGCTGAAGCGTGACCACGGCATCACGCGCTTCGAGTACAACGTGCTCGCCATGATGAGCGACTCGACCGACAACACCCGACCAATGACCGACCTCGCGGTCATGACGAACGGGTCGCTGTCCCGCCTGTCTCACGCGGTCGGCAAGCTCGAGACCCGCGGCTGGCTGGTGCGCTACGCCTCCGGGGAGGATCGCCGCATCTCGCTGATCTCCCTCACCGAGGAGGGTCGCGCCATGCTGGAAAAGGCCGCCCCCTCGCACGTCGGGGAGGTTCGCCGGCTGGTGTTCGACGTCATCGACCCGGCCAACCTGGCGGCCCTGACCGAGATCCTGCTCCCGGTCGCCGCGCGCAGCATAGGCGACGACGACGCCGGTGCCGCGGAGCCCTCGCGGCCCTGACCTCGCGCTGATCTCACCGCCAGGGCCCCGTTACGGAGCCCGCCCAGGGCCACCGACTGACATTTTTCGCCAAAGCCCGCTCGTTGGCGCCGGGGAGCCCCAATCTGAATTTCGTCAGTCGGTAGCGTCAACCCGACGGCTACTTCGCTTCGATTGGCGCCGCGCCGATCGCCCAGATCCGGTTCGGCGGGGTGCCATTGACCACGTAGTCGCCAACGATGCGCGCCTTGAAGACCCACGGGTTGTGGCTCGCGGCCGTGCGGGCGTTGCGCCAGTGCCGGTCGAGGTTCTTCGTCGTCGAGACGCCCGAAGCTGCCAGGGCGTCGAAGATATCGGAGGTTGCCCGGGTCGCAAGGGACACCAGGACGATCTGGGCCTGAGCCGTCTCGAGCTCGGCGATGTCGTTGAGTCGCTCCTCCTCCACGAGGTCCGTGAGGAAGGCCCCGTCGTAGGCGCCCTGCAACGCCCACGCCGCGCGCTCGACGATGGCATCCGCCGCAAACGCCGCCGCCGATACCTCGCCGACGACCTGCAATATCTGCGGGTCGGTCGCGAACGAGTTCGAGTTGCCGTGCGAGAAGATGCGGGTGCGGGCCTTGACCTCCGCAGCGATGTCACGCTCTGCGGCCTTGATCGTTCCAGCAAGCACGGCCAGCAGCACGGCCTGGTAGAACGCGGTCTGGTACTTGAATCGGGTGTCGAAGTCGATTACGTTCTCTTCGTCGACCACCGCGTCGATGAACGTGCTCGTACCGGAGCCGGTGTTGCGCTGGCCGAAGCCGTCCCAGTCGTCGCTGTGGGTCACGCCCGGCTGGTGCGCGTTGACCACCGCGATGACGTTCTTTTCGGTGTCACCGATCTGGGCGAAGGTGTCGATCCAGTCCGCGAAGATGCTGCCCGTCGAGTAGTACTTCGTGCCATTCACCCGCAGTTCCCCGGGTGCGCCTCCGGCAGCCGGGCGCACGCGGGTGATGACATCGCCGATCGTGACGGTGCCGACCTCGGTCCAGGAGTTTCCGGCGATCTCCCCGGCGACGAAGCGGGCAAGCCACTTGTCTCGCTGGGCCCCGGTGGCGACGAGGCGATCCTCGACGAAGGCGAAGTGGCCACGCAGGGCCTGAGGGATGTTCGAGTCGGCCGCCGCGAGCTCCGTCAGGAGGCGGAACAGCTGGGGCAGGGATGCGCCCAGGCCGCCGTCGGCTGCAGGGACCCGCAACGCGCCGAAGCCGGCATCCGTCAGCTCTCTGATCTGTTCGTAGGGCAGCAGGTGGTCCTGCTCACGGGCCGAGGCCCCGACTGCGATGCGGGCGAAGATCGGGCGAAACTTACCCGCGATGCTCTCGTAGTCGACTTCAGCGACCGGCACTCCGGCCGAGGTGGAGATTGTCATGATCGATCCTTACTTTTCGAGGTTAAGTTACGCGGGGAGTGAGGCAGAGGACGCAAGGCCCGAGGCGGCAGGAACGGAGGGGGGCACCGGAGCCGAGGCCCGGCGTGCAAGAACGGCGGCCGCCGCGAAGAGCACGGCGATGACGATCAGGGCGATCCCCGCGACGACCCCACCCGCCGGCCATGCACCCTTGAGGCCGAAGAGCGCGGGAACCGTCGTCGTGGCCTGGCTCGTGAGGATCAGGGCCCAGCCGGTGAATCTTGTGATGCCCGAAATGCCGAGCCCGAGCAGCAGGAAGAAGAGTGCCCAGAGGCTCGCCCAGGCCAGCCACAGCACGCTGAGGAACGGGTCGGTGGCCAGGTTTGTGACCGCGAAGAACCCACCGAGCACGGCGACCAGTCCGCAGAACCAGCCGAGGCCGACCGAGCCCAGGTTCAGCAGAGCGTTCAGGCCGACGTAGAGGTAGGTGAGGCCGAAAAGGAACACCCCGCTGACGCTCAGCAGAGCCGCCGGGTCGCCATTCGCGCCGATCGCGATGAACACGGAGAGCACCAGCTGGGTACTGCCGATCAAGAGGTTGAAGAACCCGCTGTCCCTGCCGGGGATGAGTCCCAGCAGGCCGAGGCCGTTGATCAGGAGCGCGGCTCCCGAGAGGATGAGGCAGATATAGGCCATGAGCCGGGTGTCCTGTCCGTCGTCACCGGCCTGACGAGTTCAGCGCTGGTCTGGTTGGGACACTAGGCGTCATAGGGGTCGCACCGTCGGCAGATGACCTCCGGCGTCGCCCCATGACGCTGTGCGTCGCGTTATTTCACCTCCGGACCCTGTTGCGGGCCCAAACCAATCGATTACAGGGGTGGTTGGTCGACGTGCCGAGCGTTCCGCAGCTTCGCCGCGCGGCTCCCGACTGACGCTTTTCCCGACTCGCCGCTGTGGGGCATCCGAAAAGGGCATTGCAGAAAAATGTCAGTCGGTGGCCTGCCGCGACGGGCGAGACCCTACGAGAATCGGATCAGAACCTTGCCGATATGGGCCGACGACTCCACCCGGCGGTGCGCATCAGCGGCATCGTTCGCCGAGTAGACGCTGTCGATGATCGGATGCACGAGCCCACGCTCGATCAGGGGCCACACCTTCTCCCGCACCGAGGCGATGATCGCGACGCGCTCAGCCAGCGGCCGGCTACGCAGCGTCGTGCCCCAGATGCGGCCCCGCTTCATCATCAGCTCTCCGATGTTGAAGGTGCTCGCCTCGCCGCTCTGGTTGGCGATCGACATGATGCGGCCCTCCGTGGCGAGCGCGCGGATGTTACGCGCCAGATATTCGCCGCCGACCAGATCGAGAATCACGTCGACCCCGGCGCCGTCCGTTTCGAGCTTCACAACCTCGACGAAGTCCTCATCGTTGTAGTTGATACCCGTGGCGCCGAGCCCCTCGACAAAGGCCAGCTTCTCGGCGTTGCCCACGGTCGTCAGGACCTTGGCGCCGTGGGCGACGGCCAGCTGGATCGCCATCGAGCCGATGCCACTGGAGCCCCCGTGAACGAGCAGGGTCTCGCCCGGCTGCAGATTGGCGAGCATGAAGACGTTCGAGAACACGGTGGCGCAGACCTCGGGAAGGCCGGCGGAGTCCAGTTGGGAGACGCCCTGCGGCACGGGCAGCACGAGCCGCGCATCGACGACGACCTGCTCGGCATAGCCCCCGCCCGGGATCAAGGCGCAGACCTCGTCGCCGACAGTGAACCTCGTAACGCCCGCGCCCCGCTCGGCGATGGTGCCCGAGACCTCGAGGCCCGGCCAGCTCGGCGCCGAACGGGGCGAGGGGTAGGTGCCGCGGCGCTGGGCCAGATCGGCACCGTTCACCCCGGCGGCCATGACCATGATGCGCACATCGTGCTCGCCGAGCGCGGGTGCCTCGATCTCGGTGAGGGTGAGCACGTCTGCGTCCCCAAATGTCGGTGTCGTGATAGCGCGCATGCTGCTCTCCGTTCGGGGCGGGCACCCTGTCCCCTCCGGACTCCAACGCTACCCCCGTTGTTATCCCCAAGGTCGGAGTTCTCCGCGAGCCTGAGCCCTCGTCAAAGAGGTCAAGCAGCTTGCCGGCGAGCGCGGCACGACCTCCCGCGTCCTCGGGCAAAAGGCACTCCGGCCCAGCTGGCCGAGAGCCCGGCGGCGTGGGCCATCCCGTGGAGCTGTATCCACGAGTTCTACTCTGTCGTGACCAACCCGAAGACCTTCGGTGTTGCAGGAAACGTGACCGATGCCGTCGTGCATGACACTCGAATCGCCGCCCTCTGCACTTCACACGGGGTAACAGAGTTGATCACTCTCGACCGTGACTTCAGCCGCTTCCCTGAGCTCTCGATTCGCAGCCCTACGGCAGTTCGGGCCCAGAAGCCCGCGCAGCCTCATCCCGGGCGGCGGCGGCGTCGGCCATGGTTCCCTCGGTCGCGACCCAGGCGAGCATGGCGCACTTGACCCGCATGACGTACTTCGACACACCCTGGAACACGACCGCGTCGCCAAGTACATCCTCGTCGGGCTCCCCGAGGCCCTTCGAGCGCAGCATCGTGCGAAACTCGTCGATTGTCGACTGCAACTCAGCGACCGTGAGCCCGGGTGCCAGCTGTGACAGAACGGATGCCGATGCCATCGAGATGCTGCAGCCGTTGCCCTGCCAGGCGATCGCGTCGATGATGTCTGTTCCGGGCGCGAGCGAGAGTTGCAGGGTGATCTCGTCGCCGCAGGTGGGATTGCGCTCGAAGCGCGTCGCATCCGCCGTGGCCAGAACCCGATCGCCTGCGCGCTTCTTCGAGTGGTCGAGAATCACCTGTTGGTACAGGCCAGACAGGGCATCGCTCATGAGGTGACCCCAAAGTATGGGCGAACCTCGGCGACGGCCGCGAGGAAGCGATCGACCTCCGCGTCGGTCGTGTAGACATAGGCGCTGGCCCGCGTGGTGGCGGTGAGGCCGAGGCGACGGTGCAGCGGCTGGGTGCAGTGGTGCCCGACGCGCACGGCGATGCCCTGGGCATCGAGATACTGGCCCACGTCGTGCGCGTGCACGCCATCGACGTCGAAGCTGGCGAGCCCCGCGCGGGCGACTCCGCGGGCCGGGCCGACGACACGGATGCCGGGGATTCCGGCAAGCCCCGCGAGCATCCGGTCGGCCACCTGCTCCTCCCGGGCCTCGATGCGATCGAGTCCGATCGCTGAGAGGTAGCGAACCGCCGCGGCCAGGGCGATCGCCTGGGAGACCGGCTGCGTGCCGGCCTCGAAGCGCTGCGGGGCGGGCATGAACGTCGAGGATTCCATCGTGACCGTCTCGATCATCGAGCCGCCGGTGCGAAACGGCGGCAGGGCGTTCAACAATTCGGCGCGACCGTAGAGCACGCCGATGCCGGTCGGGCCGAGCATCTTGTGGCCGGAGAACGCGGCGAAGTCGACGTCGAGGGCGGTGAGGTCGAGGGCGCGGTGCGGGGCCGACTGGCAGACGTCGAGCACGACGAGCGCCCCGACGACGTGGGCCAGGGCGACGATCTCCTCGACGGGGGCGACGAAACCGGTGACGTTGGAGACGTGACTGAAGGCGACGACCCTCGTCTTGGCGTTGATGACGGCGGCCGCATCAGCCGCGGTCCAGAGGCCGTCGTCGTCGACCGGCACGAAGCGCAGCGTGGCTCCCGTGAGGGCTGCGACCTCCTGCCACGGCACGATGTTGGCGTGGTGTTCAGCCTCGGTAATGACGATCTCGTCGCCCGCCGCAAGCGCGAAGCGCTGGGCTGCCGGGCCGCCCCGGCCGGCAGTCGCGTGGGCGAAGCCGTAGGCCACCAGGTTCAGGGCGTCGGTGGCGTTGGAGGTCCAGACGATCTCGTCAGCCTTGGCCCCGACGAAGGCGGCGACGGTCTCGCGGGCATCCTCGTAGGCCTCGGTCGCGAGTCCCGCGAGGGTGTGGGCGCCGCGGTGCACGGCCCCGTTCGAGTACCTCAGGAAGTCGATCTCGGCATCCAGTACCTGTTGCGGGCGCTGGGCCGTGGCTCCCGAGTCGAGGTATGCCAGAGGTTCACCGTTGACCTGCGCGGTGAGCGCCGGGAAATCGGCGCGAATGCGTGCGACCTCAGCCTCGGTCAAGGGTGAGATCGTTGCGGTGCCGGCGACTGACAGGGACACAATTACCTTTCGTTGCGGTCTCGGGTGCGAACTGACGCGCAAGGACTATAACCATTGTGACCTGCTTCGTGTTCCAGATCTGCCGGAAATGTTGAGGGCACGCTGTGAAACGAAGTTGTCTGGGCGGGTTTACAGGATGGCGCGGGTTACCCCGGAGACCCTCAGGTCGGCGCGGGCGGCAGTTGCCTCGATGAGCAGGGCGTTGGCACCGTCGACGGTTTCGGCCCAGTCACGAGCGGCTTCCGGGGTGCGGCCATGCTTGGTGTGGCGGGCGACGAGTCGGGCCAGACGCTCGGGCTCGAGGGTGACGCAGAACCATGTCTCGGTCAAGAGGGGCTCAACCTCTGACCACGGTTCTTCATTTGAGAGCAGGTAGTTTCCCTCGACGACGACCAGGCGGTTGGCGGGGGAGATCACGATGGTGCCCGCGATCGGCTCGTCGACGGTGCGGTCAAAGCTCGGGGCATAGACCGGCGAGTCGAGCTCATGGGGCAGGCGGCGCAGCAGGGCGACGAAGCCCGCGGCGTCGAAGGTGTCGATGGCTCCCTTGCGATCGTGGATTCCGAGCGAATCGAGCGTGGCGTTCGCGAGGTGGAATCCGTCCATGGGGAGGTGAGTGGCAACATCCGCTTCACGGAGCTCGTTGACCCGCGCGACGACATCGATCGCGAGGGTCGTTTTGCCGGATCCGGGGCTACCCGTGATGCCGAGAATGACTCGCTGGGCAGGATTAGGGCCCGTTTCGAGGAGGCCGATGGCTCGCTCGGCGAGGACGTCGATCGCTACGGACTGACGGATTTCGTTCACGCCGCATTTTATGGTCGAGGACCCAGTTGTGGGAAATATGTCAGTCGGTGGGTGCACCCGAAACCCCGAACCGAGGTTCAGTTGCCGCGGTCCGGGCGGCTGTCGGGCGGCTGTCGGGCGGCTTTCGAGAGACTTTCGATGCGGATGCAATGGGTTGCCGGGCACTCGCCCCCGCCGGATCGCCGTACGCTGATCGGAGGCGCCGGTCACCCCCGTGCGCGCCGCGTAGCCCCCGATGAGAAGAGAACCTGTGCCCGGTCTAGACGCCCTCAACACTCCGGCCAAGCGCAACATCAAGGCCCTGACCGCCGAGATCGCCGGCCTGTCTGCGGGCGACCTGGCCACGGCGACGTTCGCCGTTGCCCGCTACGGGGCCTTCAACATCGAGGGGTCCGTGCAGTTCTCGGCCACGACCGGGTCGGTCATGCTCGCCGGCCGCGCCATCGACGCCAGCCTCAAGCCCGAGAAGTCCCTGCAGACCCTGGTCACGAGCGGCCCGGGCACAGTCGATGCAGGCAGGTTCGGCGAAACCGCCGACGGCGACTCGCAGGCGGCCCAGCTCACGGCATCCGTTCGGGCACTGGAGCACGGCGCAATCATTCGCGCCACCTTCGTCGAGCCAGCCTACGGGCCGTTCAACATCACCGGAATTTGCGTCGCGGCCTCCGTCGGAGACGTCTTCATGGTGGGCAGCTGGTTCCTCTCGCGCCACGGCGTTCCGGCCGCTCGCCTCGCCCGCCTCGAGATCCTGGCCTCACCCCGCGAACACTCGCTGCCGATTCCGGCACAGATCACGAGCTGGGGCGACGATGCCGCCGCCGTCTCGACCGATGCGTAGCGGGCCGGCACCCCTGACGAATTCCCGTACCCCCTCGCGCGGTCGAGCCCTTCGGCCCTATGTCTTCCTCGTGCTGGCAAATCTGTTCTGGGCCGGCAACTTCGTCTTCGCCGAGGGCGTGGTGCGGGAACTCTCTCCCCTGCAGCTGACGTTCTATCGCTGGCTGCTCGCAGCCCCGCTGCTCATCGGTCTCGCACTCGTCATCGAGCGGCCGAGGTGGCGGGCGGCGCTTCGGCACTGGAAGTTTCAGCTCGGGCAGTCGCTGCTCGGCGTCACCGGCTTCACCCTGTTCACCTACGAGGCCCTGAAGCTGACCTCATCGGTGAACGCCGCCCTGACCCAGGCGATCAACCCGCCCATGATCGTCTTGTGTGCGGCGCTCATCTTTCACACGGTTCCGCGAAAGACGACCTGGCTGGGCCTTACGCTCTCTCTGCTGGGCGTGAGCATCGTGCTGCTCGGGCCCCAGCTGAGCGCCGGCTCGTTCAGCACTGAATCGATCAATGGCGGCGTGCTGCTGATGCTCGGCGCCGTCGTGTGCTGGACCCTCTACTCGGTGCTCGGCCGGCGCAACCCGTCGCCGCCGATCACCTCGACCGCGATCCAGGCCACTTTCGGTGTTTTCGTGCTACTGCCGGTCATGGCGTTCACCGGCTTCTCGGTCAGCCTCTCGGCCGCGGGGACCGCGGGGCTCGCCTACATCGTCATCTTCCCGGCGGTGCTCTCCCTCGTGCTCTGGAACACCGCAGTGCGCGACGTCGGGCCGACCCGCGCCAGCGGCTTTCTCAACCTTCTGCCGATCTTCACGGCGGCTCTCGCGGTGGCCCTCGGCGCCGAGTTGGCGTGGCCTCAGATCATCGGCGGATGCCTCGTGATCGCGGGCGTTTTCGTCACGTCGCGGGTGCCGATAAACCGTCGCGAGGTCGATGCCCAGACAGGTGGTCAAACCGGCGTTTAGACCCGCGGTCAAACCGGCGGTCGGACCCCACGAAACCACGCAGAAAACCCGATTGAAATTCGCAGGTGAATCGGTAGCAAATACCCCCGAACAGGACGTAGTGTTGCCTCTGGCCGGCGTGCGGTCCTCAGAGAAAGAGACCCCTTGTCCAGTGCCCTGCCCGCCGTCGCCCCCGCCTTGATCTCGATCGGCAGCCCGGCAGGCAGGCTTTCAGCGGGACGTCGTCGGGCCTACCTTTTTCTCGTGCTCGGCGCCCTGTTCTGGGCCGGCAACTTCGTCTTCGCCGAGGCCGCCGTCAGGGAGCTCTCGCCCGTACTCCTCACGTTCTACCGGTGGGGCTTCGCGGCCCCGATGCTCATCGGGCTGGCCTACTTTCTTGAGCGCCCGCTGTGGCGTCGCGCGCTCGCCCAGTGGAAGTTCCACATTCTGCAGTCGATGCTCGGCATCGTCTTTGCGAGCTTCCTCTGCTACGAGGGGTTGAAGCTGACCTCGGCGATCAACGCATCGCTGATCCAGTCGATCAACCCGGCCACGATCGTGCTACTGGCCGCGGTGATGTTCCGCACCCCGCCGAGCGCCAAGACGTGGCTCGGACTCATCCTCTCGCTCGTCGGCGTCACGATCGTTTTGGCCGGCCCGAACCTCGGCCAGCTCAGCCTCGGCGCCCTGAACTCCGGGGTTCTGCTCATGCTCGGAACCGTCGTCTGCTGGACTCTCTACTCGGTGCTCGGCCGGTACGACCAGTCGCCGCCGATCACGTCGACGGCCGTGCAGTCCAGCATCGCCGCTGTCGTGATGCTGCCGTTCGCCGCCGCATCAGGCTTCGCCGCCCCCGTGACCATGAACGGCTATCTGCAGCTGGCGTACATCGTGATCTTCCCGAGCGTGCTCGCCCTTATCCTCTGGAACCTCGCCGTGCGCGACATCGGCCCCACGCAGGCCAGCGTGTACCTCAACCTGATGCCGATCGCAACGGTCGCCCTCGCTGTGGCTTTCGGTGCCCAGCTCGAGCTGCCGCAGATCGTCGGCGGCGGCCTCGTCATCGCAGGCGTGCTCGTCACGTCTCGGGCCCCCATCAATCGCCGAGAGGTATTCGCCTCGGCGCTGGATTCGGCGCTGGATTCGGAGCTCGATTCGGCCACAGCGGATGAGAACCCAGAAGCGGATGCGGCCACGGCCGGCACCCCGCCCCATTCGCGAATAGCGGCCCGCGCCGATCGCACTGCTCGTTCGGGACGATCACCGCGCGGCCGCGGAGCGAGCCCTCGCAGGGTCGCTCGCAGACCCTGGGCCCGTCGTCTCGATTGAATGATTCGACCTCCAAGAGTTCGGGGCAGGAGCCCCAGTAGGTCCCGGGCACCCGGCACCTTGTGCCCGAACGCCCGTGCACGGCCCCTATGCGGGGTTTCGTCTCGCCGGTCGTTAGTGGCAGAGTGAGGGAGTGACGAATCCCGAAGGCCCTACAGATTCGGGCGATGCCGCTGCGAATCATCTGGAGGCCGAGATTCAGGAACGGCGCGGTTCATGGTTGCGCCGCTTCCGCCGCTGGCTCCGGCCCGAACGGGGCATGGACCTCGACCTGGTCATCTTCCGGCTCTCGACCGGCGACGAGGTAATCAGGGCCGATGCCGGCACCCTCGGTCAGGCCGACCGACTTCTTCAGCGCGTGCGCCGGGAGCTGCGCATGAAAACCGTGCGCGAGTTCATGGCCGACTGGACCTTCCGAGGCTGAGCTCGCCGCACCTTCTTGGTCGTTTAGGGAGGAGATCCGGGCCTTCACGTCGCACAGCGACGTATGAGGGCTGATCTCCTCCCTTAGCGGTAATCGTCACGCGGTAACCGTCACGCGGTAATCGTTACGCGGTAACCGTCACGCGGTAACCGTCACGCGGTGAGGGTCCGCGGCAATTGTTACGCGATGGCGTCCAACGCGGCGAACTCGGCGTCGGTCAGCACGATGGCGGCGGCGGCGACGTTGTCCTCGAGGTGGGCGACCGATGCGGTGCCGGGGATCGGCAACAGCATCGGCGAGCGGCGCAGCAGCCACGCGAGCGCCAACTGGCTCGGGCTGGTGCCGTGCTGGGCCGCGAGGGCGGCTAGCGGGCTGCCCTCGCCCGCGAGCGCACCGGTTGCCAACGGGAACCACGGGATGAATGCGATGCCGTTGGCCTCGGAGTAGTCGAGTAGTTCGCTCGACGCGCGGTTGGTCAGGTTGAACAGGTTCTGCACGCTGACGATCGTGGCGACCTTCTGGGCGGCCTTGACCTGATCCACGGTGACCTCGGAGAGACCGATGTGGCGGATCTTGCCCTCGGTCTGAAGGGCTACGAGCTCGCCAACCTGTTCCTCGATGGCGATCGCCGGGTCGACACGATGCAGCTGCAGGAGGTCGATGCGCTCGAGGCCTAAGTTGCGCAGGTTCAGCTCCACCTGCTGGCGGAGGTACGCGGGGCGACCGACGGGGGTCCAGACACCGGGCCCCTGGCGGGTGAGGCCGACCTTTGTGGCGATGACGAGGTCATCCGTGTACGGATGCAGGGCCGCGCGAATAAGCTCATCGCTGATGTACGGGCCGTAGGAGTCGGCGGTGTCGATCAGGTTGACGCCGAGCTCGATAGAACGGCGCAGAACGGCGAGTGCACCGTCGCGGTCGCGGGTCTCGCCCCAGACGCCGGCACCGGGTAGCTGCATGGCGCCGTAGCCGAGACGGTTCACGACGAGGTCGCCCCCGATGGTGATCGTGCCGGCGGCAGCAGCGGGGCTGGCCGGATTACTCGAGGAAGAAGGGGTTGAGGAAGTGTTCACAGTCATACTCCACCCAACAGCCGCTAACGCCACAGTGTTCCCAGCTGAGTTCACGCTGACCGCGCGGCTATGATTTTCCGGAGGAAGACGACCAGGAGGTTCCGCATGTCCACGCTGATCGACATTCCCTCGCCCGGATGGCCCCTCGCCTACGGCACCGAAGGATCCCCGGCCGTCGTGCTCGTTCATGACGGCTACGGCCGCCTGCCGTTCCTTCAGAGCTACGCCAACGCCCTCGCAAAACTGGGGTATTACGTCGTGGTTCCCGACCTCTTCAACGGCGTGGCGGCGGTCGATGACGCTGGGCTGGAGGAGCTTCAGGCCCGCTCCGACGTCGGCTTCTCCGACGCGACGCTCGAAGACGCCATCGCCATGGCCCGCGGTGTGACCGCTGCCCGGGTCGGCCTCATCGGCATCGGTCTCGGCGGCTGGTACGCCCTCCGCGCAGCCCAGCGCGGTGAAGCGGATGCCGTCATCACCTACTACGCGGGCCTGATGGCCGACGAGAGTGGCATCATCCCCTGCCCGGTCCTGCTGCACTTCTCGGAGGGCGGCGTCTGGGGCAGCACCCTGGCGGCCGATGAGTTTGTCAGTCGACTCAAAGAGGTCGGCACCCCCGTGACGCGTCATCTGTATCCCGAGACCGGCGACCACTTCGCCAATGCAACGCTGGTGGAGTCGCTCGATCGCACAGCCGCCGGCCTGGCGTTTGCCCGCTCAGCGAGCTTTCTTCAGGCGCAGCTCGTCGACTGAGCTGCTGCTGGTGAGCTGCTGCTGGTCCTGAGCTCCTGCTGCTATCGAACGACGACGGGCGTCGCATTCACGGCGAAGGTCACGATCGTGCCGGTGGAGGCGTTGGTCAGCTGAACCCGGGTCGTGCCGACCAGGAGGGGCTGCACCTCGGGATTCACGACGGTCGACCCAGACACGGTTCCGGGGGTGAAATAGGCGAGCGTCGGGTCGGTGATCTTGGCGGTCCACTTGTCGGCGGGCAGGGTGTCGGAGCTCAGGATGATCTTGTTCGAGACCACGACATTCACCGTCGTGCCGTCGACCGTGCCGAGGTTCACGATCTCGGGAGTCTGGCTGGCGCTCGATCCGGGGGTGGTCGCGGGCGAGCACGCCACGAGGCCGATGGCTGCGGCCACAGCGATAACCGCTGCGGACGCGAATCGATTGAGGGTCTTCACGTGCTTGACAGTAACCTCACCGTCTGGGAAACCGGTCGGCTCGGGGTCGAGGCCCGCCTCTCTGGCTCCCACCAAGCTTCGCCGTTCCTCCCAAATCCCTGAACGGCTCGCGTTCAGGTCACGATGACACTAAGCTAATTCTACTAGTTAGAGTCAGAGTTACCTTTAGTAATCATCGGAGATAGCAGCAGTGAACGACCAGCAGCCCGGCCTCGCGGTCTCGACCGTGATCTTCGCGTTGCGCCCGGAGCCCGTCACCGGCATTGCCACCGTGTGGATCCCGGTGGTGCGCCGCATCCGCGAGCCGTACCTCGATCTGTGGGCCCTGCCCGGCGGCCCGCTCACCATGAACGAGTCCCTCGCGAGCGCCGCCAGCCGCACGCTGGAGGAGACCACCGGCCTCGCCCCGCAGTTTCTTGAACAGCTCTACGCCTTCGGCAGCGTCGACCGTTCGCCCGAAAAGCGCGTGGTCTCGATCGTCTACTGGGCCCTCGTGCAGAGCGACACCGCCGAGACCGCCCGCGATGACGAGAACGTCACCTGGCTCTCCACCGACGACCTGCCCGAGCTCGCCTTCGATCACAACCTGATCGTCGACTACGCCCTCTGGCGGCTCCGCACGAAGATGGAGTACTCGCGCATCGCACAGGCCTTCCTCGGCGAGGACTTCACCCTCGCCCAGCTGCGCGAGGTACACGAGGCTGTGCTGCAGAAACCCCTCGACCCGGCGAATTTCAGACGGATGATCGAAGCCACGAAATCAATAGTGGCCACCGATAAACACGTCACGGGAACACGGCACCGACCCGCCCGGCTGTATCGCTATGACACGTCGCTCGAGCTGGCCGATCGTGGCCCCCTCGCGACTCACGTCTAGCCCGCATCCTTCTTTTTTTCGCACCGTAACGCAGCATCAGGAGTCATCATGGCCAGTGTCAACATCACCATCCAGCGTCTCGCCGCCCAGACAAGCGCGGGCACCAGCGCTTCCGGAGCCACGTGCGCGCCCGAGCTCGCCGAAGCCCCCTGGACCTTTGACGCCGGCCCCCTCGCCTACGGCCCCGGCTCCTCGCAGGGCGACATCATCCCGACCGGCAGCCCGCGCCAGGGCTCGCTGCCCGAGAAGTACAGAAAGGCCAGCGCCGAGGAGCTGCACGAGCGCGTCATGGCCGCCAAGGCCGCGCTCGGCGACCGCGTCGTGATGCTCGGTCACTTCTACCAGCGCGATGAGGTGCTGCAGTACGCCGACTTCGTGGGCGACTCGTTCCAGCTCGCCAAGGCCGCCCTCGAGCGCCCCAAGGCCGAGGCCATTGTCTTCTGCGGCGTGCACTTCATGGCCGAGACGGCCGACATTCTGTCGCGTGACGACCAGGCGGTCATCCTGCCGAATCTCGCGGCCGGCTGCTCGATGGCCGACATGGCCGACATCGACTCGGTCGAGGAGGCCTGGGAGCAGCTGCACGAGCTCTATGGCACCGAGCCGGATGCCGATGGCAGGGTTCCCGTCATCCCCGTCACCTACATGAACTCCTCCGCGGCGCTCAAGGCTTTCTGCGGCAGGAACGGCGGCATCGTCTGCACGTCCTCCAACGCGGCCTCGGTGCTCGAGTGGGCGTTCGAGCGCGGCCAGCGGGTGCTGTTCTTCCCCGACCAGCATCTGGGCCGCAACACCGCCAAGGCCATGGGAATCCCCCTGGCGCGCATGCCGATGTGGAACCCGAACAAGCCCCTCGGCGGCAATTCCTCGGCGGAGGCCCTCGACGCCCAGGTCATTCTGTGGCACGGCTTCTGCTCGGTGCACAAGCGCTTCACCGTCGGCCAGATCGAGAAGGCGCGCGCTGAGTTCCCGGGCGTGCGAGTGATCGTGCACCCCGAGTGCCCGATGGCCGTGGTCGACGCGGCCGACGAGTACGGCTCGACCGACTACATCGTCAAGGCCATCGCCGCGGCGCCGGCCGGCTCGGTGTTTGCAATCGGCACCGAGATCAACCTGGTGCAGCGGCTCGCCAACGAGTACCCGCAGCACACGATCTTCTGCCTCGACGACGTCATCTGCCCCTGCTCGACGATGTACCGCATCCACCCCGGATACCTTGCCTGGGTACTCGAGGGCCTCGTCGAGGGAACCGTGCTGAATCAGATCACGGTTCCCGCGGCCGAGGCCGCCGACGCGTCGATCGCCCTTGAACGGATGCTCGTGGTCGTGCCGCCGGCACGTCCTGTTCCTGTAATCGTGACCGAATCAGAGGTCTGAAAATGGGCAGGGTCATCGTCGTCGGCAGTGGCATCGCGGGCCTGGTTGCCGCGATCACAGCGAGCGCCACGCATCACGTGACACTCGTGACCAAGGCAGAGCTGGCAGAGAGCAACACCCGCTACGCGCAGGGCGGGATTGCTGCGGCAACGTCGGCATTGGACTCCGCCGCCAGCCATTCGGTAGACACGGTGAGGGCCGGCGGCGGGCTGAACGACCCTGTCGCGGTCGACGTGTTGACGACCGAGGGGCCCGAGCTCATTCAGGCGCTGCTCGACTGGGGCGTCGCGTTCGACCGCGAGAGTCCCGGAACCGATATCGAGGGCCTCGCCCGGGCGTTGGAGGCGGCGCACTCGCACCCGCGCGTGCTGCACGCCGGGGGAGACGCCACGGGGGCCGCGATCGAAACCGCTCTCGTGCGGGTCGTGCGTGCCTCACAGGTGCGCATCCGGGAGAAGCTGATGCTGACCGACCTGATCGTCGACGGCGGCCATGTTCGCGGTATCCGCACGCTGGATACCCACGGGATACACGACGAGATCACCGCCGACGCCGTGATCCTGGCGACCGGCGGGGCAGGCCAGCTGTTCGCCCACACGACGAATCCGGCCGTCGCCACCGGTGACGGCGTGGCTGCCGCTATCCGTGCCGGGGTTGCCGTCTCAGATCTCGAGTTCTACCAGTTCCACCCCACGACGCTCGCGCTGGAAGGCAACTTCCTGCTGACCGAGGCGCTGCGCGGCGAGGGGGCCGTGCTGTTGAATGCGGCCGGGCAGCGATTCATGCCTGCCGTGCACCCGGATGCCGAGTTGGCCCCGCGGGACGTCGTTGCGCGGGCCATCGCCGCCGAGATGGCCAGGCAGGGCGGTCTTGCCGTGCATCTGGACACATCGCCAATCGTTCATGAGCTAGGAGGAGGGGCGTTGGGAGAGGATCGGCTCCGGCTGCGGTTCCCGACCGTGGCTGCCGAGTGCCTCGCCCAGGGGCTCGATCTGGCCCGTGACCTCATTCCGGTAACGCCCGCAGCGCACTACTGGATGGGCGGCATCGACACCGACCTCGACGGCCGTACGAACCTGGCCGGCCTCTTCGCCGTCGGCGAGTGCGCCCGCACGGGCGTGCACGGTGCCAACCGACTGGCCTCCAACAGCCTGCTCGAGGGTGCCGTCTTCGGCCGGCGGGCGGCTCTGGCTATCGGCAGCGGCCTCGGTTCTGTGCGGGCGCTGGCTCCAATCGCCGCGGATGCCGGCGACGGCGTTCCCGCCACCCGGATCGCGATCCAGGCGCTGATGTGGGAACACTGCTCCCTGACGCGCACGACCGAGGGGCTCGCCGAGGCATCCGCCCTGCTGGCGTCGATGTCGGCGGTCAGCCCGGCAGCTGCTCGTGACCGGAACGACGTAGAGGTCGCGAACCTGTTGATCTTGGCCCGGGCGACGGTTGCCGCGGCGGCCGCTCGAACCGAGTCGGTGGGAGCACACTACCGTGAGCCTGCCCTCTCCCGCCTGATGCAGTGACTGCGCCCAGAGAATGACGACACCTACAGAATGACAACACCTACAGAAAGGCCCCAATCGTGCTGACCCCAGAGGCTATCGACCGCGTTGTCATGGCAGCCCTCATCGAAGATGCGCCCTGGGGCGACATCACGTCTGAGGTGTTGATTCCGGTGGGCGCCACCGCGACGGCCCAGCTCGTGGCTCGAGAGGCCGGAGTGTTCTCCGGTGGCGCAGTGTTCGAGCGCACGATGACGGCGGCGGATGCGCGAATCCAGACCAGCCTGCTGGCAGCCGATGGTGAGGTTTTCGCCCCCGGCGACGTGCTCGCACGCGTCACGGGGCCGGCCCACGGGGTGCTCCGCGGTGAGCGGGTTGCTCTGAACCTCACCCAGCGGATGAGCGGCATCGCCACGCTCACGGCGAGCTACGTGGCAAGCGTCGCGGGCACCCGGGCGCGCATCGTCGACACCCGCAAGACCACGCCGGGGCTCCGGGCGCTCGAGCGGCACGCTGTACGCAGCGGCGGCGGATCGAACCACCGCTTCTCCCTGTCGGATGCCGTGCTCGCCAAGGACAATCACCTCGCGGTGCTCATGCAGCACGGCGGGCTCTCGCTCACCGAGGCCCTGCTGCTCGCCTGCACCCGGCTGTCGCACACGACGCACCTCGAGGTCGAGGTCGACCGGCTCGACCAGATCGAGCCCGTGCTGGCCGCCGGTGTCGACACGATCATGCTCGACAACTTCTCTCTTGCCGATCTGCGCGCGGGCGTCGCCCTTGTTGCCGGCCGCGCGCTGATCGAGGCCAGCGGCGGCGTGAACCTGTCGACCGTGGCCGATATCGCCGCGACCGGGGTCGACATAATCTCGGTCGGCGCCCTCACCCACAGTGTTCGCTCGCTCGACCTGGGGCTCGACATGAGCGTCGGCGCGGAGGGGTTTCTGGCCCAGCCGTGATCTATCTCGACAATGCCGCCACGACACCCGTTCGCCGGGAGGTCTTGGAGGCCGCTTGGCCCTTTCTGACCGGGGAGTTCGGCAACCCGTCGAGTCATCACACGGTCGGGGAGGCCGCGGCGCGGGCGGTGGATGGTGCACGCAGGCAGGTCGCGGTATTCTTCGGCTGCCGGGCCAGCGAGGTCACCTTCACCTCGGGCGGCACCGAGGCCATCAACCTAGCGCTGAAGGGGATAGCGCTCGGGCAGCCGCGCGGGCGCCACCTGGTCTCGACGCCCATCGAGCACGAGGCCACGCTGGAGTCGCTGGCGTTTCTCGAGCGGGTGCACGGGTTCGAGGTGACGCTGGTGCCCGTGGATGCCGCGGGCCGTGTCGATCTGGCGGCCCTTGCGGCGGCCATCCGGTTCGACACGACGCTCGTCAGCGTGATGGCGGCGAACAACGAGGTGGGTACGGTTCAGCACTGCCAGGCGATCGGCGCGCTCTGCAAGGAGAACCGGGTGCCGTTTCACGTGGATGCCGTGCAGGCCGCGGGCTGGCTGAGCGTCACGGCCGCCGATCTCGGGGCTGACGCGGTGTCGCTCTCGGGGCACAAGCTCGGTGCGCTGAAGGGCAGCGGGGCGCTGTTCGCGCGCGGGCGTCTCGTGCTGGAGCCGCTTCTGCACGGGGGCGGCCAGGAGCGCGGGCGGCGTTCCGGCACCGAGAACGTGGCCGCGGCCGTGGGGTTGGGCGTGGCCGCCACCCTCGCCGCCGATGAGCGGGACGCGGCCTCGGCTCGGGTCTCGCTGCTGCGCGACGAGCTCATCGCGGGGGTACTCGCGGCGGTACCGTCAGCGGTTCTCACCGGGGATCCCGTCAACCGCCTGCCCTCGATCGCCTCGTTCCTGTTTCCCGGCACCAGCGGCGAGTCGGTGCTGCTGGGCCTCGAGGAGCGCGGCGTGGTGGCCTCCAGCGGGTCGGCCTGTGCGGCGGGCAGCGACGAGCCCTCGCACGTTCTCGTAGCCCTCGGCATCGAACCAGCCCTCGCCCAGACGGCCGTGCGCTTCAGCCTCACCCAGACAACGACAGCGGCCGAGGTGGCCGAAGCGGTCGCTGCCCTCCGCCACGCCGTGGAGGCCGCCCAGCAGCTTGGCCGCCGACCCTAGCTCGCCGCGGGAGCAGGGCGGGTCATGAAGCGGCGCACGGAGTCATCGACGATCATGTCGCTGGGCTTCAGGGGGCGGGTCAGGTAGAGGCCGTCGAGCGACGTGAGCCGGCTCAGCGCAACGTAGGTCTGGCCGGGGCTGAAGACCCGGGCGCCAAGGTCGATGATCGCTCGCTCATACGTCTGGCCCTGCGACTTGTGGATCGTGACCGCCCAGGCGAGGCGCAGCGGAAACTGGATGAACTCGCCCACGACATCCTTGGTGAGTTTCTTGTCGTCGGCGTCGTAGCTGTAGCGGAACTTCTCCCAGCTGACCGGGGCGACCTCGTGCTGCTCGCCGTCGATCTCGACCCAGACGGAGGAGGCGACCTTCGTCACGATGCCGACGGAGCCATTCACCCAGCGCTGGTCCATGTCGTTGCGGAGGAACATCACCTGCGCACCGACCTTCAGCTGCAGGCTCTCCTCGGCGGGGAACGTGCGGCCGCCGAAATCCCCCGAGGTCTCGGCCTTGGCGGTGTGCATCTTGCCCTTGAGGTTCTTCAGCGCCTCGGCGTTGATGCGGTTCACAGCGTCGTTGCGGGTGGCGAGCGTGATCGTGCCGTCGGTCGGGGCCGGCCGCGCACCCGCGGAGTTCAGGGCGTCGGCGATCTCCTTGGTGACCTGGCCGAAGCGCACGGCGTTTAGCATGAACTTGAAGTCATCGTCGTGCTGCCGGTGGATCTCGGTCAGCTCCACGACGGTGAGGGAGACCTCGCCCCAGACCTTCGCGTCGAAGAACCACAACGAGCGGTAGCGGTCGGCGAAGTAGGCTCGCTCATCGGAGTCGCCGGGCACGGGGGCCAGCTGGTATGGGTCGCCGAAGAGCACGAGCTGAACGCCGCCGAACGGCTCGATGGGCCGGTGACGGGCGAGGCGAAGACTGCGGTCGATCGCATCCATCAGGTCGGCGTTGACCATCGAGACCTCATCGATCACCAGGGTGTCGATTGTGTTGAGCATCTTGCGCACGTCGCCGTTCTGCTCGATGGCGGAGTCGGCGATGACCCCGATCGGCAGCCGGAACAGCGAGTGGATGGTCTGGCCGCCGACGTTCAAGGCCGCGACGCCCGTGGGGGCCGCGATCACGATCTGCTTCTCGGTGTTCCAGCTCAGATGGTTCAGCAGGGTCGACTTGCCCGTGCCCGCGCGGCCGGTGACGAAGACGTGCCGCTTGGTCGACTCGATCAGCTCGAAGACACGGCGCTGCTCGGTCGAAAGTTCTGGCAGGGTCACGATCGGGTCTGGCCTATTCGTTTGGGGCTGGGCTGGCAGTAACCAATCTACCGGGGGCGACACAGAGAGGCAGTCCCTAGACTGTGCTCATGGCTGAGCCCGAGACCCGCGAGCCCGAGCTGCGCGAGCCCGAGCTGCGCCAGCCCAAGACCCGCGAGCCCGACCTCAGCGGGCCCGACACGCGCGAGCCTGACACGCGCGAGCCTGACACGCGCCAGCGCATCCTGGTGCGGGCCGGTATCGCCGCGGCTGCCGCGACCCTGCTCTTCGGCATCGCGGTGATCGCGCTGAACCTCACGGTCTTCTCACCCTCCGGCTTCGTCACGACCTACCTTGAGACCCTCGGCGAGCGCGACGTGGCCGATGCCCTCGCCATGCCGGGTGTCGACCTGCCCGGCAGCATGACGAAGGACTCGGCCGCCGCCGCTCTTCTGAAGCCCGAGTCCCTGGCGAGCATCACAGACATCACGACCACCAACGATGTGGACCTGGGCAATGGCGTGCACCGCATCACGGCGCGGTACCTGCTCTCCGGCGCCCAGAGCGAGAGCCGGCGCGCGAGCAGCCAGTTCCTGGTCAGGGACGCGGGCGCGTCGTACCTGTTCTTCAACCAGTGGAGCTTCGCGACAAGCCCCGTGGCCTCGCTTCAGGTTCGGGTCGCCAACGGAGCGTCCGCCACGGCCGGCACCAGTCTGCTGACAGCCAACGATCTCGGCGCCGATGTCGAAGCCTTCTCCGCTGTGGCCGACTTCCCGGTTCTCGTTCCCGGTCTGGTGGTGCTCAGCCATGAATCGGCCTACCTGACGGGCATCGTCGCTCCCGTACTCGTGGACACCCCCGGGCAGAATCTCACCGCGACCGTGGCGGCGGCACCCAACACGGCCTTCATTGCAGCGGTGACCACCGGCATCCGCTCCTTCTTGGACGCCTGCGCCACCAGCACCTCGCTGTTCCCGCCCGGCTGCCCGTTCTCCAGGCAGGTGTCCGACCGCATCGTCGGCAGCCCGGCCTGGAGCATCACGGCGTACCCGCCCATCGGAATCCTGTCTGGTGCCGAGTCGTGGATTCTGGCCCAGTCTTCTGGCACCGCCCAGATCCGCGTCGACGTGCGCTCGCTCTTCGACGGCAGCGTCACCACCCTCGACGAGTCGGTGCCGTTCAGGGTCGACTACCGCATCATGCTTGCCTCCGACGGTACGATCACCTTCGGCGCCCGCTAGGGCCTGCGCTCGAGGCGCTCGAGCATGCGGTTGTACTCACCCAGCTCGGCATCATTGGTGCGGTCTGCCTTGCGGTCGAGTCGCTTCGTCAACTTCTTGTCGCTCATACCCCACTGGATGGCCACGGTGATGGCCAGGATAACGGTCGGAATCTCACCGATGCTCCAGGCGATTCCCCCGCCGGTCTGCTGGTCGACGATCGCGCTCACCCCCCAGGTGCGGCCCATCGAGCCGAACCAGTCGGCCATAAGGAGGCCCGTTCCGGTCATCAAGGCCAGCCCGAAGAAGGCATGGAAGGCCATGGTAGCCAGCAGCATCAGGAGCCGGAACGGGTAGGGCAGGCGGAACGGCACGGGGTCGATGCCGATCAGGGCCTGCACGAAGAGGTAGCCGACGATCACGAAGTGAATGATCATCCACTGGTGACCGAGGTGATTTACGGTGGCCCAGCGGAACAGGGGCGTGTAGTAGAACGCCAGCAGGCTGGATGCGAACAGCACCGCGGCGACGATGGGGTTCGCCACGAACGTGCCGAACTTCGAGTGCACGGCCAGAAGTATCCACTCGCGTCCACCGCGGGTCGCATCGCCTCGCTTTCGAATAGCCCGGAGCGCGAGCGTTACGGGAGCCGCAGGAACCAGGAGCAGGGGAACCATCATGCCGAGCGCCATGTGGCCGAGCATGTGCACGCTGAAGAGATACTTCTCGTAGACGTTTATGGCGCCGTTGGTGATGTAAAACAGCATCAGCATTCCGGCGATCCAGAACAGAACACGATGGAGGGGCCACGTCACCCCGCGGCGGCGAAGGCGCACCACGCCCGCCAGGTAGAAGAAGATCCCGAAGCCGATGAGCAGCGACCACAGCAGGTCGAAGTTCCAGGTGGTGACATAGGCGAGCGGGGTCAGCTCAGGCGGCAGTGCGTCGCCCGTGAGGATCTGCGCCGGAGTCTGCACGCCCAACACGGTCTGCGAAACGGGCGGGGCGCTCTTGGCCAGGGCCGCGGCGACGCCGGAAGCGATGCCCATGAAGGCGAGCTCGACCACGACGAGGGTCGTGAAGTGACGGCGGCGCCCGGAATCTGCCAGTTTGCCGATCAAGCTTCGCCGATAGACGGCGCCGAAGATGCCGAGCGCCAGCAGTGCACCGACCTTGATGACGACAAGCACGCCGTAGGGGGTCATCAGGTTCTCGAGCGTGCCGAGCCGAAGCTCCGCGCTGACATAACCGGATGCCGCCACAACGACGAAGCAGACCAGCGCCACACTCGAGTAGCGGGAGACGACAGTGACGAAGCTCTTCGCGTCGAGCTGGCGGGCGAGCAGCACCAGGACCACGAGGCCGCCGAGCCACACGGCGGCGAAGACGATATGCAGCATGAGCGCCGTGACGGCCGCGTCGTGACTCGCGGCATCGGCGGCGTGACCCTGCTCGGCCATCGGATACAGCATGGCGACGGCGAGCAGGCCCACGAAGACCAGCGCGGTGACATTGCGCACGGCGAAGCAGAGCACCGTCACCGCGGCGGCGATCAGGGTGATGATGAGCCACGCCTGGCCCAGGGCGACCTGGGTGATGAACTGCCCGAGCAGTTCGCCATAGGAGTCATCGAACCGAACAGCACGGTTGGTGACCTGCAGGAACGTGAAGAACCCCGTGGCCGCGGCCGCAACCGTAAGCAGCGCGGCGGAGCCCGCCGCGATGTCGAGCGCCCGATTGAACTCGGGGCGGTCGTTTCTCAACGCGAACAGGGCGAGAACGAGGGTACCGAGAACTCCGGCGGCACCGAGATTCACCAGCATCGACGTGATCGGCAGGCCGTAGCGCACGACCGGGCCCGGATCTTCCAGAAGCTGCGGGTCCGCGCCACCGCCGATCGCAAGGGCGATGAACAACGCGATGAGGCTGACGCCCAACAGGACCGCGGGACCTGCAACTTTTACGACTCTTGTCACGAATACAACCTTACGTTGCCCGGATATGACGAAAGGGCGCCACCTCACAGGTGACGCCCTGTCGAACCGATTCGCTACAGGCAGTAAGCAGAGCCTACTTGGCGGCTGCCTTCAGCTTGGAGCCAGCGGAGATCTTGACGGAGTGGCCGGCGGCGATCTGGATGGCCTCACCGGTCTGCGGGTTGCGGCCCGTGCGGGCGGCGCGGGAGGTGCGCTCAACGGCGAGCCATCCCGGGATGGTGACCTTGACGTCGTTGGCAACGGAGTCGGCGAGTGTCGCGAAGAGCGACTCGAGGACCTCGTTGACAACAGCCTGGGTCAGGCCTGATGCAGCAGCAACAGCGACGACGAGCTCGGTCTTGTTCAGTGACTTGTCAGCCATGGGGTGTCCTCCTCGGACCTTGTGCTGCCAGCAGCAGCTCTAGAAAGGGAACGGTGGAAACCATTACGGCTACACCTGCGGTCTGTTCGACCGTGACGAATGTATCAGAGATCGGCGGATTTTCAGGGATTTTGGCCCCGGAAATCAGGAGATTCCCTCTGGACATGTTTAGTGTTAGACGTGCGGGCGCAGTGGGGCCCACGCTCTACAGCGACAACAGCAGCAGGAGGAGAACACCATGGCAACCAAGGTCCGATCCGTCGACGAGCAGATCACGAGGCTGCGAACCTACAACATCGTCGCGGGCTCCCTGCACCTCGTGCAGGCGATCGTGTTCGCCGTCATCCTGACCCGCCTTACGAACCAGGTCACGTTCGCCGTCACGGCAGACTATCTGGGCGGCGCTCCCGGCATGGCTGTGCCACCGATCCGGGTCACCCTCTTCGACGTCAACGTCGGAATCGGCGTGGTCGTGTTTCTGGCGCTCTCCGCGCTGTTCCACTTCGTCATCTGCACCCCGTACTTCTTCCCGCGGTACGCGACGGGCCTGAAGCAGAACCGCAACTACTTCCGTTGGGTCGAATATTCTCTCTCCTCCTCCATCATGATCTGGCTGATCGCCGCAATCACGGGCATCACCGACGTCGCAGCACTGTTTGCGATCTTCGCCCTGAACGCCGCGATGATCGGCTTCGGCGCCCTGCAGGAGAAGTACGAGACACCCGGCAACAAGCACTTCGCGCCCTTCATCATGGGCTCGATGGCCGGCATCGTGCCATGGGTCGCGATCATCATCTACTTCTTGGCCATCGGCTCCACCAGCGACGCGAAGCCGCCGGCGTTCGTCTACGGCATCATCATCTCGCTCTTCGTATTCTTCAATACGTTCGCGGTCAACCAGGTGCTCCAGTACCGCCAGGTCGGCGGCTGGAAGTCCTACCTCCGCGGCGAGCGGGCGTACATCACGCTCAGCCTCGTGGCCAAGACACTGCTCGCCTGGCAGGTCTTCTCTGGCGCCATCATCCCGGCGCTGACCGCCCAGTAGAAACAGAAATGCCCCCGGCCTTCAGACCGGGGGCATTTCTGTTCAGTACGGGTGAAGACCTACCAGGAGCTCTTCGTGATGCCGGGAAGCTCGCCGCGGTGAGCCATGTCGCGGAAGCGAACACGGGAGACACCGAACTTGGTGAGCATTCCACGGGGACGGCCGTCGACCGCGTCGCGGCTGCGCACGCGCACCGGCGAAGCGTCCTTGGGAAGCTTCTGCAGGCCCAGACGGGCTGCCTCACGCTCGGCATCGGTGGACGCCGGGTTGATGAGGGCCTTCTTCAGCTCGAGACGCTTGGTGTTCCAGCGGGCAACAACGATCTTGCGCTGCTCGTTACGTGCAATCTTGCTCTTCTTAGCCATGTGTTACCTCTCCTCGCGGAAATCGACGTGCTGACGAATTACCGGGTCGTACTTCTTCAGTACGAGACGGTCTGGGTTGTTGCGACGGTTCTTCTTGGTGACATAGGTGTACCCCGTGCCAGCGGTCGAACGAAGCTTGATGATCGGACGTACGTCGTGCTGCTTAGCCATTAGATTTTCTCCCCACGGGCGAGGATGTCCTTGACGACAGACTCGATGCCACGTGCATCAATCACCTTGATGCCCTTGGCGGACAGCTGCAGGGTGACGTTGCGACGAAGCGACGGAACGTAATACGTCTTCTTCTGAACATTCGGGTCAAACCGGCGCTTGGTGCGACGGTGAGAGTGCGAAATGTTGTGACCGAAGCCAGGAATGGCTCCGGTGACCTGGCAGGTTGCTGCCATGATTTCCTCCAATTACCGTAGAACTGACCCGGTTTCCCGCGGCAGAGCTACCCAAGATTTCTTGTCGGCACGCCAAGCAACATTCTTTGCAGAGTGGGGTTGGCATACATGTGGGCGGAGAAGCCGCCCAACCAGCTTCTGAGACTACTTTATTCCGGCTTTCGGTGCAATCCGGGGTCGGGTCTGTATACACAGAGCGGATGTCGCATCCGTTTCGAGGGAAATTATGCCTGATTTGCGGGCCGTCTGTGTACAATCAGGCCAGCAGTGCATGTTGAATACCAGGAGGCGACGATGGCCCAGATCCGAGCGAGCGATCTTGCCTACCAGCGCGTCCGCGACGAGATCGTCGATTGGACCCTGCCGCCCGGCAGCATTCTCGGCGAGGTGGAGCAGTCCACGAGGCTCGGCGTCTCCCGCACTCCGCTCCGCGAGGCGCTTACCCGCCTGATCGCAGACGGGCTCGTGGCAGCCCAGAGCGGCCGCGGCCTAGTGGTCACAGAGCTGTCGCTGGCGAACATCCGCGAGCTCTTCGAGGTGCGCCAGGCCCTCGAGCAGCAGGCCGCGCGCCTCGCCGCCATCCGGGGCGACGCCCAGATCTTCGCCGCCCTGGCCGCGGAGTTCAGGGCGCATCCGGCGCTGCTGGCCTCAGACGACCCGGGCCGCCACGCATACTTCGAACTCGTCGGCCGGCTGGATGAGGCCATCGACGTCGCCACCGACAACGCCTACCTCGTCACCGCTTTGAAGACCCTCCGTACACACCTCGTGCGGGTGCGCCGCCTCGCCAAAGACAATGCCCAGCGCCTGTCGGCCGCGGCGAGCGAGCATCTGCTGATCGCCGAGGCCATCGCCGCGCATGACCCCGAACTCGCGGCATCCGCTACCCAGGTTCACCTGCACCGCGCGCTGTCGAGCTTATTGAGCAACGCCGCGTCGCCCGACCTGAATTCCAGCCCAGATTCGTCATTCGCAAAGGAGCAATCATGACCACCACGAACACAACCTCAGCCGGGCCGGAGATTCGCAAGGGACTGGCCGGAGTGGTCGTCGACTATACGGCCGTCTCCAAGGTCAACCCCGAGACGAACTCCCTGCTCTACCGCGGCTACCCTGTGCAGGAACTCGCCGCCAACTGCCGGTTCGAGCAGGTCGCGTGGCTGCTCTGGCACGGCGAACTGCCCACCCCCGCCGAGCTCGAGTCCTTCGAGCAGCAGGAGCGCACGCTGCGCACGCTGTCCCCGATCGTCAAGCGCGTCGTCGACGAGCTGCCGCTGACCGCACACCCGATGGACGTGCTGCGCACCGCCGTCAGCGTGATCGGCGCCCTGGACCTCCAGGCAAACGCCGCATCTCCCGAGGCAAACCTCACCAAGAGTGTGCGCCTGTTTGCCCAGCTGCCCGCCATCGTCGCCTATGACCAGCGCCGCCGCCGAGGCCAAGACGAGATCGCGCCGCGCCTCGACCTGAACTACTCCGAGAACTTTCTCTTCATGGTGTTCGGGGCCGTGCCGGACGCCGTGACCGTGAAGGCCTTCGACGTCTCGATGATCCTGTACGCCGAGCACTCCTTCAACGCGAGCACCTTCACGGCGCGCGTCGTGACGAGCACCCTGAGCGACCTCTACTCGGCCGTCGTCGCCGGCATCGGCGCCCTGAAAGGCCCTCTGCACGGCGGGGCCAACGAGGCCGTCATGCACCTGTTCGACGAGATCGGCTCGGCCGACGCGGTTGACGCATGGCTCGCGCAGGCCTTGATCGAGAAGCGCAAGATCATGGGCTTCGGCCACCGCGTCTACAAGGATGGCGACTCCCGGGTGCCCACCATGAAGGCGGCCCTGGACACCCTCTTGGCCCAGAGCGACCGAGACGACCTCGCCGCGCTCTACGACGCCTTGGAGCTTGCCATGAACGAGGCCAAGTCGATCAAGCCGAACCTCGACTACCCGAGCGGCCCGGCGTACCACCTGATGGGCTTCGACACCGAGACGTTCACGCCGCTGTTCGTCGCCTCCCGCATCACGGGCTGGACCGCGCACATCATGGAGCAGCTGGCCTCGAACTCACTGATCCGTCCGCTGAGCCTGTACAACGGCCCCGACGAGCGCCACCTCTAGTCCGCCTGTGGGCTGATGCTCAGCCCGCAGGAGGCGGCACACAGGCCGAGCAGAAGCCGAAGATATCGACGACGTGCTCGGCCTGGCTGAATCCGTGCAGGGCCGCGGTGCACTTGGCCCACGCCTCGACCTCGTCGGCCTCGATCTCGACCGCGAGGCCGCAGCTGCGGCAGATCAGGTGATGGTGGTGGCCGCTGGAACAGGCCCGGTACAGGCTCTCGCCATCCGGTGACTGCAGCGAGTCGGCCGCACCGTCGCCCGCGAGCGCGGCCAGGGCCCGGTACACAGTTGCCAGGCCGATGTGAGATCCCGCGTTCGAGAGGGTCTGGTGCAGGCTCTGCGCACTGACGAAGCCGACCTGTTTGTCGAGGGCATCTCGAACGGCGTCTCGCTGCCAGGTGTTGCGCTTCATCGCTTTCCGTTCCAGTTCAACTCTAAACCCCAGCCATCACGGGCCGCCGACGACCAGTCGCGCTGCGCCCCGAGAGGCCGCGCCTCTTCCGCGACGCCTCGGTGACGCGGCACACGACGTAGATCAGGAACGAGATCGTCGTGACGTAGGGGCTGATCGGGATTGAACCGCCGAGCGCGAGCATGATGCCGCCCACCAGCGACACAACCGCGAACAACATACTGAGCAGCGGCACCAGAATGGGTGATCTCGAGATGCGCAGGGCCGCTGCCGCCGGCGTCACGAGAATGGCGAGAACCAACAGCGAGCCGACGACCTGCACCGAAACTGCGACGGCGAGGCCGAGCAGGACCATGAAGTAGAGCGAGAGCCAGCGCACGGGGACGCCCCTGGCGGAGGCCACATCGGAATCCACACTGGCGAATACGAGTGGTCGCCAGACGAGGAGGAGCCCGATGACGACCACAAGCGAGATGGCGATGAGGGAATTCAGCCGCGGGTTGTCCACCGCGACGATCTGGCCCGTCAAAAGCCCGAACTTGTTCGCTGCCCGCCCGGGGTACAGCGTGAGAAAGAGAATGCCGAGGCCGAGGCCGAACGGCATCAGCACGGCGATTATCGAGTTTCGGTCTTTTGCCTTGGCGCCCAACACCCCGATCAGGATTGCGGCCACCAGAGAGCCGATGATCGAGCCTTCGACGACGCCGATTCCGAACAGGAGGCCCGCCGCGGCACCCGCGAACGACAGCTCGCTGATACCGTGCACGGCAAAAGCCATGTCACGGGCCATCACGAAGACGCCGATCAGGCCGCCAACCAGGCCGAGCACCGCGCCCGCAATGATCGAGTTCCGCAGCAGTACGAGCAGCTGCGCGTAGTCGGTGAAGTTGAAGATCTGCGACCAGAGGTCATTCGGGTCAGGGGTCATTCGGTTTCTCCGCCCTCGTGGTCGTGGTGGGCGGGGCCGGCGTCCGAGGCGCCGACGACGATGACCCTGCCCTGGGCGCGGATCACATCGACGGGGGAGCCGTAGAGTTCGCTGAGCACATCGGACTGCAGCACCTCGTCGGGGGTGCCGATGCGGAAGGTGCCGCCCGCGAGATACAGCACGCGGTCGACCATGTTCAGCACGGGGTTCACGTCGTGGGTTACGAAGAGCACCCCGAGGTTTCGCTCCCGGCGCTGCGTGTCGATCAACTCGCTGACCGCGCGCTGGTGGGTGAGGTCGAGCGAGAGCAGCGGCTCGTCGCAGAGTAGAAGCCGAGGATCCCCGGCGAGCGCCTGCCCTACGCGCAACCGCTGCTGCTCGCCGCCCGATAGCGTGGCGATCGACACGGTGCCGAACTCCGTGGCTCCGACGGCGTCGAGCAGGGAGTCGACCTCTCGCTTGCGGGCGGCCGAGGGTAGGGGGAAGCCGAACTTGTGGCCGTTGAGTCCCAGGGCCACGAGGTCGCGGGCCCGCAGCGGCGTTCCGTCATCGGCAAGCTTTTGCTGCGGGATGTAGCCGATCTTGCGGTTGCCCCGGTGCACCGGCTGTCCACAGAATTCAACCGAGCCCTGAGTCAGCTCCTGCTGACCGAGGATCGTCTTCAACAGGCTCGTCTTGCCGCTGCCGTTCCCGCCGATGACCGCGATGAACTCGCCCGGCTGCACTTCAAAAGTGACGCCGCTCCAGAGCGTGCGGTCACCGAAGGCGAGCGACGCCTGGGCGAACCTCAGCACCGGCTCGGTTGGATTCTTAGTCAGAGACACCTCCGAAGACTACTGGCCGAGTGCGCTGTTGATGGCGTCGAGGTAGCCGTCCATCCATGCGATGTAGGTCTGACCAGCCGGCAGGGTCTCGGTGACGCCGATCATTGGCACGTTCATGGCCGTTGCCTCGGCCATGAGGGCATCCGTCTGCGGGCCCGCGGTCTGCTCGTTGTAAACGAGCAACTGGACAGCGCCGGAGCTCAGCAGGGCCTTGGTCTCGGCGAGAACCTGCGGGGAGGCATCGGTGCCGAGCTCGACGGCCGCGGTGAACGCCTCGGGGGTCATGTTCGAGAAGCCGAGCGATTGCAGCAGGTAAAGGGGCACAGGTTCGGTTACGGCGACGCCTCGACCGTCCATCGTCGTGTGCATGGAGGCCTCCTTGGCCTTCAGACCGTCGATAGCAGTTGCGAACGATGCCGCGTTGGCCTCGTAGACGGCCGCGTTCGCGGGATCCAAGGTGCTGAGCTCGGTGGCGATTCGCGCGCCGACCAGGCCCATCGTTGTGACGTCGTACCAGACGTGCTCGTTGAAGCTGGCCTCGGCCGCGACGCCATGATCGTCGTGCGCAGCATCGTCGTGCGCAGCCTCGTCGGTCGCGGATGCCTCTGACGCTTCCGGCGTCTCAGTCGAGTGGTCTTCGAGCCCTGAGATATCGACGGCGTTCAGCACCACGACACCGGCGTTGTCGGCGGTTGAAAGCAGCCTGTCGATGTACTCGTCGTAGTGGCCGCCGTTCTCGATGACGAGGGCAGCCTCGCTCACGGCGAGCTGGTCGCGAGGCGTGGCCGCATAGTCGTGCGGGTCTTTGTCGGGACTGTCGATGATCGAGATGACGTCGACGTGCTCACCGCCGATCTGCTTCGCGATATCGCCGTAGACATTGGTGGACGCGACGATCTTGACCCCGGTGGAGGCTGAGGGCTGGGCGGCCGTTGTGGCGCAGCCGGCGAGGGCCAGGGCCGCAGTTACGAAAAAGGCCGGGAGGGCGAGCGGTGATCGTCGCATTGGGGAGAACCAATCTGGCCAGGGCATGCCTGGAAGGTAGGGGAGCGTGGCAACCCGTAGGCCGGGCGCGCCTCTCACCATAGTTCTTATTGATAATGATTGTCAAAATCACCCAGTGGGGGATGGCCGAACTAGTCGCTCGGCGTGATTTCTCCGCCCGCCAGGCTGTACTCGAGGGCCACACAGGGCACACTGGAGGTGAACAGCGTGCCGTCGGCGCGGCGCTCGCCCTCGATGGCGCGGGCGCTCGGTGCTCCCGCAACCCTGCGGCCCTGATCTGCCAAGGCGACGATCACGGGCTCGCCCGCGAAGACGTCGACCGGCTCGCCCCGCACGTGGATCCTGGCGCCGTCCCCCGCCTCAACGGTGAACTCGATCTCATTCTGGCGCAGATCGATGCGCACCCGGGTGCCTTGGAGCGTGATTCGATAGGTCAGCGACTCCCAGTCGACGGGAAGCCTGGGGTCCATGGTGATGACCCCGCCGTGGTCGCGGAAGCCGCCAAAACCGAACACGAGAGCGCTCCACACACCGCCGGCCGATGCCACGTGCACACCGTCGGCCGTGTTGCGATGAAGGTCCGCGAGGTCGACGAAGAGGCCCCGTGTGAAATACTTCAGCGCGAGTTCGTGGTAGCCGACCTCGGCCGCGATGATCGACTGCACGACGGCGCTCAGGGTGGAGTCCCCGGTGGTCAGCGGGTCGTAGTAATCGAAGTCGGCGAGCTTCTCCGACGGGGTGAATTGGTCTCCCTGCAGCAGCAGGGCCAGCACCACATCGGCCTGCTTGAGTACCTGGAAGCGATAGATCACCAGCGGGTGGTAGTGCAGCAGCAGCGGCCGCTTTCCCGGATCGGTCTTCTCGAGGTCCCAGCGCTCCTTCTCCAGGAACTGGGCGTCTTGGGGATGGATCCCGAGCGAATCGTCGAAGGGGATGTGCATCGCATCCGCCGCCCGCTGCCACTCCGTGACCTCGTCGACCGTCAGCTGCAGCCGGTCGATCATGCGGCCGTAGTACTGCGGCGCCTCGTCGCGAAGCCGGTTGACGGCATCGGCGGCGTTGCGGAGGTTCTGCCGGGCCATGACATTCGTGTAGAGGTTGTCATTGACCACGGTCGTGTACTCGTCGGGCCCGGTGACACCGTGGATGTGGAAGATATCGGTGCCGTTGGCCCGCCAGAACCCGAGGTCGGCCCACATGCGGGCGGTCTCCACGAGGATGTCGATCGCCTCCCGGGACATGAAGTCCTGATCCCCGGTGGCGGCCACATACTGGCTCAGCGCATGGGCGATGTCGGCATCGATGTGGTACTGCGCGGTGCCGGCCGCGTAGTAGGCGGAAGACTCGAGGCCGTTGATCGTGCGCCACGGGAACAGGGCTCCCAGCTGGTTCAACTCGTTCGCCCGCACCCGCGCGTGATCGAGCATGGCATGCCGGAACCGGAGCGCGTTCCGCGCGGCGATGGGAGAGGTGTAGGTCAAGAACGGCAGCACGTAGACCTCGGTGTCCCAGAAGTAGTGCCCGCTATAACCTGAACCCGAAACCCCCTTGGCAGAGATCCCCGAGCCGTCAGCCCGCATCGAGGCCTGGGCCAGCTGGAAAAGGTTCCATCGGGTCGCCTGTTGCAGCACCGGCTGACCGGCAATCTCCACGTCGGTGCGGGCCCAGAAGGCCGACAGCCAATCGCGCTGGTTCTCGATGAGCTGCTGCATGCCCTGGGCGCGGGCGCGATCCAGGGTGCGGTCGCATCGATCAGCGAGCTCGACCGTGGGCAGGCCGCCAGACGTGTGGTAGCTGAGGATCTTGGTGATCCGAACGCTCCGGCCGGCCTTTGCCTTGATGTGGTAAACGTGCTTGGCGAGGTCGTCGTCGATCTCAGACGTCTCCTCGTACTCGTTGGCCGTCTCGATGGTGTGGTCGGCACCGGTCGCGATCGTCATGCCCGAGTTCGTGCAGCGGTAGCCGAGCACGTAGCGCCCGGCCCCGCTTCTCTTGAACCGCGGCTGCAGCACGCGCTCCACGAAGCTCGCCGCCTGGCGCGGGTCGAAGTCGGCACCGTTGGCGTTGACCTCGGGTGCCGCATACTCGTCGGTACCGTCCTGACGGTTCAGGATCTGGCTCGAAATGACGACGGAGGCGTCGTCGTCCAGCATCGTGACCTCGTAGTCGATTGCCGCCAGGTGCCTGTCGGTGAAGGAGACCATTCGACGGCTGCGGATGAGCACGCGCTTGCCACTGGGGGTGCGCCACTCGAGTTCACGAGAGAGCACGCCCGCCCGGAAGTCGAGCCGGCGCTCATAGCAGGGCAGGTCGGCCTCGGTCAGCACCAGCGGCTCATCATCGACATAGATGCGGATGATCTTCGCGTCCGGGGCGTTCACGATCGTCTGGCCGACGCGGGCGAAGCCAAAGGCCTCCTCGGCGTGCTTGATCGTCCAGGTCTCGTGGAAGCCGTTGATGAACGTGCCGTGGGCATGACCGTCGCGGCCCTCGTCTACATTGCCGCGAAGGCCCAGATAGCCGTTGCCGATAGAGAAAAGCGTCTCGGTACGGCCCATATCGCCGGCGGAGAAGTCGTTCTCGATGAGCGCCCAGTCGTCAAGTGGGAACCGGTTGCGATCCAAGGGATCGGTGGGGACGGTAATCATGCGGGCACCTCTCGGGCCTGGATCGGCAGAAAGTCGTGCAGGTCGTCGACGACGACGTGGGCGCCCGAATCGAGCAACCCCTGGGCCCCGACGCCACGGTTGACTCCGAGCACGAGACCGAAGTCGCCATCGCGGCCGGCCTGGACGCCGGAGTGGGCGTCCTCCACGACGAGGCACTCTGCGGGACTGAGGCCCAGCAGCTCGGCGGCATATTCGTAGGTCGCGGGGCTGGGCTTGCCGGGGATGCCGTTGTGCACGGCGACGAGGCCATCGACGACGACCTCGAAGCGGTCGCGAAGGCCAGCCGCCACGAGCACCGGCTCGGCGTTGCGGGAGCTGGAGACGACGGCGACGGCGTAGCCCGCCGCGGCCACGGTCTCAAGGAATGCGACCGAGCCGGGGTAGGCGCTGACGCCATTCTCGGCCAGGGTCTCGTTGAAGGCTGAGTTCTTGCGGTTGCCGAGGCCGCAGACGGTGTCCTCGGTCGGCGCATCCTGAACCGTGCCCTCGGGCAGCTGGATTCCCCGCGAACGCAGAAGATCGCGTACCCCGTCGTAGCGTGGTCGGCCGTCGATATAGCGGAAGTAGTCTTCGTCGCTGTAGCCGGGGGTCACCCCGCGCGCCTCGAGGTAGGGGGTGAAGAGTCGGCTCCAGGCCTGCATGTGCACCCCGGCGGTGGGGGTGAGTACCCCGTCGAGGTCGAACAGCACCGCCGAGAGGCCCGCGAAACGAGCGCGTGCCTCGGTGATGGTGAGGGTGGTGAGCGGAGAAGTCACTGGTTCCTGACTCTTGTGAGGCCTGACTGAGGCGACACAGTTCCGTGCCGTTATCAACCGTATCCGCGAAGAGTTTCGATTGCGAACCCTGTTCAGTCCAGAAGCAGGGCAGGCTCCTCCAGCACGCTGGCGACATCGGCGAGGAAGCGGCTAGCAACATCGCCGTCGACGACGCGATGATCGAAGCTGGCGCCCAGGGTGGTTACGAAGCGCGGGCGTACATCGCCGTCGACGACCCATGGCTTGAGCTTGATGGTGCCGAGCGCGACAATGGCGACCTCACCGGAGTTCAGGATCGGGGTTCCGGTGTCCATGCCGAAGACGCCGATATTGGTGACGGTGATGGTGCCGTTGGCCTGGTCTGCCTGCGTGGTGCGACCCTCGCGGGCCGTCATCGTGAGCTGCTCCAGTGCCTGGGCGAGCTGGCGAAGTGACATATTCTGGGCGTCTTTGACGTTCGGAACGAGCAGCCCGCGGGGGGTGGCGGCGGCGATGCCGAGGTTCACGTAGTTGCGCACCGTGATCTCTTTCTCCCCCCAAGCGGCATTCACCATGGGGTTTCGGCGAACTGCCCAGATCATTGCCTTCGCGAGGATCAGCAGCGGTGACACCTTGATTCCAGCAAAATCCGTGGACGCCTTCAATCGCTTGATGAACTCCATCGTGCGTGAGGCGTCGACGTCGACGAAGAGGCTGACATGTGGGGCGGTGAAGGCCGATTCGACCATCGCCTTGGCGATCTGCTTGCGCACTCCCTTGACCGGGATTCGTTCCTCGCGACTCTCAGCCCACATCGGCGTCTCGATGTTCTGAAAGACCTTCGCCTGCTGGGCGTGACGCATCACGTCTTCCCGCGTGACGTCGCCGATGGCGCCCGTCGCCTCGACCAGGGTCAGCTCCACTCCGAGATCCTTGGCCAGCTTTCGGATCGGCGGTTTGGCCATGACGGACATCCCCGCGAACGCCGCGGGGGCCTTGGGCTGTGAGGCGGCCTGGGTGACAGGGGTCGGTTGAGGCGGTGTGGGTGCGCCGCCCCGGCGCCGAGACGCCACGTGACCCTTGATGCCGTAGCCGACCAGGACCGCGGCGGGCTTCTCGTCTGTTTCACGTGAAACACTCGCCGCGGCATCCGCTCGGATTACGGCGGCCTCGTCGTCGAAAGCGACCTGTCCCGGAATCACGGCCGATGTGACGCTGATGATGGCGGTGCCGACATCGACGGTGTCACCCTCGGCAACGAACAGATCACCGACGACGCCGGCGAACGGAGAGGGAAGCTCGACGAGCGACTTTGCCGTCTCGATCTCGACGATGACCTGATTGACCGCAACAGTATCGCCGGGGGCGACCTTCCAGGAGACGATCTCGGCCTCGGTGAGACCCTCACCGACATCGGGGAGATGGAAATGCGAGGTGGTCACGGTGCCGTCCTTTGGATTGGTAAGAAAGAGCTTAGTAAGCCAGGGCCCGATCGACGGCCTCGAGGATGCGGTCGGCATCCGGCAGGAAGAACGTCTCGACCTTGGCGGCCGGAAACGGCACGTCGAATCCGGAGACCCGCAGTACCGGGGCCTGGAGCGAGTAGAAGGCCCGCTCGGCGACCGTCGCTGCGATTTCCGAGCCGACGCTGACGAAGCCGGGCGACTCCTGGCACACGATGAGCCGGCCCGTCTTGGAGACCGAGGCCAGGATGGGCGCATAGTCGATGGGGCTCAGCGAACGGAGGTCGATGACCTCAAGGCTGATGCCCTCGCCGGCGGCGACCTCTGCTGCTTGCAGGAGCATGCTGACCATGGCGCCGTGGCCGACGAGCGTGGCATCGGTTCCGGCCCGCACGATGCGGCTGGCGTGCAGCGGCGCTGCCGAGCCGGCCAGGTCTACCGGACCCTTGGGCCAGTAGCGGCTCTTGGGCTCGAAGAACATGACGGGATCGTTGCTGGCAATGGCCTCCTGGATCATCCAGTAGGCATCGTTCGGCGTCGACGGGCTGACGACCCGGAGGCCGGCGGTATGCGCGAAGTACGCCTCCGGGCTCTCCTGGTGGTGCTCGATCGCACCGATGTGGCCGCCGTAGGGGATGCGGATGACAACCGGCATGCTTTGGTTTCCGCGTCCCCGGTTGGTGATCTTCGCAAGCTGCGAGGTGATCTGGTTGAAGGCAGGGTAGACGAAGCCGTCGAACTGAATCTCGACCACAGGCCGATAGCCGCGCATCGCCAGGCCGATGGCGGTTCCCACGATTCCCGACTCGGCGAGCGGGGTGTCGAGCACGCGATTCTCACCGAACTCGGCCTTCAGGCCCTCGGTCACGCGAAAGACGCCGCCGAGGGTTCCGATATCCTCGCCCATCAGAAGCACCCGGTCGTTGTCGGCGAGGGACTGGCGCAGCCCGGCATTGATGGCCTTGGCCATCGGCATCTCAGTGCTGGTTTTCCCCTTGTCGGTCATCGGTTTCCCTCTCCGAAGGAAGCCTCGTAGCCCGAAAGCCAGGCCCTCTGTGAGTCCATCACCGGATGCGGCTCCGAGTAGACGTTCGTGAACATGGATTCGGGGGCAACCGAGACCCCGGCAAGCGTTCGTCGGCGAATGTCTGCGGCGAAATCCTCGGCTTCCTCGGTGGTGCTGGCGAAGAAATCGTCGCCGGCTCCCTGGCCGCGCAGATAGGACTCGAAGCGAAGAATCGGATCCCGGGCCACCCAGTATGCGAGCTGTTCGTCGGTCTGGTATCGGCTGGGGTCGTCGCTCGTCGTGTGAGCGCCGATTCTGTAGGTCAGTGCCTCGATGAAACTCGGGCCCAGGCCGTTGCGGGCGTCGCCCAGATGCTTCGCCGAGACGGCGTAGCTTGCCAGGACGTCATTGCCGTCGACCTGAACACTGGGGATGCCGAATCCGCGCGGTCGCAGGTAGAGAGGAATACGACTCTGGGTACTGACCGGAACGGAGATGGCCCACTGGTTGTTCTGCAGGAAGAAGACCTGGGGTGTCTGGTAACTCGCGGCGAAGACCATCGCCTCGTTCACGTCGCCCTCGGAGGTCGATCCGTCGCCGAAGTAGACCATGACCGCCGCGTCCCGAGCCGCGTCGCCGGTGCCGACGTCGCCGTCGAACTTGATTCCCATGGCGTAGCCCGTGGCATGCACCGTCTGGGTGCCGAGTACGAGGGTATAGCCGTGGAAGTTGCCGTTTGCCGGGTCGTTCGCATCCCAGCCGCCGAGGGTCGTCCCCCGCATTAGCTCGACGATGCCGAAGATGTCGACACCGCGGATCTTCGCGACAACGTGCTCTCGATAGCTCGGGAAGAGGTGGTCCTGCGGCTGTGCGGCGCGGGCCGACCCGACCTGGGCAGCCTCCTGGCCGTGGCTCGGCGGCCAGAGCGCCATCTGGCCCTGGCGCTGCAGATTCGTGCACTCCGAGTCGAAACGGCGGATCACGGCCATGTCGCGGTAGAACTGCTGGTGGTCGGCGTGGGTCAGTGAATCCAGGTACGGCAGGTACTCCTCAGCAGAAGCGCTGGGTTGAAAGGTGCCATCTATCGAAAGGATCTGAACCGTCGGCGATTGCTCAACCATCTGGATACCCCCGTTCTTTGCTCGTGGGCCTGGGTAAGGAAACGGCTCGTTCGAATGAACCGTGTCTACGATATCTGCTGCCGGGTCGGCATATTCGAGATCGTCGGGCTTTTTTGGAGGGTAGCGACAAGCTCGGCAGATACCTGAAGGAGCTTTCCAACAGACTCTTGCTCGGCGATCGAAATCCGCAGGCCTTCAGGGTGAAACGGCCGAACGACCATGCCGTTTGCGGCATATAAGGCCGCCGCGGTCGCCGTGGCGTCCCCGGTGGGCAGCCAGATGAAGTTGCCCTGCGGCTTGGGCACGTCCCAGCCCTGGGCCACGAGCGCCTCCCAGACCTGGTCCCGGAGGGCGGCGAGTTGGGCGACCCGGGCAAGGAGTTCCGGCTGGTGGTTGAGCGAAGCAAGGGCAGCCGCCTGCGACTGGTCGGTGAGTCCCAGGGGGATAGCCGTGGTTCGCGCCGCGTTAAGGATAGCCACGGGTCCCAGGCCGTAGCCAATTCTCAAGCCGGCCAGGCCGTACGCCTTCGAAAAGGTGCGCAGAACGACGAGATTCGGGTACTTCGCCAGCAGGGGCGGACCGCTGACGGCATCCGGATCGGTGACGAACTCGGCGTAGGCCTCGTCGAGGATGACCAGCAGATTGGCGGGCACCTCGGCCATGAACGACGCGAACTCGGCCTCGGTGACCACCGTAGATGTGGGATTGTTGGGGCTGCAAACGATGACAACCCGGGTGCGATCGGTGATGGCGGCCGCCATGGCCACGAGGTCGTGTCGGTGGTGCTCGTCGTTGGGCACCCGCACGCTGGTGGCGCCGGTGAGGGTCGGCATCCAGGGGTAGGCCTCGAACGATCGCCACGAATAGAGCACCTCGTCACCGGTACCGGCAGCCGCCTGAACCAGCTGCACGAGAACAGAGACCGAGCCGGCACCGAGGATAACCTGGTCGACGTCCACACCGTGCAGCTCGGCGAGCCGGGCAGCCAGCTCCGGGGCAGAGGCGTTGGGGTAGCGGTGCAGCGTCGCACTGGCGGCCGCCACCGCCTCGAGCACGCCGGGCAGGGGCTCGAACGGGTTCTCGTTGCTGGAGAGCTTGAAACCCCCCTCGATAGAGGCGCCCTGCTTGTAGGCGGGAAGCGCGAGAATCTCTGGCCGCAGCCGCACTATCGACTCATTCATTCGTCGAGTGTAACGAGGCACTCAGGGAAGAACCTTCGGGTCGTGCGAAACTAAGCCGGCTGATCAATTCGGAATGAACCTGATAGTTCGGTGGTTGCGTTTGGCGAGCTTCTGTCATTGACTTAATGATCGGGGAATTTCGGCCAATCCATCAACGGAGGCGCTGCGAATACCTTGAGTCAGCGTTTGTCAGGGGATTGCAGGGGAAGGTCCTGTGCACGAGACCGCCACATCAACGAGAGACTCGGGAACCTGAGATTATGGATCTGAACTCCGCACTGCAGCGACTGCGCGACGCCCCCTTCCTGCTTGATGTCATGCGCTCCGCCGACGATCTGGCCTTCGCGGCCAGCCGGGACAGCGGCCCCCGCGCGGTCGCCATTCTCGAGCAGGCAATCTATGACGAGACCAATGAGGTCGTAGCCATTGCCGCGGTGCATGCACTTGGCCGCGTGTTCGACGACTCCGCCGATGCCCTGCTCTCCGAGTTGCTCTCCAGTGACCGCGCCTTTCTCCGCGAGCATGCCGCCTGGTCGTTCGCGGCTCGCCTTCCCCGCCTTGACGCCATCTCCCGTCTCGTCGGCTGCGTTGTCCGCGCGGGATTCACGGGCGTCCTGGCCCAGCGCACCCTGCAGAGCTGGGCAGCGTCTACCCCCGATCACGTCGCGCTTGCCCTCGAGGGCGCCCTCGTCTCCGAGCAGGACCACGAGGCCCGGCAGCGCTTGACTGAGACGCTGGGGCTCGTTCCCGGCCAGGTCGCAGGACGCGCGCTGCGCCAGATCGCCGGCAACGCGCTGCAGCCCGACATCGTGCGCATCGCCGCCGTCGCGGCTCTGGGCGACCGTCGCACCGACGAGGGTGCCCGCAAGCTGGTCACCGCCCTCGCGTGGGGCGATGGTGAATTGGCGGATGCCGCACGGCTCGCCCAGATCGATCTGGCCGAGACCGCTGCAACTTCGCCGGCTCGCCCCGCGGGCACCGGACTCACAATCGCCCAGCTGTTCCTGCACGCCGACATCGACCGGGGCCTGACCCGCGCCGGGGCCGGTGACAACGGCGGCATCGCGACCCTGCTGGTTCGTCTCGGCGACGCCCTCGCTCAACGTCCGAACGTCGACCGGGTCATCACCATGTCCCGCGGCGCCTCCCACGCCGCCGCGGCCCCACTGGTCGAAACCGCCTACCCCGATTCAAGCGGTGTGCGCGGTCACATCCTCGCGCCCATCGCGCTGCTCGCCCAGCCCGTCAGCCAGTCGTTGTCGTGGCCGACCCGCGTGGCCGCTGAGCGCGGCATCCGACGGGCCCTGAAAGCCCTCGGCCCGGTCGACGTCCTGCACCTCAGGATGGCGGACGTCGGCAGCATGGCCGCCGCCACCGTCGCCCGGGAGCTGGGGATTCCAGTGGTCTTCACCCTCGCGCCCGACCCGCACGGGGTCATCCACGCACTTGATATGGCCGGTTCGCTCCGGCTCGACAACTTCGGCGCCGCCGACGAGATCGAACACTACTGGTTTCGACACCGCCTCGTGCAGCGCCTCGCCAACGATTCCCAGCACACCGTGCTCTTTCCGCGTCCACTCCTGCGTGACGACCTCGCCGAACTGCTCGGCGTCGACATCGACAGGGCCCCCGACCGCTATACGGTCGTGCCGGAGGGCATCGACCTCACCGGTATCGAGGCGGCAATCATGGAGGTTGCCGCCGAGAACGCGGAACCCCGTGACTCGACAACCCGGGCCTTCACAGACATCGAGACCCTGATCGCCAGCCTCCCGGCCCGCCGCCACGGCCTGCCAATCGCGCTGAGCGTCGGCCGATTGCACCGGGTCAAGGGCATGGCCACCATCGTCGAGGCGTGGGCGAGCAATCCTGACCTCCGCGATTCGTGCAACCTGGTCATCGTCGGTGGAGACATGAAGAGCCCCTCAGCCGACGAGCGCAGCCAATTGGAGCGCATCGCCGCCGTCATCGCCCAGAACCCCGAGGCCGCCGCTGGCCTCATTCTCGCCGGCCACCGGCCGAACGACGTCGTTGCCCGCTGGCTGGCGACCGCGCGCCTCGGCTCACGGGAGCTCATCGGCGCATCAGGCTTCTACATCTGCGGCAGCCTGAAGGAGGAGTTCGGAATTGCCCTCCTCGAGGCCCTGGCCGCCGGGCTCGTCGTCGTGGCCCCGGCCGGTGGCGGTCCGGCAACCTACGTCGAGAACGGCGTCACGGGCTTCCTCGTGAACACCAGCACCGCCGCGGGCGTTCGACGCGGCATGAGCGACGCCGCGGCCCTGGCAGCGGCCACGGTCCCGGCAGACCGGGCCAGAATCGCCAAAGCCCAGACGCTCGTCAGGCAGAAGTTCACCATTCAGGCCATGGCCGAGGCACTGGACAGCGTCTACACCGAGGTCGCCGCAAGCAACGATCGGGTCCTCGACTCCCGCTCAAGCCTGTGACACTTATCCTGTGACCCTGCTTGTAATCAGTCCCGACTACGCCTCGCACCTCTACCCCCTGGCCAGCCTCGCCACGGCCTTCAGTGCCGCAGGCGACGATGTTGTCGTTGCCACCGGCCCAGCCACCGCTGGCATCGTCGGCGACTTCGGCTTCCAGCGGGTCGGCCTGCAACTCGGCCGCGGCTCCAACCCCGGGGTGATCAAGGCTGAAGATCAGCCCGTTGGGGAGGACGATGCACTGCGCGGTTTCTTCGCCGCTACCCGCCACGGCATGATCCCCACCCTGGCCTTCCAGGCAGCGGCCCGCAGCTCGGACCTGCTCTGGGAGCCGGTCGAGACCGCCCGGGCGGTCCTGAGCCTGATTGACCTGGTTCAGCCCGACCAGATCATGGTCGACCACCTGGCCTTCAGCGCTCGGTTGGCCCTGATATCGGCAGGAATACCTCACGGCGACATCGTGCTCGGGCATCCGTCGGCCCTTCCGGTGGGCGAGGAGATCTACGGCTACCCGAGCGCATGGCCCGCCGCCTTCAGCCCCGACGCGACAGAGCTCGAGGAGCTCTATGCCCTCTGCGCAGGCGTCAGGGATCGGTTCACCGCCCAGTGGAACAGCGCCCTGCTCGAGCTTGATCACAACGCGACCGAGGCTGAGGATGCCTTTGCTACCCACGGCGACCTGCTGATGCTGAACTATCCCGGCCAGCTCCACGATCGCGCCCGAACAGCCCTGCTGCCGCCCCACGCCTTTCTCGGCTCCGCGGTTCGCACAGAGCCGATCGACCCGGAGGTGAACGCCTGGCTGGACGAGAGCCACGAGCCGGTCGTCTACGTCAGCTTCGGCAGCTTCCTCTCTGTGCGAGCGGATGTGCTGGGCCGGGTCGCTGACGCCCTGAAGCTCCTCGGCGTCAGGGTTGCAATCGCCATCGGGTCGGCCCCGCGCCGGGAACTCGGCGAACTTCCAGACAACTGGCTGGTACGGGAGTTCCTGCCTCAGGTGTTGCTCCTGGAGCATGCCGTCCTCGCGGTCACCCACGGCGGAAACAACAGCGTGACCGAGGCGGCGAACGCCGGGGTTCCCCTGCTCGTGCTGCCGTTTTCGACCGACCAGTTCGCCGGAGCCGCGGCCATCGAACGCTCCGGCATGGGCGAGGCGCTGCCGCCGAACACGGCGACAGTGGCGGAGCTGCACGCCGCAGCCGAGCGCATCCTCGGCTCGGCGGCGATCGCCAACCGCGCGACGAGTCTCGGCCGCTCTCTTCGGGAAAACCCCGGCAAGGATGTGGCCCGCACAGCACTGCTGCTGCCGTTTTCCAGTCACAACTGAAAGACTTTGCCCATGCGCAGATTCTTGGTCTCCCTCGTCGGCAACTCGTTCGCCCTCTGGCTGACTACGCTCATCGTGTCGGGGGTCACGCTCGTGCCCTACGCGGACACGACGTTCGCCACTGTGGCCTCTTTTGTCATGGTCGCCCTGATCTTCGGCATCGTGAACGGTATCCTCGGCACCGCGATCCGCGTCGTCGCCTTCCCGCTCTACATCCTGACGCTCGGCATCCTGTCGCTGTTCGTCAACGGTTTCCTGCTGCTGGTCGTCAGCTGGATCACGGACTTTCTGCACTTCGGCCTGAACATCGTCGACTTCGGCTGGGCCATGCTTGGCGCCTTCGTCCTGACCATTCTCTCGGCGATCATCAACGCCATCCTGCGCCCGCTCAGCGGCCGCCGGTAGGTGATCAATCCCACCCCTAGTTCACCCTGTCGGCCCGGTAGAGCCGAGCAGAGCCCACGGCGGCCCGAGGGCTGAGGAAGCCCGCGATGCTCTCTCTGAAACGCAGGATGCGCGGCTCAATAGAGGTGTCCATCATCGCTGCGGTCGCGCGATACTCGGTGAGAGCATGGGCCGGCAGCGCATGGTCCTCGGGCATCTCGCGGCCGGAGAATGCGCTGCGCCGCACAAGGATGCGTTCGTCAGCCGTTGCGCTCTCGAGGCCACCCAGAGCCGGCACCAGGTCCTCGGTATGGGCTATCGCCGCCGTCGGGACGTCCAGCGCCAGCTGGCCGATCGGTGCTCCGACGGTGAGAACTCCCTGCACGTTGAAGTCGCCGCTGCGCTCGAGCTGGGCCGCCAGCAGCCCACCCTGCGAGTAGCCGACCGCGAGCACCGGATCCCCCGGCAACACCCCAGCCTGCCAGAGCGCCTCGGCCGTCGCGCGCAAGGAGCCGGCGTCCGCGCCCGCCGTGGCATGCAGGTTCGAGGTCATGTCAAAGGGCTCCGTTTCAGGCAGCACCCCGAGATCGATCGTTCCCCCGACGTACAGGATCCAGCGTGTGCCGGCGGCTGAACCCGTCGTGGCCGGCTCCGAATAGCGCTCAAGCCTGATCTGAGGATCGCCCTCGGCCGAGCCGGGAACCCGGTCGATGAGCGCACCCACCCCGAAGGGTGCTGCTACCCGGGCACTGCGCGCGCCGGTCGGCCGCACCGAGACGGCCGTTTCCCTCAGATGGCCCGTGCCGGCAACACCGGCGATCCCGCCGAGACCGGCCAGCGCGAGGGCGGCGGTCTGGGGCAGGCCCCAGACGCCGAGCCCGGAATCCCCGATCGCCCGGGCCACGGCCGGCGGCATCCCGAAGAGACCGGCGAGGGTGTCATCGCCGGCCGACACCATCAGGCGCACGGCCCCAACGGTCACCGGGTTCGATACCAAGCGGGGGTTGCCTGCGAGCCAGGCCGACACCTCCCCCAGGGCGCCGGGAAACAGCCGCGTACCGACCGCCACGCCGACGGCGAGTCCGAGCAGTCGGGGAAACGCCACCAGACCGATAAGCGGCGCGAGACGACCGAGCGTGAATCCGAGCCCGGCTGCGGCCTCACGCCCGACCAACTGCAGTATCCGTTCGGTGTGCCCGTAGGAATCGGCCGCGATCTTCAGGGCGAGTTCGAGCAGAGCCGCAGTCTCGAGCGCCCGGGTAAGCGCCGCCGAAGCGGGCCCGAAATCGGCCCGTCCGCTCAGGGTCAGAAGCATTCGGAGGCCATCCTCCGACGTGAATTGGATTGACCTCAGCCTGTGCGCCAAAGCCGCCATTTCCTCTGTCGAGACCGCCACGTCGCCGCCGCCCGAGACGAAGAGGCCGCCGCCTCCCGCTCCCGGGTCACGGCTCACGGCTCACGGCGAAGAGCTGAATGGCAGCCTGCAGTTCTGCCGCCAGTGCCTCGATTTCGCTTGCCGCCAGTCTGAGCGTGCCCAGAAGCTCGGCCTCCCGCCCATCAAACGCTCGCCGGGCGGGCCCGAGCCAGCCGGCAGACCCCTGCCGCGCAGACCCATCCTGTGCAGAGCACTCCGTTATCGACACGGTCGGGCCGGCAACCAGCAGGTCGTTCACCCGTTGCGCAATGCCCAGAACGACCGAGTAATCCCGACGAAGCTCCCATTCCGCCTCGGCTGCGGCGAGCTGTGCCAGCGGATCTGATAACAAGTTCATCTCTGCAGTCTCACCCCCTGCACCGGCACGCGCCGACGCCAACGACGACCGCGGAACAGCACAGGCGGACTCGGGGTGTGCAGGAGAGGAAACTGCACCAAGATAGAGGTATGCCTTCCGAGACCGAGCCTCTGCTCGACGCCGTCTTCACGGTCAGCATGGTCTGTACCGGCAACATCTGCCGCTCGCCGATGGCGGAGGTCGTCATCCGGTCGCTCGTGCAGAAAGCAGGCCTCACCGGAAGGGTCGCGGTGTCCTCCGCCGGCACCGGCGACTGGCATGTGGGTGAGCGTGCAGACCCGCGCACCCTCCTAGCGCTCAGCAACCGCGGCTTCGACGGAGACCAGCATCGGGCCAGGCAGTTCGACGCCTCGAAATTCGACGAACTCGACCTGATTCTGGCGCTGGACCGAACGCACGAGCGTGCGATTCGCTCGTTTGCCCGCAACGACGATGACCGGTCAAAGATCCGGCTTCTCACGAGTTTCGACCCCGAGCTGGCCCAGCAGGTTCCTGATGTTCCCGACCCGTACTACGCGGATGCGGCCGTTTTCGACTCCACGCTGGCCCTGATCGAGCGCGCATACCAGTCACTCTTCTGGCAATTGGAGCCTGCATTCCGGCTGCCGTTGCGAACCACAGAATAATTCCGTCCCAACCTGGAGCACCCCTAAATCATGAGCTCATTCTCCCCGCAGCCGCTCAGCCCACTCGACGGCCGCTACCATCAGACCGTGTCTCCGCTCGGCGCCTTTCTCTCCGAGGCGGGTCTGAATCGGGCGCGCATCCAGATCGAGGTCGACTGGCTGCTGTTCCTCACGGACCGTGAGCTATTCGGCTCACACCCGATCACGGGCGATGCCCGGCACGCACTGTCCCGCCTCGCAGCCGAATTCGGCGACGAAGAGATCGCGGAGCTCGCGGCTCTTGAGGCGACGACAAAGCATGATGTAAAGGCTGTCGAGTACTTCGTTCGCAAGCGGCTCGGCGATCTCGGCCTGGCCGACATCGCCGAGCTCACCCACTTCGCCTGCACCAGCGAGGACATCAACAACCTCAGCTACGCGGTGGTCATCCGCGACGCCGTGACCGCGGTCTGGTTGCCTGCATTCCAGGGCGTCATCGAGGAGCTGCGTCACCAGGCGGTCAAATACCGCGACGAGGCCATGCTTGCCCGCACCCACGGCCAGCCCGCCACGCCCACGACCATGGGCAAGGAGATAGCCGTCACGGTCTATCGCCTCGAACGTATCCTGAAGCAGATAGAGGCCAGCGACTACCTTGGCAAGTTCTCGGGTGCCACCGGCACCTTCGCCGCCCACCTCGCCGCCGACTCCGAGCTGGACTGGCAGGCACTGTCGAAGGAATTCGTGACCTCGCTCGGGCTCGAGTGGAACCCGCTCACCACCCAGATCGAGTCCCACGACTGGCAGGCCGAGCTCTACTCGCGCATCAGCCATGCCAACCGCGTGCTGCACAACCTCTGCACCGACTTCTGGACCTACATCTCGCTCGGCTATTTCACCCAGATCCCCGTCGCCGGCGCCACGGGAAGCTCAACCATGCCGCACAAGATCAACCCGATCAAGTTCGAGAACGCCGAGGCCAACCTCGAGCTCTCATCGGCTCTCTTGGACTCGCTCTCCCAGACCCTGGTGACCTCCCGCCTCCAGCGCGACCTGACCGATTCGACCACCCAGCGAAACGTCGGCGTGGCCCTCGGGCACTCGCTGCTCGCGCTGGCCAACATCCAGGGAGGACTGAACGCCGTCTCGCTGAACAGCGATTTGCTGGCTGCCGACCTTGATGAGAACTGGGAGGTGCTCGGCGAGGCGATCCAGACCGTCGTGCGCGCCGAGATAACCGCCGGCCGCTCCTCGGTCACCGACCCCTACGCCCTGCTGAAGGAACTCACGCGAGGCAAGCGAATCGGCGCGGCGGACCTGACCGAGTTCGTCTCAGGACTCGATATCGGGGACTCTGCCAAGGCGAGCCTGCTCGCTCTCACCCCGCCGCGCTATGTCGGTCTGGCATCGGCTCTCGTTGCACATATCCAGCCCGGCGGCGTTCAGCCCGGCAACATGTCCTAGAAGGGTAGCCTTAGGGCTCTCATGGCACACGATAAAAAACGCAACAACAAGCCCGACGACAACGAAAACGACGTAGCGACGACCGACTCACTCGTGGATCGGTTGCGGACCCTGGCCCGCGAAGAGGGCGGACCTTCGGTCGCCCGCCGCGCGATCGTACTGCTCGAGGGCGGCTACGAGGGCGAGGACTTCCTTCGCGTCGTCGGCGGCAGCCACGCCGAGGGCATCCTGAGCGGTGCCCCGGCGCTGTACTGGCCGGAGCTGTGGGGCGCCCGCGCCCTCCTGCACATCTGGGACGACTCGGCCGAGAAGCCGGTGGTCAAGGCCCTGGGCAACCAGAGCTGGCGCGTGCGCGAGATGGCCGCGAAGGTCTGCGCCACCCGAGAGATCGGTGAGATCACCGAGATCGCAGTCCTGACAACGCATGAGCACCCCCGGGTACGTTCCGCCGGAGCCCGGGCCTTAGCCGTGCGCGGCGACGCCTCATGCATCGACACCCTGGAGCTATTGCTCCGGGACTACGACAAAGAGGTGCGCCGCACGGCGCAGCAGTCGATCAAGGCGCTGCGCGAGCGCCTCGCCGAAGCAGAGTAATCAGCGTCACAAACCAGCAGCCTCACACTCCAGCAGCCTCACAGAGCAGCATCCGCCTGTCGGGCATCGCTCAGTGCGTGCTCGGCGGGCCGGTCTCGTCGTCCGTCTGATCCATCTCGGTCAGCTCGTCCTTGTTGGGCTTGAAGCTGAGCACAAACATGGCCACGGCGACAAGCGTCACGATGAAGGCGATGCCGAAGAAGACGCCGGCCAGAAGCCATGCCCGGGTCGACAGGAGCACGGTCAGGCCGACGAACAGGGCCATGATGGCCGAGATGCCGATGAGTTCTGCCGGGCGGAGAATGTCGCGGCGTGTGGGTTTTGTCATCATTTTTCCACCAGTTTGGTCGGGTTGGTCGTTGTTCCCCAGCGAAGCGAGAGCCCCGCGATCAGCAAGAACATGCCGAGCATGACACCGTACGCGCCCAGCAGTCCCACGGCTACGACGGCGGTCAGGGGCAGCAGGAGGAAGACAAGGGCCAGAACACCGGTCGCCGCACCGACGACGATCCAGTCCTTGGCCGAGGGGTTCGAACCCCGGGAGCGAATGCCGCTATAGAGCTCGAGCATCGCGGCGATGGCGCTGGAGACGCTCACCAGATAGAACAGGAATGCCAGCGGGAAGGAATTCAAGGCCAGGGCGAGAACCCCGGCGACCAGCATGACCATTCCCTGCAGGACGAATAGGGAGCGGCTCGTGGACCTGGGCATTGTGCGGAGTGAGAGGCCGGCGATCAGCACGCCGGAGACCAGCGAAAAGGCCCCGAATGCGAACAGCCCGATCTGGCTCGAGTGATTCGGCATGAACGTGAGCACGAGTCCGACGATGAGGGCGGGTATCGCCCGCGCCACGGGGACACCCCAGTACGGCGAGCGCGAAGCGGTGGAACGGTCTGTACCAGCGGGTTGTGCACTCAACTCGCGGCCTACTTTCATTCGGTGAACATAGACAAGTTTACGCCGCCGACGCCTGCATGTTTGCCGTCTGTCAGCTGCTCCGGGCTAGGCTTCGTAGGTGAGTTCGTGTCTGTTTCCCAGCGCCCCGGCGGCAGCGGAGCCTGCCGTGCCCGAGAGGGCGCGCCGAGTGGCTCTGATCTGCCTGCACACATCCCCACTCGCCACTCCGGGCAGCGGCGATGCGGGAGGGATGAACGTCTACGTCCTCGGTCTCGCCAACGGCCTGGTGGCCGCCGGTTTCGAGGTGGACGTGCTGACGAGGCGCTCCTCTGCAACACAGCCCGACAGTATCCGCACAGAGGGTGGCGCCCTGGTGCGCTTCATCACGGCCGGGCCCGAGGTCCATCTGGTGAAAGAGTCGCTTCTCGGCGTCGTCGACGAGTTTGCGGCGGCCATCATGGCGCTGCCGGCCTACGACCTCGTGCACTCGCACTACTGGCTCTCAGGTCTCGCGGGCCTGCGTCTCGCCCGAGCGCTCGGGGTGCCGCATTTCCTGAGCCTGCACACCGTAGCCGCGCTGAAGAACGACGCCCTCGCTGACGGAGACAGCCCGGAGGGCAGCGTTCGGCTGAATGCCGAGCGGATGCTCACCAGCCAGTCGACACTCACCGTCACCGCCAGCCAGGCCGAGGCCAGCGCAATCGGCGCGGCCTATGACATCGACGGCGCGGCCCTTCGCGTTGTCACCCCCGGAGTAGACACCGTCCTATTTCATCCCCCGGTTGCCGGGGATCTGCGGTCCCCGGCCGATTCGGCCGGCTTTCTGCTCGTGGCGGCCCGCATCCAGCCATTGAAGGGTCAGGATCTGGCCATCCGGGCGCTGGCGCTGCTTGACGAGCGGATGCGGCCGACGCTGTTGCTTGCCGGCGACGCCGTGGCCGGGCGGGAGGGCTATCGGGATTCCCTCGTCGCTCTGGCGTCGGAACTCGGCGTGGCCGCCTCCGTCATCTTCACCGGCCCCCTCGAGCGTGTCGAGCTGGCGGCGCTGCTCCGGCGTGCGCGACTTCTGATCGTGCCGTCTCATTCAGAGACCTTCGGCCTTGTCACGCTGGAGGCCGCCGCAAGCGGTGTGCCCGTTGTCGCCGGTCGGGTCAGCGGGCTCGTCGACTCGGTCGTTGCGGGTGTCACCGGAGTGTTGGTCGACGGGCGTGATCCGGCCGAGTGGGCGCGGGTGATCGGTGCCCTGCTGGCCGACGAACGCGGTCGATGCGAGCTCGGCAGCCGAGCGGTCCGCTTCGCGGCGGAGGCAGGCTGGGCCGCTGCCGCCTCCGTTGTCAGCGGGCTGTATCTTGGCGCCCTGACCGCTTCCCCCGCTGCCGTATTCATCGGGCAGGCTTGACCGGTGGCTGAAACCTCCCCTTTCGATTCCTCGGCCGACGGCTCCCCGGTGCGGTCGGTTCTTTTTCTGCATGCTCACCCCGACGACGAGACCCTGAGTACGGGTGGCACGATTGCCGCCCTGGCTTCCCGAGGCGTGCACGTCACCGTTCTGACCGCCACTCGGGGCGAGCGCGGCGAAGTCGTCCCCGGCCCGCTGAGCGCCCTGGCGGACACCTCCGCTCTTGCGGCCGAGCGTGAACGAGAGCTCACGCTGGCTCTCGCCGCGCTTGGGGTCACTGAAAGACACTACCTGGGCGACTCAGGTGCCCGGGCTGCTGGGCTTCATGGCACCAGACGCTACCTGGACTCGGGCATGGAATGGGGCCCGGACGGTTACGCGATCGCGGCGCCCGATGCGTCGGCCGATTCGCTCTCCCTCGCCCCGTTAGGCGAAGTCGTCGCTGATCTCCTCGCCCTGGTGCGCACGCTGGGCCCCGACCTGATTGTCACCTACGACGAGCGAGGCGGCTACGGGCATCCTGATCATGTGCGGCTGCACGATGCATCGGTCGACGTCGCGGGGTTGTCTGATGTGCCACTGGTCATGGTTCTGGGCGAGGCAGAAGCCGCGGGGCCCGGCTTATTCGCCAGGGACACGACAGCCGAACAACCTGCCGTGCTTCGCGCCCTGGCCTCCCACGCCAGCCAGCTGACACTCATTCCAGATTCACACGGCGTTTTGGGAATCGTGCACTCGGGCGGCCAGCGCCAAGAGATCACGACCGTGGAATACTTCCGGCGCTATCCCCGTTGACTGGGGTGAAGCGGCGTCACTCGATGCCGTCCCCCGAGGCATCCTCGTCTTTACATTGGCGTAAACTTGACTGGTGTCCGGGCACTTTGAGACCCGTCCTGTGCCGGTAGATGGCAGGCACGATTCCCTGTTCGAAGGATTCCCGCATGTCTGTTCGTGTTGCAATCGCCGGTGTCGGAAACTGCGCCAATTCACTGGTTCAGGGTGTCGGCTTCTACGCCGGGTCTGCCGACGACGAGGTTATCCCCGGCCTCATGCACACCCGGATGGGTCAATACCACGTGGGCGATGTCGAGTTTGTCGCCGCCTTCGATGTTGACGCGCTGAAGGTCGGCCTCGACCTCTCCGATGCCATCTGGGCGAGCGAGAACAATACCCTCAGGTTCGCCGACGTGCCGCACCTGGGCGTCGAGGTGCTGCGTGGCCCGACGCTTGACGGTCTGGGAGAGATGTACACCGAGACCATTGACGAGTCGATGGCTGTGCCGGTAGACGTGGTTGCCGCCCTGATCGCTTCCGAGGCCGATGTTCTCGTCTGCTACATGCCGGTGGGTTCCGAAGAGGCCGCAAAGTTCTACGCACAGGCTGCCATCGACGCGGGTGTTGCCTTCGTCAATGCCGTTCCCGTGTTCATCGCCAGCGACCCCGAATGGGCGGCCAAGTTCGTTGAGGCAGGCCTGCCGATCGTCGGCGACGACATCAAGAGCCAGCTCGGCGCGACCATCACGCATCGCGTGCTTGCCCGCCTGTTCGAGAGCCGCGGCCTGAAGATCGACCACACCTACCAGCTGAACGTCGGCGGCAATATGGACTTCAAGAACATGCTCGAGCGCAAGCGCCTCGAGTCGAAGAAGATCTCCAAGACGCAGGCCGTCACCAGCAACATCATCGCCGACCTGCCGGCCCGCGACGTACACATCGGACCGAGCGACTTCGTGCCGTGGCTGAACGACCGCAAGTTCGCGTTCGTGCGCATCGAGGGCCGCGGCTTCGGCAATTCACCCGTCAGCCTCGAGTACAAGCTCGAGGTCTGGGACTCGCCCAACTCGGCCGGCATCATCATCGATGCCGTTCGCGCTGCGAAGCTCGCGCTCGACAACGGCATCTCGGGCCCCATCGAGAGCGCGTCCGCCTACTTCATGAAGTCCCCGGCCGTGCAGTACGACGACGACACCGCCCGCGCCATGCTCGAAGAGTTCATCGCGACCACGAAGGCCGCGCAGTAGTCTCCGTTTTCAGGCCATAGCGGCGCTCAACCCCCGGGAGGAGGTCGGTGGCCGCTATGGCCTGAAAACGGCGGCTTAGGCGTGGGGCATGTCCGCGAAGCGGGAGAAGTGACCGAGGAAACTGGCCGTGATCGTCGCGGTGGGGCCGTTGCGGTGCTTGGCAACGATGAAGTCTGCCTCGCCAGCCCGGGGGTTGTCTTTCTCATAGGCCCCCTCGCGGTGCAGAAGGATGACCATGTCGGCGTCTTGCTCCAACGAACCCGACTCGCGGAGGTCGCTGATGGCGGGCTTCTTATCGGCCCGCTGCTCGGGCCCGCGGTTGAGCTGCGAGAGTGCGATGACGGGAACCTGAAGCTCCTTGGCCATCAGCTTCAGTGCCCGGGAGAACTCGCTGACCTCCTGCTGGCGGCTCTCGACCTTCTTGCCGCTGGTCATCAGCTGCAGGTAGTCGATGACGACGAGCTTGAGCCCGACCTTCTGCTTCAGCCGTCGGCACTTAGCCCGAATCTCGACCAGCGTCATGTTGGGACTGTCGTCGATGTACAGCGGCGCGTCGTTGATGCTCGAGCGGGTCGAGGCGATCTTCGTCCAGTCCTGCCCACTGACCTGACCCTTTCTCATGATCTGCAGGGGAACGGATGCCTCGGCCGACAGCAGGCGCATGGCGATCTCACTGCGGCCCATTTCGAGCGAGAAGAAGATCGCGGGCATGTCGTGCTTGATGGCCGCAGCGCGCGCGAAGTCGAGGGCCAGCGTTGACTTACCCAGGGCGGGGCGGGCAGCAACGATAATTAACTGGCCTGGATGGAACCCGTTGGTGAGGTTGTCTAGGTCGGTGAACCCGGTGGGCACACCGGTCATGTTCCCATCTTTGCCCGCGGCGGCCTCGATCTCGTCAGTGGCCGCTGTGAGGGCGATAGTGAGCGGTACGTAATCTTCAGTGTCGACGTTGCCGTTCACTGCGTAGATCTCCGCCTGGGCGTTGTTGACGAGGTCCATGACCTCGCCCTCCGAGGCATAACCCATCTGAACGATGCGGGTGCCGGCCTCGACGAGTCGACGCAGCACAGCTTTTTCTGAGACGATTTGCGCGTAGTAGCCCGCGTTGGCAGCCGTCGGCACGAGACCCGTGAGCGTATGCAGGTACTCGGGGCCGCCGGCGCGCGACAGCTCACCGCTTTTGGTCAGCTCATCGGTGACCGCAATCACGTCGGTGGGCTCACCGTGCGAGTACAGCGTCAGGACGGCATCGAAGATCAGCTCGTGCTTGGGAATGTAATAGTCGGAGCCGCGCACAACCTCGACGACATCGGCCACAGCGTCTTTCGATAGCAGCATGCCACCGAGGGAGCTCTGTTCGGCCAACAGGTCATGCGGTGGGGTGCGGTCCCCTCCTCGGCTCTCCGCCCGATACTCACCGGCTGCCCCGCCGCCGCGGTAGTCACCGGAGGGTCGTTGATCGCCGGAACCGCCTGCTAGGCCGAGATGGGCTATTGACACCGATGTTTCCTTCCCGCGTACCCTGTAGGTTCTCGCGTACGTCCTGGTC
>JBBATW010000007.1:68711-111422 GCA_040398585.1 Agreia sp.
CAGCCACGACAAAAAGCAAGCCCTAAAACAACAATGGCGGCGAACTTTCGTCCGCCGCCATCATTGGTGTGAAACTAAGAACTACTTGGCAGCGACCACGTTCAACGTGATAGTCGCCACTAGGTCGTCGCGCAGCTTGACGGTCGCGGAGTGCGAACCGGTCAGCTTGATCGCCGAGGTGAGCTCGATCTTCTTCTTGTCGAGCGAGCCGAGACCCTGAGCCTTGGCGGCATCAGCGATATCGGCGGGCTTGACCGAGCCGAAGAGGCGACCACCCTCGCCCGCCTTGACGGTGAGCGTAACGGTGCCAGCCTCAAGAACCTGCTTGAGGTGCTGAGCCTCTTCGATCGTGGCATGCTCGCGCGCTGCACGAGCTGCCTTGATCGAGTCGACCTGCTTCTCGCCACCGCGGCTCCACGTTACCGCGAAGCCCTGGGGAATCAGGTAGTTGCGAGCGAAGCCATTCTTGACCTCGACGACGTCACCTGCTGAACCGAGGCCGGTGACCTCGTGCGTGAGAATGAGTTTTGACATGGTTTCTTTCCCTACCTGCCCGAGCCGGCGTACGGCAACAGAGCCATCTCGCGGGCATTCTTGACGGCACGGGCAATGAGGCGCTGCTCCTGGACGGAGACACCCGTGATGCGACGAGCGCGAATCTTTCCACGCTCGGAGATGAACTTACGAAGCGTCGCGACGTCTTTGTAGTCGATGACGCCAACGCGAATTGACTTCGCGGGTGCTGCGTTCTTGGCGCCCTTGGCACCACGCAGCGGCTTGCGGCGGTCGCCGCTTGACTTTCCAGCCATAGTGAACCTTTTTTCTCTTACGAAGTTTTCTTAGAAGGGAGTGTCGTCGCTGTAGCTGCCGGGCGTGTTCCACACGTCGGAGCCGGCACCGTCGTTAGAGGTCGCGGGGGCACTGGCCGCCCACGGCTCTTCCTGAGCTTGACCACCGGACTGGCCGGGGTTGCCGCCCTGGCCACGACCGCCGCCACCCTGGCCACCACCGTCGCGCTGCGAGGCAGCACGTGTCACGGAAGCGGTTGCGTAGCGGAGGCTGGGGCCGATCTCGTCGACCTCGAGCTCGATCGAGGTGCGCTTTTCGCCCTCTTTCGTCTCGTACGAACGCTGGCGCAAGCGACCGGTCGCAATGACCCGGCTTCCCTTGGTCAGCGTGCCAGCGACATGCTCAGCGAATTCCCGCCACACACTCGCACGAAGGAAGAGGGCATCGCCGTCTTTCCAATCGTTCGACGCACGGTCGAACGTGCGAGGCGTGGAGGCGATGGTGAAGTTAGCAACCGCCAGCCCGTTCTGCGTGTAACGCAGCTCGGGATCGCTCGTGAGGTTGCCCACCACGGTGATTACAGTTTCGCCAGCCACGGGGAACTACTCAGCCGACTCTTCGGCGGCCGGAGCGGCAGCCTTCGGGGCGACGGGAGCCTTGGGGGCTGCAGAAGCAACCTTCGCGGCGGGGGCGGCAGACTCGGCGACGACAGCGGCCGGAGCTGCAGCAGTTGCCTTCGGGGCGGCGGCCGCCTTGCGGGCGGCTTTCTCCTCGGCGAGCTTGGCGGCGGTGGCGACCATGGCGATGGATTCCTCGGCGCGAAGCACCTTGGTTCGCATGACGGCTTCCGACAGCTTCAGCTGGCGGTCGAGTTCCTTGGTCGCATCCGGGCTTGCAGTCAGGTTGACCACCGCGTAGATGCCTTCGGTCTTCTTGTTGATTTCATAGGCCAGGCGACGACGTCCCCAGATATCGACCCTGTCGATAGTGCCGCCATCGTTACGGATGACGTTGAGGAATTTGTCGAGACTGGGAGCCACGGTGCGCTCATCGATTTCTGGATCGAGGATGACCATGAGTTCATACTGATGCGTCACAAACCCACCTCCTTCGGACTAGTTCGGTCACAGACGATCTGTGACAGGAGGGTGTATATGCATCGGCCCGATTACTCGTGGGAGATTCCCACTGAAACCGGACAACCTTCTCATCCTAGCATTCTCACGGCCCACCAGTCGAGGAGGCGTTTCTCGGCCTCGCCAGCGGCCAGTGGTCCCTGGTCCAGTCGAAGCTCCAGAAGGAAGCGGTAGGCCTCTCCCACCTCCCGGCCGGGTCTGATCTGAAGCAGTGCCATGATCGCCTCGCCATCGAGGTCGGGGCGCACGGACTGCATCTCCTCGAGCTCGGCCAGCTCGGCGATGCGCTTCTCGAGGTCGTCGTAGGCGAAGGACAGCCGATCGCTCTTGCGCTTGTTGCGGGTCGTGACGTCGGCCCGGGTAAGGATGTGCAGGCGAGAGAGCAGGGGGCCCGCATCCCGCACGTACCGGCGCACGGCGGAATCCGTCCACGCCCCCTCGGTGTAGCCGAAGAAGCGCAGATGCAGCTCGACCAGGCGCGCCACGTTATTGATCGTGTCGTTGTCATAGCGAAGCTCACGCAACCGCTTCTTCGCCAGCTTCGAGCCGACGATGTCGTGGTGGTAGAAGGTGACCGTGCCGCCGGCCTCGTTGCGCTTGGTGGCGGGCTTGCCGATATCGTGCAGGAGCGCCGCGAGGCGAAGCACCACGTCTGGTTCGGCATCCGTGGATGCCGCCCGGGAGCGCTCAAGTTCGATCGCCTGATCGAGCACGGTCAGACTGTGTTCGTAGACGTCCTTGTGGTGGTGGTGCTCGTCGGTCTCGAGCTTCAACGCGGGCACCTCGGGAAGCACGATGTCGGCAAGACCCGTGGCCACCAACAGCTCGATGCCGGCCCGCGGATTGACCGTCCTCATCGTCTTGGCGATCTCGTCGCCGATGCGCTCGGCAGAGACTATGGCAAGCGATGGGGCCATCGAGCTCATCGCGGCCATCGTGTCCTGGTCTGGCACCAGGCCGAGCTGCGCGTGGAACCTGACGGCTCGAAGCATCCGCAGCGGGTCGTCGCCGAACGAGATCTGCGGGCTGGTCGGGGTGCGCAGAATTCCGGCCAGGAGATCCTCTATGCCGCCGGAGGGATCGACCAGCACCATCTCCGGCAATCGCAGCGCGAGGGCGTTCACCGTGAAGTCCCGGCGGCAGAGGTCGGTCTCGAGGCTCTGCCCGAACTCGACGGAGGGCTTCCGCGTCTCTTGGTCGTAGGAGTCGGTGCGATAGGTGGTGATCTCCACCGTTTCACCCGCGATCCGAGCACCGATGGTGCCGAACGCGCGGCCGATGTCCCAGTGCACCTTGGTCAGCGTCGCCACGATGGCGAGAATCTCATCGGGTGTCGCGTCTGTGGTGAAGTCGAGGTCTTTGCACTCGCGGCCGAGAAAGGCGTCACGCACGGGGCCGCCGACAAGGGCGAGCTCGTGACCCGCAGCCGAAAATGCCGTGGCGAGCAAGGAGACCGTCGGCGTGGCACTAAGAACACCCAGCCGAACGAGGGATTCCTGAACGGTTTGCTGCATCCGTCCAGTTTACGACGCACAGGCTCACGGCCCGTAAATCATCCGTTCCCAGCCCGAGCGTTCTAGGATCATGCGTAGGGTCTTGGGCAGGTAATCACCGCCGAAGGCCTTCGAACTATGAACCCCTCACGCCTCCGACGCCTCCGACGCCTCCCCGCCATTATCGGCCTGGGACTGGTCACGTCGGCGATTCTGCTCGCCCAATCGCCCGCGGTTGCTGCACCGGAGACGACGGCGATAATCCGGGCGGAGATCGTGCCCGGTCTTCGCGTCGCAGTGGCACCCGGACTCGGCGGCGTTCTCGTTCCCGGAACCGACCTTCCCGTCACGGTATCCCTGACCAATGCAGGAAGCGCGGCCGTGGCGGCCGGCACCGTGCGCATCACTCTCAAGGGCCAGACGCTCAGTACCCGAAGCGCCCTGTCGACCTTTCTTGCCAACACAGATGAGCGAGTGTCCACCCGCGGCGACATGGCCGTCGAGGTGGCCAGGGGCGAACTGTCCCCCGGAGAGTCGGAGGTCGTCACGGGCGTCCTGCCGGTGGCCGCCGCCAACCTCGGCAAGTGGGGCGTGCGCGGGGTGGACGCATCCGTCTATGTCGGTGACACCCTCGCGGCCGAGGGCCGCAACTCAATTCTCTGGAGCGGGGGCACCGCTCCGGGAGTAGCCCGCGTCGCCATCGCCGTGCCGATCACCCCCGGTGCCCAGGAATTGAGTCTGATCCCCGCCCAGATGCTTGACACACTGACAGCCTCGACTGGACTGCTGACCCGACAGCTTGACGCCGTTCAGAACCGACCGGTGGCGATCTTGATCGACCCCCGCATAATCGCGTCAGTGCGGGTGCTCGGCAGCGCGGCACCGCACGCGGCCGTAGCCTGGCTCGAACGACTCGCCGCAGTCTCGAACCCGATATACCCGCTGTCGTATGCCGATTCCGATCTTTCTGCCCAGAGCCAGGTTGGAACCGGGCAGGTTCTCTCGCCGATCTCACTCACCTACGGGCTGACCGCAGCCAACTTCACAAATGCGACTCCAACCCCTGCCGCGACCCGCGCTCAGGACGCATCGGGTCTGCCCGACACCGCCGCGCTCACAGCGTGGAACTACACGTCGACATCGATCGCGTGGCCTCGCCGTGACACGGTTGTCACCCAGTCGCTGCCGGCATTCGCCGCTGCGGGCCTGACCCAGTCGATCGTGTCGTCGTCAAATCTTGCCCTCGACGCGGAGTCCGGCGCGGGCTACGCCGGTGTCGCCTCCAGTGGAGCCGACACAGTGCTCGTCTCCGAACCGCTCGTCTCGGCGGCGTTCGGCAGCGCGGCATCCGCGGGCACGGCAGTCCAACGGGCCGCCTCCATCGCCCAGCTGGCCGGCAGTCTCGCCGTCATCGCCCAGGAGAGGCCGGCCTCGGGCGCAATCGTGCTCGCGACCCTTGATCGTCAGTGGGCGAATACCGCAGGCGGTCTGGCCGAGGCTATCGACTCCCTGGCCGGGCTCGGCTTTGCCGCGGCATCGTCCTTTCCCCAGTTCACCGCCCAGGCGCCCAACCCGGGAGCAGTCATCGTCGACGCACCGGAGCATGCCGACCGCATCAACCAGATCGCGTCACTCTATGCCGAGGAAGCGGCCCTCACGGCGTTCTCGTCCGCGCTGATCTCGCCCGAGACCCTCACGGCACCGACACGGACAAACCTGCTCGCCCTGCTCGACAATTCCTGGGTGACGGATACCCCAGGTTGGACTAAGGCGCTCGCGAAAAGCGCCGCCGCAGCGACCAAGACGATGCAAGACGTATCCATCGTGCCAGGCTCCCAGATCAACCTCTTCAGCAACAGCGCGAACATGCCGGTGTTGGTGCAGAACGGCTTGGCCAGTCCCGTGACGGTTACTCTCCGGGTGATCCCCAGCAATGGCCGCCTGATAGTCGACAACGAGGTCACCGTGACCATCCCGGCGAATTCGAACAAGCAGGCCCTGGTTCCGGTCCGTGCGGGCGTCGCCAACGGAGAGGTCATGGTTCGGGTGGAACTCGTCAGCCCGACCGGAATCCTTATCTCCAGCGTGCCCACCTTCATCCCTGTAACGGTGAATGCCGACTGGGAGGTGGCGGGCAGTTGGCTGGTCGGCAGCCTCGTGATGGCCCTGCTGATTTTCGCAGCTGTGCGAATCGTTCTCCGTCGCCGGCACGAAACGGCCCGCACCGAGCCCAGCGACGCCGATGTCTAGCCCGAACCTGGGCAGGGCCAGCCTCTGGCTGGCATCCGGCACCATGGTGTCGCGGGTGCTGGGCTTCGTCAAGGCGATCATGCTCGTGCAGGTCATCGGGGTCATCGGCCTCGCCACCGATGCGTTCAGCGTGGCGAATCAGCTGCCGAACACCGTCTACGCCGTGATCGCCGGTGGCGTGCTGAACGCTATCTTCGTGCCGCAGATCGTTCGGGCGGCCCGGCACAGCGACGGCGGCACCGGCTACATCAACAAGCTGGTGACCCTTGCCTTGTCACTCTTGGCGATTACAACCCTGGTCGCAACCCTGGCGGCGGGGGCCCTTGTCACCCTCGTGGCAGGAACAGCCCCCGCCGAGCAGATCAGCCTCGCTACCGCAATGGCCTTCTGGTGTCTGCCCCAGATCTTCTTCTACGGGCTGTACTCGGTACTTGGCGAGGTGCTGAATGCCCGTAACTCGTTCGGGCCCTTCACCTGGGCCCCGGTCCTGAATAACGTCATCGCAATCGGCGGCCTGATCGCGTTCGTGTTGCTCTTCGAACCCACCGGAGCCGACCGTCTCGACGTGGCCTTCTGGACACCCGGGAAGATCGCCGTGCTCGCGGGCTCAGCCACCCTGGGCGTGGCTGCGCAGGCCCTTGTGCTCTTTTTGTTCTGGAAGAGAATCGGCCTCCGGTATCGCCCCGACTTCCAGTTCCGCGGCGCCGGGCTCTCCACCGCGGGAAAATTGGCCGGCTGGACCTTCGGCATGCTCCTCTTGACGACGATGGCCGGCATCGTCGAAACCAACGTCGTCATCAGTGCCAGCGGCAACAACGCCTCAGCCACGGTCGTGACAAGTGCATGGCTGATCTTCATGCTGCCGCACTCGATTGTCGCCGTGTCGATTGCGACCGCCTATTTCACCCGGATGAGCGAACACGCCTCGACCAACTCACTGTCGGCCGTTCGGGCCGACTTGTCTACAAGTCTGCGGATCATCACCGTGCTGATGGTGCTGGCCGCCACCATGCTGGCCGTTTTTGCCTACCCATTTAGCGGCATCTTCACCGGATTCGACTTCTCCTCCAGCGTCGCCATGGGCAACGTGGTCATCGCGTTCCTCGTGGGCCTGCCGGCCTTCAGTGTGCTGTTCGTGCTGCAGCGGGCCTTCTATTCTCTGGGTGATACCCGCACTCCATTCTTCATCACTCTGTTCCAGGTCATCATCTTCACCGCGGGGGCCCTGCTCATGCTGGCGCTGGTGCCCAAGGAGAACCTTGCTGTCGGAGTGGCCCTGACGCTTTCTGGCTCCACGATCCTTCAGGCGCTGCTCGCCGCCATCCTGATCAGGCGCAGGCTGGGAGCTGTCGGCGGACGCACTATCGTTGCCAGCCTCGGCAAAGATGCTGTGGCCGTCGTACCGGCGCTTGCGATGGGTCTTGGCGCGGCCTTTTATCTCGGATTCTTCGAGGCCTCAAGCTTTGCCAACTCCGGCTACGTACAGGCCATCCTCGGCATGATGATCGTTGCCGTCGTGATGGGGTCAATCTATCTGGGTGCACTCCGGCTCTGTCGCTCCCGTGAGGTGGATACGGCTATGGCGGCGGTCTCGGCCCGATTCGGTCGCGGCCGTTCCTAAGTGTTCACTCCACTCTCGGCAGTTCTGGAATAGGCACAGAATACAATTTGTTCTTAATGCCATGAGCGGTTTAAGCCGCTTCCCCAGTGCCAAGGAGAGCCAACACGTGCGCGAAGTTATCATCATCGGTTCCGGCCCCGCCGGATTCACCGCTGCCATCTATGCTGCCCGGGCTGGGCTCGCGCCCCTCGTAATCGCGTCGAGCGTAGAAGCCGGCGGTGAGCTGATGAAGACGACAGACGTCGAGAACTTTCCCGGCTTCCCCGAGGGGATACAAGGTCCCGACCTGATGATGAAGCTGCAGGAACAGGCCGAGAAGTTCGGTGCCGAGGTCATGCTCGACGACGTGATCTCTGTCGACCTGACCGGCGACGTCAAGAAGGTTTCAACCGGGTACAGCGGTGAGCAGGAGGCCCACACGGTCATCTTCGCCACAGGCAGCGCTTACCGCAAGCTTGGACTTGACGACGAAGAGCGTTTGTCGGGCCGCGGCGTCTCGTGGTGCGCGACCTGCGACGGATTCTTCTTCAAGACCAAGACCATCGCCGTTATCGGTGGCGGCGACTCCGCCATGGAGGAGGCGACGTTCCTCACGCGCTTCGCCGAAAAGGTCTACGTGATCCACCGCAAGGACAGCCTCCGCGCCTCCAAAATCATGCAGGAGCGGGCCTTCGCCAACGAGAAGATCGAGTTCATCTGGAACTCGGCGGTCGAGGGAATCACCGGCGAGAACGCCGTTGAGGGTCTGACGCTTCGCGACACCGTCACCGGCGACATCAGCGAGTTGCCCGTGCAGGGCCTTTTCATCGCCATCGGCAATGATCCTCGCACGCACCTGATTCACGGTCAGGTCGAATTGACGTCGGCCGGCACCATTGCGGTCGATGGCCGCAGCTCCCGAACGAACCTTCCCGGCGTGTTCGCAGCGGGCGACGTGTTGGACGACACCTACCGTCAGGCCGTCACGGCCGCTGCCTCCGGAACCGTTGCAGCCCTTGACGCCGAGCACTACCTCGCTGGCCTCGAGCAGGCCGCAGCAGCCCTTCAATCCTCAATAGCAAACTAGAAAGCAGGAGAATATGTCCACTGCACGAGCAGTCACCGACGCCGATTTCGAAGCGATCGTATTGAACTCCACCAAACCAATACTCGTCGATTTCTGGGCCGAGTGGTGTGGCCCCTGCCGCGCCGTCAGCCCTATCCTCGACGCGATCGCCGCAGAGCACGCCGACAAAATCGACATCGTCAAACTCAACGTTGACGAGAACCCTGCCACGGCGGCGAAGTACATGATCACCTCGATCCCCGCCATGAAGGTCTACTCAGGCGGCGAGGTCGTCAAGACCATCATCGGCGCCAAGCCGAAGTCGGTTCTTGAGAAGGATCTCGAAGACTTTATCGCCTAGAGTTTTATCTCAGTTTCGGGCTGAGCAACTCCGAGGCCATGCACCCGTGACGGGCGCATGGCCTCGGCTATTTTGTTTCTCAGGACTGGCCTACAGCCTGCACTGGCTAGGATGATAATTCGGGCTATTCGGGAAGAAAAACGTGAGCAAACTGAGCACCACGAGCGGCAAGGGAAACAACCTCGACCCCTGGTACGGCACCTATGCCGCCCGAGCGGCAGGCCTCGCCGCCTCTGAGGTTCGAGCGCTTTTCGCCGTGGCATCAAGGCCTGAAGTCGTCTCCCTGGCAGGCGGAATGCCATTCGTCTCCGCCTTGCCGAAAGACCTGGTCATCGATGCAATGAACCGGGTGATGGTGGAGCAGGGTGCCACCGCCCTGCAGTACGGATCCGGCCAGGGCGTTCCCGTTCTTCGAGAGCAGATCCTCGAGGTGATGGCACTCGAGGGAATCAAGGCCAACGTCGACGACGTCGTCGTGACCACCGGTTCCCAGCACGCCCTCGAACTGGTGAGCAAACTCTTCCTCGACCCCGGCGATGTTGTGCTGGCCGAGGGCCCGAGCTACGTTACCGCCGTGGTCATCTTCAAGTCTTATCAGGCCATCACCGAACACGTTGCAATGGATGAGAACGGACTGATCCCCGAGGCGTTGCGTGAGCACATCGCCCGTAACAAGGCGGCCGGAAAGCGCATCAAGTTTCTGTACACGATTCCAACATTCCACAACCCGGCAGGGGTCACTCTCAGCCGGGAGAGACGCATTGAAATTCTTCAAATATGCAGGTCAGAGGGCATATTGGTCCTTGAGGACAACCCCTACGGCCTACTGTATTTCGACCAGCAGCCCCCCTCGGCGCTGCGCAGCCTCGAAATTGAAGGCGTCATTTATCTCGGTACCTTCTCCAAGACGCTGGCCCCCGGGTTCCGGGTCGGCTGGGTTCTCGCACCGCACGCCATCCGTGAGAAGCTCATCCTGGCAAACGAGGCCGCGGTGCTCTGCCCCTCGTCGTTCAGTCAGCTCGTGATCAGTGAGTACCTCAAGACCGCCGATTGGAAGGGCCAGATCAATACCTTCCGCGGCGTCTACCGTGAACGCAAGGAGGCCATGCTGTCGGCCCTCACGGAGTACCTACCGAACCTGACCTGGACAAACCCCGCCGGCGGATTCTACGTCTGGGTCACGCTCCCCGACTATCTCGACTCGAAGAAAATGCTGCCGCGGGCCGTCACCGAACTCGTGGCATACACCCCCGGAACCGCATTCTTCGGTAACGGCGACGGGCGCAACAATATGCGTCTGTCGTTCTGCTACCCGAGCACCGATGCGATCCGCGTGGGAGTTCGTCGCCTCTCGACGGTCATCAATGCCGAGATCGACCTGTTGGAGACATTCTCTGCAACCGGTCCACTAACCGCAATCGCCGGGGGAGCCAACTCCGAGGGGCCCCCGCCCAACCTCAACTGACCGAACCACTATTGGAGCACACACCGTGACCCCACAGACAATCGTTGTACTTGCAGGCGGAATCTCCCACGAGCGGGACGTCTCGCTCCGTTCCGGCCGCCGTGTCGCCGACGGACTCCTCGAACGAGGTCACACCGTCATTCTGCGCGATCCGGATGCCTCACTCCTGTCCTATCTCCAGTCAGCCAACCCGGAGATTGTGTGGCCGGTACTGCACGGCGCCAGCGGCGAAGACGGCGCCCTCCTCGCGCTCCTGGAGGCTCTGGAGATTCCCTATGTGGGCTCCGATCCTGGTGCATGCCACCTCGCCTGGGACAAGCCGACCGCGAAGATCATCGTTACTCGCGCTGGCTTTGCCACGCCCGAGTCGATAACCCTGCCGCGTGACACATTCCGCGAGCTGGGCGCGAGCCAGGTTCTCGACCTGATAGAACGCAGATTTGGCATTGACCTCGTCGTCAAACCCGCCATGGGCGGCTCGGCTCAAGGGGTCTCAATCGTTTCATCGGCCGATGAGCTTCGCCGCGGTGTGGTGGAGGCCTACACCTATGGCGAGGTTGTCCTCATCGAGCGACGCATACATGGCACCGAGATCTCTGTCGGCATAATCGACATCGGGGACGGCCCCGAAGCGCTCCCCGTCGTCGAGATCGAGCCGCGCTTGGGGATCTACAGCTACGACGCGCGCTATAACGCGGGCGAGACCAACTTCTACGCACCGGCGCGACTGTCGCCCGAGGCAACGGCACTCGCCCAACAGACTGCGCTGGCGATCCACGCCGCTCTGGGGTTGCGGCACCTATCCCGCATCGACCTGATCATCGACAAACTCGGGGTAGCGCACTTCCTGGAGGCCAATGTGCTTCCCGGCCTGACCGAGACATCCCTCATGCCCCAGGCAATTCTGGCCGCGGGCCTCGACTTAGGTGAAGTCTATGAGTCCCTCGCCCAGAAAGCCGTCGCCGACGCTGCCACCGCAGCCGCCGCTAGCCCGACTGTCTACCTCGAGGCGTAGCCCGCATCACCCAACTCGCTGAGGATCCTGTTGAGGTCGCCAACCGTCGCGAAGTCAATGACGATCTGACCCTTGGTCTTGCTCAGTGATACCTTGACCCGGGTGTCAAGGCGATCCCCCAAACGCTCTGCGATCTCGTCGAGGTGTGCGCTGTTGCGCCCAGCAACAGTCTTGGCCTTGTTCGGCTTGCCCGGCGCAGCGCTACCGGCGGCCGCCTCGGCCGCACGAACCGAGAGGTCCTCATTTACGATCTTGTCGGCGAGTTTCGTCATCGTCTCAGCGTCTGCCCCGGCCGACAGGATGGCCCGCGCATGACCCGCGCTGAGCACTCCGGCGGCGACACGCTTCTGAACAGAGGACGGCAGGCGCAAGAGGCGGATCGTATTCGTGATCTGCGGACGGGATCGACCGATTCGACTCGCAAGCTCCTCCTGTGTAATGCCGAAGTCACTGAGCAACTGCTGGTAGGCCGAAGCCTCTTCTAGTGGGTTCAGCTGCGCTCGATGGAGATTCTCGAGAAGGGCATCTCGGAGCATATTCTCGTCAGCGGTGTCCTTGATGACGGCCGGGATCGTGTCGAGACCCAACTCCCGCGTCGCACGGAGACGGCGCTCCCCCATAACTAGCTCGTACTTGGCCGCTGTGCCCGCCGGTACATCGATGGGTCGAACAACGATCGGCTGCAGAACGCCGATCTCCCGAATCGAGTGCACAAGTTCCGCGAGTTCTTCAGCATTGAAGACCGCGCGAGGCTGCTTGGCATTGGGAACGATGTCTGCGGGGTTCAGTTGGGCGAGGCGGGCACCAGGCACAGTCACGAGCTGGACCTCAGGGTCCCCACGCTCAGCAAAGAAGACGTCGACGGGTCGAGACTCAGGCCGGCCGGCCTCATCGACGGCGTCGGATACCGGGATAAGCGCGCCGATACCACGCCCCAGGCCGGTTCTCTTATTTGTGGCCATTCTGGGCAACTCCTCTATCTGCGATCTCGGCCGCTGCTTCCAGATAGGAAAGCGAGCCGGGGGAACTGGGGTCGAAGGTGATCACGGTCTGGCCATAACTCGGCGCCTCGGAGATTCTGACCGAGCGAGGAATGACGGCAGTGAGCGTCTCATTCGGAAAATGGCTGCGTACATCCTCAGCAACCCCCGAGGCCAAACGTGTCCTGCCGTCATACATGGTCAGCAGGATGGTTGACATCTTCAGGCTTGGATTCAGATGTTTCTCGATCAGTTTGATATTCGTGAGCAGCTGACTCAATCCCTCAAGCGCGTAGTATTCGCACTGGATCGGAATCAATACCTCACGAGCGGCCACGAATGCATTGACTGTAAGCAGGCCAAGTGACGGGGGGCAATCGATGAAGACATAGTGGTACTGGTCATTGGCCGCACTCGCAAGCTCCAAGAAAGTCATCAAGCTCTTCGAGAGACGCTGCTCGCGGGCAACCATCGACACGAGTTCAATTTCTGCCCCGGCAAGATCAATTGTGGCGGGAACACAGAACAGACTGGGAAACTCCGGACTTTGCTGCACGAGGTCGACCATGGGCACGTCATCGATCAGCGCGTCGTAGATACTCGGGGTCTGGGCCCGGTGATCGACACCAAGAGCGGTCGAGGCGTTTCCCTGAGGGTCAAGGTCTATCACGAGTACTCGGGCGCCGGACCTCGCTAGCGCGGCGGCGAGATTCACCGTCGTGGTGGTCTTTCCGACCCCGCCCTTCTGATTGGCGATGGTGAGGATCCTAGTCGCAATGGGCAGTGGGAGCTGCCTGGTCGACAGTGTTTTGCGCCTGTTGGCCAGCTCGGCAAGCTCGCGTGCCAGCGGGGTAGATGAATCGAAGACGCCCGTGAGAGTTGCAGGCTGATCCCCTGTGTGACCCGATGGGCTGCCTGACATTTCGGTTGTCATCATTTCTTCCTGATCTGCGGTACTGGCATAAATTCGGGCACCCCCACGCCTGCAGGGCTGCCCTGTTAACCAAGTTACCCGGGATGTTCCCAAACGCTAATTCGAGACCGATGTTTCACGTGAAACATTGACCGACCCCATGGTCAGGAGTCCCAATGTTTCACGTGAAACATCAATCGAAGACTAGGCCCGGCCCACTGTTGCCCGAATGACACGCGTCGTCTCGGAAAGGAAATCAATATCAAGCTCTATGACCTCCACGTCAGACAGCCGGAACTTGCGGATTGCCTTCTCTGCGGCGTCTACCTCGATGCCTGCGTTGGCGCCCTTCATCAGAATGAGTTCACCACCCGGCCGAACGAGGGGGCTGCACATTGGGATGAGCTTACTGAAGGCGCTAACGGCGCGCGCAGTGACCTGATCGAAGGCCGGAGTCTGCTTGGCATCCTCGGCACGCGCACGAACAACAGTCACGTTGCCCAGTGCCAGCTCGGCTACCTGCCGAATAAGCCAGTTGGACCGGCGCTCCATCGGCTCCACCAACACAAAGTGCGCGTCCGGACGCGCAATGGCAAGAACTAAACCCGGCAGGCCGGCTCCACTGCCGATATCACCAACAAGTCCTGGCCTGATCAGGGGAGCGACAATGCCGCAATTCAAAATATGCCGCGACCACAGCCGTGGAAGCTCCAGTGGGCCGATCAGCCCGTATTCCTCGCCATGAATGGCAAGATTTTCAGTGAATGCCCGAGCAAGTTCTAACCGATCACCGAATATGACTCCCGCCGCTGCAGGCTCGTTCTCAAATTCAGTTTGAAGTCCCATGACGCAAATAGTTCCTACGTCTATGCGTTGGAAATTACAGTGTGCCGATCGCGACCTTCGCCAACCGACGCCGAAACAAATCCAAGCTCAGCAACGATGTCATGCACGATCTTGCGCTCGTAAGAAGACATGGCCGGAAGGTCGGCTGTGGGGGAGTCGGGGGTAATCCGGGCAACTGCATCGTTGACCAGCTGGGCAAGTTCACCCTGACGCGCCTCGCGACTGCCCCCAACGTCCAAAATCAACCGGGAAAAGACTCCCGTCTTGGTTTGAACCGCCAGACGGGTCAGCTCTTGAAGTGCATTGACGGTGTCGGGCTTGGAAAGAACACGGATGTTACTGTCGCCCGTTGCGTTCACGGAGAGGTACGCGCGACCGCCGCGGGTTGCGATGTCAATATCGCCATCCAGGTCGCAGATATCCAGAAGTTCTTCGATGTAGTCGGCCGCGATGTCGCCCTCTTCTTCGAGGTTTCCAGAACCGTGCGGCAACTCGGAGATAACGGCAGGACCATCAGTTTCCGTGCTTACAGAGCCAATCGCAGAGTCGAGGCTTTCGACCGCATCCTCACCCGGGGCAAAACCATGAGTTGTTTCCACGTCGCTCATTTCTTGTCGTCCTGCTTCTTTGCCCGGTTCTTGTTCAGTGGCTGCTGACGTTGGGTGTTCTTTGCGGTGTCGTCAATCACTATGGTGGTGCCATCCGCCACAGGCGGTTCGAGCTTGCCCTTCTTAGCCAGCCGGGCCTCGCGAGCCTTTGCGGCCTCACTGCCAGGTGTCGGCATATTCCGGATGACCAAGAACTGCTGACCCATGGTCCAAAAGTTTGAGGTGAGCCAGTAGAACATGACACCCAGGGGAAATGCGACGCCGGAGACGGCAAAGACGAGGGGCAGAATATAAAGCAGCATTTTCTGCTGCTTGAACATCGGACTGTTCTTGGCCTCGGGGGATTGGTTCTTCGACATGATCTGAAGCTGAGTGATGAACTGGGAAGCAGTCATCAAAATGATCATGGCGGCGGCGAAAATCTGAACCAGGAAGATGCCGTCGTTATTGATGAAGGTGGCCTTCAGAGGAGCTCCGAAAAGCGAGGACTCGCCAAAGCTTCGAGCCAAAGCCTCATTCAGCAGGCCAACGCCACCGCCTGCCTTCTCGTGCTGTGCATCATTCAGCACCGAAAAGAGTGCGAAGAAGATCGGCATCTGAATCAGAAGCGGCAAGCACGAACTCAGCGGGTTCGTCCCAGTGCGCTTGTACATCTCCATTGTCTCCCGGGACATGGCCTCGCGGGAGAACTGGTCTTTCTTACCCTTGTACTTATCCTGAATCTTCTTCAGCTGTGGCGCAACCTCCAGCATCTTGCGCTGGCTATGAATCTGCTTCACGAAAATGGGAATGAGGGCTGCACGAATGACCAGGACCAGACCGACAATAGATAAAACCCACGTCAGACCGTCATTCGGGTCCATGCCAAGGGTGGACCACAACGTGTGAAAAGCCACCAGGATGAGCTCTACCACCCATTTGATCGGCCATAGAAGAGTGCTGATGATATCCACAGGTACTAGCCCTTTCCGTGGCTACAGGCGACAACAAAACCAAAATCGGTTATTCTGTGCCGCGGGTTCTTGGAAGATTTCACGTCATCGATTCCCCCGGCCGCCCAAGGGTGGCAACGCACGAGGCGACGAATGCCGAGCGACATCCCAATCAACAGCCCATGCTGTTGAATGGACTGGAGTGCGTAGGACGAGCATGACGGGTAGAAGCGACAAACCTCACCGTAAAGCGGGGAGACAACCGCGCGATAGATGCGTAACAGCAACACGGCGATGTTACGTGGCAACAGAAGAACATTGACGAGCGCGTAACCCGTCCTGTGTGCCGAAGCAAGCCCCATCGTCACGCCAGAACCGATCCCTTTCGCAGCAAAGTCTTTATTTCCTCGCAGAGTACGCCGAAAGGCTGAGATGCTGCTCCGGGAAGGGCCCGAATGACGATGTCGGTCCCCGGTGTTGTGAGAAGAAGGAGTTCATGACACGCAGCCTTGAAGCGGCGGCGCACGAGATTTCTCCTGACAGCGATCCCGACAGTCTTGGCGACAATGAACCCAAAACGCACCGGTCCCTGATCAGACTTCCGGATGTAGACAACGGCGTGTTCCGAAACGAACCGCCGCCCCCTCCGAACAACACCCCGGTAATCATCTGCCTGGGTTATCCGGTTGGCGTACGCCAACAACTAGGGACCTGACCGGGTGGTCTAGGCGGAAAGCTCGATACGACCCTTGCGGCGACGCGCCCCTAGGATTGCGCGGCCAGCACGGGTGCGCATCCGAAGACGGAATCCGTGCACCTTGGCGCGCTTGCGGTTGTTCGGCTGAAAAGTTCTCTTGCTCATCTTGATCTCCGCAGCCCAGCTAATCGCCCGAACTGTTATTAAAGGGTAGGTAAAGGGGGCTGTTTGCCCACAGGTCAACTGCCTAAATCTACGGCTTCGAACGCCATTGGTCAAACTACATATCGCGAAGCGGGATTATCCACAGGCTGTGGACAAAATCTGTGCATGACACGCGTAAAGTCAATACAGTGACCTTGGCCTTCAGTGGTGCATGGCTCTTTCGATGGGTGTGCACCCATTTTATGCTGAGAGGCCCGCGAGCGGGCCGATGGGAGTGACATGACCGCGGAAGACACGTCAACAGAAGGCCACTGGAGAACAGTTCTCACCGGCCTGGTGAGCGATGCGCGCATCACTCCACAACTGCGGGGGTTTCTCGGACTGGTGGTGCCACGAGGAATCATGGCAGGCTCTTTTTATCTCGAGGTTCCCAATGACTTCACGCGCGACATGCTCGAGCTCCGAGTTCGCCCGTCCCTCATCAGAGCAATCGGCCTGTTGCCTTCAGACCTGAACGTCACGAACTTCTCCGTTGTAGTCAATCCGGAGATCCATAGTGTTGAGCTCTCGAATGCGGTCGAGCCTGTTGAACCCAGCTATAGAGACACGATGCGCGCGGAAGCACAGGTCCCCAGCCCGTCGGTCGTCTATCAAGAGTCGGTCGGGCCTGCACGCAACAATGAAACCCGGCTGAATCCCAAGTACAGCTTTGACAGCTTCGTTATCGGCGGCTCCAATCGCTTCGCTCATGCCGCGGCGGTTGCAGTGGCTGAGGCGCCGGCCAAGGCCTACAACCCACTATTCATCTACGGCGACTCCGGGCTCGGCAAGACACACCTCCTGCACGCCATCGGCCACTACGCCATGAGTCTCTACCCCGGCGTACGAGTGCGCTACGTAAGCAGCGAAGAGTTCACCAACGACTTCATCAACTCGATCGCGAACAATCGCGGCGCCGGTTTCCACTCGCGCTATCGCGACGTGGATCTGCTTCTGATCGACGACATCCAGTTCCTCAAGGGCAAAGCAGAGACCCAGGAAGCCTTCTTTCACACTTTCAATACCCTTCATGACCACAACAAGCAGGTGGTCATCACGTCTGACCTTCCGCCAAAGAAGTTGGAGGGTTTCGAAGATCGAATGCTCACCCGCTTTGAGTGGGGACTGATCACCGACGTCCAGACCCCTGACCTGGAAACCCGCATCGCCATCCTCCGAAAAAAAGCCCAGAGCGAGAAGCTACGGGTTCCCGACGAGATCCTCGAATACATGGCAACAAAGGTCTCTTCGAATGTACGTGAGCTCGAGGGAACCCTCATCCGGGTCACCGCCTTCGCTAGCCTGAACCGGACGACGGTAGACCTCCAACTGGTGCAAACCGTTCTCAAGGACCTGATTACCCTTGACGACGGCGACATCATCGCGCCGGTCGATATCATCAATCACACGGCAGATTACTTCAAGCTCTCTGTCGATGATCTTTATGGCTCGTCCCGAAGCCAGGCCATCGCAACCTCCCGCCAGATCGCCATGTACCTGTGCCGAGAAATGACAAACCTCTCACTGCCAAAGATTGGCCAGCTCTTCGGTGGTCGTGATCACACCACGGTCATGTATGCCAATAACAAGATCAGCAAGCTCATGACAGAGAAGCGCTCGATCTATAACCAGGTCACCGAGATCAGCAATCGCATCAAGCATCAGCAGCGTTATAAAGGTGCATAGGTACCCGCATATCGGCTAAGTGGCGGGTAGCCGTTCTTGAAACCGTTAGTCCACGTTGTTGGAACCCCTCATTCTGGGTTGTTGGCACTGCCTGAAGCATCCACTTCTCTGGTCCCAACGAGGGCGCACCTGTATCGCGGCTTCAACACGGCCAGCTGCCGACGGATCATGGCACTCATTCTGCAGGCTCGGCGATCGGCAGCGGCCGCGGCTATCGCGCGCGGTCGGGTTCAGCTCCTGCCTGAATTAGGACATTGCTTACTCACGCTGATCGCATTGCAACCCGGACCGGCCTAGTAGGTTGAAGTGCTTCCGGTTCGGGGCGGCGGACTCGATCGAGAACCGCCTGGCGAATCATTTTCGAACCATCATTCGGGGCGGCGTCGACATACGCACGCTCCTCGAGAACAGCGCCTGTGCCGATGGTAACCATTCGCGATAGTCAGATGCGGTCGTGCTGGCGGTGGGCTTCATCACCGCGCAGGCAATACCACCCCGCCAGAAAAGAAGTACCGCCATGGTGGGCTACAGGCTCCAACTCCGGCTACTCGCCGTCTAAAAACTTGTAGTTTCTACACTGTGGATAAAACCTGTGGATAACTCCATTATTCCTGTTGAATTAAGGCAAGCCACTGTGTATGGCCCTTTTTGCGTGCACCCGCTTCCGAGCAATTTGGGCGAATAACCTCATCGAGTCTCTACAACTCACGCTCGTGTAGTTCCCTACTGCCGATTACGAATGACAAAAGTTATCCACATATCCACAGCGGTTAAGAATATTAAAGATCTACTTAAGATATTTAAACCCCAACAACCTTTCCGTGACTGAAGCTCACACGTGGCCCCGAGTGACCTACGGGCAACTCAGCAGATAAGGTTGATCGACATACTGTCCGCTTCGACTGGGGTTATAACGTGAAGTTCCAAGCCAACCGGGACGTCTTCAGCGAAGCCGTCTCCTTCGCCGTCAAACTGCTGCCCCAGCGCACGACGCTGCCGATTCTCTCGGGTGTGCTGATCAAGGCCACCGAAGAAGGACTCACCCTCTCATCCTTCGACTACGAGGTTTCATCTCAAACCCATATCGCTGCCGATGTGGAGGAGGTAGGCACAGTTCTGGTCTCTGGGCGGCTGCTGTCTGAGATCGCCAATCGGCTGCCAAACGCTCCCGTGCGCTTCGCCACCGAAGACTCCCGCATCATCGTCTCGAGTGGGTCGGCTAAATTCACGCTGCTGAGCATGCCCGTGGAGGAGTACCCGAGTCTTCCCGTGATCGGCCCTGAATCCGGGCTTGTTCCAGCAGACCTCTTCGCCAACGCAGTCTCCCAGGTTGCGATTGCTGCCTCTCGCGACGATGTCACCCCGGTGATCACCGGCGTTCAACTCGAGGTCACGGAAAACTCACTGTCCCTCGTTGCCACAGACCGCTACCGCGTCGCGGTGCGCAACATCGACTGGGACTCAGGTGACTCCGGAATGGTCGCAGCCACGGCACTGGTTCCGGCCAAAACTCTCCAGGAGGTAGGCAAGACCTTTAGCAATGCCGGCACGATTTCCGTCTCGATCACGAGCACCGATGACCGCGAGCTGATCGCCTTCCGAGCAAACAATAAAACCGTGACCTCCCTTCTAATCAAAGGAAATTTCCCGCCCGTCAAGCGTCTATTTCCCGAGGTCGTAGAAAACTATGCCGTCGTTAATACGGCCGAACTCATCGAGGCGACCAAGCGGGTCTCACTAGTCCTTGATCGAGAGGCAGCCTTGCGCTTCACCTTCACGATCGACGGGGTAACTCTCGAAGCCATCGGTTCGGAGCAGGCCCAGGCCTCCGAATCCATCGATGCCCTCCTCACTGGCGTCGACACCATAGTTTCGCTGAAGCCGCAGTTTTTGCTCGATGGTTTGAGCGCCGTGCACTCGGAATATGTGCGGATCTCTTTCACGAAGACAGACAACCCGAACAAGCCTGGCCCTGTCCTGATCACAAGCCAGTCCTCGAAAGAGGCACCTGGTTCCGACGATTACAAGTACCTACTCCAGCCCAACCTGCTGCTTCGATGACCATCGTCAACACCACCGCCATGCACATCGGCCTCGTCGGCCTGGGTAAAATGGGCAACAATATGCGCACACGATTGCGCGCTGGTGGCCACAAAGTTACCGGCTTTGACAGCAACCCTGCCGTATCTGATGTTGTCGACCTGGCAGCTCTCGCACAGGCGCTGCCCGCTCCGCGCGTTGTGTGGGTAATGGTACCGGCCGGCGCCATCACCGCCTCCGTCATTACCGCACTCTCCACCGTTTTAGACCCTGGCGACCTCGTGATCGATGGTGGAAATTCCAGGTTCACTGATGATTTCGAGCATGCCAAACTTCTGGAGCCTAAAGGAATCGGTTATGTCGACGCCGGTGTTTCGGGAGGTGTTTGGGGCGTGGAGAACGGCTACGGGCTCATGGTCGGCGGTTCCACCGTCAACATCGAACGGCTGATGCCGATCTTCGACACCCTTCGCCCGGAAGGTCCCCGAGCCGAGGGCTTCGTGCACGTCGGCGACGTCGGCGCCGGGCACTACGCCAAAATGGTGCACAACGGCATCGAATACGCGCTCATGCAGGCGTATGCCGAGGGCTATGAGCTCCTCGATGCTCGCAAAGACATCATCAAAGATGTCACCGGTACATTCAAGGCCTGGCAACGCGGCACCGTGGTGCGCTCCTGGCTGCTGGAACTCATGGTCGACGCCCTCGAAGCCGACCCTGATTTCACGAACATCGAGGGCTATGTCAACGACTCTGGCGAAGGTCGGTGGACGATCGAGGAGGCCTTGGCCAACTCCGTTCCCGTGCCGACAATCAGCGCGTCCATCTTTGCCCGCTTCGTGTCCCGCCAGAATGACTCCCCCGCGATGAAGGCCGTTGCCGCCCTCAGGAACCAGTTCGGCGGGCACGACGTCCAGAAAAAGCCCGAAGCCTAAGGCTCGGCCTCAGGGACACCAGCCGTGTTAGTCACACATCTTTCTCTCGTCGATTTTCGTAACTACGCAACGGCCGAGGTTGGTCTCAAGCCGGGGCCGAATCTCTTTGTCGGGTTCAACGGGCAGGGAAAAACGAACCTCGTTGAGGCCCTCGGCTATTTGGGTACACTCGGGTCTCACCGGGTGTCCGTAGATCACGCCCTGATCCGGGCTGGCGAGGCGGCCGCCATAGTAAGGGCACGGCTCGCGCACAACGAACGGGAGATCCTGCTCGAGCTTCAAATCAATCGGATCGGTCCGAATCGGGCGCAGGTCAACCGCTCCGTTATCAAGCCGCGTGAACTGCCGAGGTATTTCACGAGCGTGCTCTTCGCACCGGAGGATCTGGCTCTCATTCGAGGGGAGCCAGCAGGCCGGCGTCGTTTTCTCGATCAGCTGCTCGTCGCCCGCACGCCTCGGTTGGCCGGAGTCCTCGCCGACTATGATCGCGTGCTCAAACAACGCAACACGCTACTGAAATCAGCACGGACATCCGGTGTTCGTGGCACGGCGCTCAGCACGCTGGATATCTGGGATGAACGCCTGATGTCATTGGGCTCAGAGATCATCGCGGAGCGCGAAGCTCTGATCGAACGGCTCAGGCCACTCGTTGCGGCAAGCTATCTGAATATCGCGGGGGCAGATCATTTTCCCAGGCTCTCCAGTAGCCTGAGTGTGACCGCATCGAACGTGGCAGCGCTTGAATCAGACGACGGGATTCCCGCAACATCCGGCGGTCGCGTCTCTGCCGAGGATCGCCAGCAGATTGAAGCAATGTTCAGAGATGCCCTTACGCGCGTGCGGCGCCAGGAGCTGGATCGGGCGCTTTCCCTGGTGGGTCCTCACCGGGACGACGTCATCTTCGAGTTGAATAATCTTCCCGCCAAGGGCTATGCCAGCCATGGTGAGTCTTGGTCGTATGCCCTCTCACTGAAGCTGGCATCAGCGGCGCTGCTGCGCATCGATTCTCCTGGCGGAGACCCGGTTGTGATTCTCGACGACGTTTTCGCCGAACTCGACTCCGGTCGCCGCGAGCGCCTTGCGCTAGCCGTCGCCGACTACGAGCAGGTCTTGATCACCGCCGCGGTCGAAGGCGATGTTCCGCTGAGCCTTGCGGCGAATACGGTCCGAATCAGTGCGGGGACGATCGTGCCACATGACTGAATCCCTCTCCAGCGCCGTCTATCTGCGATTTAAAACGGTCTTCGGCGACGTGTACTCCAAACGGGGCGCGGTCAAGAGACACCGGCCGGCCGTGCATGACCCTGATAACCAAGCATTCGGTAACGGCCGCGACCCCAAGGGCCTGGGAGACGTGATGAGTGCGTTGACCAACGAGCTCGGCTGGTCTACCTCACTGGCCAAATCCGACCTACTTCTGGCATGGACACAGATCGCCGGCCGGGAAACTGCGGAACACAGCTTTCCCTTGGAGGTCACCGACTCCGTTCTCACAGTTCAGTGCGACTCGACGGCGTGGGCGACGCAGTTGCGACTTATGCGAACCATGATCACGAATCGCATCTCAACCACATTTCCGGATGCCGGCATCGAGAGCATCCGCTTTCAGGCACCCCACGCGCCCTCATGGAAACGCGGCTCCAGATCAATTCCAGGGCGTGGTCCACGCGACACCTACGGTTAAAACGTCATCTGAGGTCAACCGGAGTAAATAATGTCCTCAGATCGTCACATAACCAGACTTTCCACGGGTTCCCTTGGTAAACTGAAGGGTCATGCTCCCGGCCGTTGGGAGAGACACTGAGGAGTCCATTTCCATATGTCTGAATCGGATAAGGTCCAACCCGACAACGAATACGGTGCAAACCAAATCCAGGTTCTTGAGGGCCTCGAGGCAGTGCGCAAACGTCCCGGCATGTACATCGGTTCCACCGGCCCTCGTGGGCTTCACCACCTTGTCTATGAGATCGTCGACAACGCGGTCGATGAATCCCTTGCCGGATACTGCGACACAATCACGATCGACCTGCTGGCAAATGGCGGGCTCAAGGTCATCGACAACGGTCGTGGAATCCCCGTCGACATCCACCCCGTCGAAAAGAAGTCGACCGTCGAGGTCGTTCTGACCATCCTGCACGCCGGTGGAAAGTTCGGTGGCGGCGGCTACGCCGTCTCCGGTGGACTTCATGGCGTGGGCAGTTCCGTGGTAAATGCTCTCTCCAGCGAACTCGACGTCGAGGTTCGCCGCCAGGGCAATGTCTACCGGCAGACCTACCACTCCGGAGTCCCCGTCGCCCCGCTCTCCAAGGACGAGGAATCGAGTGAGACCGGAACGACGATCACTTTCTGGCCGAATGCCGAGATCTTCGAAGGTGTCATCTTCGACTATGAGACCCTTCGCGCCCGGTTCCAGCAGATGGCGTTCCTGAACAAGGGACTCAGCATCACGCTGAGGGATGCTCGCGGCACCGGAATCGACGGTCAGGACGACGACATCGTCGTCACCTACTGCTACGAGCATGGGCTGCGCGACTACGTGGAGTACCTGAATACAGCGAAGAAGGCTGACGTCATCCACGACGAGATCATCTTCTTTGAGCAGGAGGACTCAAACCGGCAGATGGCGCTTGAGTTCGCAATGCAGTGGACCATGGGCTACACCGAGAGCGTTCACACCTACGCCAACACGATCAACACCCACGAGGGTGGCACCCACGAAGAGGGCTTCCGCGCCGCGCTAACCACACTGGTCAACAAATACGCTCGCGAGAAGAAGATCCTCAAGGAGAAAGACGACAACCTCTCCGGAGACGACGTGCGCGAGGGCCTGACTGCGGTCATTTCCGTCAAGCTCACCGAGCCGCAGTTCGAGGGCCAGACGAAGACGAAACTCGGCAACACCGAGGCCAAAGCCTTCGTACAGCGTGTTGTGAACGTGGGCCTCGCCGACTGGTTCGACCGCAACCCCACCCAGGCCCGTAACATTATTCTCAAGTCAATTCAGGCATCAGCCGCCCGGATGGCTGCCCGTAAGGCCCGCGAACAAACCCGTCGCAAGGGCCTTCTCGAGGGCGGCGGCATGCCGGGCAAGCTGAAAGACTGCTCAAGCCGCGACCCTGCTCGCAGTGAGATATTCATCGTTGAGGGCGACTCGGCCGGCGGTTCCGCCATTCAGGGTCGAAACCCCGAGACCCAGGCCATTCTGCCCCTTCGGGGCAAGATCCTGAACGTCGAGAAGGCGCGTCTCGACCGCGCTCTCGGCAACAACGAGGTACAGGCGATGATCACCGCGTTCGGCGCGGGCATCGGGGAGGACTTCAACCCCGACAAGGTCAGATATCACAAGATCGTCCTGATGGCCGATGCCGATGTAGATGGCCAGCACATCACCACGCTTCTGCTAACCCTGGTCTTTCGCTACATGAGGCCCCTGATCGAACTCGGCTATGTCTACCTCGCCATGCCGCCTCTGTACCGCCTCAAGTGGACGAACTCGGCCCACGAATACGTCTACTCAGACGCCGAGCGCGACGCGCTACTGCTGAACGGGGCCGCGGCCGGAAAGCGCATCCCCAAAGAAAACGGTATCCAGCGCTACAAGGGGCTCGGCGAGATGGACTATCGCGAGCTATGGGATACAACTATGGACCCCGATACCCGTACACTCCGCCAAATCACCCTCGACGACGCCCCCGCTGCCGATGAGACCTTTTCGACGCTCATGGGCGAAGACGTGGAATCTCGACGCAACTTCATCCAGAAGAACGCTAAAGACGTTCGCTTTCTGGACATCTAAGGACCCATCGACATGACCGACGAAACGACGCCCGTCCCGCCAATTGCAGATGAGGCCCCTCGGGACCGCATCGAGCAGGTAGACCTCCAGCTCGAGATGCAGCGCTCCTACCTCGACTACGCGATGAGCGTCATCGTGGGACGGGCCCTGCCTGACGTGCGCGACGGCCTCAAGCCCGTGCACCGCCGTGTGATCTACGCAATGTTCGACGGGGGCTACCGCCCCGATCGCGCCTTCTCCAAGAGCGCGCGAGTGGTCGGTGAGGTGATGGGCCAGTTCCACCCGCATGGCGATACGTCTATCTATGACGCGCTCGTGCGACTCATTCAGCCCTGGAGCCTGCGCTATCCGCTCGCCCTCGGCCAGGGAAACTTTGGATCGGCCGGCAACGACGGCGCGGCCGCACCACGGTATACCGAGACGAAGATGGCCCCGCTCGCGCTTGAGATGGTGCGCGATATCCAGGAAGAGACCGTCGACTTCCAGGACAACTACGACGGCCGCACACTGGAGCCCGTCGTGCTGCCCAGCCGGTTCCCTAACCTGCTCGTGAATGGCTCCGTGGGTATCGCCGTCGGTATGGCCACGAACATTCCGCCGCACAACCTGCGCGAGGTTGCCTCGGGAGCCGTGTGGGCATTGCAGAATCCCGACGCAACCCGCGAAGAGCTCCAGATCGCCCTGATGCAACGCATCAAGGGACCAGACTTCCCGACCGGTGCGCAGATTCTCGGTACCAAGGGCATTGACGATGCATACCGTACGGGACGCGGCTCGATTACGATGCGCGCTGTCGTGTCCGTCGAGGAGCTTCAGGGCCGCACTTGTCTCGTTGTTACTGAGCTGCCGTACCAGGTCAACCCCGACAACCTGGCCATCAAGATCGCCGACCTCGTGAAAGACGGCAAGCTCGCGGGCATCGCCGACATTCGCGATGAGACCTCGGGCCGCACCGGGCAGCGCCTCGTTATCGTGCTCAAGCGCGACGCGGTCGCGAAGGTTGTGCTGAACAACCTCTACAAGCACACATCGCTGCAGGAGAACTTTGGCGCCAATATGCTCGCCATCGTCGACGGTATTCCGCGCACCCTCTCTATCGATGGCTTCATCTCTGAGTGGGTAACGCACCAGATCGACGTCATTGTGCGTCGCACCCGATTCCGCCTGCGTGAGGCCGAAGAGCGGATGCACATCCTGCGCGGCTACCTGAAGGCGCTTGACGCGCTCGACGAGGTCATCGCACTGATTCGTCGCTCGGCAACAGTCGAGAACGCTCGCGATGGCCTGATGGAACTACTTGCCATCGATGAGGTGCAGTCCCGCGCCATCCTCGAAATGCAGCTTCGCCGCCTTGCCGCCCTCGAGCGCCAGAAGATAACCGACGAGGCCGACGCGCTTCAACTCAAGATCGACGAATACAACTTCATCCTGGGATCAGAGGTTCGCCAGCGCGAAATAATCGTCGAGGAACTCACCGAGGTCGTCGACAAGTTCGGCGATGACCGGCGCACCGAGATCATGCTCGGCTACGGCGGTGACATGAACATGGAAGACCTCATCCCCGAGGAGGAGATGGTGGTCACCGTCACCCGCGGTGGCTACATCAAGCGCACCCGCAGCGACAACTACCGCAGCCAGCACCGGGGCGGAAAGGGAGTCAAGGGCGCCACCCTCCGGGCCGACGACGTGGTCGAGCACTTCTTCGTCACCACCACGCATCACTGGCTGCTGTTCTTCACCAACCTCGGCCGGGTCTATCGCGTCAAGGCGTACGAGCTGCAGGAAGCCGGACGTGACGCCAAGGGACAGCACGTCGCGAACCTTCTGGCGCTTGCGGCCGATGAACAAATCGCCCAAGTGCTGGATATGCGCGACTATGAGGCTGCCAAATACCTCGTGCTCGCAACCCGCGGCGGACTGCTGAAGAAGACCGCCCTGGTTGAGTACGACACAAATCGTACCGGTGGCATCATCGCCATCAACCTGCGGGAGGGTGACGAACTCGTCTCCGCAATGTTGGCCGAGGATGACTCGGATCTGCTCCTTGTTTCCAAAAAAGGCATGTCGATCCGCTTCACCGCCGACAACGAATCGCTGCGTCACATGGGCCGCTCCACGGCCGGTGTGATCGGAATGAAGTTCAGAAACGACGACTACCTGCTGAGTGCAGCGGTCGTTTCCGACGAAGGCTTTGTCTTTGTCGTGACCGAGGGGGGCTTCGCCAAGCGCACCGCCATCGAGCAATACCGGGTTCAGGGTCGAGGTGGCCTGGGCATCAAGGTTGCCAAGCTGCAGGAGGCGCGTGGTGACCTTGCCGGCTCTCTCATCGTTCAGGAGGATGAAGAGGTCCTAGTGGTCCTTGCCAGCGGCAAGGTGGTACGCTCGGCCGTGGCCGAGGTCCCTGCCAAGGGGAGAGACACCATGGGCGTCGTATTCGCCCGGTTCGCCGATGATGACCGTATTATTGCGCTCGCCAAGAACTCCGAGCGCAACCTCGAATCAGACTCACTGGGTGAATCGGAAGAGGCCGCGACACCAGAATCCTTGGATTCCGGAAAGGAAGAATCGACGAATGAGTAGTGTCGCCGACAGGCTTGCAAAAAAATCCACGAGAACCGCTGCTGTCAAGCAGGTGCGACTCAGGTTGGTCTACGTCGACTTCTGGTCGGTGCTGAAGCTCGCGTTCCTGTATGCCGTGATTCTGGGCATCGTCAACATTGTGGCGTCGTTCTTGATCTGGTCGCTGCTAAATCAGACAGGTGTCTTCAACTCGATCAACACCCTGCTTCAGGAGATCGCCGGCAAGGACAACTTCAACCTGTTCGACTTCGCGTCCCTTGGCCAGGTAATGGGTTTTGCCATTGTGGTGAGCATCCTAAACGTCATCGTCATCACGGCACTCAGCGCCATTGGTGCGGTGCTTTTCAACCTTGCCACCCGGGTCACCGGTGGCGTGATGCTCGGATTCACCAACAAGTAGCTATTTTTCTTGGCCAAGAGGGCCTCTCAATTTACGTTTTGAGGCCTTGGTACGGTAACGTACTAGAGGCCCACGGGGGCATAGCTCAGGCGGTTAGAGCGCTTCGCTGATAACGAAGAGGTCCAAGGTTCAAGTCCTTGTGCCCCCACAGGTTTCGTAAAGAAACCGGGTTTCGTAACATAGAGACCACCCGTTAAATCGGGGCCTTAGCTCAATTGGCAGAGCACCTGCTTTGCAAGCAGGGGGTTAGGAGTTCGATTCTCCTAGGCTCCACAGTTTTGAACGCAAGAAGAAATGCCTCGGCTTTACGCCGGGGTTTTTTTCTTTGCCCACTGCGGGAGACAGGGTTGGATCATCTACCGATAGTGCGGCTGCTTGCGTCAGGTTGGAGGGACGTGGTCTCAGGAGAGTGGCAGCGCCGCGTTCTGACCAAATGAAAGGGAGCACCACCCAATTGGGCGATGCTCCCCTGCCTTATCTCCCGGAGTGGGCGTCAGTCTTCGCCGCGCTCAGACTCATCATCGGCGATCCATAGCTCGTCGTCTGCACGAAGTGTCTGCCACAGCGCATAGCCCACGCCGATGGCAGCGGCGAACCCGAGCCCGATGGCTAGGTACGTTCCAGCGGGCGTAGATTTCTTGACCGGCTGGGGCTGGGTGCGGGCAATGAGTGACTGCAGCTGGGGGTTGTTGGCAACCTGCAGCACAGCGGCTGCCGAGCCGAGAGCCGACCCGACGGCGGGAAGCACGTCACCCGAGAACCGGCTGCGCACCTCACGGGCTGCGATTCGGGCACCTTCGACGTTTCGGCCGATGCTTGCGCCAAGATTGTCCGCAGCGACACGAACCCGGGGAATGACCTCTTCCTGGTTGAGAGCGGCGGCTTGGTGGGCGGCCTCGCGCCAGAATTCACCCGAACGCTCGAGAACGTCCTGCTGCTCCAGCCACAGTTCGTTGGCCCTGCCCTGCAACTTCTTCAGCGCCTTCCGACGCGTCTTCGTAAGACTCATGACAACCTCCATCAGCGGAAAGAGCGCTAGTGATTAACAATCCTGCCACGCGAAGCCTAGCGAGTGAAGCCCGGCGACTGACTATAAGCAGGAGATAGTCTGTGTCTCGTCTGCATGTTCAGAGAGATATGAAACACTTATGCCATGTCTTTACACACCCACGTCGCCACGCTTCTGACCAACCACGGGACTATCACGGTCCATCTGTTTGGCAATCACGCCCCCAAAACGGTCAAGAACTTTGTTGGCCTCGCCACCGGTGAGATCGAATGGACCGACCCGACTACGGGAAAGCCCTCCAATGCAAAGCTGTACGACGGAACGATCTTCCACCGCATCATCCCCGGCTTCATGATCCAAGGCGGCGACCCACTGGGCCGCGGCACCGGCGGACCGGGCTACAACTTCGATGATGAGATCAGCCCCGAGCTGAACTTCACGCAGCCCTACGTGCTGGCCATGGCCAACTCGGGTAGCCGCGGAGGCCGTGGAACTAACGGCTCGCAGTTCTTCCTCACGACGGCGCCGACGACGTGGCTCCAGGCAAAGCACACGATCTTCGGCGCGGTCGCCGACGACGCGTCAAAGCGCATCCTCGACAAGATCGAGAAGGTCGCCACCGATGGCCAGGACAAGCCCTTGGAGCCCATCGTCATCGAGAGCGTCACCGTAGAAGCCGTCTAGACCAGATCTAGACCGGCACGATTCAAGCAGGGCAGGTTCGAATGTCTGGGGTTCCGGTGTCAACGGACAACTTTTGCTACCGGCACCCCGACAGGGCCAGTTTTGTGCTCTGTCAGCGGTGTGGCCGGACTATCTGCCCTGAATGTCAGGTGCAGGCGGCGGTCGGCGTGCACTGCGTGGAGTGTGCCCGACAGAACCGCGCGGTTCGGCCCAAGCCCAGGATTGTGACGGCGTTGCGCAGCACGAGCTCCGTCCCGGTGGTGACGTACTCGCTAATCGCGGTCACGGCGTTCTTCTTCGTGTTGCAAAGCCTTCCCGGAATTGGCAGCCAAGTCACCGGGGCATTGCAGTACGCGGGCGTTTACACGCAGCCACTGACCGGCGCGCCGCTTGAGCCTTGGCGAATGCTGTCCACAGTTGTGATGCACGGCGGCATCCTGCACCTGGCGTTCAATATGTACGTCTTGTTCGTCTTTGGCCGGATGCTGGAGCAGATGCTCGGCCGGGGACGCTTCCTGGCGCTGTACGTGCTGGCCGGCCTTGCCGGCTCGGTGGCCGTCGACTATCTGGCCTCACCGTTCCAAGGCGTCGTCGGGGCGTCGGGCGCAATCTTCGGGCTGATGGGTGCGTTCTTCGTCATCCAGCGGCGCCTGGGCGGCAACACCACACAGCTGTTGGTGCTCGTCGGCATCAACCTCGTGATCGGGTTCATTCCAGGAACCAATGTGGCCTGGCAGGCTCACGTAGGCGGTCTCGTCGTGGGTGCGCTGGTCGGGCTCGTCTTCATGGGCACGCGAAACGCCGGGCAGAAGAGCCTGCAGATAGCCCTGCTGGCAGCCGTCGGAGCGGGACTGATAGCCCTTACGGCAGTGCGAGCGATGTTCTAACGCTGTGGTTGAAGTTATCCACAGGACTTTCCACATGGGGATAATTACAGCCGTGTAATTGCCGGCGCGAGGGCTGTTTTCTCTAGCGCCAGCGCGTGGTCATGAGGAATCCGACGAACGCAATGCCAAATCCAATCAGGATGTTCCAGCTGCCCGCGGTCGGGAGGGGGAACTTACCCTGGCTCACGTAGAAGACGATGATCCAGATGAGTCCCACGAGCATGAAGCCGAACATGACCGGCTTGAACCAGACGGCATTCGGCGTGTTGTCCTCTTCGCCACTTCGCGCGGCACCGCTGGTCCCGGACTTCGCAATGTCCTGGCGGGCTGGTCGTGTGTTGTCTCTGGCCATGTGATAATTCTAGCCGGGAAAACTAGATCTCTGACCTGACAGTTGCACGACAAGTGCCATCTTCTCGCAAGTCACGTCCGGCAGTCTCCTAGAATGAGGCAATGACTGACGACCAGCCAGCAGCCGGGGACACCGAAGCCAAAGACGCAACACGCAAGAGTCGTCGGGATGGTAGTAACAAGCAAGTCAGGCGCGGCGCGGGCACGAGGATTATTGGGGTCTTCGGAGAATTGCTCATCACTGTCGGCGTTCTGGTGCTCCTCTTTCTAGGCTGGCAGCTCTGGTGGAACAGCATTGTTCTGGGAAATCAGCAATCCGGTGCGGCGACATCCCTGTCAGACCAATGGCAGAACCTCGCGCCCACGGGCGCCCCGGTCGTTCCGACCCCCACGACAACCGTTCCGGGCTCGAGCGTTCCTGACTTCGGATTGCCGCCCGTGCTGACGGCACCGGCCGCCGGGGCCGATTTCGCCATCCTCTATGTTCCGCGGTTCGGCGAGGGCTACAAACGCACGATCAGCCAAGGAATCGACCCCGGCTCAGTGCTGAACAAGGGCGGTGCTGGCCATTACCCCGACTCACAGATGCCCGGTGAGGTAGGCAACTTCGCTATCGCCGCTCATCGCGACGGTTGGGGAAGTGCATTCATCAATATCAATGAACTCCACCTCGGTGACGCCATCTACGTAGAGACCAGAGACGGCTGGTACACGTACCGGTTCCGGGGCCTCGAATACGTGACGCCATTCGGCGTCGGAGTCATCGACCCGATTCCTCAGGTCACGGGTGCCACCGCGACCGACCGCCTGATCACACTGACGAGCTGCAACCCGCTGTACATCGCCTCAGAGCGCATCATCGGCTACGGGGCGTTCGAGTCATGGCAGCCGCGCTCCGCGGGTGCCCCCACCGAGATCGCCGCCTATGTTGGAACGGGAAACTAGCTTATGTACGCCGCAATTTTCAGAGTCCTCCCCGGCCCGCTGTGGCTTCGCATCGTGCTCGCGGTCGTTCTCGTCGCCGGCGTGCTTGTTGCACTGGCAGCCTGGGTCTTTCCCTACATCGATTCGACGATGATCCCCGCCGACGTTACTGTTACCCAATGACCCGTGTGCTGGTGATCGATAATTACGACAGCTTCGTATACACCCTGAACGGCTACCTCCTTCAGCTCGGTGCCGAGACGACCGTGGTTCGAAACGACTCGTTCAGTGAGGCGGATATCCCCGCAACGCTTGCTGAATACGACGCAGTTCTTATCTCCCCCGGACCCGGCAAGCCCGCTGACGCAGGAGTCTCCATAGCGGTCGTTCGCGCAGCGGTGGAATCTTCACTGCCACTGTTGGGAGTGTGCCTGGGTCACCAGGCTATCGCTGAGGCCCTGGGCGCCACCGTGACAAACGCCGAGGAGCTGATGCACGGCAAGACGTCCCTGATCGAGCATGACGGCAGCAGCTTCTACGACAATGTGCCGAGCCCCTTCACCGCCACGAGGTATCACTCCCTCGCCGTCGTTGACGGAACGGTACCGACGGAATTGGTTGTTACGTCCCGTACGAGCGGTGGCGTGATCATGGGACTGCGCCACGTGAGTGCCCCGGTCTTCGGGGTGCAGTTTCATCCGGAGTCGGTTCTCACGGAGGGCGGCTATCGGATGATAGGAAACTGGCTTGCCGCCGCAGGACTGACCGACGCACAACTAAAGGCACAAGATCTGAATCCGCTGGTGTGATTCGCCTGACGGGAATGTCGTGACTGAGAAGGCCTACTAGCGGCCGTTGCAGTACCGAATCTCAATCGAGCTGCGCTGGGGAGCATCACCCGCGGCCACGGACTGACTTGCAACGACATTCGTCGCTCCCGTCGCCCGACATCCGAGGTCAGGCACGACGCGCACCGAGAGGGCCAAGCCCGAGAGGATGCTGCTGGCGCCGTCGAGGGACTGCCCTGTGACATCGGGTACTGAGACGAGTCCGGTCGACACGATGAGGTTAACAGCGTCTCCCACCAGACCGCCGGAGCCTGCCTCAGGAGTCGTGCGAATGACTGAATTGTTGGCGATGGTCGCCGAGTTCTCTTTGGTCGTAGTGCCGACCGTAAGTCCGACTGAGGTGAGTGCGGTAGTCGCCGCCGATGTGCTTTGGCCGGTCGTCGAGGGTACGGTCGCAAGCTGCTTGCCGAGCGACACGGACACCCTTGTCAGGAACCCCTTCTGCACGACGGCACCAGCCTGGGGATCGGTTGAGATGACGTCACCCTTGGGGATAGTGGCGTCATAGGTGTCCTGGCGTTGGGTGACCAGACCCAGTTGTTGCAGTGTCGAGTCCGCCGAAACGAAGCTCTGGCCACTGACACTCGGCACGGTCACAGACAGGTCGGGAATGATCGTGACCGGCTGTAGGGTGAAGATCCAGAAAACGATGGCGAGGATGATGACGGCGACGCTGGCGATACCTGCCCAGATCCACACAACCGGGGGCCGGGACTGGGTTCGAACCAGAGAGTCCTCACCGCCGGCGATGTGAGCCAACGCCGAGTCCGAGGCCGCGGTCAGTGATGGCGGGGCACCGAACAAAGACGACTGGAAATCTTCCACCGGAGGCCGACGGGATGGGATCTTTCCTGCGCCGGCAACCAAGAGGTCGGCCCGAAACTCGGCGGCACTCTGGAAGCGCTGGAAGCGATCCTTTGTGAGGGCATGCAGAACCACGCGGTCGATTGCAGGGGACACGGCCGGGTGGATTGTGGATGGCACCGGAGGTGTTTCGCTGACGTGCTGGTAGGCGACGGCAACGGGGGTGTCGCCGCGAAAGGGGGGCTGGCCCGTCAACAGCTCGAACAGCACGACGCCCGTGGAGTACAGGTCGGTTCTGGCATCCACGGACTCACCGCGGGCCTGCTCCGGGGAGAAGTACTGGGCGGTACCAAGAATCGCCGTCGTCTGGGCGACGGTGGCCGCGGAGTCGGAGATGGCCCGGGCGATGCCGAAGTCCATGACCTTGACCTGGCCGGCGTTGGTCAGCATGATATTGCCTGGCTTTATGTCGCGGTGCACCACGCCTGCGCGGTGTGAGTACTCCAAGGCCGTCAGAATCCCCTCGGTGATGCGAATGGCCTCGGCAGAGTCGAGGGGACCCTCCTTGACGATGTCTTTCAGGAGCCTGCCCTCGACGTACTCCATCACGATGAAGGGCACCACGCCCTCGAAGCCGCCGGGCTCGCGCACCATCTCCTCGCCCGCGTCATACACGCGCACGATCGTAGGATGCGCCATTCGGCTCGCGGCCTGTGCCTCCTGCTTGAACCGGGTTCGAAAGACGGGATCGCTTGCCAGGGAGGAACGCAGCAGCTTGATGGCTACGGTGCGCCCGAGTCGCTCGTCGAGCCCGGAGTAGACATTGGCCATTCCGCCGCGACCGATAACCTCGCCGATGCGGTATCGCCCAGCGAGCAGGCGATTGTCGTCGGTCACAGTATTACTCCAGGGTCTCGGTTGCGCGAAATCTTATATTAGGCGACCGCTTCTGAGTAAGGCATGGATGCCCGGCTGTTGTTATTACGACGGGGCACCCGATAAAGGGATGGCTACGGGCCAGCTACTACCGTCAGCGTCAGCGGCGGCGAGGGGACAGACTCGATGGTCGAGCAGGTAACCGTGTAGCTAACTGTCACCTTGCTTCCGACGGCCGCGGTTGCGCTCGGCGTGAGCGAGGCGGTCGTGGTGACTCCAGGCTGGGCATCCACCGTTGCGCCAGTTGCGGCGACCGTATAGGTCTGAAGCGTTGTGCCGGAGGGGCAACTGTAGGGGTCCCAAGACACGGTGAAGAGAACACCTGGCTTCACTGTGTTGGGCACAGTTGATGCAGGCGTCTCCTTCGGTGCGTTCGATGGTTGGGTGACGGCCGGCTGCGGCCCGTAAACCGTCAGTACGATTTCTGTGCCGCGTAGGACGCTTCCAACCGGGTTCACGGTGTAGACAAGGCCAACCTGGGCAGCAGTGGGGGCCGCGCTCCCGGTCTCCGTCTTCACGCTGAGGTCGAAGGTGAGCGCGGTTAGAATCGCGCCGGCGGCGGCCGAGGTCTTGCCGACCAGGTCGGCCTGGGGGATGACGACCCGCGTCGGTGTTGCCGAGGGTGTCGGTGTGCTCGGGCTCGTGGGTGTCGACGATGTCCTCGGTGGTGACGCCGGCGCTGAAGAAGTGCCGACAGGAGCGGTTCCGCTGTTGTTCTGGTTCACCAGGGCGAAGATCGTGCCGCCGAGTACAAGGACGAGGATGGCAATGAGAACGATCAGGGGCCAGGTCCAGGGACTGCGGTTCTTGTTGGACCTGTCTGAGTCGTCTGTGGGCTCGCCTCCGCCGGCCCCTGCGGCGGTGGGCGTCGGCGTTGCACCGATGATTGAGGTGGCCTGGGTCGCCGCCCCATAGCCCGCCGCGGTGGGCATCATGACGGTGGCGGCATCCGGCGATGGACGGCCGCCGAGAACGGCGGGAACAGCTGCGGCGGCACCGGCGATGTCACCGTTGCGGAGGGCCGTGGCCGCGCGGGCCAGATTAGCGGTGGAGGACGGGCGGTCTTCCGGCTTCTTGGCGATGCAGCTCATGACGAGGTTGCGCACGGGCTCAGCGATCGTGATCGGCAGGTCGGGCGGCATCTCATTGATCTGCGCCATGGCGATAGCGACCTGGGACTCGCCCGTGAATGGACGCTTGCCGGCGAGGCACTCGTACGCGACGATGCCGAGGGAGTAGATGTCGGTCGTCGGGCTTGCCGAACGGCCCGAGGCCTGCTCGGGTGAGAGGTACTGCACCGTTCCCATGACCTGGCCGGTCGCGGTCAGGGGTACCTGATCGGCGATGCGGGCGATGCCGAAGTCGGTGATCTTCACGCGGTCATCCGGCGTGATCAGCAGGTTGCCGGGCTTGATGTCGCGGTGCACGAGGCCGGCAGTGTGGGCTGCCTGCAGTGCGGCGGCGGTCTGAGCAACGATGTCGAGTACGCGATCCGTCGACAGGGCATTCTCGCGCTCAAGGATCGTCGAGAGAGCTTCCCCCGGGACGAGCTCCATCACTAGATATGCGCTGCCCTCCTCTTCGCCGTAGTCGAAGACGTTGGCTATTCCCTCGTGGTTCACCAGGGCTGCGTGCCGGGCCTCGGCGCGGAAGCGCTCAAGGAACCCAGGGTCGCCCAGGTACTCGTCCTTCAGGATCTTGATGGCGACGGTGCGACCGATGACGAGGTCTGTGGCCTTCCAAACCTCACCCATGCCGCCAATCGCTATCCGTGTGGAAAGCTCGTATCGTCCCCCGAAGGTGACCCCTGCTGTGGGTCTCATTTTCCAAGCACCGCCTCTATGACTTTTTTTGCGATTGGGGCGGCAACCGAGTTGCCCGTCCCCGATTGACCTCGCCCGCCACCATTCTCCACGAGCACCGCAACAGCGACCTCCGGGTTTATGGTGGGGGCAAATCCAGTAAACCAGAGAGTGTAAGGGTCTCCGGTACCGTTCTCTGCCGTGCCGGTTTTACCGGCGACGCTCACGCCAGAAATGGCGGCGTTCGTTGCCGCTCCCGAGGCAACAGCTTCGGTCATGAACATGGACAGCGTTTGGGAGGTCGCCGCCGTCAGGGGGCGCGCGAACTCGGTGGCGTTGAAGCTGCGCAGTGTCGTCAGGTCGGGTGCGGTGATCGAATCGATCAGCGTCGGCGTCATCAACTGGCCGCCGTTGGCCACAGCCGCCGAGAACATCGCCACCTGGAGTGGAGTGACGCGGTCTTCCCACTGGCCAAAGGATGAGAGCGCCAGTCGGGCGTTGTTCATGCCCGAGTCCATCGTGCTGGGGCTGACAGCCATCGGGATGTTCAGCTCGCGGCCGAAGCCGAACGCCTTGGCCATATCGGTCAGGTTCTTCTCACCCATCTGCACGCCGAACTCGGCCATGGGGATGTTGCAGGAGAGCACGAATGCGGTCTGCAACGAGACGGTGTCGCCGCCGCCGCAGGTGCCCCCACCGGCGTTGGAGACGGTGTCGTTGCTGCCGGCCAGAGGGAAGCGGGACAGGTTGGGCATTGTGTCGGTCGCTGCGATGCCGGCGTTCTGGAGCGCTGCGGAGGACGTGACGATCTTGAAGGTCGAGCCGGGTGGGTTCATGTTCCCCGCGATGCTGCGGTTGATCAGCGGGTTGCTGGGGTCGGCCAGCAGTTGATTGTAGGTGTCGAGCATCAGCTGGCCGTCGTGCACGGCGAGCAGGTTCGGGTCATAGGTTGGCTTGGAGACCATGGCGAGGATGCGACCGGTCGCGGGTTCAATGGCGACGACGGCCCCCTGTAGATCGCCGAGGGCATCCCATGCAACCTGCTGGATCGCCGGGTCGATTGTGGTCTCGACCGAGGCGCCCTGCGGACTCTTTCCCGTGAAGATGCTGTTAAGGCGTGTGAGGAACTGCGAGTCACTCGTTCCCGCCAGTTCATTGCCGAGCGACTGCTCTATTCCGGTCGAGCCCTGACCCTGGGTGAAGTAGCCGGTGATCTGGCTGTAGAGGGGGCCGTTGGAGTAGACGCGCTGGAATTTGTACTCGTCGGTGGAGGGCACACTCTCGGCGACCGGCTGGCCTTTGACGAGGATAGGGCCCCGCTGCTGGTCATAGCTGGCGTAGAGAGAGCGCGAGTTTCGACCATCGGCGGCGAGCGAGCTGGCCTGGAAATACTGGATGATCGAGGTCGATACGAACAGGGCCGAGAACATCAGCAGCACGACGAGGGTGACCCTCTTAAGTTCTTTGCTCATTGCCCTAGATCACCAGCCTTGGCTGATTGCGAACCGTATCGCTGAGTCTGATCAACAGGGCGGCGATGATCCAGTTGGCCACCAAGGAGCTTCCGCCGGCCGCCATGAAGGGCGTCGTGAGGCCGGTCAGCGGGATCACGCGGGTAACGCCGCCGATAACGATGAAGCACTGCAGGGCGAACACGAATGACAGGCCGACGCCCAGAAGCCTGCCGAAGTCGTCGTGCCCGGCAAAGCTGATGCGGAGGCCGCGCGCGATAAAAATCAGGTAGAGCGCCAGCACCGCGAACATGCCGGCGAGACCGAGCTCCTCGCCCAGGCTGGCGAAGATGTAGTCGCTCTGGGCGAGCGGGGTGATATCTGGGCGGCCCTGGCCGAGGCCGGTGCCGATCAGACCGCCGCTGCCAAGGCCGAAGAGGCCCTGCACCAACTGGTAGCTGCCGCCGATCTCCTCGTAGCGCGCCTGGTCGAATGGATTGAGCCAGGCCGTGAAACGGTCATTGACGTAGGGCAACACCTGGCTGGCGACTACGGCACCCGCGGCGAACAGTCCGCCGCCGACGACTATCCAGCTGGTGCGCCCGGTGGCCACGTAGAGCATCACGACGAAGAGGCCGAAGTAGAGCAGCGCCGTGCCGAGGTCGCGCTGGAAGACGATGACCGACATCGACAGCACCCACAAGACGAGGATGGGCCCGAGGTCGCGAGCCCGCGGGAAGCGGATGCCGAGGATCTTTCGCCCCACCATGGAGAGGCTGTCGCGTCGCTGCACCAGGTAGCCGGCGAAGAAGACGGCCAGGAAGATCTTGGCGATTTCACCGGGCTGGAAGGAAAAGGGGCCGATGCCGATCCAGACGCGGGCGCCGTAGACCTCGCGACCGATTCCGGGCAGCATCGGCAGCAGCAAGAGGATGCCCGCCAGCAGCATTGCGACATAGGTGTACCGCTGCAGCACGCGGTAGTTTCTTACGATCAGGATGACGCCCAGGGCCAGCGCGATCGCAAGGCCGCTCCAGACAACCTGTCGAACGGCGGTGGAGTCCCACCCGGTGACACCGCGGCTGACATCGATGCGATAGATCATCGCGATGCCGATGCCGTTCACGATAGTGGCGATAGGCAGGATGAACGGGTCGGCGTTGGGGGCAACGAAGCGCAGGGCAACGTGCATGCCCAGCACGAGCAGGCTGAGACCCATTCCGAGGGTCAACATGGTGGCGATGTCGATGTTGCCCAGTGCACCGAGTTGCACCAGGGCGACCGCGGCGGCGCTGATTCCACAGGCGAACAGAACGAGGAACAGCTCGAGGTTGCGCAGCTTCTGCGGAACACGAATTCGCCGGATGCCGCGGGGTGGCGTGCCTGCGGCTTTATCCCCGGTCCAGGGAGCTGCCTGGCCCACCGGCCCGGACCGTCCCCGCTCAGCCACCGGGCACCGGAGTCGGTGTGGCGGTCGGTGTGGCGGCCGGTGGGACCGTTGGGATAGCGGCGGCGCCGAGGCGCGCAACGATCTCATGGGCGGCGAGTACAGAATCCGCAGAGATGGTGTCTGCGACCTGATGCTGGGTGAAAATTGGCAGATTGCTCACGCGAATGTCTGTCACTTGGTAAATAGAGGAGAGCGATATCGGACCGATACTCTGCTGCACACCCTGGTAGATGGTGACCTGTCCAGAGGACTGCCCGACGAAGTAGCGAGACTGGGTCCAGCGGTACCCGCCGTAGACGGCTGCGGCCAGGGCGATAACCACGATGAGCACCCCTACCAGCCAGGTGAGTTTGCGGCGGCGGCTGCGTCGACGGTTCTCGTCGATCAGTTCGTCGAGGTAGTCCTCGCTCTCGGCCTCGTAGTGGCTTGGGTTGGTGTTGGCCGCGCGGGAATGCAGTCGCAGCGCGGGCATCCGAGAGGTGCGGCGGCCCAGGGTGCCGATATAGGCGATGGGCTTGGCCGCCGAGCCGACCAAGACCGGCTTTGCCTCGACCTCGTCGAACGACTGGCTGACGTCGACGACCACGATCGTGACATTGTCGGGGGCGCCGTTGTCCAGGCTCTGGCGAACGAGAGAGGCTACGACCTCCTCGGGGGTCGTCTCGCCCTGAAGAACCTCGCCGATCTGCTCGTTCTCGACGACGCCGGAGAGACCGTCGGAGCAGATCAGCCAGCGGTCGCCGGGGCGGGTGTCCATGACCTGCAGGTCGACATCCGGTACTGAATCGACGTCGCCGAGCACACGCATGAGCACGGAGCGCCGCGGGTGCGTCTTCGCCTCCTCCGCCGTGATTCGGCCCGAATCGACGAGGCGCTGCACGAACGTATGGTCGGCAGTGATCTGGCTGAGCACGCCGTCGCGGAAGCGATAGACCCGGGAGTCGCCGATGTGGGCGAGGGCGACGCTGTGGCCGACGCGCACCAGGGCGCTGAGGGTCGTGCCCATGCCGGTCAGCTCAGGATGCTCAAAAACAGTTTCGGCGAGGATCGCGTTGGCCGCGATGATGGCCTCCTGCAGGGCGAACTCGGCGTCGACGGCGGAGTTGTATCGGCCATCTATCTCGACCAGGCGATTCAACGCCAGGGCGGATGCGACGTCGCCGCCCGCGTGGCCACCCATCCCGTCGGCCACGGCGAAGAGCGAGACGCCGGCGTAGCCCGAGTCTTGGTTATTGGAGCGAACCTTGCCAACGTGGGAGATGGCGGCGCTCCGGGTAACAAGCTGCACGCCTAGCGCCGAAGCTCGAAGCTGGTCGCGCCGATTTTTATCGGGGTATTCAGGGGAATGGTCAGGGGGCTCGTGACGCGCTTGCCATCGAGGAAGGTGCCGTTGGTGGAGTCGAGGTCCTGGATCATCCACTCCTCGTTCCACACCATCAGGCGGGCGTGGTGCGTCGAGGTGTAGTCATCGCGGATCACGACGCTGGAGTCGGTCGAGCGTCCGATCGTCAGTGCCATTGTGCCGAGTGGAATCTCGGTGCCGCTTTTCGCCCCTGAGGTGATGACGAGGCGGGTTGCATTTCCTGTGGTGGCTCGCGGGTGGGTGCCGGCGTGCGAACCCTCCAGCGGAGTGAAGGTCGGGATTTTGGAGCGCGGACCGGTCGTCGGGCCCGAGGCTGACGTTCCGACCGCCTCGGTGACGGCGGTCATGGCGGCGGCGGCCCCGGCGGCGGAGCCTGCGGCCATCCCGGATGCGGCCGGTGCGGCCGCGTTACTCGGGGCGAATGCGGGCGATGCGGCGGCGGGGAACGTGTTGGCGGCGGCATCCGGAAGCCTTTTGACCCGGCGGCCGAACAGGTCGCTGCGAATCGAGTAAACCACGACGAAGACGAAGACCCAGATCAGTGCAAGAAAGGACAGCTGCAGGATCAGGAGGGTGAGTTGACTCATTGCTTCCCCCAGAATCCGCCGGGGTCTTGCCGGTTGGCGCCGCTGGTGTCGGTTGGCGAGAGGTCTGCGGACTTCTCGGCGCTGACGGCGGCCTGGGCGAGCACTCGGAAGATGATCTGGGTGCGGCCGACCTGCAGCACGGACTCGGGTTCGAAGGGGGCCTTGGTGAGGCGGGCGCCGTTCAGGGTCGAGCCGTTCGTTGAGCCGAGATCGCGGGCCTGCGCTCGGGATCCGTCCCAGAGCACCTCGACATGTTGGCGGGAGATGCCGGTGTCGTCGATTGTGATGTCGGCATCGGAGCCGCGGCCGATGACTGTGCGGGAGCTGGTTATGGGGTACCGCTTGCCGCCAATGTCGAGCACCGGGGTCCAGCTGACGGCGCCCTGCACCGTCGAGGACGTGATCTGCACCATACCGTCGGACATGCGCTGGTTCTCGATGAGAACGAGGGAGATGCCGCCGGCGAACTGAAAGCCCTGGCGGGTGGCGTGCTGCTGCACCAACTGGATGAGCTGGTCGTTCAGGGCCGGGCCGAGCTGGAGCATCCGCTGGTAGTCACCCGAGGCCAGGTTCACCGTGAAGTTGTTGGGAACGAGGATGCGGTCGCGGGACACGACGGCGGCGTTCGTCTCGAGTTCGCGCTTGAGTGCGGCGGTGATCTCGACCGGCTGCAACCCCGATTTGAAGGTCTTGGCGAAGGCGCCATTGACGGCGCGCTCGAGTCCCTTCTCGAAGTTGTCAAGCAGTCCCACTGGTCTCCCAATTGTTCCGGCATAGATTCGCGTGGCTAGTGGGCGCGCCGACGTTGTTGTATCGACGCGCTAGGACGATGTTACTTGTGTTCGCAGAAAATCCGCTTTGGGGGGGTTTGAGTGGCCTGCTGCTTGTCAGTGGAATTCGCCCTCGGACCATTCGATATGGCAAGTGGGTCCTCTGCGTGCTAACCTCTCTAAGTTCGCGCGAGTGGCGGAATTGGCAGACGCGCTGGCTTCAGGTGCCAGTGCTCGAAAGGGCGTGGGGGTTCAAGTCCCCCCTCGCGCACATTGGGTTGTTCGTGAATGACGAATTCAATGTTTGGGAGATGCGAACACAAAGGCCGGAACGGGAGAAAATCCCGCTCCGGCCTTCTTTTTTGCGCGTTTTTCGTCGTTAGGAGGATCATCGGCAAGAACGTGTGGATGGCCCCGGGACCAGCTCCGACTTGTTTATGATGTCAGCTCTTTGGCCCTATTCGGATGTCGACCAATGACCGTAAATAGAGGGGAACACCCCCGCGTACGCGGGGAAGGGCGTGCCCTAAAGCGTGCCGCGGCCGCTTCCGTGGGAACACCCCCGCGTACGCGGGGAAGGGGCGGCCCGCAGTGACTTGTCAGCCACAATTCTGGGAACACCCCCGCGTACGCGGGGAAGGGAGGTCATGCGCCTTGTAGACCCATCCGGGGAAGGGAACACCCCCGCGTACGCGGGGAAGGGGGCCAGTGAGAGGTATAACTACCGATACCCCTGGGAACACCCCCGCGTACGCGGGGAAGGGTTCCGTGCCTGTAGCCAGATCGTAGATGGCCAGGGAACACCCCCGCGTACGCGGGGAAGGGCCGTCGTTTTCTAGTGGCATTGTGTGGCCCTAGGGAACACCCCCGCGTACGCGGGGAAGGGTTCGTCCAAAAATCTGGAACAGAAGTGATAAACGGGAACACCCCCGCGTACGCGGGGAAGGGTGTCATCCGTCGCGTTGTTTGACGGTGGCCGCGTCATCCCCGATGACGATCCCCGGGCCTGAAAAAGCCCTGCCGGAGTTTCCCGGCAGGGCTTTCATCAGGATC
>JBBATW010000008.1:0-12755 GCA_040398585.1 Agreia sp.
ACCTCACCGATCACGACATCGTGCAGGTCGTCACCGAACGGCACGTGTGCTATCCGCGCGGCACCCGGCTCGGTCGGTGGGCGGGTGTAGAGGGCGTCAACGTCAGACAGCAGAACCAAGAGGTCTGCCTGCACGAGCTCGGCCACGAGCGACGCCAGCCTATCGTTGTCACCGAAGCGAATCTCGTGCGTTGCCACGGTGTCGTTCTCGTTTACGATCGGCAGGATTCGAAGCCCTAGCAGCCGCTCCATTGCCCGCTGGGCGTTCGTGCGGTGGGTGGGGCTCTCGAGATCTCCTGCCGTCAGCAGAACCTGACCGGCCACGATACCGAAGCGGTCCAGGCTGTCCTGATAACGATAGATCAGAACGTTCTGGCCCACGGCCGCGGCTGCCTGCTGGGTAGCGAGGTCAGCCGGACGCGAATCGAGCTGAAGGAACGGCAGACCCGTCGCAATGGCGCCGGAGGACACAAGGACAACCTCGACTCCCCTGCCGTGCGCGGCGGAAAGCGCGTCGACGAGCGGGCCGATGTTGCCGGCGTTATCCCCGGAGATCGAGGATGACCCGACCTTCACCACAACACGGGTGGCCCGCACGACCGCTGCCTGATCGGTCAGCGTGGTTCGCTGCCTCTTCATTCGGCTTCCGGCAGGTCGTCCTCCGACCAGAGGCCGGCATCCTTCTCCCGAACGAGCTCCGCCCGGGCCTCGGCCTTGCCGTCCATGAGGTCGTAGTAGTCCTCGCGGCGCTTGCTATTGGTTCGTCGATCATTCTGCACGAGCCGGGGGTCGGTTCCACGCGGCGCCGCCACAAGCTCGGCCGTGGAGGTCATGGTGGGCTCCCAGTCGAAGACGATCGCATTGTTCATACCGATCACAACGGTGGAGCCAGCCTGGGCACCCTTCTTGAAGAGCTGGTCTTCGACGCCGAGCTTGGCCAGACGGTCAGCAAGGAAGCCTACGGCCTCTTCGTTGTTGAAGTCGGTCTGGGCCACCCAGCGCTCCGGCTTGGTGCCGAGGATGCGGTAGATGTTGCCGAACGAGCCACCCTCGACGTTGATGACGAAGCCTGCCTCATCGACCGCGCGCGGGCGGATCACGATACGCGGCGCAGCAGGCTTCTCCCGATCGACGCGTCGTCCTTCTTCAACCACCTCGGCAAGGGCGAAGGAGAGCTGGCGAAGTCCCTCGTGGCTGGCCGCAGAGATCTCGAAGACCCGGTAGCCCCGTGCCTCGAGTTCGGGCTTGATGAAGTTGGCGAGTTCAAGAGCGTCGGGAACGTCGATCTTGTTCAGCGCGATCAGCTGGGGGCGGTCGAGAAGTCGAAGCTGGCCCTCGGGCACCGGGTATGCGTCGAGCTCGGCAAGGATGATGTCGAGGTCGCTGATCGGGTCTCGTCCGGGATCGAGCGTGGCGCAGTCCAGGACGTGCAGCAGGGCTGTGCAGCGCTCAACGTGGCGGAGAAACTCCAGACCGAGTCCCTTGCCCTCGCTCGCGCCCTCGATCAGGCCGGGAACGTCGGCGACCGTATAGCGAACGTTGCCGGACTCGACGACTCCCAGGTTGGGGTGCAAGGTCGTGAACGGGTAGTCGGCGATCTTCGGCTTGGCCGAGGACATTGCCGCGATCAGGCTTGACTTGCCGGCAGAGGGGTAACCGACGAAGGCGATATCGGCGACGACCTTGAGCTCCAACAGCACATCGCCCTCGAAGCCGGGCGTACCCAGTAGCGCGAAGCCGGGAGCCTTGCGCTTGGAGCTGGAGAGGGCCGCGTTGCCGAGCCCGCCCTGGCCACCCTCGGCGACGATGACGCGCATGCCCGCTTCGGCCATGTCGACGAGTTCTTTGCCGTCGGCATCCTTCACCAGAGTTCCGACCGGAACCAGCAGCAGCATCTCTTCGCCGTTGTTGCCGTTTCGGTGGTCGCCCATTCCCGGGCCGCCGTTGTCTGAGCGGCGATGCGGGGCGCGGTGGTAGCCGAGCAGGGTCGTCACCTGGGACGAGCTCTCGAGCACGATGTCACCACCGTGGCCGCCGTTGCCGCCGTCGGGCCCGGCCAGCGGCTTGAACTTCTCACGCTTCACCGACACACAACCGTTGCCGCCATGGCCGGCTCGAAGGTGGAGTGTCACTTGGTCAACAAACGTTGCCATCTGCTCTCCTTACGGTTTTTGCCGGCCTCGCTGAACGATCCGTACTTTGTATCGATGCTCCGCCCGGGATGCCAGACGGTAAAAAAATGATGGCAGGGGCAGGCAATAGCCAGCCCCTGCCATCAAAATTGTGAGGGTGTTATGCCGCCACGACGATGTTGATGACCTTGCGGCCACCCTTGTTGCCGAACTCGACCGCGCCAGGGGCGAGGGCGAACAGCGTGTCGTCTCCACCACGGCCGACGTTCACGCCGGGGTGAAAGTGGGTGCCGCGCTGGCGAACGATGATCTCTCCCGCGAGAACAACCTGACCGCCGAAGCGCTTCACGCCGAGGCGCTGGGCATTGGAGTCCCGACCGTTGCGCGAGGAACTCGCGCCCTTTTTATGTGCCATTAGCTATGCCCTCGCTCTACTTGATTCCGGTGACCTTGACACGGGTGAGCTCCTGGCGGTGGCCCTGGCGCTTCTTGTACCCGGTCTTGTTCTTGAACTTCTGGATAACGATCTTCGGCCCACGAAGGTTCTCAAGAACCTCTGCGGTCACGGTGATCTTGGCGAGTGTCGACTGGTCAGAGGTGATCTTGTCACCGTCGACGAGCAGCACTGCGGCCAACTCAATGTTTCCGTCTTTGTCGGCTTTGATGCGGTCGAGGGTGACGATGGTGCCGACCTCTACCTTTTCCTGCCGGCCGCCGGCGCGCACAACTGCGTAAACCACTTCATTACCTGTTTCTCTATAGAGCAAACGCTCAAAAATTCTGTCCGCTTACGAATGCAAACTTTTGTTTCTGTACAAAACTTCTGTCCACATGAATGCAGTGTGATGCGCGGGCAGAGCCAAGCGCGCACCAACGGTAGAGTTTACTCGATGCGGGCGTCCCGGTCAAACGCGGGCGAATCCCGATCAGGTGCGCCCCGGACCGAAGTCATTAAATGATGCTATCAACCCTAGACTCGCCTTCATGACCGTCCTGATCGACTGGCCGATCTGGCCCAAACACGACACTGTCTGGGGACACCTCGTCAGCAACTCCTCTCTCGGGGAATTGCACACGTTCGCCGCCCAGAACGATATCGAACGCCGCGGGTTCGACCTCGATCACTACGACGTTCCGATCAGCCGCTATGACTCCTTGGTGGCCGCTGGAGCCGTGCCGGTGTCCAACCGCGAGCTTGTGCGCGCGCTGGAGGGCAGCGGCCTGAGGGTCAAAGGAATTGACCGCCCTAGAAACAGCTAACGCCGTACGACCCCACCAAGGGGCGCACGGCGCTTCCTGCCGGTTGGGCGAGGACCGCAAAACCTCCCGCCCAACCTCGTCGCTCGTTCTGCTAGCCCTGATCCTGATCGGGCGTCGGCGCCGACAGCGCCGCGGTGCTGACCCGGCGGCTGCGCGAGCGACCCTGCCCAGGCTGCTTGGGCTCGGGAAGTGCATCCAGAACGGAGTCAAGCAAGACCTCCGCATCGTGGGTGCTGATTCGCCGACGGTTCATCGCCGTCGGAACAACCGGAATCTCAAGGATTGACAGTTCCGGACGCAGCTCGTCAGGCTCAGGAGGTGACGCCGCCTCCGTGGCGGACGCGGCGGAATCCTGAACGATTGGCGTCGGGACCCTCTCTGCCACCGGCACGTTCGGTTCAACCGAGTCTGCCTGAGCGGAGTCTGGCTCGGCGTTCTCCGGACGCGGTGACCGAGAACGACGGCTGCCCCGACGACCACGGGGCACCTGCTCGGAAGACGTCTCTTCGGTGCCGGCGGCCGGTGCGGCCTCGGTTGAGCGGGTGTTGACCGGCGCGACCGGGGCCCCAGTCGCTTCATTCTCGGCAGCGGCGAGTTGCTCTGCCGTCACCACCTGAACCGAACCGGTGTTGCTGTGAATCGTCGACGCTGCGATCTGAGCGAGGGCGCTCTTTGCGCCATCCGTGATCCCGTGGGTCTTGACGGCCGGGGCTAGCCCGCTGGGGCCGTTGCCGCCCGCCGCCTGGCCGTTGCTGCCAGAACGCGCCGGACGACGTCGGTCCTGCTGGCTGCTTACGGGTCCGCCGTTGTTTCCTGGGGCCCCTGCGCTGCGATGCTTCAGCACCGGGTCGTGGTGAACGATAACGCCACGACCGGCGCAGGTCTCACAGGCCTCGCTGAAGGACTCCAGCAGGCCGAGACCCAGTTTCTTTCGGGTCATCTGCACAAGACCCAGAGACGTGACCTCGGCTACCTGGTGCTTCGTGCGGTCCCGGGACAGGCATTCGACGAGACGGCGAAGCACGAGGTCTCGGTTTGTCTCCAGCACCATGTCGATGAAGTCGACGACTATAATTCCGCCGATGTCGCGTAGGCGGAGCTGGCGGACTATCTCTTCGGCGGCCTCGAGGTTGTTCTTGGTGACGGTCTCCTCGAGGTTTCCGCCCGAGCCGACGAACTTGCCTGTGTTGACGTCGACGACCGTCATCGCCTCGGTGCGGTCGATCACGAGCGAACCGCCGGAGGGCAGCCAGACCTTGCGCTCCAAAGCCTTCTCGATCTGCTCTGCGATCCGGAACTCGTCGAACGCATCTCGGTCGCCCTCGAAGCGCTCCACACGGTCGAGCAGGTCGGGGGCAACCTGGCGCAGGTAGGTCTCGATAGTCTCACGAGCGTCATCGCCTGCGATGACCAGGCGCGCGAAGTCCTCATTGAAGACGTCGCGAACGATCTTGATCAGCAGGTCGGGCTCGCTGTGCAGCAGCGCCGGGGCCTGCAGCTTCTGGGTCTGGGTGCTGATGTCGGCCCACTGGGAGGTGAGGCGATTGACGTCGAGCGTCAACTGCTCCTCGGTCGCACCCTCGGACGCCGTGCGCACGATGACGCCCACGTTCTCGGGCAAGACCTCCTTGAGGATCTTCTTGAGGCGGGCGCGCTCGGTGTCGGGAAGCTTGCGGGAGATGCCGCTCATGGATCCGTTGGGCACGTACACGAGGTAGCGACCAGGCAGGGAGACCTGGCTGGTGAGCCGGGCACCCTTGTGGCCGACCGGGTCTTTGGTGACCTGCACGAGAACGGTTGCTCCGGGCTTGAGCGCAAGCTCAATACGGCGCGGCTGGCTACCGGTGGGACTGTCCGCTGCGGCGGCGTCCCAGTCGACCTCTCCGGAGTAGAGCACGGCGTTGCGACCGCGTCCGATATCGACGAAGGCCGCCTCCATGCTGGGCAGCACGTTCTGGACTTTGCCGAGATAGACGTTGCCGATCAGTGAGGCGTCCTGCGCCTTGGCCACATAGTGCTCGACCAGGACACCGTCTTCCAGCACACCGATCTGAATCTTGTTGTCTTTGGCCCGGACGACCATGACGCGGTCGACCGACTCTCGGCGGGCCAGGAATTCGGCCTCCGTCACGACGGGCCGGCGGCGTCCTGCATCCCGACCGTCGCGGCGACGCTGCTTCTTTGCCTCGAGACGCGTTGAGCCCTTGATGCGCTGGGGCTCGGTGATGAGCTCCGGTTCAGGGCGCGGCGTGCGTACCTTGACTACCGTGTTGGCGGGGTCGTTGTCGCTGGGAGCATTGTCCTCCCCGGAGCGTCGGCGCGAACGCCGACGAACGGTGGGCTCTTCTGTGTTGCCCTGACGGTCGCCATAGTGAGGCTGCCGGTCATCCTGATCTTGACGGTCGTCGCGCGACTGCTGACCGGAACCCGAGCGTGCGGGCAGGGCAGGCAGCGGGATGATGTCGGGCGCCTGGAAGAAAAGCGAGGTTGTGGCCCTCGGCTGCTGCTGCGCCGGCGCATCGACGGGAACACTCTGGGGAGTCAGCGGCGAAAGACCGGGGTGCTCCTGATCGAACTCCACGACTGCGGGCTCGGCAGCCTCCGGCGAGGTGACCTCGAGGGCATCCTCCTGCGCCGCGGCGGTCACTGCGGCGCCTTTGGCGGGCCGGCGAGAACCGAAGAGCTTCTTCTTTCTCACAGGCTCGGTTGCCCCGGAAGTTCCCAAGGCTTCGGTGTTCTTGTTGTCTGATGATCCGTTGTCTTCCACCATTGCTGGTGCACTCCTTGGCCGAATCGGTGGCCGCGACCACCGCTCAGGTACTCTCTCGTGCCAGTCATTCGCCGGGGCGAATCACTCGCAAATTTTTTACACCGTGCCGACCGGCCTGAGGCTCTGGTCATGTTCTGGGTGTACTTCTTTATTCGAATTCTTACAGCAAGTAATGCAAAATCTTCGGATCTGGCGCCTGACCATGGGGTCTGGCGCGTCGTGTCCGACAGGCCTTCGTTGGCGTTTTCCGGACGCGGCCCGAGAAACTACTTACAATCATCGCACGGCATTCCCAGAATGTGGTTTTAGCGCTGTGCCATAATCCAACCGTGACGGATATCCAGCAGCACGCCAAGCGCCCGATTTACTTCGCGATGTTTCTCATCGTTGCCGGGGTCATCGGCTGGTTCGCCGCCTTCGACCTCACGCTTGAAAAAATCCAGACCCTCATCAACCCGGCCTATGCCCCGTCGTGCAATATTTCCCCGTTGGTTCAGTGCGGCCTGAACATGAGCAGCCCCCAGGGAGCGATCTTCGGCTTCCCCAACTCGATCATCGGCGTGGCCGCATTCATCGCCCCCATCCTCGTCGGGGTATCCATCCTTGCCGGAGCGAGATTCGCCCGCTGGTACTGGGTTGTCTTCAACGTTGGAATGCTGGGGGCCATCGCGTTCGTGGGATGGCTGTCCTACGAGAGTATCTTCGTTCTCGGCACGCTCTGCCCCTACTGCCTTGTGGTCTGGGCGGTCGTGATCCCACTGTTCTTCTACATCACTGTCTTCAACCTGAAGCAGGGCCACTTCGGCAACGGGGAGCGCTCACGCGATCTATTCCGCCAGGTATACCCGTGGACATGGATCCTCGTGTTGCTGGGCTACCTGGTGATAGTCGTCGAGGCGCAGCTTCGCCTCGACGCCATCACCAGTATTTTCTTCCGCTAGGCCGCATCACGGTCCAGCGGACGACTCCTAGGCGAACCAGAGGGCGAGCTCGCGCTCGGCCGACTCCGCGGAGTCGCTGCCGTGCACGAGGTTCTGCTGCACCCGCAGGCCCCAGTCCCTCCCGAGGTCGCCGCGAATCGTTCCGGGGGCCGCCGTCGTCGGGTCTGTCGATCCGGCGAGAGTGCGAAAGCCCTCGACGACTCGGTTTCCGGTGATCCGGATCGCGACGATGGGGCCGGACTCCATGAACTCGATAAGCGGTTCATAGAACGGCTTGCCCTCGTGCTCGGCATAGTGCGCGGTCAGGATGTCCCGGTCCGGCGCAACGAGCTTGATATCGATGAGCTGGTAGCCCTTGGCCTCGATCCGGCGCAGGATCTCGCCGGTCAGGTTGCGCGCGACGCCGTCGGGCTTTACGAGGACGAGGGTTTCGTCGCTGGTCATAGTCATGATGGATGTCCTTTCGAGGAGCTTCGATAGAATTGGCAACACAGGGCCGCGTTGTCAGAGAGCAGCGTTCTCACGGTCGATAGCGCCGCCGCGGATCATGCAGTAGACCCACATTCCGCCAAACATCGCCCCGACGATCACCATAAGGGGAACGAGGATGGCGGTAGCCAGGATGAGCACCTGCAACACCCAGCCGGCAATGAACGCCCACTCGCGGCGGAGGAGCGCGGCGGTCGTGACCAGGGCAACGCAGAGCAGCCCGCCGCCAACGAGAGCGACGACCGGCGGCAGTGCGCCGAGGCCGAAGACCACGAGGGTCGCCAGGAACATCACCAGGGACTCGAATCCGAGCACGATCGAGCCCAGCATGCGCTTCACCGAGCGGCGCGGCGCGGGAGCGGCATCAGCGGTCATGGCTTCCAGCCTTCATTCTTGGCGAGGGTGATGGCGTCGCCCACCAGTGAGATCGATCCCGTGACCAGAACAGCCCCGCGGGGCGACTCCCCCGCAGTTTCACGGGCGAGTTCGATGGCCCGTCGCGGGTTCAGCTCGACGCTGACCCGGTCACGGCCGACGATGCCAACCACGATTCCGGCCAGTTCGTCGGCATCGAGGCCACGCTCCGAGGGGGCCTGCGTCACAATGAACTCTGTCACGACGGGGGCCAGGGCCGTGACGATTCCCGCCGCATCCTTGTCGGCCAAAACGCCTAGAACGGCGATGACCCGGTCGAAAGTGAAGTACTCGGAGATGGCTGCGGCCAGGACAACCGCTCCGCCCGGGTTGTGGGCGGCATCCACCAGCACGGTCGGCTCGGTGCCGATCAGCTGCAGCCGCCCCGGGCTCGTGGCCGTGGCGAGACCCTCGATGACGACGTCCGTTGCCAGAGCCTGCGTGCCGCCGCCGAGGAAGGACTCGACCGCGGCGACCGCAACAGCGGCGTTCTGGGCCTGGTGCGCGCCGTACATCGGCAGGAAGACGTCTCGGTAGGTTCCCGCGAGCCCCCGGATGGAAATCACCTGGCCACCGACGCCGATACTGGTCGAGATCAGGCTGAAGCCATCGCCCTGGGCCTGGAGGGTGGACTCGGTGAGCTCGGCCGCGCGCACCAGTTCGGCGAGCACCTCCGCATCCTGCGCTGCGGTCACGACGTGAGCCAACGGCTTGATGATGCCACTCTTGGTGAGCGCGATCTCCCGGACGGTGCTGCCGAGACGCTCGGTGTGATCCAGCGAGATGGGCGTGAAGACCGCGACCTGACCGTCAGCGACGTTGGTGGAATCCCACTCGCCGCCCATTCCGACCTCGATGACGGCGACGTCGACGGGGGCATCTGCGAAGCAGGCGAACGCGAGCACCGACAGCGCTTCGAAGAAGGTAATCCTCGGCTCGCCGGCGATCAGAAGCTCGGCGTCGACCATGTCGATAAACGGCACTATGTCGTCCCAGTTCGCGGCGAGCGCCTCATTCGTGATCGGCTCGCCGTCGACGGTGATGCGCTCGTTCAGTCGTTCGAGATGCGGGCTCGTGAACAGCCCGGTCCGCAGCTCGTGGGCGCGCAGGAGGCTCTCAGTGATACGACTCGTGCTGGTCTTGCCGTTCGTGCCCGTGATGTGGATGACCGGATACGTGCGCTGCGGATCGCCCAGCAACTCGACCACACGGCGAGTAGCCGAGAGACGGGGCTGCGGAGAGCCTTCGCCGATGCGGGAGTAAAGCGCCTCGATGACCGCGTCACCCTCCGCGATGAACTCGTCGACGAACTCGTCGTCATCGGTGTAGTCCAGCGGCCCGAGGTAGCCGGACTGTGCCGGCTTGTCGGCGTCGTCGGGGCGATCGAAATCGAACGGATCAGACATTGATGATTCCTGACTGCCGGCTGACGGCAACGACAAAGAGGTCGGCATTGGAGTACTTGTCGGCTTCAACCTGGGCGACATGCTCAGGCGCTTGCGCTGTGACGCTGCCGATCCACTCGCTTACCAGAGCGTCCCGATGGGCAGCGAGTTGCGGGAGAGCGTCGGGGCCGGTCACCGTGAACCTCGTGGCGAGCGTCTCTTGGGCTACGTCTACGCCGCTGACGCTGCGAAGAGCCGCGGCATCCGCTTCGGAGAAGAACACGAGGTCGAGGTTGATGCGGTCGCTGACGTCGAAGCCCGCTGACTTTCGCGTGTCTTGGATGACGCGGATGACGTCGCGGGCGAGCCCCTCCGCTACAAGTTCCGAGGTCATCGCGGTGTCGAGCAGCGCGAAGCCGCCACCGGGAAGCAGGGCCAGAGCCGTGTTCCCGGCGTTCTTACCCGCAGACTGGGTCTCGAGTACCAGCTCGAACTCCCCCTCGACGAGCTCGATCCCGCCAGCGGTGACGACGCCGTCGGCGAGCGACCAGTCGCCGCCGCGAGCCGCCGCGATCGCCTGCTGAACCTGCCTGCCGAGGCGGGGGCCAGCCGCGCGGGAATTGACCGTTAGGCGTGAGGTGATGCCGAAGTCGACGGCGCTTGTGGGGCCCTGCTCGACGAAGGTCACGCTCTTGACGTTGAGCTCGTCGGCAAGAATAGATTCGAAACGGGCAATTCTCGCGACGTTCAGGGCGACGATCGTGAGGTTGGCGAGCGGCAGGCGCACGCGCAGGCTGCTCTGCTTGCGCAGCGAGAGCACCGTGGAGCTGATTGCGCGCACCTGATCCATAGCGTGCACGAGGCCGGGATCCGCCGGGAAGGCGTTCTCGTTGGGCCAGTCCGTGAGGTGGATGCTGCGGCCGCCGGTCAGACCCTTCCAGATCTCCTCGGTCACGAGCGGCAGAAGGGGTGCCGCCACGCGGGTCAGCGTCTCGAGAACCGTGTACAGGGTGTCGAACGCATCCGTATCGGTGCCGCTCCAGAAACGGTCGCGGGAACGCCGCACGTACCAGTTCGTCAAGACGTCGGCGAAGTCTCGGAGCCTGGCCGATGCAATGGTCGCGTCGAAGGCCTCAAGCTCGGCCGTGACGTCGTGGATCAGCTCGCGGGTCTTGGCCAGCAGGTAGCGGTCGAGCACGTCGGGCGAGTCGGTGCGCAGCTTCGCCTCGTAGCCATCGGGCCCTGCGGCATTGGCGTACAGGGTAAAGAAGTAGTAGGTGCTCCAGAGCGGCAGCATCATCTGGCGCACGCCCTCGCGGATTCCTTCCTCGGTCACGATGAGGTTTCCGCCGCGGAGCACAGGCGAGGACATCAGGAACCAGCGCATGGCATCGGCGCCGTCGCGGTCGAGCACCTCAGAGACGTCCGGGTAGTTCTGGAGGCTCTTGGACATCTTCTGACCATCGTTGCCGAGCACGATGCCGTGGCTGACGACGTTTCTGAACGCCGGCCGATCAAACAGGGCCGTCGAGAGCGCGTGCAGGGTATAGAACCAACCACGGGTCTGGCCGATGTACTCGACGATGAAGTCTGCCGGGTTGTGGCCGTCGAACCAGCCCTCGTTCTCGAACGGGTAGTGCACCGAGGCGAACGGCATCGAGCCGGAGTCGAACCAGACATCGAGCACGTCCTCGATGCGGCGCATGGTGGACCTGCCGGTCGGGTCGTCGGGGTTCGGCCTCGTCAGCTCGTCGATGAAGGGGCGGTGCAGGTCGGTGGGGCGCACGCCGAAGTCGGCCTCGAGCTCATCGAGCGACCCGTAGACGTCGATGCGCGGGTATTCGGGGTCGTCGCTCTTCCACACCGGGATTGGAGATCCCCAGTAGCGGTTGCGGGAGATCGACCAGTCGCGGGCGTTGCCGATCCATTTGCCGAACTGGCCGTCTTTGACGTTCTCGGGGATCCACTCGATCTCTTGGTTCAGCACCTCCATGCGGTCGCGGAACTCGGTGACGCGCACGAACCAGCTCGAGACAGCCTTATAGATCAGGGGCGTGCGGCAGCGCCAGCAGTGAGGGTACGAGTGGTCGTAGCTCGCCTGGCGCAGCAGCCGGCCGTTCTCGCGCAGCAGCTGGGTGAGCGGCCTGTTGGCCTCGAAGACCTGCTGGCCTACGACATCCGAGACGGCGGAGAGGAAGCGGGCACCCTCGTCGACCGAGATGATGACCGGGATGCCGGCGGCCTCACAGACCTTCTGGTCCTCCTCGCCGTAGGCGGGTGCCTGGTGCACGATACCGGTGCCGTCGGTCGTCGATACGTAGTCGGCCACGAGGATCTGCCAGGCTTTCTGGGTGCCGTACGCCTCAGTGTCGGCGTAGTAGTCCCAGAGACGGTCGTAGGTGATGCCCTCGAGTGTCGAACCCAGGTGCGTGCGGCTGACGGCGGCCTTGGCATCGGCGGCCGACTCGTAGCCCAGGTCCTTGGCGTAGTTGCCGAGCAGGTCTATAGCGATCAGGTACTCGTGGCCCGTGGCCTCGATCGGGTCTGCATGCACATCGCCGGCGCCGTTCGGGCCGCCGGGCACGACGGCGTACTCAATTGCAGGCCCGACAGCGAGGGCAAGGTTCGTCGGCAGCGTCCACGGCGTCGTCGTCCAGGCCAGCGCCCGAACATTGGTCAGCCCCATGGCCTCGGCCTTGGGGCCGTTCAGGGGGAAGGTGACCGTGACGGTCTGATCCTGGCGCATCTTGTAGACGTCGTCGTCCATCCGCAGCTCGTGGTTCGAGAGCGGAGTCTCGTCTTTCCAGCAGTAGGGCAGCACCCGGTAGCCCTCGTAGGCAAGGCCCTTTGTGTGCAACTGTTTGAACGCCCAGATCACGCTCTCCATGAACGTGATGTCGAGCGTCTTGTAGTCGTTCTCGAAGTCGACCCAGCGGGCCTGTCGAGTGACGTACTCCTGCCATTCGCCGGTGTACTTCAGAACGGAATCGCGGGAGGCCTGGTTGAAGACCTCGATGCCCATCTCTTCGATCTGGCTCTTCTCGGTGATGCCGAGCTGCTTCATCGCCTCGAGCTCGGCCGGCAGGCCGTGGGTGTCCCAGCCGAAGCGGCGCTCGACGCGCTTGCCGCGCATGGTCTGGAAGCGCGGGAAGAGATCTTTGGCGTAGCCCGTGAGCAGGTGGCCGTAGTGCGGCAGGCCGTTGGCGAACGGCGGGCCGTCGTAGAAGACCCACTCGTTGTCGTGGGACCGATTCTCGATCGACGCCCGAAAGGTGTCGTCCCGCTTCCAGAATGCGAGAATATTCTCCTCCAGCGCGGGAAAGCTCGGGCTGGGGGCGATGCCCTCGGCCTCAGCGGCCTTCTCG
>JBBATW010000008.1:12855-69553 GCA_040398585.1 Agreia sp.
CTTCTCGGAACCAGACTTCTTGGGACCAGACTTCTTGGGGTACGGCATGATTCTCCTGGACGGGCTTGGGTGCTTCGCCTGTTCCACGAGGACGCCTGACGGAAACGCTCCGCCACGCGTGGTACCACCTCGCTTGTCGACCGTTTTTCGATGCAACACATCGATTGCGGACCACCGCTTTTTCATTGGCTGTGACGGGCCAGACCCGCTCGGTTCTAGTGAAATTCGCCAGCCTCTCAGCTCACGTATCCGTTCTTCCGAAGGCTCCCCGGTGATAGCCGGTTCAAAGCCCTTTGGGTCAAATTCTACCGGGTAACCCGAGGAACCGCCGCCACGAGTTCGCGGGTGAACGGATGCGTGGGAGCCGCGAAAACCTCGGCGGTCACCCCGCTCTCCACGACGCGGCCGTCCTTCATAACGAGCACCCGCCCAGAGAGCCGCTTCACGACGGCGAGGTCGTGCGACACGAGAACCACGGTGAGGCCAAGCCGGCTCCTGCTGTCGGCAATCAGATCGAGAACGCGGGCCTGGATCTGGACATCCAACGCCGAGACCGGCTCGTCGCAGACCAGGATGCGCGGGTTGGCGGCGAGGGCGCGCGCGATTGCGACCCGCTGGCGCTGGCCACCGGAGAGTTCGTGCGGGCGGCGATCCGCCAGGTCTTCAGTCAGGCCCACCTGCTCGAGCAGGCCTGACACGGCATCCCCCCGCCGCGAGCCGTGGTGCAGGTCTCGGCTTCGGTTCAGGGCCAGCGCCTCGGCCACGATGCGGCGAACAGAATAGCGCGGGTCGAACGAGGAGAGCGGGTCTTGACTGACGAGCTGGATGGCGCCGCGGCGGGGTCGACGACGACGTTCGGAAAGCTCGCTCCATGGCGATCCGTCGAGCAGGATGCGACCGCGCGTCGGACGGTCGAAGCCCATCATCAGCCGGGCGAGGGTCGTCTTGCCCGAACCTGACTCCCCCACGATGCCCAGACACTCCCCCGCGAAGACTTCGAACGACACGTCGTCGACGGCTTTGCGGCGTGCCCCTGACTCGCCTCGATAGTCCTGGCCCACACCGTGGAAAGCCAGCACGGGCGGCACCTGCCTGTCGGCGGCGAGTGGGGGTTTCGGGACTGCGATAGGCACTCCCGAGACCCCGAGGTCCTCGGTCAGCACGGCCGACAGCAGCGAACGGGTATACGAGTGCGTGGGGTGTGTCAGAACCGTGGACGCCGGGCCCTCCTCCACGAAGCGCCCCTCGTGCATGACGGCGATGCGATCGGCGAGCTGGCCGACAACGGCCAGGTCGTGACTGATCAGGATGATTGCGAGTCCGGCATCCTTCAACTCTCGAAGGAGCCCCAGGATCCTCGCCTGAACAGTCACATCCAGCGCGGTCGTCGGCTCGTCTGCCACGATGAGGCCGGGGCCGCCGGCGAGTGCCGAGGCGATCAGGGCGCGCTGGCGCAGTCCACCGGAAAGCTGGTGCGGATATTGCCTAGCTCGTTCGGCTGGCTCCGGCACGGCCACTGCTGCCAGCAAGGCCTCCGCCTGCCGACGGATGGCGGCGCGTTGCCCAATTGCGGCCCGCGTTCCCACCGGCCCACCCGGTAGGCCGTGCACCTCGATAGCCTCGGCCACCTCCCTGCCCACGCGGCGGAGTGGGTCGAGGGCCAGAAGGGCATCCTGGCTCACGAGTCCGATTCCGGCTCCCCGGATGTGCCGCCAACCGGCCTCCGAGAGCCCGCCTACCTCGGTACCTGCTATCCGGAACACGCCGGTCGTAGCGGTGGCTTCGGCAGGCAGGAGTCCGAGCAGCGACCTCGCGGTGAGTGTCTTGCCCGAGCCGGACTCACCGACGATCGCGAGACACTCACCCGGAGCGATTCTCAGGCTCACCCCAGCGACGACGGGCGGCATCTCGCCGAAACGGATCGTCAGGTTCACCAGCTCCAGCAGCGGGGTGGCGGGGGGCAGGCAGGCAGCGCTCATCGGAGTCCTCCTGTGCCCCTGGACCTGAGGCGTCGCCCGAAAACAGTGGCCGAGATGACCGTGGCGGTGATGAAGACACCCGGGAAGACTGCTACCCACCAGGCGACCGCCAGCAGATTTCGGCCGCCCGAGAGGATGAGACCCCACTCGGGTGTCGGGTCCTGCGGGCCGAGACCGAGGAAGCTGAGGCCGGCCGCGGCAACGATGGCCGTGCCGATGCCGATGGTCGCGATCACGGAGAGCGGTGCGAGTGTGTTGGGGATTATGTGGCGAAGCGTGATCCAGACCGGGTGCACGCCAAGGCCTTTTGCGGCCTCGACATAGCCTGCCCTGCGAACAACGAGCGTCTCGGCGCGCGCGACCCGGATATAAGCCGGCACGGCGGCGACGCTGACCGCGATGACCACGTTGACAGGGCCCGGGCCCAGCACGGCGATGACGAAGAGGGCGACGAGGAACTCGGGGAACGCCATCACGATCTCGACACCCCGCATCAGCACGCCGTCGAGCGCGCGGGGCACAAGGCCGGCAAGGGTGCCGAGAACGACACCCACGACGAGTGCGATCACCGTGGCGCCGAAGCCGACGCCGAGCGAGTAGCCGGCACCATAGACCACCCGGGTGTAGACGTCGCGTCCCACCTGGTCGGTACCGAAGATATGCGCCCATGACGGCGGCTTCAGAATTACCGACACATCGGTGGCGAGCGGGTCGAGACCGGTGAACAGCGCCGGGAAAAGCGCCATCGTGCAGAGAATGGCGAGAACGAAAAGGGCAATGATCCCTGGCGCCGAAGTGCCGCGCCCCGTCCAGCGCCGCGTCCAGCGTCCTCGAACGGCCCCTGCGATTGAGTTCATCGCACACCCCGAATAGCCACGGCAGATAGCGTCAGCCGGGGATCGATGAGCCGGTAGGACAGGTCGACCATCAGGTTCACGATGACGAAGACCACCGCCGTCAGGATGATGATGCCCATCACCACGGGCAGATCCCGCTGGGTAATCGCCGCCAGCGTCACCCGGCCGATTCCCGACCTGCCGAAGACCGACTCAACGATCACGGCGCCACCGAGCAGCGACCCGACGATGTAGCCCGACAGCGTGACCGCGGAAAGCGCCGCATGCCGGAGGGTATGGCGCAGCACCAGCCGCCGGGCTCCGATTCCCCGGGCGGTCGCCGTGAGAGCGAAGGGCTGCGCCCGGGCATCCGCCATGCCAGTGGCCAACACCTGACCGAGGATTCCCGCGACCGGAAGCGCGATCGTGAGCGACGGAAGCACGAGGGAGCGGAACCCGTCGTCTCCCGCCACGGGGAACCAGTTCAACCCGAACCCGAACATGGCTAACAACACGAGACCGATCCAGAACGGCGGCGAAGAGATGGCGACGAGCTCCAGCGAGCCCACGATTATGCGACTGCGGCGACCGCCGAACATCAGGGCGCCGAGCACGACGAGCACAAGGGCGAACAGCAGCGAAACCGCCACGAGCTGAACCGTGGCCGCCAGCTGCTGGCCGATGACCTCGACGACCGGCAGCCTGAGCTGGTACGACCGGCCGAGATCACCGGTGAGAATCCTGCCGAGGTAGGAGAAGTACTGCTCAAATGCCGGGCGGTCCAGGCCCAGGTCGGCACGAATGGCGTCCTTGACCGCCGGGCTCGCCTGGCCCTGCACCCCGAGCATGATGTCCACAGGGTCACCGGGCACCAGGCGCAAGACGAGAAAGGCGAGGGTCGCCGCCCCCCAGACGACGACCACCATGGCGCCGAGGCGCGCCGCGAGCCGCAGGCCGAGGCTGGGCTCGCCCCCGCCGGTGGCGGCGAGCCTGCCTCGCATCGGCCCGACCGCCACGACTACCGGCTCGTGTAGGCAGCGGTGAACTGGGGCCATCCGTTGATGTCGACAGTGACTCCGCCGATGCCACGGCCCGCTGCGAGCACATACTCGGGCACATAGAGCGGCAGGGTTGCGATCGCATCAGCGTTGTACTGCTGGAGAGCCTTGTAGAGTTCCGCTCGCTTCGCGGGGTCAGTCGTTGCCACCGCGGCGGCAAGGTTCGCATCGACGGCGGGGTCGCTCACGTGTGAGGCGTTCTGGTAGCCGCCGGTTCCCAAGTGGCTCCGCAGAATGTCCGCGTCGGCGCTGAGGTAGCCCCAGTCGGTGAGGTCGTAGTTCCCCGCGATATAGGCGTCGAGGTAGGCGCCGGGCTCGAGCACGTCGTGCACGATCTCGAAGCCGATCTTCTTCATTCCGTCCTGGACCAGGGCTGCAAGGCTCGCGTTGTCTTCGGAGACCGGGGTATAAGAGATCCAACGCGCGCTGAGTCGCTGGCCGTCCTTGGTGCGAAAGCCCTCGGAGTCCCGTCCGGTCCAGCCCTGGGCGTCGAGCAGGGCTCGCGCGTCTCCCGAGTTGAATGGACGCGATCCCTCCAAGGACGCGTCATAGGAGTTCGGCGTGGTCGGCGAAAGCGTGGACCATGCGCGCTCGTAGCGGTCTTGGAAGACACCCTTGACGGCGGCATTGAGGTCGAAGCCCTCCGCGAGCGCAAGGCGCTCGGCGACGTTTGCGAAGACCGGCCTCGTCACGTTGAGGAAGAGCGAGTAAGGCACCCCCGGACTCTTCGTGGAGATGATGTTGTACGCGTCGCCGAGCTGGGCCAGGCTGGCCGGAGCGGTGTCGCCGATGATGTCGACCTGGCCTGAGGTCAGGGCGCCGGTGCGCACCGCGCTCTCCGGCAGGATCTTCACGTCAAGCGTGTCTATGACTGCGGCGCCCTGGTGCGCGGCGCCCTCGGGAGACCAGTTGTAGGCGGGGTTCTTGGTGTAAACGAGCTCGCTGCCCGGCGTGTAGGAGGAGAGAGTGAACGGTCCGGTACCGACCGAGATCCCCGGGCCCCCAGCCTTCAACTCATCGGCATGCTCGGCAAGCACCAGCGGTGAGTAGAAGCCAAGCTGCACGGCCGCCGCATTCTTTAGGAACGGCGCGAACGGTTGCAGGAATTCGATCTGTACGGTGGTGTCGTCCACGACGGTGGTGCCAGCGTAGAAGGCACCACCCAGCATGCTCGATGCCTGGGCGCTCGCCGTGCCGGGTGCGACGATGTGATCGAAGTTGGCCTTGACCGCCTCGGCGTTGAACGGGGCACCGTCGGTGAAGGTAACGTCATCGCGAAGCACGAACGTGTAGCGCAGCCCGTCGTCCGATTCGATCCAGCTCTTCGCGAGCCACGGAACGATGGTGCCGTCGGGGTTCAGGGAGACGAGCGAGTCGAAGACCGGGCGCTGCAGAATCGCGTTGATGTCGAGTTGCGAGGAATGCACATCGAGGTGACCCACGGGGTCGACATCGACGGCGAACGTGATGGTGCCTCCGGCCCGCGGTGAGGCGTCGGGGGAACCTGCTTGGGGACTCGCGCATCCTGACGCCATAAGGGCTACCCCAGCGATCAGGGCGGCTGAGCCCAGGACTCGGCGGGCAGAGCAGATGAGACGCATGGGGCTTCTTTCACGAGCATGCTCTTGGATTCAGGCCCGACCCCCCATCTTAGGTGACATAGTGGGCCGAGACTAATTATTACCGGAGCACCTAACTTCTGACAGGGTGGGCACATGACAACGACGGCCAAGCCACAGCGCGGGCGACCCCGCCTGTCGTCCCGCGAGATGCTCGAGGATGCAGCCTTCGAGCTGTTCCTGGAGAAGGGGTACGCCGGCACCACGGTCGAGGAGATCACCCAGCGGGCCGGAGTCAGCCGCAATACCTTCTTCAACTACTTCCCCGGCAAGAGCGACGTGTTCTGGGTAGACCTCGATGCCGGCGTCGAGGCCCTGGCCGCCTGCTTGGCCGCCCAGCCCCGGGAGGCCACCCTCACCGCCGCGATCGAGAACGCAATTCTGGCCGCGTGCCAGCCGTTCGGGCCGTCACGGGTCCCCTGGGCGCTGACCCACCACGAGCTGATCGGCAGCGTGCGGGAGCTTCAGTCCTCGGCGCTCAGCCGGCTCACCACCCAGGCTCACCTGCTCGCCACATTCACCGAGCACAGGCTCGGGCTGCCGGCAGGGTCGATGCTGGCGCGGGCATTCGCCTACTCGGCCATCGGTGCGATCGTCGCGGCCGCGCAGGCCTGGGCTGCCGCGGGACCGAGTCGAGGCGGGCTTGCGGCCTTTGTGCGCCTCGCCCTGGCCCCGGTTCTCGATGGCTTCGGCCGTGCCCTCTCGCCCTAACCGATCACCGGGGTCTACTCGCCCGAGTGCTGCTCGAGAAACTCGTAGACCTCGTTCTCGTCTACGCCCGGGAAGTGGCCCGCGGGCAGGGGCGACAGGATGTGCGCGTGCAGCTTGGCACTCGGCCACGCCCGGTCGGCCCAGCGGTCGGCGAGGCTGGAGTCGGGAACACGGCAGCAGCTCTCGTCGGGGCAGCGCGACACGCCCCTGGTCTGGGTATCCCGGCCGCGAAACCACTTCGCGTCGTTGAATGGCACCCCCACCGTGATCGAGAACTCGCCCGCTGCGGTCTGCCCGGTCTGGGTGGCGCACCAGAAGGTGCCGCCCGGCGTATCCGTGTACTGGTAGAACTCGGTCGTGCGGTTGGTACGCCGCAGCGCGCTTCGGGCGGCCCAATTGCGACAGACGAGCTGGCCCTCAATAGCGCCCGTGACATCCATCGGCAGCGGGAGGCCGTCGTTCTCGTACGCCTTCTGGATCGCGCCATCTCCGGTGACCCGGAGAAAGTGCACCGTCAGGTCGAGATGACTGGTTGCCAGGTTCGTCAGCCGAAGCGCTGCCGCCTCGTGCGTGACGCCGAATGCATCGCGGTAATCCTCGACAGAGAGATCCTTGCGCTGCTTGGCCGCGGTGAGGAACGCCACTGATGCCGAGCGAGGCATCAGGCATGCGGCCGCAAAGTAGTTGATCTCCAGCCGCTGCTGGAGAAACTCGGCGTAGCTGGTCGGCGGCAGGTGCCCGAGGATACGGTGTCCCATTGCCTGCAACGCCATCGAGCGCAGGCCGTGGCCGCCGGGGATGGATGCCGGCGGAAGGTAGATCCGGCCGTTCTCGAGGTCGATAACACTGCGGGCAGAGTGCGGCAGGTCGTTGACGTGGATGAGGGAGAAGCCGAGGTGTTCGGCCAGCAGCGTCACGCTGCGGTGAGTCAGGGCCCCGGTCGAATGCCCAACGATCGCAAGGGTGTCCTCGGCCAGCTGCTCGAGGTCGGGAAGGTGGTTGTTCTTCTCTCGCATCACACGACGCAATTCGGTATTGGCCCGTCTGGCCTCCTCGGGCGTCGCGACCGAGCGCCGGGCCCGCCGCTGCAACTCGCGGTGCAGACCCACCAGCGCATCCAGCGTCTCCTGCGGCAGAGTTCGGCTCGCCGGAATCACCGGCAGCCCCAGGGACGAGTAGAGCGGGCCGGACTGCGCGCGCATGAGCTCGATCTCCAGAGCGCTGCGCGAATCCGGCGCATCATCGGAGAGCAGGTCTGCCAGCGGCACGCCCAACTCGGTCGCCAGGGATTGCAGCAAAGACAGCTTGGGCTCCCGACGCCCGTTCTCGATCAGCGAGAGCTGGCTGCCCACGACGCCGACCCGCTCTCCGAGGGCATCAAGCGTCAACTCCTTCGCCTTTCGGAAGAAGCGGATGCGCCGTCCGAGGGTCATCAGGTCGGTTCCGATTGGCATCTTGCTCCCTTGTAAAGATCGGCATTTCTTTTCACTACAAATCAGAGAATAGCGCCAGAAAACGATCAATGCTTGATCTTAGGGAAAAGTTTCAAATATTCTGCCTTCACAATCCAGCTTCAATACCCCATTTCATCCGAATCGAACCGAAGACGATCTCTTCGGAAAGAACCAGGGAGAGAACGCTCGTGAGCATCCTCGAATCTTCATCAGTCACCAACTTCGGCGGTCAGAGCCGCAACGCAGCAGTCAACGCCTGGGTCGCAGACATCGCGCGCCTCACTCAGCCGGACGCCATCGAGTGGTGCGACGGGTCGACGGCCGAGTGGGACCGCCTCACCAAGCAGATGGTTGCCCAGGGCACGCTCATCCGACTGAACCCGGAGTGGCGCCCCAACAGCTTTCTCGCCCGCAGCGACAAGGCCGATGTGGCCCGGGTCGAGGACCGCACTTTCATCTGTTCGCTGGACGAGGTCGACGCCGGCCCAACGAACAACTGGCGTGACCCCTACGACATGCGGAGCGAGCTGACCGCCCTGTTCGAAGGCAGCATGCGCGGCCGCACCATGTACGTCATTCCCTTCTCGATGGGACCGATCGGCAGCTCGATCTCCCAGCTCGGAGTTCAGATCACCGATTCCCCCTACGTCGTGGTCAACATGCAGTTGATGACCCGGATGGGCGACGAAGCCCTTGAACAGATCGGGCCGAAGACGCCGTGGGTCCCCGCTCTGCACAGCGTCGGCATGCCCCTGATCGACGAGAACGGCGCCCGGATGGACGACGTGGCCTGGCCCCACAACGAGAACAAGTACATCAGTCACTTCCCGGAGACCCGGGAGATCTGGTCGTTCGGCTCCGGCTATGGGGGAAACGCCCTGCTGGGCAAGAAATGCTTCGCTCTTCGCATCGCCTCCGTGATGGCACGCGACGAGGGCTGGCTCGCCGAGCACATGCTGCTGATCAAGGTCACCTCCCCGGAAGAGAAGGTGTACCACGTAGCGGCGGCATTCCCCTCGGCCTGCGGCAAGACCAATCTCGCAATGCTTGCCCCGACGATCGCAGGCTGGAAGGTCGAAACCATCGGTGACGACATCGCCTGGATGCGGCAGGGCAAGGACGGCAAGCTTCGCGCCATCAACCCCGAGCGCGGCTTCTTCGGCGTCGCACCCGGTACCGGCGAGAAGACGAATCTCACCGCGACCCGAACCTTCTGGGGCAACACGATCTTCACGAACGTCGCCCTGCGGGACGACGGAGACGTCTGGTGGGAGGGCCTGACCGAGCAGGCCCCGCAGCACCTCATCGACTGGGAGGGCAATAACTGGACCCCCAACTCCGAAACGCCGGCCGCGCACCCGAACAGCCGGTTCACCGTTACAGCAGACCAGTGCCCCGTCATCGCGAACGAGTGGGACGACCCCAACGGCGTCGTCATCGACGCGATTCTCTTCGGTGGCCGTCGACCGTCGACGGTGCCGCTCGTGGTGCAGTCCCGCGACTGGGCCCACGGGGTATTCATGGGCGCGACCATGGCGTCTGAGACGACGGCCGCGGCCGACGGCACGGTCGGGCGTCTCCGCCACGATCCGTTCGCCATGCTTCCCTTCACCGGCTACAACATGGCCGACTACTTCGCCCACTGGCTCGAGGTCGGCGAGCAGCTCGGCGAGAACGCGCCCGAGATCTTCCAGGTCAACTGGTTCCGCAAGAACGACGAGGGCCAGTACATCTGGCCTGGTTTCGCCGAGAACGCGAGGGTGATCGAGTGGATCATCCGTCGTCTCGAAGGAGACGTTGCTGCGCGCCAGACGGCCATTGGCGGGCTCCCCCTCGCCCATGAGCTGAACACTGACGGCCTCGAGATCTCAGCCGAAGACCTGCAGACGCTGATCAACGTAGACAAGGCCGCCTGGAAGCAGGAGGCAGAGAACATCTCGGAATACTTCGACACGTTCGACCGTGATCGCCTCCCCGACTCCCTCGTCGCCGAGCTGGCCCGTCTCCGCAAGTCCGTCGCGTAGCAGCACCGTTTTCAGGCCATAGCCGCCGCCAACCGCCCCGGGCGGCCGCGCGCGGCTATGGCCTGAAAACGGTATGCCCACGAGACGGTACTCTGAGAGCTGACAATCAGGCACCTCCCAACCGACACGGTGCCGCCTATAGCTCTCGGAGGATTTCTGTGACCGATGTCATGCCCGCAGCCAACACGCCCGCAGCCATCCCGGAGAAACCGGTCCTCGAGGGGCTCGAGGCCAAGTGGGATGCCGTTTGGCAGGACAGCGGAACGTACCTGTTCGACCGCGCGGCAGCCAACCGCGGCAACGTCTACTCGATCGACACGCCGCCGCCGACCGCATCCGGTTCGCTTCACATCGGCCACGTCTTCTCCTATACGCACACCGACGTCATCGCGCGATACCAGCGGATGACCGGCAAGAAGGTCTTCTACCCGATCGGCTGGGACGACAACGGCCTGCCGACCGAGCGGCGCGTGCAGAACTACTACGGCGTGCGCTGCGATCCCACGCTCCCGTACGAGCCCGACTTCGTGCCGCCATTCGAGGGCGGCGATAACAAGAGTTCCAAGGCTGCAGACCAGAAACCGATCTCGCGGCGCAACTTCATCGAGCTGTGCGAGGTTCTGACCGTCGAAGACGAGAAGCAGTTCGAGAGCCTGTGGCGCGACCTCGGCCTCTCGGTCGACTGGACCCAGACGTATCGCACCATCGCCCCCGAGTCATTGAAGACCAGCCAGCTCTCCTTCCTCGGCAACGTCGCGCGCGGCGAGGCGTACCAGGCGATGGCCCCGACCCTTTGGGACGTCACGTTCCGGACCGCCGTCGCCCAGGCCGAGCTGGAAGACAAGGACATGCCCGGCGCTTATCACCGGCTGAGCTTTTCCAGCGCAAACGGGCCGGTATTCATCGAGACGACCCGCCCCGAACTTCTGGCCGCCTGCGTGGCACTCGTCGCGCATCCGGATGACGCCCGTTACAAGGACCTGTTCGGCACCACCGTGCGCACCCCGCTCTTCGGCGTGGATGTGCCGATCGTCGCCCACCACCTCGCCCAGCCAGACAAGGGCAGCGGAATCGCCATGGTCTGCACGTTCGGCGACCTGACCGACGTCATCTGGTGGCGCGACCTCGACCTGGCGAACCGCGCAATCATGGGCTTCGACGGCCGGCTCATCAGCCAGGCGCCCGAGGCCATCACCGCCCCCGAGGGCATCGCCGCCTACGCCGAGCTCGCCGGCAAGACCGTCTTCAGTGCCAAGCAGCGAATCGTCGAACTGCTCCGCGAGTCGGGCGAACTGATCGGCGAGCCTGCCCCGATCACCCACCCGGTGAAGTTCTTCGAGAAGGGCGACAAACCCCTCGAGATCGTCTCGACCCGCCAGTGGTACATCAAGAACGGCGCCCGCGACGAGGTGTTGCGCGCTCGCCTGCTCGAGCTCGGCCAGGAGATCGTCTGGCACCCCGAGTTCATGCGCGTGCGCTTCGAGAACTGGGTCAACGGCCTCACCGGCGACTGGCTGATTTCCCGCCAGCGCTTCTTCGGCGTGCCGATCCCGGTCTGGTACCCGCTCGACTCCGACGGCAACCCGCTGTTCGACTCCCCCATCGTCGCCACCCCCGAGTCACTGCCGGTAGACCCTTCCTCGGATGCGGCGCCCGGCTACGATGAGAGCCAGCGCGGCATCCCCGGCGGCTTCCGCGGCGAGGTCGACGTGATGGACACCTGGGCCACCTCCTCCCTCACCCCTCAGCTCGCCGGTGGCTGGGAACGCGACCCCGAGCTCTATGCCAAGGTCTACCCGTTCGACCTTCGCCCCCAGGGCCAGGACATCATCCGCACCTGGCTCTTCTCCACACTGCTCCGCGCGACCTTGACCGACAACGAGAAGCCGTGGGCTCACGCTGCACTCAGTGGCTTCATTGTCGACCCCGACCGCAAGAAGATGTCCAAATCCAAGGGCAACGTTGTGACGCCCGCCGACATCCTCGTTCAGCACGGATCGGATGCGGTGCGCTACTGGGCCGCCTCCAGCCGACTTGGTACCGATGCGGCCTTCGACGAGAAAAACCCGACCCAGATCAAGATCGGCCGCCGCCTCGCCATCAAGGTGCTGAACGCCGCCAAGTTCGTCTACGGCTTCGACCTGCCGACGGGTGAGCACAGCGTTACCCACGCCCTGGACCTCAGCATGCTGACCGAGCTCGACACGGTGATCCAGGCTGCAACCAAGGCGTTCGAGAACTACGACCATGCCCGCGCGCTGGAGACAACCGAGAAGTTCTTCTGGACCTTCTGCGATGACTACCTCGAACTCGTCAAGGAGCGCGCATACAGCGAGAGCACCGCGGCCGGCGACAAGGCCTCGGCCGTACTCGCCCTCCGGGCTGCGACCGACGTGCTCCTGCGCCTGTTCGCGCCGTTCCTGCCATTCGCCACCGAGGAGGTCTGGTCTTGGACCCACAGCGATTCCGTGCATGTCGCCGTGTGGCCGACGAGTGTCACAGAGGCCCCGGGCGTAATCACCGGCTCGGTCCCAGCCCATTCTGAGCTTCTGGGCCTCGCCGGACAGGTTGTCATCGGCATTCGACGTGCCAAGACGGATGCCAAGGCCTCCCAGAAGACGCGGGTCACCTCCGCCCTCATCACGGGTTCTGAAACCGCGCTCGCCTCCTTGACGCTGGCGGCAGGAGATCTGGCCGACGTGGGCAGGATCGAGACCCTGTCGTTCGCCGCCGGCGACGGGCTCGGCGTCAGCGAAATCGTATTCGCCACGGACACCGATGCCTAAGCTGGAGAGAGAGGGCAATGCCGTCACTCAGGCGTCCAGCGACGGCTCACCCTCGCTGGAAGCCGGAGATCAGCCAATGCCGTTCACGCTCAGACCGCTCGCCGAGGGCGACTTCTTCAACTGGCTCGCGCTCTTTGAGGGCTACAACGCGTTCTACGAGACTCCTGAACATGACACGAAGGCCGTACTCGTCTGGACCTGGTTGACCGAGAACACACAGGAGCTTTCGGCCCTCGTGGCCGAGGACGCCACGGGGCACCTGATCGCGTTCGCCCACTACAGCGCCTTCCTCCGGCCGCTGGTCGGCGAGACTGCAATCCAGATCGACGACATGTTCGTGCTGCCGGAGTCTCGCCAAGCCGGCGTTGCAACCGCCCTCGTCGGACGCATTCGAGAGATCGCCGCCGAGCGGGGCGCGGGCGTCGTACGCTGGCTGGCCTCCAAGGACAACCAGGCCGGCCGGAAGCTCTGGAGCAGCCTTGCCGCAAAGACGGTCTGGGTTACCTATGACCTCACCGTTTCAATCCAAAATTCGACCATGAAGGAAGACGCATGATTCAGTTAGGAACCCGCTGGTCGGTGGGCGATGACGCTCCGGACAGGCTTCCGCAGGCCGTCATCGACGCAATCCTCGATGTCGAGGGTGAACTCGCCGAAGCCAACGTCGACACCAAAAGCTGGAACTGGACGCTCACGTGGCTCGAGCAAAAGCCCGTCTGTGAGCTAGACGACGGCACCATCATCGAGTACGACCCCGACGAAGACGAGGCCACCGTCATTCCCTACGAGGACTGACGACCACGCTGGACGCCAGTCTGATTGTGGCCTAGGCCGACTTCTCGGCGCGCACGGGCTTGCGCAGGATCATCGTCGGCTCGGCCCGATCCAGAACCGAGGCCCGGGTTACGATGACCCTCTCCACCTCGTCGGTGGAGGGAACCTCGAACATGATCGGCCCGAGCACCTCCTCCATGATTGATCGCAACCCGCGGGCGCCGGTCTTTCGCAGCACCGCAAGGTCGGCGATGGCCTCGAGGGCCTCCGTCTCGAACTCAAGATCGACGCCGTCGAGCTCGAACATGCGCTGGTACTGCTTGACGATGGCGTTGCGGGGCTTGGTGAGGATCTGCATCAGCGCATCCTGATCAAGCGGCGTCACCGTTGTCACGATCGGCAGACGGCCGATGAACTCAGGAATCAGGCCGAACTTGTGCAGGTCTTCGGGAAGAACATCGGAAAAGAAGTTCACGTCTTCGCGCTTGGAGTGCAGCGGCGAGTTGAAGCCGATGCCGCGCTTGCCGGCACGTTCGGCGATGATCTCCTCAAGGCCGGCGAACGCCCCGGCGACAATGAACAGCACGTTCGTCGTATCGATCTGGATAAACTCCTGGTGCGGATGCTTGCGGCCACCCTGCGGCGGTACTGAGGCGATGGTCCCCTCGAGGATCTTTAGCAGGGCCTGCTGCACGCCCTCGCCCGAGACGTCACGCGTGATCGAGGGGTTCTCGGCCTTTCGCGCGATCTTGTCTACCTCGTCGATGTAGATGATGCCTGTCTCAGCACGCTTGACGTCGTAGTCGGCGGCCTGGATGAGCTTCAGGAGAATATTCTCCACGTCTTCGCCGACGTAGCCGGCCTCGGTCAGCGCGGTGGCGTCAGCCACGGCGAAGGGCACATTGAGACGCTTGGCAAGCGTCTGGGCGAGATAGGTCTTGCCACAACCGGTGGGGCCGATCAGCAGGATGTTGCTCTTGGAGATCTCGATCTCGGTGCCGGCGGTCTCGGCCGGGCCGATCGTCGTGCGGGCACGGGTGCGCTTGTAGTGGTTGTAGACAGCGACCGCCAGGGCCTTCTTGGCGGCGTCCTGGCCGATGACGTAGTCGTCGAGGAAGGAGAAGATCTCCTTGGGCTTGGGCAACTCGAACTCGGTCGAGGCTTCCTCTCCCGCTTCGGAAAGTCGCTCTTCGATGATCTCATTGCAGAGCTCGACGCACTCGTCGCAGATGTAGACGCCGGGCCCCGCGATGAGCTGCTGGACCTGCTTCTGGCTCTTCCCGCAGAAGGAACACTTCAGCAGGTCAGCGCTCTCTCCGATGCGTGCCATGTCTGAAGCCTCCCGTTGCCTGTCTTGAACTCGAGCCTAACCTGTGCCACCGACTTCGCCGGTCAGCAGTCGCTGAATGTCGTCCTGTGATGCGAAAAATACCCCCCGGCGGGACTGCGCCGAGGGGTATTTCTCATACTGGCAAGTTTTTACTTGACAAGCTGCGGCAGGTTCTTGCGCGAGGTGAGAACCTGATCGATCAGGCCGTAGTCGAGGGCGTCTGCGGCACTCATGATCTTGTCGCGGTCGATGTCGTTGTTCACCTGCTCCTCCGTGCGGTTGGAGTGGTGAGCCAGTGTCTTCTCAAGCCACGTGCGCATCCGGAGGATCTCCGCCGCCTGGATCTCGATATCGGATGCCTGGCCGCCGCCCTCACCGCTGCCCGCGGAGGGCTGGTGGATCAGAATACGGGCGTTCGGCAACGCAAGCCGCTTGCCGGGGGCCCCGGCGGCGAGCAGTACGGCAGCAGCGGATGCCGCTTGGCCGAGGCAGACCGTCTGGATCTGCGGGCGGACATACTGCATAGTGTCGTAGATGGCCGTCATCGCGGTGAACGAGCCACCGGGAGAGTTGATATACATCTCGATGTCACGATCTGGGTCCTGACTCTCGAGCACGAGAAGCTGGGCCATGACATCGTCAGCCGACGCGTCATCGATCTGGACACCGAGGAAGATGATTCGGTCCTCGAAGAGCTTCGCATACGGGTCTTGTCGCTTGTAGCCGTAGGCCGTGCGCTCCTCGAATGTAGGAAGGATGTACCGGTTGCTCGGCGTGGTGCCGTTGCCGTAGGGCGAGCTGTAAGCAGCGCCGAATGAGGGTGTGTTCATTGTCTTCTTCTGTCTCTGGTCTTGTCGCTGCGTTACTTGGAGGAGTCCGAGGGGACAGTGTCTGGCGATTCCGTGCCGCCGCCGCCCGCAACGTCGCTCGCGAACTCGCGCACGTGGTCTACGAAGCCGTATTCGAGGGCCTGCTGGGCCGTGAACCAGTTGTCGCGGTCACCGTCCTTGATGACCTGCTCGATGCTCTTGCCGGTCTGCTCGGCGGTGAGCTCGGCCATACGGTGCTTCATGTCGAGGATGAGCTTCGCCTGCGTCTGGATATCGGCGGAGGTACCACCGAAGCCACCGGACGGCTGGTGCAGAAGCACCCGAGCGTTGGGCGTGATGTAGCGCTTTCCCTTGGTGCCGGAGGAGAGCAGGAACTGGCCCATCGAGGCCGCCATTCCGATGCCGACCGTGACGATGTCGTTCGAGACGAATTTCATGGTGTCATAGATTGCCATACCGGCCGTGATCGAGCCGCCCGGAGAGTTGATGTAAAGGTAGATGTCACGCTTGGGGTCTTCAGCGGCGAGCAAAAGGATCTTGGCACAGATCTCATTTGCCATCTCGTCGCGAACACCGGTGCCGAGCCAGATAATACGATCCTTCAACAGGCGGTCAAAAACACTGGATAGCTGAGCCGATTCGGCCATGGGTTTGCTCCTCTTTCGCTTGCTTGCTCTCGAATCTATCGGAGCGAGCGCCCAAGAATCGCTCTGTTCGCCGTGGGCAGAGAGGAGCCTGGGGTGCCGCTCTCGTAGCATTGCTTCATGACGAGTGCTTTCGGAAGATCTGGTCGGCTTCTTTCACCCCGCGATCGGGAGAAACTGGCGGCTTTGGAAAAGATGAAGCTGATCGCGACGATGATTCTCCTCTTCATGGCTGTCATCTTCGTTGTGTCCTTTGCCCTGCAGGATCGTTATCCGGCACTGGGCTATGTGCGCGCCGCAAGTGAGGGCGGCTTGGTCGGCGGTATCGCCGACTGGTTCGCCGTGACTGCCCTCTTTCGTTATCCCCTCGGCGTGAAGATTCCGCACACCGCAATAATCCCGAACCGAAAGAATGAGATCGGCCGCACGCTCGGCGAGTTCGTCGAGCTGAACTTCCTCTCTCGGGAGGTCGTCGTTCGCCGGCTCCGCACCCTGGGCGTCGCACGTGCCCTCGGGGCCTGGCTGTCGAGGCCGGCCAATGCGCAGCGGGTGACCGCGGAGGCCGCCGCGGCCGCTGGAGGCATCCTCCGCATGCTCGACGACGAAGACATGCAGAAGGTCGTCGAAGCAATCGCCCGTCGACAGCTGATCGAGCCGGAGTGGGCGCCCCCTCTGGGTCGCACGGGGGCCAGATTTATCGACGCCGGCCAGCACGTGGCCGTCATCGACACCCTCATCACGCGGGTCGGCGTCTGGCTGGAGGCGAATCCCCAGATTTTCGGCAAAGCGGTTGCGTCGAGAATGCCCAGTTGGATTCCCTCGTTCCTCGGCGGCGTCATCGACGACACGGCCTACCGCGAGGCCAAGCGCTTCATCGATGAAATGCGCGCTGACCCGAACCACTCGGTTCGCGTTTCGCTCGATGGGTATCTCCGCCAGCTCACAGTCGACCTGCAGCACCGCCCGGAGACGATCGCCCATGTGGAGGCCCTCAAACGACAGACCCTGGACGACCCTCGAATCCAGAGCCTTGCGGTCCGGGTGTGGGATGGCGCTCGGCAGGCTCTCGCAGCGGCTCTGGAGAATCCCGAGAGCGAGCTGTGCCGCCGGGTCGGTGGAATAGCCGTCGAGTTCGGAACCAGCCTATCGACGGATGACACGCTTGCGGCGAAGCTCGATCGATGGGTCGAGGATGCCGCCGTGTACCTCGTCGAAACCCATCGCCACGAGATCGCGGTCGTCATCGCCGACACGGTCGCCGGCTGGGATCCTGAAGAGACCAGCGAGAAGCTCGAGGCCGAAGTCGGTCGAGACCTTCAGTTCATCCGCATCAACGGCACGGTCGTCGGCTCGCTCGCCGGCCTCGCGATCTTCAGCATCGTGACAGCCATCTTCGGCCGCTAGCCGGATTTCGATGCCGCCACGCACGCGGAAGGGCCCGGGATAAAAAATCCCGGGCCCTTCTCGGCGGCTGGTGACTACTTGTGGTCGTGACCGCCGTGGTCGTCGTGGTCGTGACCGTCGTGATCGTGACCCTCGTGGCCGTCGACCGCGTTCTCGGGCTCGGTCACGACGACGGCGAACTCCTTGAGATCGATAGCGGCGCCGTTGGTGTCGGTGACCTTGGCCTTGCCCAGCAGGATGGCGAGGGCCTTGTTGCGGGCAACCTCACCGACCATCGCCGGGATCTGGCCGTTGGCGTCGAGCGTCTGGACGAATTCCGACGGCTCCATACCGTACTGCGAGGCGCTCTGCACGAGGTACTGCGTGAGCTCGTCCTGGCCGACCTTCACGCCCTCCCTCTCAGCAACGGCGTCGAGGAGGATCTGCGTGCGGAAGGTCTTCTCGCTCGACTCGGTGACCTCGGCGCGGTGCGCGTCGTCCTCGAGACGGTTCTCACCCTCGAGGTGACGATGCACCTCGTCTTCAATCAATGACTCGGGAACGGGCACGTCGACGGTCTCAAGCAGGGTCTCGACGAGCTTGGCACGGGCGTCCGAGGCCTGGCCGAAGGCCTTCTGCTTCGCGACCTGGGTCTTCAGGTCTTTCTTCAGCTCGTCGATGGTGTCGAACTCGCTGGCGATCTGGGCGAAGTCATCGTCGGCCGCGGGAAGCTCGCGTTCCTTCACTGCCAGCAGCGACACGCTGACGAGGGAAACCTTGCCCTCGAATTCGCCACCGAGCAGCGGAGCCTCGAACGAGGTGTTCTCGCCGGCGCTGAGGGAATCGAGCGCCTCGTCGATGCCGTCGAGCAGCTCGCCGGAACCGACCTCGTAGGACAGGCCCGTAGCGGTGTCGACCTCTGCGCCGTCGATGGTCGCTACCAGGTCGAGCTGGGCGAAGTCACCGGTCTTGGCGGGGCGGTCCACCGTCACGAGCGTGCCGAAGCGGCTACGGAGACGCTCGAGCTCGGCGTCGACGTCTTCATCGGACACCTCGACGGCGTCGACTACGACAGCGAGCTGCTCATAGTCGGGGAGGGTGATCTCGGGACGGACGTCGACCTCGATGGCCAACTCCAGATCGCCGGAGAAGTCCTTGTTGCTGGGCCACTCGACGATATCGGCCTTCGGGCGACCCATGGGACGCAGCTCGAGCTCGGTGACCGCCTGGCGGTAGAACGCGTCCATGCCCTCGTTGACGGCGTGCTCGAGAATAGCCTCCTTGCCGACACGCTGGTCGATCAGGGGTGCCGGGATCTTGCCCTTGCGGAAGCCCGGAATGTTGATCGACTCACCGATGTGGGTGTAGGCGTGAGCGATGCTGGGCTTCAGCTCGTCGGGGGTAACCGAGATGGCGATTTTCACGCGTGTCGGGCTGAGCTGTTCGACCGTGGTCTTCACGTTGGGGTATCTCCTGAGGGTTTGGGACGTTTCTCATGGGACTGGTGATGTGTCGGGGCGACAGGATTCGAACCTGCGACCTCCCGCTCCCAAAGCGGGCGCTCTACCAAGCTGAGCTACGCCCCGGAAAGAGTCACCGGCCCGTTCGGCCTATTTCCGCTCCACCATGCCCGAGGCATGCGCATCGCAATAATTGACCTAGACAACCCTACTGCACACGCTTCACATCTGCTGAGCGTCTGAATTGAAAAAGAGCGGCGCCGGAGCAGGTATCCGGTGCACTAGGCTTCGGGGGTGCCACAATTGGCACGAACACCCTTCGGGGATGTAGCTCAATGGTAGAGCCTCAGTCTTCCAAACTGATCACGCGGGTTCGATTCCCGTCATCCCCTCCATGTCTACTGGGCGCAGATCGCTTTCCACAAAGCCAATCCACCTCGTTTGAATAGGTCCCGTCCAATGCCCCCCCAGAATGCCAACGCCACCCTCACGCCAGTTCTCTCCCGGTCCTGGCTGCTGGTCGCAGCCACCCGGCCCGAGGAATTCGATCCGGCCACTCACTCGCACGCCGACGAGGTCGTGCTCGACATCGAAGATGCCGTAGACCCAAAGCTCAAGGGTGCAGCACGCGACTCCGTGATCAACTGGCTCTCAAACGGCGGCACCGGCTGGGTGCGAATCAATGACCACGCGAGCGATTTCTGGTCGGATGATGTGGATGCCCTCAAGGGCACCCCCGGCCTGCGCGGCGTCATGCTGGCCAAAACTGAATCGGGCGCTCATGTCACTGAGACCTTTGACCGGCTCGGCGGATCGATCCCCGTGCTCGCCCTTGTCGAATCCGCTCTCGGTATAGAGGAAGCCGTTTCCATAGCTCGTGCCCGCGGCACGTTCCGCCTGGCATTCGGCAGCGGCGACTATCGCCGCGACACCGGCACAAGCGCAGACAACCTGGCGATGGCCTATCCGCGCACGCGCCTCGTGATCGCCAGCCGGATCGGCAATCTTCCCGGCCCGATCGACGGCCCTACCGTCGGAAGCAATCACCCGATCCTGCGCGAGCAGTCGATGATGGCCGTCACCCTCGGCCTCACCGCCAAGCTGTGTCTTGACCCGGATCAGGCCCCGGTCATCAACGAAGCCTTCAGCCCGACCCGCACCGACGTGGGCTGGGCACGGGACTTCCTCACTGAGTTCGCCGCCAGCGGCGGCGAGATCCGCGACGGCAGCGACCTGCCGCGCCTCGGCCGGGCCCAGAAGATCGACCGCCTCGCCCGCGCTTTCGGTGTCGAGCCCGCCTGACCCGTCAGTCCCAGTGACCTGAGCCGCGGCAGCCGGTCGGATCCTGAGCCGCGCCAGCCGCTGAATTCGACTGATCGGGATGATCGAAAATTATCGATTCCTTGACCGGATGACCCTTGTTGTAGGCACAGTATTTGACTAAAATCAAATTCGTGTTCACGCGAGCAGCGTGACTTACTTCGTATTGGAGTTATCTAAACCAGAGGCGCCTCTTCGCGCGAGACCGATGCAACAAAATAGGGGCACGCGTCATGTGGGATTTCCTGATCAGCCGATATGACCAGATCCTGGTGGCATCGCTTCAACATGTCAGCCTGGTCGTGCAGTGCCTGGTTCTGGCGATCATCCTCGCCGTCGTCATCGCGGCGCTGGTTTTTCGCAACAGGGTGCTGTCTTCCATTGCCAACAGCGTCTCGGCAATCGGCCTGACGATTCCGTCGTTCGCACTGGTCGGCCTGCTGATCGCGCCGCTCGGCTTCGGTGTGGCACCGGCCGTTGCCGTGGTGACCTTCTTCGCGATCCTGCCTATCCTGCGTAACGCCATTGTCGGCCTCTCCGGAATCGACCGCACCATCGTCGAATCGGCGCGGGGTGTGGGTATGAGCCGGATGCGCACCTTCATGACCGTGGAGTTGCCGCTCGCATGGCCCGTCATTCTGGGCGGTGTGCGCGTTTCGGCCCAGATGGTGATGGGCATCGCCGCCGTCGCGGCCTACGTCCTCGGCCCGGGCCTCGGTGGGTTCATCTTCTCCGGCCTTTCCCGCCTCGGTGGCGCCAATTCCACCGAATCCGTTATTACCGGGGTCGTCGGGGTTGTCGTCCTGGCCCTAGTCCTCGATCTCGTCCTCGTCGGCATCGGCCGGCTCACCATCCCGAAAGGCATCCGTGTCTGAGTCAAGCACCGCCAGCGAAACCGCCCAGATCACCTCCGAGGCGGGAAAGTCGATCCTGTTGGACGGCGTCACCAAGCTTTACCCGGGACAGAAGACCCCGGCCGTCGACGGACTGACGCTGGAGATCCCCGCGGGCCAGATCGTCATGCTTGTCGGCCCCTCCGGCTGTGGCAAGACGACGACCCTGAAGATGATCAACAGGCTGATCGAACCCACGACCGGGCGCATCGTGCTCGGCGACGAAGACGTCACCGACATCGACGGTGACGCGCTGCGCCGCCGAATCGGCTACGTCATCCAGGCCGGTGGCCTGTTCCCGCACATGACGGTCGCCGCCAACATCTCGATCGTGCCGAAGATGTTGGGTTGGACGAAGGAACGCACCGCCGCCCGCGTCGATGAACTCCTCGAATTGGTTTCGCTCGACCCTGCCGAGTATCGCAACCGGTACCCTAGCGAACTCTCCGGCGGTCAGCAGCAGCGCATCGGCGTCGCCCGGGCCCTCGCCGCCGACCCGCCCGTACTGCTGATGGACGAGCCCTTCGGTGCTGTCGACCCCATCACCCGCCAGCGCCTTCAGGACGAGCTTCTGCATATTCAGGAGGAGGTGCAGAAGACGATGGTCATCGTCACACACGACTTCGACGAGGCCGTGAAACTGGGCGACTGGATCGTCGTCTTCAACGAGGGCGCGCGGATCGTGCAGTATGACACCCCCGAGCGCATCCTGGCCGAGCCGGCCAATGAGTTCGTCGAGAACTTCATCGGTTCTGGCGCCGGCCTCAAGCAGCTGACGCTTCGCCGCGTCGGCGACGTCGATCTGGTCCCCGCGATCACGGGCACCCCCGGGGAGCCTGCTGCAGACGTCCTCGCTCGAATCACTGAGGCCGGCCACAACCATGCTGTCATCGTGGATGAGCGCAACCGGCCGATTCAGTGGCTTTCCCGTGTGCAGCTGAAGCGCCTCACGACCATCGCCTCCACTCGCGACGAGAGCATCCCGGTGATCGGCCGAAAGGCGACTCTGAATGACGCCCTCGACACGATGCTGGTCTCCAGTGTCGGTGCCGCACTGGTCACCGGACGCCGAGACGCGTTCCTCGGCGTGATCAACATCGAAACCATCATGGACGCCATCACGGCGGTTCGAGCGGATGCGGCAGCCGCTACGTCGGCCGACGCACCGGTCGGCACCAACACCGAAGCGATCTCGATCATCGACGCCGATCCCGACGGCGTAGCAGCATGACGACGAATACCGAGGTGACCCGGGCGGAGATGAGACGAGCCGAGGGCCTGAAGATCGAGGGCCTCAAAGCCCGGCGCAGGAGTGCCCGCCGGGATGCCGTTTCGGAAAGGCCCTCGCGTGATTCAGCGGGGCCCTCATCCTGGCGCAGCCTGATCGTCCAGCCCGTGGCCATCCTCTTCGTTCTGGGGCTGTTCGCAATCTGGCTGGTCACGGCCGACCTCACCGACGTCGAGCGCACGACACTCTCGCCCTCGTCACTGTGGCGTGGCATGATCGAGCACCTCTCGCTCACGTTCGTGGCGGGAATCACCGTTCTCGTGATCGCGATCCCCCTCGGTGTGCTGCTGACCCGCAAGGCCTTCCGACTGATCGCCTCTCCTGTGCTCATCGTTGCCAACATCGGCCAGGCAGCGCCTGCCGTTGGTCTGATCGTGCTGCTGGCGATCTTCATCCCCTCGGGATACTGGGCCTCCATCGTCGCGCTCGTGCTTTACGCGGCGCTCCCAGTGCTCCGCAACACCATGATCGGCATTCAGGGTGTGGACGCCCGACTCATCGAGGCCGGGCGAGGCATGGGCATGAGCAACATCGCCGTGCTGCTGAAGGTGGAGCTGCCGCTGGCGGTTCCCGTCATGCTCGCCGGCATCCGCACCGCCCTCGTGCTCGTAGTAGGCACCGCTGCCCTGGCGGCATTCATCAACGGCGGCGGCCTCGGCCTGCTGATTACCACCGGGGTCAACCTCTACCTCTACAACGTCCTTATCGCGGGAGCCCTGCTCATCGCGCTGCTGGCACTGGCCATCGACTGGCTTGGCCGGGTCGTCGAACACGTCGCCCGCCCGAAGGGAATCTGATGCGCCCCACCCGAACGCTTCGTGGCCGAATCCTAGGCTGTTTGGCCGTTGTCGGCGCTGGCCTCATCGCCCTTACCGGCTGTGGGCTTCAACCGGCAACCGCTTTCGTACCCCAGGTCGCTCCCGGCTCGATCCAGCCGTTGGATCTGCCCTCAGGGGCAGCCGTGACGATCACGTCGAAGAACTTCACCGAACAGCTCATCCTGGGCAAGATCGCTGTCATCGCGGCGAAGGCAGCGGGCTTCGATGTGACGGACATGACCAATGTGCCCGGCAGCTCACCGGTGCGGCAGCTCATGCTCACCGGCGTCGCCGATATGACCTGGGAGTACACCGGCACGGCGTGGCTCACCTACCTGGCCCAGACGGCGGGAATCCCTGACCCCACCCTTCAGTACGAGGCCGTTAGGGATGCAGACAAGGCCAACGGACTTACCTGGCTGCCGACGGCGCCTCTGAACAACACCTACGCAATGGCCGTTCGCACTGAGGCTGTGGCCGGGCTGAACGGCATCACCAAGATGTCCCAGCTGGCCGCGCTGCTCCCGAGCGATCTGACCTTCTGCGTCGAGGCAGAGTTCAACTCGCGCCCCGACGGAATGACGCCGATGCTGGCCGCATATGGGCTCAATCGAGGGACAGCGGTTCCCGAATCGAACATCAATATCTTCGACACGGGGGCCGTGTATACCGCGACCGATCGGGGAACCTGCAACTTCGGGGAGGTATTCACGACCGACGGCCGCATCGACAGCCTCGGCCTGACCGTTCTCGAGGACGACCTCGGCTTCTTCCCCGCCTACAACGTCGCCGCCGTGGTCAACACGGCAACGCTGGCGAAGTACCCCGGGCTCGCCCGCGTCTTCGCCCAGATCTCTCCCCTGATCACCGAGGAGACGTTGCGCGGACTCAACCTGCGCGTAGATGAGGGCGGCGAGGAGCCGGCCAACGTGGCCTTTGACTTCATGCTTCAGGCGGGATTCATCACCGCACCTTGACCAGGTCGTCCCTCGGCAAACGCTCGCCGTTTTCAGGCCATAGCCGCCACCAACCCCCTGGGGAGGTTGAGCGCGGCTATGGCCTGAAAAGCGTGTGGGCAATCATGGGCACGGCCGGCCGTTGAGGGCCCGCGCTAGAGAGTGCGGTGGGTGAAACGGCCGGCGAGCAGGGTCGCGGAAACAGGCATCCGTCGGAGTTCGTCGAGGGTGGCGCGGAACGGATCGATGGCGAGCACGGCGATATCCGCCGGCTGGCCGACGACGATTCTCGTGCGAACGGATGCGGCGAGCGCCTCCCCGATCGATATCGACTGTTCCGCATGCCAGGGCTCCCGATCGTCTCGGGTGCGACCGACCGCGGCCGCCATCGTGATCCAGGGGTCGAGCGGAGCGACTGGCGCATCCGAGCCGAGGGCCAGAGTCGCGCCGGCTGCCAACAGCGAACGCAGGGCGAACGCGCGGTCGTTGCGCCCCGCCCAGAACTTCTCAGCCACGTCGCGATCGTCCATGGCGTGCTCCGGCTGCACGCTCGCGATGACACCGAGCTCGCCGAAGCGGGCGTAGTCGGTCGTAACCAGCAGCTGGGCGTGCTCGATCGATCCCCGGCAGCCGACCGCTTCGAAGGCGTCGAGGGCGAGCGAGTTCGCGTGGTCGCCGATGGCGTGCACCGCCGGTAGGAGCCCATTGGCGGCGGCACGACGCATCAGGGGTACGAGTTGCTCAGGCGTCACCGTCAGCATTCCGTGCGAGTGTTCCTGCCCCTGAATGCCCTCGTACTCGTCAAAGCAGTAGGCGGTGCGGGTGTTCAACGATCCATCGGTGATGACTTTGAACGGCCCCACGGTCAGGAGGCCGTCCGAGCCCGGGATCTCGGCCCCCGTGCGGAGCCCCTCGGTGATCGCACGGTCAAGATAGGCCGCGTAGACGCCAAACTGCACGCGGAGGCCGGGGGGACGTTGGGCGAAGCGCCGCTGCCAGGTGCCGAGATTCCAATCCATCTCGAGCTCGACGATGCCGACGACGCCGCGACGGGCGGCCGCGTCGGCGGCGTCCAGGGCCCAGCCGTCGACATCCTGCTCGCTGCCCGAGGGGAGCCTGGTATGCACCGAGAAGCAGTCGGCTTCGCGAAGAAGCCCGGTGGCGTCGTCAGCGAAGCCGTATTGTTCGAGCGCTATCGAGTTGAGCCAGCAGGAGTGCAGGTCTCCGCTGACGAGCACCACCGGGCGATCACCGGCGACGGAGTCGAGCATGTCACGATGCGGAGAATCCAGCCACAGTGCGTCCCGGAAGCCGGCGCCGACAATGGGCTCACCGGCCGGATGCGTGTCTGCCCAGTCGCTGACGAGCCTCGCCACCTCGGCGGCGCTGGTGGCGCCCGAGAGGTCGAGTCGGCGAGAAACCTCGGCCCACTTCGTGAAGTGCACGTGGTTGTCCCAGAGGCCCGGGGTCAAGAATTTGCCCGAGAGCTCTACGACCTCGACGGTGGCTGCATCAAGGGCGGTCGCACCCAGCGCCGGGTCGATGCCCGTCGGCACCACGGCAACGATGAGGCCTTCGCGGATGTGTACGTCGACGGCCACGGTGCCGCCCGAGAGGAACGCGCCGCGAAGCAGCACTGGTCCGGCACCTAGGCCTGGCACGACTGGCACCAGTAGAGCTTGCGGGCACCGACGATCTCGAGGGCGATGTTCGTGCCGCAGACCCGGCAGGGCAGGCCCTCGCGCTTGTAGACCCAGTGCCGGTCGCGCTGTCTCCTAAGCGCCTTGCGATAGGACACCGCGTCGAGGTCGTCCATGGTCATCATCTGGCCGGTCTCCACCCCAATGGTCAAAAGGTGTGTCCAGTCCTTCCAGAGCTCACGAACGGCGCTCTCCGAGACGAGCTTGCCCGGCGTGTGAGGGTTGAGGCGGGCGCGAAACAGCAGTTCGGCGCGGAACACGTTGCCGATGCCGCTGACCACCTGCTGGTCCATCAGCAACAGGCCGATCGGCGTTGCCCGCTTCCGGGTCGACGCGGTGAAGCGGTCCTCCGCGAGCTTCGCCTGCGAGCCGGTCTCAATCAGTGGGTCGGGGCCGAGTCTTGCCATGGCGGTCACGACCTGGGCCGCATCCAGCACCTCGCAGGCGGTGGGTCCCCGAAGGTCTGCCACGGCGGTCTCGGTGAGCAGGCGCACGCGCACCTGGCCGACCGGCTCCGGCGGGAAGGAGGCGATCTCGGCGCCGGCCTTGTCTTCCTCGGCCATCCTCAGCCGGGTCTTCCGCGGAGCGCCGATGCTGCCCAGCGAGTCCTCGCCGGCCTCGTCGTGCACCACCTCGGCTGACCCGACGGCGGCCTCACCGACGGTGCCACGCTGGTTGGTCTGGCCCATCCGACCCGCCGCGGAGGAGATGGTGGCGTCGCGCGCGATCTCGCCGGCGAAGTCCCAGGCCCCGTAGAGGCCAAGGTGCACCCGTAGCCAGATCGCCCCGTCGAACTCGAGGAACATCTGCTTGCCAACGGCACGGGCATCGGTCATCCTCCGGCCGTCTAGAATCCCGGCACCCTCGGCGAAGCGACCCTGGGGGGACGACACCACGACGCGGCTTCCCACGAAGCTCCGGGCGAACTGCCGCGCGATCCGATGAACGGAATGGCCCTCGGGCATACTTCTACGCCTTCTAGTTGCTGCTGGCCGGGGCGTCGTCGAGCGAATCGACGACCCTGCCCAGAATGGAGCCGGTGCGCTCGTAATCGCCGACCTGGGCAATGCGGCGAATGTGACGCTCGTCGAACGAGAACGGCTCCTGAAGGAAGGCATCAATCAGGGCGACGGCCTCCTCGACGGTGTGCTGGCGGGCGCCGATGGAGATGATATTGGCGTCGTTGTGCTGGCGGGCGAGAACCGCAGTCGAGTGGTTCCAGACGAGAGCGGCCCGGGCGCCCGTGACCTTGTTCGCCGCCATCTGCTCCCCGTTGCCACTGCCACCGAAGACGACGCCGAGCGCGGGAAGGCCGGCAGCGGCGTCGTTCACCACGCCGACGGCGGCGTTGATGCAGAACGACGGGTAATCATCCAGGGCGTCATAGCTTGTCGGCCCATGGTCGATCACCTGGTGGCCGGCAGCGGTGAGGTGCTCATCGATGTGGCGAGAGAATTCGAGGCCGGCATGATCCGTGGCGATGTGGATGCGCATGACGCCAAGCTTACCCAGCGTCCCAGCGGCACAAGGCTAGGCTGGACAGGTGCAAAAGCATTCGGGCCACGAGCCTCAACGGATGCATCTCGACCCAACGTTCGGAGACTGAAGTGCCTGGAGAAAACCTGACCCGCGCCGAAGCGCAGGAGCGTGCCGCCACCCTCGCCATCGAGAGTTACGACGTCGTCCTCGACCTGACTCAGGGAGCTGTGACCTTTGGCTCGGTCACCACGGTGCGCTTCACAGCGACACCCGGTACCTCGACGTTCATCGATGCGATCACCAAGACTGTGCGCAGCGTGACCCTGAACGGCGTGGCGCTCGACGCCGCCACCGTCTCAGACGGCGTGCGCATCCAGCTCGACTCACTCGCCGACTACAACGTGCTCGTCGTCGACGCCGATGCCCTGTACACGAACACGGGCGAGGGCCTGCACCGCTTCGTCGACCCCGTCGACGGCGAGGTCTACCTGTACAGCCAGTTCGAGGTTCCCGACTCCCGCCGCGTGTTCGCGGTGTTCGAGCAGCCTGACCTCAAGGCGACCTTCACCTTCACCGTCACCGCCCCCGCCTACTGGGAGGTCATCTCCAACCAGCCGACGCCCGTTCCTGTTCCGGTCATAGCACCCTCCCCGACTGATGAGCCCACGGCCACGTGGGGCTTCGAGCCCACGCCGCGCATCTCCTCCTACATAACGGCGATCGTCGCCGGCCCCTATGTTGCCGAGCGCAGCGAACTCACCTCGAGCGATGGCCGGGTGATTCCGCTGGGCATCTTCTCCCGCGCCTCGCTGGCCCAGTACATGGACGCCGACTACATCTTCGAGAAGACCCGCCAGGGCTTCGCGTTCTACGAAGAGCAGTTCCAGTACCCCTACCCCTTTGTGAAGTACGACCAGCTCTTCGTGCCCGAGTTCAATGCCGGGGCCATGGAGAACGCCGGCGCCGTTACGTTCACCGAGACCTATGTCTTCCGCTCGAAGGTCACCGACGCCGTGCGCGAGCGCCGCGTCGTGACTATCCTGCACGAGCTGGCCCACATGTGGTTCGGCGACCTCGTCACCATGAAGTGGTGGAATGACCTGTGGCTGAACGAGTCGTTCGCCGAGTACATGTCGACCCTCGCCACCGCCGAGGCCACCGAGTGGCACGAGTCGTGGACAACGTTCGCCGCGATGGACAAGACCTGGGCCTACCGCCAAGACCAGCTGCCCTCGACGCATCCGATCGTGGCCACCATCAACGACCTCGAAGACGTGCAGGTGAACTTCGACGGCATCACGTACGCCAAGGGTGCCTCCGTTCTCAAGCAGCTCGTCTCCTGGGTCGGCCAGAAGGAGTTCATGGCCGGTGTCGCGGCCTATTTCGCGAAACACGAGTACGGCAACACCGAGCTGCCCGACCTGATGGCCGAGCTCGAGGCCACCAGCGGTCGCGACCTCTCTGAGTGGTCGAAACTGTGGCTAGAGACCGCGGGCGTCAACACGCTGAGCCCTGCCATCGAGACGGATGCCGACGGGAAGATCACCGCGTTCGCCGTGCTCCAGACGGCAATAGCGGCGTACCCGACGATTCGCCCGCACCGGTTGGCGATCGGCTTCTACAACCTGCGCGACGGCCGCCTCGTTCGCGAGCACCGCGTGGAGCTGGACGTCGACGGTTCGCGCACCGCGGTCGCCGACCTCGTGGGTCTCGCCCGGCCCGACCTGGTGCTGCTGAATGATGACGACCTCGCCTACGCCAAGATCAGGCTCGACGAGGCGTCCCTCGCATTCGCCATCGACAACCTCTCAGCGATCGAGAGCCCCCTGGCCCGCTCGCTCGTCTGGGGCTCGGTCTGGGACTCCACCCGCGACGCCGAGACCCGACCGCGCGACTTCGTGCGCCTCGTACTCGGAAACGTCGCGAGCGAGACCGAGTCGACCACCGTGCGCAGCGTCCTGAATCAGCTGGTGCTCACCTCCACGCAGTACGTCGCACCGGATGCTCGCGCCGAGGTCGCCGAGACCGCCGCCACCGAGCTGTGGCGACTCGCCCAGGCTGCCTCGGCGGGAAGCGACTCCCAGTTCCAGCTCGTGCGCTTCTTCGCAGCTCTGGCCAGCACCGAGGAGCACCTCGCGGCGATTCACTCGCTGCTCGGCGGTCACACCAAGCTCGAGGGACTCGACATCGACACCGACCTGCGCTGGGAGCTGCTCATCGCGCTCGTCGCGGGAGGCAAGGCCGGCGCCGGGGAGATCCAGGCGACCCTCGCCGGGGACAACACCGCATCCGGTGCCCAGTCGGCCGCCCACGCCGCCGCCGCGATCCCGGCTGCGGCCGCCAAGAACGCAGCCTGGTCCTCGCTCGTCGACAGCGACACGGCATCGAACACGATCGTTCGTGCAACCGCCCTCGGCTTCCAACGCGTCGACAACATTGACCTGCTGTCGCCTTTCGTTCCGCGCTACTTCGACGCATTGCAGGACCTATGGACCTCGCGCAGCTACCAGATCTCGTCGACCCTGATCGTGGGGCTCTACCCCAGCGGCATGGCCAGCGCCGAACTTCGGGACGCCACCCTGGCCTGGCTCGCCGCCAACGTCGAGCCGCCGGCGCTGCGCCGCCTGGTGATCGAGAACCTCGCCGGCGTCGAGCGCTCGCTCGCCGCCCAGGAACGCGACGCCCTGGCCTAGAACCGAACACACCGAGAAGAGCCGACGACACAGGGACTGGGTTTACGTGGACTGGACAGCATTCTGGACCGGACTTGATGCGTTCTACAAAGATTGGGACAGGCTCATCACCATCGTCCTCATCATCGGGACAGCACTTGTTGGTCGTCTGATTCTGGTCTCCACGATCAAGAGGATCGTGCTCCGGGTCGTTGCGGGGGCCAAGAACAAGCAGAACGTCGAGGATACCCAGGCCCTGATGCTGTCGCCGCTGGCCGCGGTGCGGGTGGTGCAGCGCACCCGCACCATTGGCGCCGTGCTGACCAACATCGTGAATGTGACGTTGCTGGTCGTGGCATCCATGCTCGTGATCAACCAGATCGATGCAAACCTGCTGCCGTCGCTCACTCTGCTCACCGCGGTGATCGGTGCCGGCCTCGGCTTCGGCGCGCAGAACATCGTCAAAGATGTGCTGAACGGCCTCTTCATGGTCGTGGAGGACCAGCTCGGCGTCGGCGACGTCGTCGACCTCGGGCCGGCGACGGGCGTGGTCGAGGCCGTCGGCATCCGCATCACCCAGGTGCGCGACGTCAACGGCACGCTGTGGTTCGTGCGAAACGGCGAGATCTTGCGCGTCGGAAACATGTCCCAGGGCTGGGCGCGGGTCATCATCGACCTGGCCGTGCCATATGAGAGCGACGTCGACGCAGTGCAGGAGCGGATGCTGGACACCGCGGTGGCGATGTCGACGACGCCGAAGTGGCGCAGCCTCGTCCTGGAACGACCGGAGATCTGGGGACTCGAGTCGATCTCGGCCGAGGCCCTCGTCATCCGCCTCGTGGTGAAGACCAGGTCGAGCGCCAAGGACACCGTTGCCCGTGAGCTGCGCATGCAGCTCAAGAACGCACTGGATGAAATGGGCGTCAAGTTGCCCGCGCTCAACAGCATCGTGCTCAGTGGGTTCGACGGCGCGTCAAGCGTGGGCGGCGCACGCCCCCCGCACACCCGGCCCGTCGCGACGACCCTTGGTGCCACTCCCCCTACTCCCGCTGCTCCCCGGACTAAGCCGGCAGCCCGACGCCCGATCAACCCGAAGCCGGAGAGCTGAGATGACCAACGAGAATTCCGCCCCGAAGGACGCCGAGCCTGAAGGCCCCAACACGGTAATGGGCCCGGCGCAAGTCACGCTGCGCACGTCAGAGCAGGGCGCACCCGCGCTCTCGACCCTCTACGACCAGATCGGCGGCCGAGAGACTTTCGAGCGCCTCGTGCGCGAGTTCTACCGCGGCGTCGCCGGCGACCCCGCGCTGCTCGCCATGTACCCCGAAAAGGATCTCGAGGGGGCCATCCAGCGCCTCACCGGGTTCCTCGAGCAGTACTGGGGCGGCCCGACGACCTACAGCCAGGAGCGCGGGCACCCGCGACTCCGGATGCGCCACAATCCGTTCACGGTGAATCCCGCTGCGCGCGACCGCTGGCTTGCCCACATGCACGTCGCCGTGAGGTCGCTTGAACTCTCGCCCCTGCACGAGGCGACCCTCTGGGATTACCTCGAGCGTGCCGCCCACGCCATGGTCAACACCTTCGACGAGTAACGCTCGAGCCAGGACGCTAGCGGCTGAGTACGTGTCCGCCGCGGGTCGAGACCCTGGTCCAGGTGCCGGAGACGAACACCTGCGCCGGCGTATTGGTCTTCAAAAAGCCGAGGCTGGTGGCCGCGAAGGCGATGCCCGCGGGGACCCTGGGCTCGGTGCCCGGGATGTCACGGCCCCAGACCTCGCTGCGCACCTTGTGAACAAGCTGCTCCCCGGTTCCCGACGGAATAGCGGCGGCGACATCGGCGATGCCCTCCCGGGCCACCTGCTCCAGAACGTCGACCTCGATCGATCCGGCGGCTGTCCAGCCGCCACGCGGCGGCGAGATGCCCATCCAGGCGGCAGAGGTCTCAGTGGGTGGCGGCGCGATGTCTACGGGGCCCGAATCGGAGTTGACGGTCACCGACAGCATTGCGATGCGGTCCAGCATTGCCCGGCTTGAGACGACGAGGTCGAATTCGCCGCCAGTGGCAAGCGCGAAGGTTCGAAGCCCGAGAACGGTCGGGGCCGCATCGAGAAGACCCTTCGGGTGCAGCACGGGAACATAGACCGCCAGTACTCCGGAGCCACCGATCAATCGGACGGAGCCCGAGTCAAGACGGGCGGCACGCGACAGGAAGACTTTGAGGTCGCCCAGCGAGGGCGAATCGGCAAGGGCGAATGACTGGAGCATCTCCTGTCTAAACTACTTCACAGGACCCCCTTGCGGGAGGCCCACGCCGCTACCCGCGGCTGCGAAACGGAGAAAAAATGTCCGATCCCCTGAATGGCCTCATCGCGGCACTCGATCTCGAGAGCACCGGCACCCAAAACGGCGAGGATGTTTTCACCGGCCAGTCGCAGTGGATGCCCTCCGGGCGGGTCTTCGGCGGGCAGGTCCTCGCCCAGTCGCTGACCGCGGCGATGCGCACCGTGCCGGATGATCGCATGCTGCATTCGATGCACGGCTATTTTCTTCGACCAGGAGACGCCAACAAGGCCATCACCTTCTCGGTGGACCGCATCCACGAGGGCCGATCGTTCGCGACGAGGCGCACACAGGCCTATCAGGACGGCAAGCCGATTCTCTCGTTGATCGCCTCTTTCCAAACTGCAGATACGGGGCTGGAACACCAGATCGACATGCCAGTCGATATGCCCCAACCCGAGGACCTGCCGACGACGGCGGAGAACCTGGCCGGGATCGATCATCCCGTCGCGACCCACTGGGCCACCGAGCGTCCCTTCGACGTGCGCAACGTCGATACCCCGATCTACCTCTCGGTCGATGGCGCCCGCGTTGCCCACCAGGCCGTCTGGATGAAGAGCATGGGGGCACTGCCGGACGACCCCAACCTGCACCGGGCCGCCCTTGCCTATGCGAGCGACTATTCGATCCTCGAGCCGATCTTCCGGCGCCACGGGGTCTCCTGGGTCACCGCCGACCTCAAGGTCGCAAGCCTGGACCACGCAATGTGGTTCCACCGCTTCGGCCGCGTCGACGAGTGGCTGTTATACGTTCAGGAGTCCCCCAGCGCCCAGGGTGGACGCGGGCTGTCCCTTGGCCGCATCTACACCCGCGAGGGCGTCTTGATCGCCAGCGTCGCCCAGGAGGGCATGGTCCGAGTTCACGGCGTGTAGCACGCACGGCACGGCGGTATCAGTTCGAGTGACCGCCGCCGCGCTTGGTGAAGACGACGGGCTCGTCGATGTAAGGCCCCCAGGCACGGCGCTCACGCTCGTTGATTCGGCGGGGACGCTGTGATTCACGGTCGACGAACACGATCGTTGTGGCGGCACGGGTGTAGAGCAACTTTGGCAGTGTGCCGCGGGGGCTCCATACCTCGTAGCAGACCTCGAGGCTGGCCCCGCCCATCCGACCCACCCAGAGCTGGATGTCCAGCGGCTGGCGCAGATAGGGAATCTGAGCCACGTACTCGATCTCCTGCCGCGCGATGAGCGTCAGCGTGTCGGCGCCGGGTCGACCATCCAGGACCGCCGTCGTTCCGCCCAGTGCACTTGCCGGGGCTTGATCGGTCCCTAGTTCACGGTCTCCGGCCACGCCGCTGTTCGGCGCATCCGGATCTGTCGACCAGAACGCCTCGATGCGCGCCTCCTCCAGAAGGCGCAGCATCTGGGCGTTGTTGACGTGGCCGTACGCGTCGAGATCCGACCAGCGGAGACGGGTCGGAACATGAAGACGCATCGGGGACTAGTCCCGGGTCAGCTTGCGGTAGGCCGAACGGTGCGGCTTGGCCGCATCCGGGCCGAGACGCTCAATCTTGTTCTCCTCATATGCCTCGAAGTTGCCCTCGAACCAGTACCAGTGTCCCGGGTCGTCCTCGGTTCCCTCATAGGAGAGGATGTGGGTCGCGATGCGGTCGAGGAACCACCGATCGTGGGTGATAACCACAGCGCAGCCGGGAAACTCGAGCAGGGCGTTCTCTAGGCTGCCGAGGGTCTCGACATCGAGGTCGTTGGTGGGCTCATCGAGCAGCAGGAGGTTTCCGCCCTGCTTCAAGGTCAGGGCCAGGTTGAGACGGTTGCGCTCTCCGCCGGAGAGGATGCCCGCCCGCTTCTGCTGGTCGGGCCCCTTGAAGCCGAAGGTTGAAACGTAGGCGCGGGACGGGATCTCGGTCTTGCCGACCTGAATGTAGTCCTGGCCGTCAGAAACGACCTCCCAGAGAGTCTTCTCGGGGTCGATGCCGCCACGGTTCTGGTCGACGTAGGAGATGTCGACGGTCTCACCGATCTTCAGCTCGCCACCCTCCAAGGGCTCGAGGCCCACGATGGTCTTGAACAGCGTGGTCTTACCCACACCATTCGGGCCGATGACGCCGACGATGCCGTTTCGGGGCAGCGTGAACGAGAGGTCATTGACAAGCACCCGCTCGCCGAAGCCCTTTTTCAGCTTCTGCGCATCGATGACCTGGGCGCCGAGACGTGGCCCCACGGGGATCACTATCTCCTCGAAGTCAAGCTTCTTCGTGTTCTCGGCCTCCGTGACCATCTCCTCATAGCGAGCGAGACGGGCCTTGGACTTGACCTGGCGACCCTTTGCGTTCGAGCGCACCCACTCCAGCTCCTCCGCGAGGCGCTTGGACATCTTGGCGTCTTTCTTGCCCTGGATCTGAAGACGCTCCTGCTTCTTCTCGAGGTAGGTCGAGTAATTGCCCTCGTAGGGGTAGAGCTTGCCGCGGTCGACCTCGGCGATCCACTCCGCGACGTGGTCGAGGAAGTACCTGTCGTGAGTGACGGCCAGGACGGCGCCCGGGTACTTCGCCAGATGCTGCTCGAGCCAGAGAACACTTTCGGCGTCGAGGTGGTTTGTGGGCTCATCAAGCAGCAGCAGATCGGGCTTCTGCAGGAGAAGTGTGCAGAGGGCGACGCGGCGCTTCTCTCCACCGGAAAGGTTGGAGACGGTGGCGTCACCCGGCGGGGTGCGAAGGGCGTCCATAGCCTGCTCGAGCTGGGAGTCGAGGTCCCAGGCGTCGGCCGCGTCGATGTCTTCCTGCAGAGTGCCCATCTCGGCGAGCAGGGTGTCGAAGTCGGCATCGGGCTCGGCGAGTGCGGCGCTGATCTCGTTGAACCTGTCGACCTTGGCCTTGATCGGGCCGACGCCCATCTGCACGTTCTCGAGCACAGTCTTGGTCTCGTCGAGCTCGGGCTCCTGCATCAGGATGCCGACCGAGTAGCCGGGGCTGAGCTTGGCCTCGCCGTTGCTCGGCGTGTCAAGACCCGCCATGATCTTCAGGATCGTGGACTTACCGGCACCGTTGGGGCCGACTATGCCGATCTTCGCCCCCGGGAAGAATGCCATCGTCACGTCGTCGAGAATGAGCTTTTCGCCCACGGCCTTGCGGGCGCGGACCATCGAGTAAATATATTCGGCCATAGACCAAGTCTATGACCCGACCGGCGCTGAACAGGGCGGATGCCCTTCGGCCCCGAATCGACCTAGAAGTCGATCGTGCGGGTCTGACCGACCAGGCACTTACCAGTGGAGAGGATGGGAGCTGCAATGCTGACGTAGCCGACGACGGCGCCCCACTGGCCCACGAGACACGCGTCAGGCATCTTGACCGAGAACTGAATCGAGTCGGCCTTGACGCCGACGGTCGTGATGTCCTGGGTGACCTCCATGACATCGGCTGGGAATCCCGCGGTTCGGAGGGCCGTGATGAACGCGGGCCCTTCGGGGCTTGCTCCGGTCGCCGTCACCGTCTGGTTGTTGACGATGTCGAAAAACACCTTGTTGACCGCGGCGGTGCCCCCGGACACGAACGCTGGCACAGCCGCGGCCGTCGCCGCCGGAGCCGCGGTGGTGGGGGCCGGCGCAGGGGCTGTGGTGGCCGGCGCCGCCTGGGGCGCACAGCCTGCCAGTACCACGATCACTGCCGCCGCCATCATGGTTCTGAACCCTGTTGCAAAAGCCACGTGCGTCACCCTGTTCTTCGTCTGGACTGCCAGCTCGCCCGGTGCTTGCCTGTGCAGCAAGTCTAGGCGAGCCATTCTCACGAAGCCGGGAGCGCACCTCGATTTCAGAACGGAACCGAAATTTTATCCGACTTGGGCGGAAATCCCGCGACAGCGTCTTCTTCTCCAGACAGGTCCTGCGTCGAATCCGCCGCGTCCCCGAATTCTTCCGGCGGCGCTTCGGAGTCAAGCGGGGTATCGCCGTCCGCACGCTCTTCGGCGCCAGGCTGAAGATCACCCGTCGGTGCACCTGATGCGACGACCCGCGGCATGAGGGTTCGTGCGAACTGAGAGACCCCGAAGCTCAGGTCGTGCCCGATAGCCTCCGCCTCGAGCTCCACGGAGATTCCCGACTTCTCGCCGTTCTCCCAACTGCGCACCCTGAGCCTGCCACTGGCCACGATGTGGTCTCCCATGTGGATGGAGTTGGCGACGTTGTTAGCAAGGAGTCGGAAGGAGGTCACGGTGAACCAGTTGGTCTCCCCGTTGACCCATTTGTTCTCCGCGCGGTCGAACTTGCGCTGGCTGGAGGCCAGGCGGAAACTCGTGATCGACAGGCCTTCCCCGGTAACGAGGCTGCGGGGTACCGTTCCCACGACTCCGGTCAGATAGATGTTGTCGGACATTCACTCTCTCCTTTTCGCCAGACGCCCTCAGGGCGGTCATCATGGACGCGATCCGAGAGGACGCTCGTGCGGAGAAGGCTGTGACAGCCCGCCCGTCCCGAATCGCTAACCCTGAGCATCGCCCGTCGGTCAACACTCAGACCGGCAGAAGGCGCGACTGTGGAATCTGAGCGCAGGCGCGGCTCTGCCGGGAGCGGAGTAGAGGAGCGACCGCGGCTCAGGCGCCGACGATATACGGCGCGTAGGCCTTTCGCACCTTGGCGACCTTGGGCAGGGCGACGGCCATGCAGTAGCCCTGACCTGGGTTCTTGGCAAAGAAGTCCTGATGGTATTCCTCGGCGGTATAGAACTCGCCGAGCGGCTCGAGGGTTGTCACGATTCCGCCGTCCCACACTTCCGAGGCCCGCTCAAGTGCCGTCTCGAAAAGTTCACGCTGTGCGTCGTCCGTGTAGAACATCGCGGAGCGGTACTGCGTGCCCACGTCGTTGCCCTGCCGATTGAGCTGGCGGGGGTCGTGCAGTGTGAAGAACACGTCAAGAATAATGTCGGCCGGGATGACGGTCTCGTCAAAGGTCATCGCCACAACCTCGGCGTGACCGGTCTGGCCCGTGCAGACGGCCTCATAGCTTGGAGACGCCATGGCGCCTCCCGTGTAGCCCGAGATGACGTCAGAGACGCCACCCAGGGTGCGGTAGACCGCGTCGAGACACCAGAAACAACCACCTGCGAGTACGAAAGTTTGCATCTGTCAAGCCTACGTTCCCCGGGTGAAGTACGTTGTGTCAGTGACTTTCCTTGCAGCGAACAACCGGTACGAATCACTCGCCTACAACCGGGTGGGGCGAAGCGGTTTGCTGCTCCCCGCACTGTCACTGGGCCTGTGGCAGAACTTTGGCGACACGACGCCCCGCGAGACCCAGCGCACGATCCTTCGCCGCGCCTTCGATCTGGGAATCACTCACTTCGACCTGGCCAACAACTACGGCCCGCCCTACGGCTCCGCCGAGACGAACTTCGGCCAGATCTTCCAGCAGGATTTCAGGGCGTACCGCGATGAGCTGATCATCTCGTCAAAGGCCGGCTACGACATGTGGCCGGGCCCTTACGGCGATCACGGGTCGCGCAAGTACCTGCGTGCGTCCCTCGACGCAAGCCTCGGCCGCATGGGGATCGACTATGTCGATGTCTTTTATCACCACCGCCCGGATGCCGACACTCCGATCGAGGAGACAGCGGGAGCACTTGCCACGGCCGTCAATCAGGGCAAGGCCCTCTATGTGGGCGTGTCGAACTACGGCCCCGAAGAAACCATTGGGATGCAGGCCGCACTGGCCGCGCACAACATCCCGCTGACTATCCACCAGCCTCGCTACTCGATGTTCGACCGTCACGTCGAAAACGGCCTCTTCCCCGCCCTCGAAGCAATCGGCGCGGGCTGCATCGTCTTCTCCCCTCTCGCTCAGGGCCTGCTGACCGATCGCTACCTCGATGGACGCGTGCCCGAGGACTCGCGCGCCGCCACGAGCAAATACCTCAACGGCGCCAAGATCACCGAGACCTACCTGGAGCGCGCCCGCGGCCTGGACGAAATCGCTTCAGCGCGCGGGCAGTCACTGGCCCAGCTGGCCCTGACCTGGGTCCTCCGTGACAGCGCCGTGACCTCGGCCGTAATCGGGGCCTCCAGCGTCATCCAGCTGGAGTCGAACATCGCCGCCCTTTCGGCCGCACCGCTGACCGCCGAGGAACTCACGGCGATCGACGCGTTCGCCGTTCACGGCACAGCCTTCTAAGCCGCCCGCCGGTGGGATACGTCTACGGACTTCTGGCCGCGGTGCTTTTCGGCGCCAACGGAAGTCTCACGAAAGTCATCCTCGAGACCGGGGTGACGCCCGCCCAGCTCACCTTCATGCGGGTGACGGCAGTCATGCTCATCGCGGGAGTGGTGCTGCTGGCCACCGACCGAAAGGCCTTCCGCCTGTCGCGGCGGCAGCTCGCAACGATGGCGGTGCTCGGGATCGCCGGCGTGGCAATGCTGCAGTTCTGCTATGCCCTCGCCCTGAACCTGCTGCCGGTCGGGATCGCCCTGTTGTTTGAGTACCTCGCCGTGCCCGCCGTCGCAATCATCGCCTACTTCTTCTTCAAGGAAGAGGTCAAACCCAGGCTCTGGGTCGCGATAGCGGCCGTCCTGGGAGGCATGGCCGTCGTCTCCCAGATCTGGGCCAGCAGCCTCTCCGCTCTGGGCATCCTCTTTGCCCTCGCTGCCGCGGCGGCACTGACGCTTTATTTCATCGTCGGAGAGCGCCAGGTCGGCACCACCTCGCCAATGGCGGTCGCGTTCTGGTCAATGCTGTTCGCCTGCGGCTTCTGGGCCGTCTTCAGCGGCTGGTGGGAGATGGACCTCAGCGGTTTCGGCCAACAGGTCTCCCTGGGCGGAAACCTTGCCGGCGTCAGCCTTCAGCTTTTCATCCCACTGGGCACCAGCCTGATCGGCGGCTCGTTCTTCTCGTTCTACTTCTCGTTCAAAGCGCTGTCGCACCTGCCCGCCACCGCCGCGGGGATCGTGGCCGCAAGCGAGGTCATCTTCGCCTTTGTCGTGGCCTGGCTGTGGCTCGGCGAGGCCCTGACGGTGGGCCAGATGCTGGGCGCTCTGCTTGTACTGGCTGGAATCATCCTCGCCCAGACGGCTCGGCCCGGCAAGGTTCTCGATCTCGATCTCGCCATGAGGCAGTCCACAACACGGATCCGTTCGTTTCCGGCTCGTCGTCACCGTGAATCCATCGATCGGCCGTAGTCTTCGGTCATGGAGCTTTGGAACACATTTCTCACCTGGCTGACTTCGGCAAACGGCCGGGATGCTTTGGCTACGCTGATTTTTCCCGCCGCATCGATAATCGTGGCCGGCCTACTCGCGGCGTGGATCGCATCCGCATCGATCAGGCGCCTTTTGGCCAGAAACGACCGCCAGCTGAAGGTGGCCGCCATCGCAGCACTGATCGACGCGGCCGAGCAGGCCTCGGTCTGGAACTCGCTCACCCCGCAGGAACAGGTGCTGTCAGACCGGTCAGTCGGTCAGGCCGATATCCAAATCCGCCTCCTGCCGGTCAACGGCGCAACCATTGCTGCGAACTGGGCCGCACATACCCTCGCCCAGATGCGCCGGAACTCTGCCACCTTCGGCTACCAGGTCGAGCCTGCAGTCGTAATCTTCCGGGACCGCCTCGTCGAGTGGCAGCAACGCCCGAGCCGCAGCCGTCGCGAGTTCGCGACCGACCTCGAACGCTGGCGGACCGAGGCGAATACAACCGAGCAGCAGCTCTCTGTGCAGCAGGACGCGTGGGTCGCCAGCCAGCACCATGAGCAGTTCGTAGCCCCTCTTATTCCCGCATTCGAGGCACTGGCACCGACCGCCATCGTACCCACCGCGTTCGTGCCCGAACCTATCCGGTCAGCTGCGATCGACTACCCGCCGGTTCAGAACCAGTCGGTCACATCACGTGAGCCGGTCGCCCCGCCGGTGAACGCTTTCATCCCCCGTCGCGGCACCGCCGAGTAACAGTGCCTGACCGGACGCCCCCGGAGAAGGTGCCGGTTCAGCGTTCATGGACCTAACGCACAGGATCACAGGTGACAATAGCGGTTGCCGTGCTGCTGTCGGCTCCGGTTCTTACTAACGAGGTCGCTTTCGCGTGGGGTCACTTTTGAACGTCAATGTCGTTTCCGGACTGGCGGTCCAGGTCGTGTACGGCCTGACCGGCGCAATTGTGCTCATACTTCTATTGGTACGGCCCGGAAGGCGCTGGACCAGACGTGCCTGGCTTATCACGAGCCTCACTGCCGCGGGAATCGGCGCGGTCATCGGACTCTGGGTCGAGTGGTACTTCATCGATTCCCAGAACGTGCTGGGGATGAGCCCCACCCCGGTGACCCGGGTATGGGTCTCGATCGGCTTCGCTCTGCTTGGCATCGTGCTGGCTGGCCTGTGGCGGGCCAGCTGGAGGCGCCGGATCGCCTCCGTGGGTGCCCTTGTGCTGGTCATTCTGACCCCCGCGATGGCCATCAACATCGACTTCGGCCAGTATGTCTCCCTGAATTCAGCGCTCGGTATCAGCGCCTTCGCCGAGAATCGCCTGCCTGCGATCGCTCCCGCCCCGGTCGAAGGAAGGCCCGCATACTCGACCTGGCAGGCACCCGCCGATATGCCCGTCGAGGGTACCGTCAGCTCGGTTGCGATCCCCGGTCTGATCTCGGGATTCACCGCCCGCAACGCGATCGTCTATCTTCCGCCGGCCGCCCTCACCGCGAACCCCCCAACCCTGCCGGTTGTGATGCTCCTGTCTGGCCAACCTGGGGCTCCCGAGGACGCCCTCCTCGCTGGTAACCTGAGACAGGAGTTGAACAGCTACGCGAGTCAGCACGGGGGTCTCGCGCCGATTGTGATCTCCCCCGATCAGCTTGGCTCAAGGAGTACGAACCCGATGTGTCTCGATTCGCCAATCGGCAACTCCGACACGTACCTGACGAAGGACGTTCGAAACTGGGTCGTTGCGAACCTTCCGGTCGAGACGGATGCCGCCCGCTGGGCGATCGCCGGCTTCTCTCAGGGCGGCACCTGCGCCATCCAGCTGGGGGCAACACACCCCGATATCTTCGGCACCCTAATTGATGTGTCCGGGGAGACCGACGTCAGCCTCGGAAACGCTGAGACCACGACGGCAGCAGCCTTCAGAGGCAATTCAGCGGCCTACGATGCCGCCCAGCCCCTCGCGATCCTGGCCGCCGGAGCCCCCTTCAATGACTCCTATGCGATCTTTGCCGTCGGCGCCAATGATGCGACTTTCAAGCCACAGCAACAGAAGCTCGAGGCAGCCGCGGCAGCAGCTGGCATGCACACGACCTACCTCGAGGTGCCCGACAGCGCCCACGACTGGCACACGGCGGGCATCGCCCTGACGCAGGCATTCGATCAGACGTTCACCCGCTGGGGCCTGGCGGTCATGCGATGACGACACCGCTGGTGCCCGTTCCCCTCAGGACCAAACTGCGCCGACTTACCCTCGCGGGCACCCTCGCCTGGGCGAAGACCGTTCCCTTCACCTGGGTAATAGCGGCGCTCTCCGCTACAGCCGGAATCAGCCGCCTGCTGCTGGGCGAGGGCGCGCGGCAGGCGCTGGACAACTTCATCGCTTCCGGCTTCGACTCGGTCGTCGTCGAGCACCACTGGCTGTCGTCGTTGACCACCGTATTCTTCGTGCGCGGGCCCGTGGAATTGGCTCTGGTCATTCTGATGCTCGGCTTCTCGGAGCGGCTTCTGGGCACGTGGCGCACGGTCGTCACCTACGTCGTCGTCGTGGTACTCGGTACGGGCCTCGGCGTCGGCCTCCAGGCGCTGGGAATAGAGATGGGTTCGCTCTGGAGCACCTCCGCGCGCGCCGTGCACTTCTCGGATACCTTCCTACCGCTGGCCGGCACCCTGATGGCGGCAAGCGCCTTTGCGGCCCCCCTGCTCCGGCGGCGCATCCGGGTGCTGGGCTTCGCGGGACTCGCGATGTTCGTGCTCTATTCGGGCGAGCCCTCCGACCTCTACCGTCTGATCGGTGCCCTTCTGGGCCTGACCCTCGGCGTGCTTTTTCATGGTCGGCCCTGGCGGCGACGGTCATTGCGCAGCTCCCATCGGGAGATCCGTTCGCTGATCGGATCCGTGGTGGCAATCACCGCCGTCGGCCCGATCATCACCATCATGTCGAGGTCGACCTTCGGCCCGCTGAAGCCTCTGGGCCTCCTGTTGCAATCCAGCCTGGATCCCCAGGCCGAGGCCATCACGAACTGCACGACCGACACGTTCAGTCGCGCCTGCGTCCAGGCGTCGGTGCTGGCCCGGCTCGACGGGGTCGGGCCCGTCCTGTTGACGGTACTTCCCCTGCTGGCCCTGCTCGTGGCCGCGTACGGCATCATCCGCGGGCGCCGCATCGGTCTCTGGCTGGCGGTGGCCATCAACGTCATGCTGGCAGCCTTGGCCGCGGCGTACTACGGGATTTTTCCGCAGATCACGACGAGCCAGTACTTCGTGTATCCGAACGGGCGTATCGACGAGTACAACGTCCTCATCGCAGTGAGCGTGGCCGTGCCCCTCGCAAGTGCGGTACTGCTGTTTCTCAGCCGGCGCTTCTTCCCCACCGATTTCCATGGCGGCTCACCGAAGGTCTTTGCGGCGAGGGTTGGGGCGATGTTCGCCACCCTTTCGATCGTCTATCTCGGCATCGCGGTGGCTCTCCGCGACCACTTCGACCCGGTCGCCTCCCCGCGGGACCTGCTTCTCGACCTCCCCGAGCGCTTCATCCCCGTGGGGTTCCTCACGTTCGAGCGCATCGAGATCAACCCCACCGGGGCACTGATGACCATCGTTTACCACTGGATCGGTCCCCTGTTCTGGATCGGTCTCATCGTGCTCGCCTTCGTCGGCATCCGCGACGGCCAGCTGGGCCGCGACAGGAACGACGATCGTCGGGTTCGTGCCCTGCTCAGGGACGGCGCGGGCGGATCGCTCTCCTGGATGGCGACGTGGCCCGGAAACCAATACTGGATAGCCGCCGATGGTCAGGCCGCGGTCGCCTACCGGGTAATTGCGGGCATCGCCCTGACGACTGGTCAGCCGATCTGCCGACCGGGCCGGCTTAATTTCGCTCTCACCGAGTTCGCCGACTTCGCCACGAACCACGGCTGGACTCCGGCGTTCTACTCGGTGTCCGACGAGGTGAGGCCCGCTCTCGAGAAGCGGCACTGGTCGATGCTTCAGGTGGCGGAGGAAACCTTGATCTACCCCCTCGACTGGTCGCTCGAGGGAAAGAAGATGCAGAACATCCGCACCGCGATCAACCGCGCCACCAAGACCGGGATCACAGCCGAGTGGACCACCTTCCACCGGTTGACGCCGTCGTATGCCCTGCAGATCAGGGACATCTCCGAGGAGTGGGTGGCCGAAAAGGACCTGCCCGAGATGGGTTTTACCCTCGGCGGCATCGATGAGCTCGAAGACCCGGACGTGGCCCTCATGCTCGCGGTCGACGAGGTCGGTCGCGTGCTCGCCGTGACCAGTTGGATCCCGACCTATCTCGATGGCAAAATCGACGGCTGGACCCTGGACTTCATGCGACGTCGAGCGGATGCAACGCCGGGCACGATGGAATTTCTCATTGCCCAGAGCGTGCTTCGCGCGCGCGAAACCGGGGTTCGGTTCATGAGCCTGTCCGGCGCCCCGCTGGCCAGGTCACCGCGCTCAGATGACACGGACGTCCGCAAGGACCGCACCGTAGACGCCCTTCTCGGCTTTCTCGGCGCCGCCCTCGAGCCTGTCTACGGCTTCCAGTCGTTGCACGACTTCAAGAAGCGTTTCCGCCCGGAGACCCGGCCGCTGTACCTGGCCTACCCTGACCCGCTCGCGCTGCCGGCGACCGCACTGTGTCTGGCCCGGGCCTATGCCCCGACGATGAGCAGCAGGCAGGCCCTGTCGCTCCTGTCGCGACCGGCCCCGGCCCCGGCGGCGGCGGCGCAGCCGATGCCGACTCCCGAGGAGAACACCGCGACCCAGAACGCCCGAACTCCCGCCAAATAGGTGCCCCCGGTTGGAATCGAACCAACGGCCAAGAGATTAGAAGGCTCTTGCTCTATCCACTGAGCTACGGAGGCATGACCGGAATCGCACCGGCCTCTAGCAGTATATCCGGCCGCTCCAATGCCTGATCAGTCGGCCGGGTTCAGCACACCGGCGGGCATGCCGATACTGCAATGGGGAGGCGGCGGCCTACACCCCAGCGAGTGCGATGATTGCGGCGACGGCGGACACCGCGGCCAGCACAAGGGCGATGCCGATCAGCACGGAGTGCACGATCAAGAACTTGGTGGCCTTGCCCGCGGCATCCCGCGAGCGGGCGTCTTTGTTGATGCGCTTGAAGAAGCGAGGCCAGACCACGAAGTTGTAGAGGGCATTTATCAGCAGCAGAATTGCGAGTGTCGTAGTCATCGCATCCAGTCTACGAAGGCCAGCCGGGAGCATCCGTCGCATCAGGGGCAACGAGTCGAATGGGCCCGCCGGTAGACTTCTCAGCTATGGCATCACTACAGGATCGACTCGTCTGGATCGACTGCGAAATGACGGGACTCGACATCACCATCGACGAGCTCGTCGAGGTGGCCGTCGTCATCACCGACTTCGATCTGAACATCATCGATCCAGGCTTCACCATCGTGATCAAGCCCGACGATGCCGCACTTCAGAACATGGGCGAGTTCGTGCGCACTATGCACGAGTCGTCGGGGCTTGACCTTGAGATTCCGAACGGCGTCAGTCTCGCCGACGCGGAGTACCAGGTGCTCGAGTACATCCTGAAGTACGTGCCGACGGGCCAGCAGGCGCCCCTGGCCGGCAACACGATCGGCACCGACCGGGCGTTCCTCGCCAAGTACATGCCCCGCGTCGATACCCACCTGCACTACCGCAGCGTCGATGTGTCCTCGATCAAGGAACTGGTGCACCGCTGGTTCCCGCGGGTCTACTACAACGCCCCGACAAAGAATGGCGGGCATCGCGCGCTGGCCGACATCCTCGAGTCGATTCGCGAGCTCGGCTACTACCGCAAGGGTGCCTTCGTGGCGGAGCCCGGGCCGGCCACCGACGACCTGAAAGAGCTTTCGAGCACCATCGTGCGCGAGTTCGCTGCAGGTTTGTAATATACTGAAGGAGTTGCGTCGAGTCCCTTGGGGTTTGAAGCCATGGTGGATATAGCTCAGTTGGCAGAGCGCTGGCTTGTGGAGCCGGATGTCGCGGGTTCGAGCCCCGTTATTCACCCCACTTAGAAATTGGCCCGGAATTCATTCCGGGCCATTTCTTTTATCCAGACAACGAAGAGCGGATGCCATGGAGCTGACTTCAGTGGAATTCGAGGCCCTGGTCGTCGCTGCGCTCGATCTGCTGCCGGATGAGATGGTTGACGGTCTCGACAACGTCGTGTTCGTCGTCGAGGATCGCCCGGAGGACGGTTCACTGGATCTGCTCGGGCTCTATGACGGGGTAGCCCTGACGGAGCGCGGCGACTACGGCTACGGCGAGATGCCCGACCGCATCATCCTCTACCGCGAGCCGCACCTGGCTGTGACTGACTCGCTCGAGTCGCTTCGCGCCGAGGTGCACGTGACCCTCGTGCACGAGATCGCACACTTCTATGGCATCGACGACGCGCGCCTGCACGAACTCGGCTGGGCCTAGCCCGCGATAACCTGTGGGCATGGCCCGATCTGTTGGAAGTCACATTCGCCGCGGAGTAGGCATCCTGATCGGTGCGGTCGTGATTCTGGGGATCGGCGTATACGGGCCAGCCACTCTTATCGGCCCGCTGCCCTCGGCGACCGCGAGCATCGACACCGTGGCCGATGTCGCGCCGAGCCTCGGAGCCCCCACCCTTCCCTCGGGCGGCGCCAGCGCGATAGTGGCCGCCGACACCGACGTCGTGCTGGCCAAGGCCGGAGACGAGGCCGCGGTGCCGCTCGGCGGGGCCACCAAGCTGATCACCGCCCTGGTCGTGCTCGACGCCAAGCCGATCGCGCCCGGGCTCGCCGGCCCGTCTATCACGGTAACGGCTGAGGACTACGCATCGTTCAGCACCTATATCTCCGAGTTTGCACGGTCGGTGTCGTTCCTGCCGGGCGAGGTCTGGAGCGAGCGCAGCTACCTGCAGGCGCTCCTGCTCGGCTCGAGCAACAACCACGCCGATGCGCTGGCCCGCTGGGCCTTCGGCTCGGTCGACGCGTATGTGACCGCCGCGAATACCTGGCTCGCCGCCAACGGGTTCGCCGGCACGACCGTCGTCGATGCGACGGGGCTGGCCGAGGGCTCAGTGGGCACCGCCTCAGACCTCGCGCGGCTCTCCCAACGGGCCTTCGCCAACAGTGTGATCGCCGAGATCATGCCGGCTGCGAGCGTGACGCTGCCGGGAAACCGCACTGTCAACAACCTCGCCCGCTACCGGGCCGCAGACGGCATCACCGGACTCTCGCTCAGCTACACCGACCAGGCCGGCCTGACCTTCCTGTTCCAGGCCACCGTTGCCTCGGGAACCAAGGCCGTAATCCTGACCGGGGCGTTTCTTCGCCAGCCCGACTACGACACCCTCAACGCTGATCTCACCACTCTCGTCACGAGTGCCGCCGCGAACCTGACTCAGACCACGATCGTGACCGAGGGCGATGCCTTCGCGACCTACACGACCCCCTGGGGCCAAACCGCCCGGGCGGTGGCAGCAACGAGCGAGAGCCGACTGCTGTGGCTTACCCAGCCGGTGTCGCACACGGTCACCATCGAACCCCTGATCGTCGGCACCCCCGGCACCACCGTCGGCACGGTCGTGTTCCAGACGCAGTCGGGCGACATCAGTGTGCCTCTGCTGCTGCAGACACGTCTCACCGACCCGGGACCCCTGTGGCGACTCGGGAATCCGTTCCCCGTGATCGGCGCCTTCATCGACTCGCGCCGCGGCTAGATTCCCGCCAGGGCTAGGCGCCGTCCAGCAGAATATCGGCGACGCCCGCCGGATCCTCCGCCGCGTCGAAGACCTCCCACTGGCGTTGCCACTCATCCCAATGCGGGGCGTACAGGTCGCCGTCGCGGGCCAGGGCACGTGCCTTGCGGGTCGTCAGGTCGGCGTCGAGCCAGATGCTCAGGTCGGCCAGGGCTGCATTTCGCCGGCTGAGCACGCCACAGCCCTCGATCACGAGCGGATGCGCCGGGTCGACCGGTCGCCACTCCGCGAGAGCGCCGGCCGGCCAGTCGTAACGCTGCCAACGCGCCGGCAGCCCCGAGGCCAGGGGCTCGAGGATATTTCGGGTCACGTGCTCCCCTGCCGAGGCGAGGCCGTGCCAGCCCTGATAGATGTCATCGAGACGGATCAGCTGCGGCGCCGACTCGCCCGGCCAGGCCGACACCAACGCGTCGGCAAGCGAGCTCTTTCCCGAGCCGCTCGGCCCGTCGATGATGATGACGGCGGGTGCGGGTGCCAGCCCGTGACCGGCAATCGCCCGCACGAGCCGGACATCGGAGAGGAGTCTGGCCGCAAGCGCCTGGACCGCAGCCGCGGCCTGCTCGTTCAGGGTGCCGCCAAGGTGCGCGGCTTGCCGAAGAAGGTGCGCACGCCCGGCGAGTAGAGCACCGACTCCGGCGGGCCCTCGACGTGAATCCCCGCGGCCGCCACGAGACCGTCGTCGAGGGTCGTGACCGTTGCGGGGTGCAGTGGCCACGGGCTGTGGGTGTTGGGCAGGAAACGGGTGCGGTCGAGGATCTCCGCATGCAGGCCGAAACGCGATGTCAGGTGCAGCGAGAGGTCGTCGGCGGCTGTGCTGCCCAACTCGGGCAGCACGCTGAAGCTCGTCGTGGCCCCACCGCGAAAACGCTCCGACTCATACCCGAAGCTCGTGCCGGAGGCACCGCTCTCCAGCGATGCGGCGGTCTCTGTGCGCCGACATCGCGCCCAGACGTAGGGGATCCCCGCGAGGCGGGCGCCGGCCACGAATGCGAGGCGCGGCGCCTCCAGCGAGCGGAAGACGACGCCGCGCGTGCCATCCGGTTCCCGGGAGTAGAGGCGCACGTTGATCTCGGCGAAGTTGCCGAAGTAGGGCAGCGGCAGGTTTTTGCCGAGCCCCGCCCGGCGCATCTGGAAGCCGATGAGGCCGACCCAGGCGCTGCCGTCGAACTCATCGGGCTCGACGCCCGGCGGCATGTAGCGCGCTGCCACCGCACGCTCGGTGCGCCAATGCAGGAAGACGGCATCGGCCCAGACCTGGTCGGAGAGCACGGGCCGGGGCAACGGCGGGGCGGCGGGCCAGAGGCTGGCTGCGGCGTTCGAATTCGAGGGACTCACGGGATCATTCCAGCACACCCCGCCGCATGTTTTGACAGGTTTGACGCCCTAAGCTCGGCTCGTGACCGAATCCCTGCGCGAGCGCCTCCGGGCCCTGCCTGACTTCCCCGAGATCCTGCCCGAGTTCGATGTGGCAGCCGCCCCGGAGAACCCGCAGGACCTCTTCCTGCTCTGGCTCGAAGAGGCCCTGGCGATCGGCTCGGCGAACGCACATACCTTCAGCCTGTCGACCGCCACGAGCGATGGCAAGGCCTCGGGACGCATGCTGATCCTGAAGGATCTCGACAGCCGAGGCTGGCACTTCGCCACGTCGCGCACGTCACGAAAGGGCCGTGAGCTCACCGCCACGCCCTGGGCCGCGATGACCTTCTACTGGCCGGAACACGGCCGGCAGCTCCGCCTCGCCGGCCCCGTCTCGGAGCTCTCGGCCGAGGAATCGGCAGCCGACTGGGATGCCCGCCCCGGCACCACCGGTGACGTGAACGTCAACTGGCAGGTCTATGCCCTCCAGCCGACCGAGATCGAGTTCTGGCAGGCGAGCCATGACCGCCGGCACATCCGGCACCGCTACGAGCCGCTCGGCTAAGCGCCCGCTACTTCTTGAGCGCCCGGATGACGCGCGAGAGCGCCCGGCCTGTGACAAAGATCAGCGGAATCGATACCGCGAGAAGCGACACGATGTTGGGCTGGAAACTCGCTTTGCCGTCGGCGTCTGTGATGTAGGCGCCGATGGGAATCGTCGATCCGCCGCCCCCGCCACCTCCCGCAGCTGGCCCGTCGTCGAGGGTGCCCTCCTCGCTGCCGCCGCCGAAGCCGTACGACACGAGCGCGACGGGAACGATCTTCGCCCCGTTGAGTTCGATGGGTGCGCCATAGGAGGCGCCAACACCGAACGAACGAACCGCTTCTGCCAGAGTCACCGCGATATTAGTCATAGCTCCACGCTACTACCCAGCCTGACCCTCGGACAGCTACGGTTAGAGCTGACTTACGGGAGAGAACATGAACAGCGGGGCACCTGCGTTGGTGTGGCGCATCCGTCGGTCGCTGAGCGCCACGACCGGCGCCAGCCACGTTCTGAAGTCCCCAACGAGCGCAGGGTAGTGACCAGGATGCGAGTTCCCGCCTCGACCTACCGCCTGCAGATCTCGCTGGAGTTCACCCTCTTCGACGCCGCCGAGATCGTCGACTATGTGGCCGCCCTCGGCTGCGACTGGCTCTACCTCTCACCCCTGCTTTCAGCCGAGCCCGGCTCCGATCACGGCTACGACGTCGTCGATCACTCCGTCGTCGACCCGGCACGCGGCGGCCTGCCCGGCCTCGAACATCTCTCTGCGGCAGCCCGCGCTGCCGGCCTCGGCATCATGGTCGACATCGTGCCGAACCATATGGGAGTCGCCACCCCGCGCGCCAACGGCTGGTGGTGGGACCTGCTCAAAAACGGCTTGGCCTCCCGCTACGCCGAGGCGTTCGACGTCGACTGGGACTTCGGTCACGGCAAACTCAGACTGCCGGTGCTCGGCGATGGCGGCGATGAGCGCTACGACGCCCTCGCGCTCGTGCCCGGCCCCACGGGAGAGCTCGAACTCGCCTACTATGAGCACCGCTTTCCGCTGGCCACAGGAACCGCCGACGACGGGGACTCGCCGCGCGATGTGCATGAGCGCCAGCACTACGAGCTGGTCCACTGGCGTCGGGCGGATTCCGAACTCAACTACCGCCGGTTCTTCGCGGTCACGACCCTCGCCGGCATCCGCGTCGAGGTGCCGTGGGTGTTCGCTGAATCGCACGCCGAGATCGGGCGCTGGTTCGCCGCCTCACTCATCGACGGACTGCGTGTCGATCATCCCGACGGCCTGGCTGACCCTGCCGCCTATCTTGACGACCTGAGCACCCTGACCGGCGGCGCTTATGTGCTGGTCGAGAAGATTCTCGAGGGCCGGGAGCCGCTGCCCGTCGGCTGGAAGACCGCCGGGGCCACGGGCTATAACGCTCTCGCCGACGTCGACCGGGTTCTCGTCGACCCTGCGGGCGAGGCCCTGCTGAACGTCGAACTGGCGCTCGGCGACCAATCGCCGCTGGCGAGCTGGCTCGAGCTCATCCACTCGACCAAGCACGCTATGGCCACCGGAATTCTGTGTTCCGAGGTACTGCGCGTGCAGCGCGACCTGGAGCGAAACCGGGCGCTGCCTGCGGATCTCGTCGGCTCGCCCCGGGTCGAGGTCGGCCTCGTCGAGCTGCTGGCCGCGTTCCCCGTCTACCGGTCATATCTGCCTCTGGGGGCGGAGTTCCTCGATGCGGCCGAGGCCGAGGCACTGAGCAGGCGCCCCGAGTTCGCGCACGAGATCAAGGCCGTGGCCACGGCGCTGGCCGACGCTCAAAATGCGGGCGCGATCCGCTTCCAGCAGACGTCGGGCATGATCATGGCCAAGGGCGTCGAAGACACCGCGTTCTATCGCTGGAACCGGCTGGTGAGCCTGAACGAGGTGGGCGCGCAGCCTAGCGAGTTCGCTATCCCCGTGGCGGAGTTTCACGAGCGGCAGCGCTTGCGCCTCGTCACCCGGCCGCTGTCGATGACGACACTGTCGACCCACGATACCAAGCGCGGCGAAGATGTTCGCGCCCGCATAGACGTTCTGGCAGAGCTCGCCCCCAAGTGGCTTGAGGCCCTGGCAGCCCTTCGAACCCTCGCCCCGATCGGCGATCACCCCCTCGAGAGCCTCCTCTGGCAGAGCGCCGTGGGAGCCTGGCCCATCGAGCGCGAGCGCCTGCACGCCTACGCCGAGAAGGCCGCCCGGGAGGCCGGGGATTCGACCGCATGGACGGCCGTGAACCACGCCTTCGAGGCCCGGCTGCACGCGGCCGTCGACGCCGCCTATGACAACGAGACCGTGCGGAGCGTTCTCGACGGATTCGTCGAGCTCGCATGCGGCGCCGGTAGGTCCAACGCGCTGGCGGCCAAACTCATTCAGCTGACGACGGTCGGCGTTCCCGATGTCTATGCGGGAACCGAGCTCCGGGTCAACTCGCTGGTCGACCCGGACAACCGGCGTCCCGTCGATTTCGGGTTGCGCCAGGCGTTGCTCGCCGAGCTCGATTCCGGGCGGATACCCACCGCGGCAGACCCCGCGGTGAAGCTGCTCGTCACGTCGCGGGCACTCCGGCTCCGGCGTGACCGGCCCGACCTCTTCACCGGCTATACCAGCGTGCAGGCAACCGGCCCGGCAGCGGAGCACGTCATCGCCTTCGACCGGGGCGGGGCACTGACCGTGGCGACCCGGCTGCCGATCGGCCTCGAGCGTGCCGGCGGCTGGGACGACACCAGGCTGACCCTCGGCAGCGACTCTGTCGACGTACTGACGGGCAGTCGCTATTCGGCCGGGCCGGTAGCGCTGGCGAGCCTGCTGCGGCACTACCCGGTGGCGCTGCTGGCCGCTGGGGATTGGTCATCGGCGTGACGGGCCGGGGGCGTTTCGACGTCTGGGCTCCCTTGGCCACTCGGCTGCGCCTGCTCGTCGACGCCGATGAGGCCAGGGAGATGCGGCCGACGGATAGCGGCTGGTGGAGCGTTGGCGACGTCTGCCCGGCGCTGGGCCGAGACCATGACTACGCCTACCTGATCGATGCCGACGAAACGCCCATCCCCGATCCCCGCTCGCGCCGCCAACCGACCGGGGTGCACGGGCCGTCCCGAACGGTGGATGCAGCATCCTTTGCCTGGACCGATTCGTCGTGGACCGGGCGCCAGCTCGCCGGGGCCGTGATCTACGAGCTGCACCTCGGCACCTTCACCCCCGAGGGCACCCTCGATGCCGCCGGCGGAAAGCTCGAGCATCTGATCGACCTCGGCATCACCCACGTCGAGCTCATGCCGGTCAATGCCTTCAACGGCATACACAACTGGGGCTATGACGGCGTGCTCGTCTTTGCCGTGCACGAGCCCTACGGCGGGCCCGTGGCCTACGCCCGGTTCGTCGATCGCTGTCACGCGCTCGGACTCGCCGTCATCCAGGACGTCGTCTACAACCACCTCGGTCCGAGCGGCAACTACCTCGGCCGCTTCGGGCCGTACCAGCACACCGACGCCCAGACTGGCTGGGGGGCCGCGATGAATCTCGACGGCGATCTCTCGCCTGAGGTGCGCCGCTACATCCTCGACAACGCCCGCATGTTCTTGGCCGAGTACCACGTCGACGGGCTGCGGCTCGATGCCGTGCACGCCCTCGTCGATGCGAGCACGCCGAATATTCTCGAGGAGCTCGGCATCGAAGCCGAGGCCTGGTCTGCCCACTCGGGCAAGCCCCTCGCGCTGATCGCGGAGAGCGATCTAAACGATCCCGTGATGTTCACGCCTCGGGAGGCGCACGGCCATGGACTTGCCGGCCAGTGGAGCGACGACTTCCACCATGCGGTGCACGTCGCCCTCACCGGCGAGGTCTCGGGCTACTACGCCGACTTCGAGCCGCTGTCGGCCCTGGCCAAGGTACTGACCCAGGGCTTCTTTCACGACGGCACCCTCTCGACTTTTCGCGGGCGCCTGCACGGCAAACAGATCGATGCGGAGCACACCTCGACCTGGCGGCTGGTGGTCGCGAACCAGAATCACGACCAGATCGGCAACCGCGCCTTAGGCGACAGGCTGAGCGCAACACTCGATGAGCATCAGCTCGGCATCGCCGCCGTGCTGACCCTGCTCGGGCCTTACACACCGATGCTGTTCATGGGCGAGGAGTGGGGGGCATCCAAGCCGTTCCAGTTCTTCACGTCGCATCCGGAACCGGAACTAGGGCGTGCCACCGCCCAGGGCCGCATCAGTGAGTTCGCCCGCATGGGCTGGGACCCAGCCGAGGTTCCCGACCCGCAAGACCCCGCGACGTTCCAGCGGTCGAAGCTCGACTGGTCGGAGCCCCTGGCCCCCGATTCGCAGCACGCGCGGCTGCTCGCGCTCTATCGGCAGCTCACGCGTTTACGCAGAACGGTGCCGGAGTTCACCGATCCCGACTTCCGCGAGCTCGACGTCTCATTCAGCGAGGGGCAGGCTTTCGATTCCGAGACCCGCTGGCTGGAGCTTCACCGAGGCCCCGACCTGCGCATCCTGATCAACCTCGCGGCGGTCCCGCTTGCCGCTTCCCCGGCGCTTCTGGGCTCGGCCGCCGTGCTGCTCGAGACCGTTGCCCGACCGGATGCGCACCACGTCGCGGCCCGCTCGGCTACGGTCTACCGGCCCGCCTGAGGGTCGGCGTCAGGCTTGATCTCGGGCCTGGGCTTGGGTCTGGGCGTGACGAGGGAGGCCGGACCCACCATGCCTCGGCCGAAACGATCTGCCAGTTTGTCCATAGCCCGCTCGGCGTCGCGCCAATCGTCGGACACCTCGCCCTGCTCTTCCCAGAGCGAAGGCTGGCGAAAGACGCTGCCCGCCTCGACCAGTTGCTCCATGCGCACGCCGATAAGGCGCACACGCTGTTCCTGGAGCAGGTTCAAGCCGTCGAAGATGCCCCGTGCCTCCTCGTAGATCTGACGTCCGAGGTCGGTGGGCTCGGCCAGCGTCTTCGAACGGGAGATCGTGCTGAAGTCGCTGAACCTGAGCTTCAGGGCGACCGTACGCCCCTCGAGCCCCGCCTGCCTGAGGCGCACCGCGACCTGGTTGGCCTGGCGCAGAAGCTCCCGGTGCAGCAGCTGAACCTCCGAGATATCGTGCTCGAACGTCGTCTCGTGGCCGATGCTCTTCTCCTGCCGCTCGGTAACGACGCCGCGCGGGTCCCGGCCGTTGGCGAGCTCGTGCAGCTTGACCCCGGAGGCTGAGCCGAGGGAGGCGACCAGCTTGGTGAGCGGAAAATCGGCGAGGTCTTTCACCGTGCGCAGGCCGAGCTTCAGGAGGGTCGCCTCGGTTGCGGCCCCCACGCCCCAGAGCGCACCGATCGGCAGCGGGTGCAGGAAGTCGATGATCTCGTGCGCCGGCACGATGAGCATGCCATCGGGCTTGGCCCGACCCGACGCGAGCTTGGCGATGAACTTCGTGGCGGAGGCGCCGACCGAACAGGGCAGCCCGGTCTGCTCGAAGACGCGGCGACGAATGAGGGCACCGATCGTTGAGGGGCTGCCGAGCAGGCGACGGGCACCCGAGACGTCGAGGAAGGCCTCGTCGATCGACAGCGGCTCCACGAGCGGGGTGATGTCGCGAAAGATCGCCATCACCTCGGCAGAGTACCGCCGGTACTTCTCCATGTGCGGCTCGACGATCTCAAGTTTCGGCGCCAAGCGAAGCGCCGTCGACAGGGGCATTGCCGAGTGCACGCCGAGGCGCCGGGCTTCGTAGCTGGCGGCGGCGATGACGCTGCGGGCACCGCGCCCGGCCACGACCATGGGCAGGCCCCGCAGCTCCGGATGATCGAGCAACTCGACGGAGGCGAAGAACGCATCCATGTCGACGTGCAGCATGGTCGCGCTCGCATCGTCTGCGCGCGCGCCCTTCGTCTCCATGTATTCGAGCCTACGCGGAGCCGCTGACGCGTTGCTCGACGAGCGCTTTGAGCTTCATCGCCGTATTCAGGTTTCTCACCGTCACGGTCGGTGCGATCCGGCGCCAGAACGCCGCAGGCACGCGGGACTTCGACACCCCCTGCGGGCTCCACGAGTAGACGGCATTCGGGCCGAGCTCAAGAACCTCGGGCAGCAGGGCCGCCGCATCGACGAGGGCCAGGCACGAGGCATCCGGTGTCGAAGAGAGAAAGCCGATCGTCATTCGGGCGGGATCGTCGGCGATGCCGCGCAGGGGGTTCTCGTCGAGAACCGCGAGGAACTCCGCCGCGGGCAAGAGCATGAAGCGACCCGCGATTCCCGTGCGTGAGTTGAACCCGCGCTCGATCTCGGCCACGGCATCCGGTTCGAGCGCGCCGGCGGAGTCGAAGACGACGTTGCCGGTCTGAAGCAGCGTCTCGACGTTGGAATACCCCGCCTGTTCGAAGGCCGAACGAAGGTCGGCCATCGATACCTTCGTGGTGGGCCCGACATTGATTCCCCTGACGAGGCCAACGAAAGTCTGCATATCTGCATTGTTTCAGCGAGAGCACCCATCCGCACGGGGTAGCGTGAAAATATGGAATTCAGATACCTCGGCAACTCCGGGCTCAAAGTCTCGGAAATCACCTACGGCAACTGGCTGACCCACGGGTCGCAGGTTGAGAACGACGTCGCACTCCAGTGCGTGAAGGCGGCTCTCAAGGCCGGTATCACAACGTTCGACACCGCCGATGTCTACGCGAACACCGCCGCCGAGACGGTGCTCGGCAAGGCACTGAAGAAGGAGCGCCGCGAGTCGCTGGAGATCTTCACGAAGGTCTACTGGCCGACCGGCCCCAAGGGACACAACGACGTCGGCCTCAGCCGCAAGCACATCATGGAGTCGGTCGACGGCTCGCTGAAGCGCCTGAAGACCGACTACGTCGACCTCTACCAGGCCCACCGCTACGACAGCGAGACCCCGCTGGAGGAGACGATGCAGGCATTCGCCGACATCGTTCGCCAGGGCAAGGCCCTCTACATCGGTGTCAGCGAGTGGGACGCCGACCAGCTTCGCGCGGGCCACGCTCTGGCAAGGCAGCTCGGTTTCCAGCTCATTTCGAACCAGCCCCAGTACTCGATGCTGTGGCGGGTCATCGAGGAGAAGGTCGTGCCGGCATCTGTCGAGCTCGGCATCTCCCAGATCGTCTGGTCGCCCGTCGCCCAGGGCATCCTCTCAGGAAAGTACCTGCCGGGCGCAGACCTGCCCGCTGGCAGCCGCGCGACCGACGACAAGGGTGGCGCCAACACGGTCAAGGGCTTCATGACGGAGAAGACCCTCACTGCCGTTCAGAACCTCGCCCCGATTGCCAAGGGCCTCGACCTCACGATGGCCCAGCTCGCCATCGCCTGGGTGCTGGCGAACCCGAACGTGGCGTCGGCCCTGATCGGTGCCTCGCGCCCTGACCAGGTCGAGTCGAACGTGAAGGCTGCCGGCGTCAAGCTCGACGCCGACGTGCTGACCGCGATCGACGAGGCACTCGGCGATGTTCCCGTGACGGATTCCGCTCGCACGCTCTCCCCCTCGGAGCGTCCGGCCTAGCCTT
>JBBATW010000008.1:69653-98370 GCA_040398585.1 Agreia sp.
GTCAGGCGGACGGTGCCCACGATGGGCAGGGGAAGCGGGCCCAGGGCGGGCATCTTCAGCCCGAGCATGCTTCGATACGGCTCCGGAATCGAGGCGACGGCCCCGCCGAACAGCAGGCCGTAGCCCGGCAACAGGGAAGGTGCGATGGGCGGTTTGCGGATGAACTTCACGGTCTCATCGACCCGATCGTTATGCACCAAGATGCCGCTGTCGAGATACTCCCGCAGCTGGGCCGCGAGCTCGGCCTCGGAGCGCGGCGGGTTTGGCACGCCCATCAGTTCGCCCGCCTTGGCCCACTCGGCCACGTACGCATCGGGGCCGCCCGGAATCTCCTCGCCCCATAGCTTGGCCGTTGCGAGGAACGAGTCGGTGAAGGCGAGGTGCACCCACGAGAGCAGATCAGGGTCATTCGCGGCATAGGCCTGCTGAATGCCCTGGGCGTCGGGGTAGGTGCCGGTCACGCGCTCGTGCAGGCGCAGCACCCAGTTCGACGCCGAGATCGCGGACTCGGTGTCGCCGTAGGAGACGGTGTAGATCCAGCGGATGGTGCCGGTCAGTCGACCGAGGGGGTCTTCTTTGTAGCGGGACCAGTCGTGCACGCCGGCCAAGGCTCCGGGGTGCAGCGCCTGCAGGAGCAGCGCACGGGTTCCGGCGACGATCGTCGACATGCCGCCGTGCACACCCCAGGTCGCGGAACCTGGGCCGAAGAAACCGGCGTCGGCGCCCTTTTCCATGTCGAGCACCCATTCCGGGGTGCCAACGGTCTGACCGCTCAGGGTCAGTTTGATGCGGTCGCGCATGGCGGCGGGAAAAACTTTCACGCGTCTATTCTGCGACGCGCAGCCGGGCGCATCCTGCCAAACGAGCGCCTTCGCAGAGGACTTTAGGTTTGGCCGCTGACCGCGCGCAGACGTTCTCGGTAGAGGGCCCGAAGGTACTGCGGATTCATGAACGACAGATAGACCAAGCGCCTGAGACTCACACCCGGCAACAGGCCCTCACGCTTCCAGATTGCGAACTGATAGATCCACGACGACAGCATCATTGCGACGGCGAAGGTCACACCGACGAGCGTGAATTCTGCCCCGAGCCGAAAGGACGCCACCGCTCCCAGCAGAAACAGGATCATGACAGCAGCCGAGGGAACCCACCGGTTGACCGGCACTTGAGTACCTGCCAGAAGAATCCCCAGACAAATCCCGGCCAAGACAGCGATCGCAAAATACATAGTGATTTCTCCTTTGTCGGCAGCACTCCGACGTTTCAAAACACGTTACGCCACTTACACGATGGCCTCTTCACCCAGCGAAGAAAGCCCAACCGGCCTGAAGGGTGCGCTGACCAGACCCGCTCACGCGAGTCCCGTCGCGCTGATCACGTCAACGATCTTCAATCACCGCGGTCGAAATTCCCAATGGGTCATCCGCGATTATCGGCTTCTCCTTCGGCTTGGACCTCAGCCTCGGCCTCGGCTTTTTACCCAGCGCTATCTCCTCGAGTTCGCGTGACCGGCGATAGAACGTCGCCCGGGACATCCCCAGATCGCGAACCGCTTGCGCAATGGGTGCACCGGATTCCACGAGCCGGTTGGCGTTTCGCACTTGACTGTCTTTGACAGTTCTCGGCCGGCCGCCCAGACTCTCGCCCGCGGCACGCCGCTTGTTGATCGAGTCGACGACCCGCTCTCGCTTGATGTCATACTCCATCTGCCCGAGCGCCGCCATGATCGTGAAGACCATGGAGCCCATCGGCGTCGCAGTGTCGACGTCGCCGCCGCCCAGGTTCAGCACGCGCAGACCGGCGTTTCGGGTGCGCAGCTCTTCAGCGAACGCGAGCATGTTCTGCGTCGAACGCCCGAGTCGGTCGAGTGTCGTGATGACGAGGGTGTCGCCCGGGAGAAGTGCTGCGACCGCACGATCAAACTCTGGCCGCGAGGCACGAGACCCCGAGACCCCGAGACCCCATGGTCGATATACAGGTCGTCTGCCCGAACGCCGGCTGCAAAGATGTCGGCGACCTGTCGGTCAGTGGACTGCTGCCGCGTCGAAACGCGGGAGTAGCCGATCAGCTTTTTCATTCCGCCCCCAGAGTGTCCGTAACCCACGACGAAAACCGCCAAATGCCCCTTCGGTTTCACGCCGTAGTTGTGCGAGTCGATGCCCATCGATACTTCAGCATTACAAAAGGACTAAGAAAAGGAAAGAAAATCGTCTCCTCACATTACGGTTACGAGACAACGAAGTGCGGACAACGGGCGGCTACGGTGGTCGTGTCAGAGGTCGGTATTCTGACGCGTGAACAGAAACAGGCCGAGGAGGAACACGGACACCATTGCGTTCGAGACGATAAGAAATTCGGCCCGCCGAGCAACGAGAACACGAACCGCCTCCTGCGGTTCTGGTTCGAGAAGGGTTCGGACCTCTCAACCCACACCCCCGAGGACCTGCGCCGAACGGCCGCCAAGCTGAACCGACGCCCCGCCCCACCCCGAACCTCGATACCCCAGCCAAACGGCTGGACCAGCTGCTCCTCGCAGCTTAAAATCACCGCGTTGCTTCGACGACTTGACATCGTCCTATATCGGGTGGATCTATCGGACGCCCCTTACGCGCGATCTCGACGCCCACTTCGCTTCGAGATATCCTCGTCAAGTCACCACAGGAAGGGCGCTCGAGTGATGTCGGACTTTCAGATCTGGCCGCCCCCTGCCACGTCCGAGGTCCTAGCGTCGTCTTGAGACCTTTCGAAGCCGAACTGAGGAGAGCCGTGACTGAGACCCTGCGCGCTGGTCGATGGATTGCCGTCGCCATGCTCACATCGGCGCTCCTCCTCACTGGCTGCAGCTACGGAAGCAGCAGCCAGTCGTACCAAGCGCCCGACTGCGACGGAGTCCTCGCGAGCGCTCTGCACGGCGTGCGTGCCGACGACACCTCTGGGGCGACCGACTCGAAGTTCCAATGGCTAACTGAGAACTGCTCGTACGAATACGACATCCTCGTCGACTACACCTCGGCCAGAGCCTCAGCACAGGGGACGCTTGGACCCGACTCCTGCGACGACCTCACCCGGTACCTCGTGCCGGAAGCCATCGACCTGTTGAGCGCCGACGGACTCTGCACCAGCGGAGGCGCCGCAGCCGCTGCGCCCGCGCCCGTCGAACAGCCCGGCGGCGGAATCGCGTGGAACGAGGCGGCCGGCTACGCCGGAACCGAGCAGCGCGTTTGCGGACCGCTCGCTGGCGACGGCTACTCCGAGGACGATGCCTTCCTCAACCTCGGGCTCGACTACCCCGATCCAGAGCGCTTCCAGATCGTCGTCTGGGACGTCGGTGGGCTCGAACCCATCGCCCACGGTTCGACGCTCTGCACGTCGGGCGTCATTACCTTGTACAACGGGGTCGCCCAGATCGAACTCGAAGACCCAAGCCTGATCTCGATCCTCGAGTAATGCTCGCCGCCGCGTTCAGCGAGAGTCGGCGCACGGACAACGATGGGCTTACGAGCACCGGGCTTCGTGCAGGCGTGACGATATGATCTGGCCGGAGGAGGTCCGATGCCTGAGTTTATTTCCGCCACCGCAGAGATGCGTGGCGAGTACCGCTACACGCTGACCCGAGTATGGGATCCGGCGCTGCCGATGATCACGTTCGTGCTGCTGAACCCGAGCACCGCCGACGCGGTGCAACTCGATCCGACGCTGCGGCGGTGCGTCGGTTTCGCGAAGCGCGAGGGGTACGGCGGCATGGTGATCCTCAACCTGTACGCGTTCCGCACCAAGGACCCGACAGTGATGATGGCCGCGACGGACCCGGTGGGACCGGATAACGATCGTGTGCTTGCCGATGTCACTGGCACCGTCGTCGCGGGGTGGGGCACGAACGCCGACCCGGACCGCGTGACCCGGGCGCTGGCGCTGCTGCCACAACTTCACGCGTTGGGCGTCACAAAGGATGGGCACCCCCGGCATCCGCTTTACGTGCGTGCCGATGCACCGCTGATCGAGTGGATGCCGTAACTGCGTGGAGCTCGCCGAGTTATTCGACATCTCCCGCGCGACGGTCTAACGAGAGCTCCAACGCGCACGGGCACGGAAGGCAGCCATGTAGCGCTGCGAAAACACGGCCATTTATCTCTGCGATTCACACACAAAGCGCCAAAAGCCGCACTTTGGCAGGTTTGACCAAATTGCAGGAGTTACGCACGCGCGGCGCCCGGAAGAGGCAAGGTCGGGTGCGAACGGATGCCCGTTCTGCCGGACGGTCTATCCGCAGTACTCGGACGGAAGAATGGGGTCACCACTGACCCCGATGGCGTCCACCACCCCGTCGCGGATCGTGAAGACGATCCAGCGGTCGGCACCGTTCGAGAGGCCGTAGTACGTTCGCGGCTCCCCGTAGGTGCCCGTCTGGACGACCCCCGGATGCGCTGACTCCAGCTGCGGCAGCGTCGCGCCGATTCCGATGCCGGCTTCCGTCTTCGGTGAGCCGGCTTCGACGTCGGCGACGGGCGTTCCGAACGTCTCCGCGCCGAGGGCGATCAGGTCGATGGCGCCATCTGCGGTCGGTCTGATCTGGATGCGCGGCGCCTTGTCCTTGGAGAACATCTTTACCGGGCAGAAGTCGTTGGACGATTCGGTAAACGCGGCCATGTCCGCCGTCTCATCGTCGATCTTGCCACCAAGGGTGAGGGGTCCGACCCCGTCGAACGTGATCAGCCAGGAGCTCGGGTCGGCGAGATCCACCGTCGCGGTGGGCGTGGGTGTGGTCGTCGCGGTGGGTGTGACCGAGGGCGTTTCGCTCGCCTGCGCTGAAGCCGGGGTCGACTCCGCCGGCGCCGGCTGGGCGCATCCCGCCAGCATGACGAGTGAAGCGGCCAGCGCCGTGGTCACGATCGCGGCCTGAAAAGCTCGTAGCATTTTTCCCCAAGAAAAGTGTGCGATGTGGCAGGCACAAGTGCCCTGTCCCCATTATGCCCGTCGGCCGCGCGCTGATCGGTCGCGTCGTGCTCGCCACCTCGATCGCCGCGCCCTGCGCCGGCCCCCGGCTCGAGCAGTGCCGGTGCATAACTCCTGCAAATCCTGTGAAAAGGGGTCGAAACAGGTTGAATCCGGCCTGGCGCAGAATCTGCGACCTTGGACGCCCCGCTAAAGGTTGGGCTCACGGGCGAAGCAGTGGGACCTTTCAGCTGCCTAGACTGCCCCGATCGGGCAATCGTCGCCGGCTTGCGGCTTGGCGTTGCCCGAGCATCCAGCCGGCACCGAATGCGAGCACTGCCAGCCCAATAACGAACAGCGCGATCCCGCTCTGACTCCGTGGAGAGAGCTGTAGGCCTATTGGAAAGAACGTCGTGTCGCTGAGCGGTGCATAGGCGAACCAGCCGAAGCTCGCTTGGTCACTCGGCATGAGGATGAGCACGAGTCCGATGACGGCAGCCGCAGAGCCGAGGGCGACCATGGATACGCTGACCCGACGCCAGAGGTTTGAGGCGAAAACTCCGCCTTGCCCAGCCTGCATCTCACCCATGTGGCCATGCTACGTGACACACCGGTTCCAGGATGTGCCAGAGCGCACAGAAGGTTGGTCATGCGGGCAGTCTCATTGGGGTCACGGCGACGGCTCCCTTGGGCCCTTCGACCAATCCCCCGCGTAGGTTCTGAGCGGTGGAATGGTTAGGTTACGCGCTTTGATCGCAAGCGAACGTCGGCGTCTTCGTAGCCAAGGTGCTCATAGAAACCAAGTACTGCTTCGTTAGTCGAGCGGACCATAAGCTGAACCTTCACGGTGCCGTGTTCGCGCAGCCAGTTTTCCGCTGCCGCCATCATGTGTCTTCCCAATCCGGTGCCATGCTGGCTCTCACCGACAGCGAGGTAGTACACCCAGCCGCGGTGTCCGTCATGGCCGACCATCACAGATCCGATTAACCGGTCGTTGTCAAAAGCTCCAAGTACTGTCGATGTCGCGCCTTCGAGTGCACGCTGCAGGTCGAGCTCGGGCGGCTTCCAGCGGCGGGTCAGGCCAGCTTGGAGCAAGAGGGACGTCGCTGCCCCAATGTTTGCCGAAGTTAGGTCGCGGATCTGCATAACCCAGGTGTGCCCTCATAGTTGCAGACCTCATGCCCGCTGGGGGTTCCGCTGCGGGCAGTTCTGTTGATGAGCCGTGAGGTTCACAATGCCAACACTCGTCTCAGGCCTCGGTGGACTTCCTCGCGCAGAACGCTGGGCAGTTGACCGACGTAGTCGGCTAGGTCTGCCTTATCGAGCGTCACGATCGCGGTCACGTTCACGACGGAATCGTGTGAAAGTCCAGTCGCTGTCGCGGCGAGAAAAACGTTGCCGGGCATTGTTGCTAGGGCGGTGTTGGTTGTGATCACTGCCACGAGCACGGTCGCAAGATTGCTCTCGTTGTACGTATTCGACTGAATCACCAATACGGGTCGTCGCTTTGCTGGACGGCCGCCGACCGCTGGACCCAATTCTGCCCAGTAGATACCGCCCTGCTCAGTCACCGTTCATCGGGACTGTTGAGAAGAAGCTGTCTCCCCGATTCGACGGCAACTTCGTACGAGTCGTCGATTGTTTCGATCTGCTTCAAAGCAGTGTTGATCTGCTCGGTCACTGACGCAGCGTCCAGTTCCTCTAGGTAGCGGTTCGCGGCGCGGGCGAAAAATTCAGAGCGGCTCAGACCTAGGTCCATCGCGCGGCGAGAGGCGCGTTCAAAAGTGTCGTTGGGAAGGGAAATCGCGGTCTTCATGTAGCTAGTATAACTCGGTTATACCGTCCTGTCGCGGTTAAGATTGGCTTACGGGCGCAGGCAGGTGCTGCTGAAAGGATGGGGACATGGATCCCATCTGACTGCTCACTGTGCTCATTCTCGTAGTCGTGTTCGCGAGCATCAGCATCGTCGGCGCCCTTCATCGAATTTGTGGTGCGAGCGAAAAGACTCTCACTTCTCGAGGCGCAGGCTGCTGCCCAAAACCTGAGGCGCCATCTCACTGAGGGTTCCGCTTGCGGGTGTCGCATAAGCGGTTCCGCTTGCGGGTGTCGCATAAGCGGTTCCGCTTACGGGCGGCCGAATCGGTCGAAAAGTGCTCTTGGGAGTGCTTTCGCGGGGGCACGAAATCGCGTCAGTTAATCGTCCCAACTGCGGGCATACCGGCTAACCGTTCCGCATTTATCGGGCGTGCGGGTTCCTCAACCCCGCGAGATAGGCTCTCGGGGGTGAGCACACATGCGTTTTCGATCCGACGAACGGTCGAGTCCGACTGGCGTCAGATCCGTGATCTGCGCGTAGAGATGATCCGCGATACCCCAACGGCTTACGCCGAAACACTCGAGGAAGCACTCGGCCATGACGAGGCCGAGTGGAAAATGCGTGGGAACCGCGGCACCGCCGAGCACGGCATTGCGATCGTGGGGATATCCGACTCTGGACTCTGGATTGGAACGATGGCTGGATTCGTGCCCGATCCCGACATGGGACCACTTCTCGTGGGCGTGTTTGTAGCTCCGGAGTTTCGTGGCACCCAGATGGGTCTGACCGATGCGCTATTGGCGACAGTAGAAGAATGGGCCCGCACCGAGAGCAACCGGTTGACCCTTCATGTACACGAAGACAACGCTCGCGCACGGAAGGCATACGAACACCGGGGCTTCGTGACCACGGGCCAGACTGTCGCGTATAACCTCGACCCCAGCAAGAGCGAACTAGAAATGGTCAAGCAGCTCTAACGTTTGACGCGCACGCCTTGGAGGGTGTTCGTGACGCTGGCCCGACTGATGTCGCGTTCGAGGTTGGGCTCAGACGCTCGAATACTCAGGCAAACGTACGGGGTTCAGGGCACCAGCCCCGTTCCCCCTGACCTCATCAAGGCTCAAGAACTCAAGGCGAGCGGGGTGCTCATCGATGACCACATCCTCAGCACGGACGAGTCAGAGCCGATGCCGACATCGCCCGCCCAAGCGCTCCAACAGCAAGAAGACCGACAACGGGACTTCCCCAACGGGAGGGCAATACCGCTCTATGAATCCGACGGCACTACGGTCATCGGCATGTTCACGATCGGGCTCTGAGCGCTGCACGTTGGCCCTGTCGGCAAGACCAAAGGCAACATCCATCCATTCGCCGGACATTTTCTCGGCCGGGTCCTACCGGACGATCGCCCTCTCGACGCGGCATGGAACCGAGTTGACGACAACCGCACGAGCTGTTCGTCGATATCCTCATCTGACGGCGTCCACCTTCACTGCGAAATCTGGCGTTATCCAGCCGGACCGCCGTGCAGTGCCAGTGATCCGCGCAGCTTTCCCCGCCATCCGGATGCGGCAGCCTCGTCGAGAAGCTAGGAGAGGAAATCGGTGACAGGTGATCGTTCCTCTTGCGGAACGTCAGATTGCAAGACCGGGAGATTCGTCGCAGCGGCCGTCGTCGATCAGAATTCATAGGTCGTGGTGAGTTCATCCGACAGCAGAACCGTGTTCGGAAGGTCGCGCAGTGTTTTGGCGCCAACCGAGATTCCCCGCAACCGTGCGGCCTCCACATATTCTCCCCTCGGAAATGAAATGGTTTCGCTGCATGCCAGATAACGGAATTCAGCAAATATCGCTTTACGTTTATAGTACTTTTGCCCCGTCGAGACGGTTACGAACCCAGCCCATTCAGTCCCGGATACGGTCGTCGGCCTTTGCTGTTTGCGGGCGTGACACGGAACTCGCGGAGCTGTCGAACGGGTGGCTGGTGATCAACGATGATGCCGGCGCTGGCTTGATGGACAGAGTGATGGAGACCACCATTCCAAGCCACCTGGGTGGGTTCTAGCCCGAGGGGCGCGCGCGGTTGACAGGTCTCGACATGTGGCAACTTACCGCACCCTAGGAATACGACGACCGCCACCGCGAAGTGAAGCCTTTGCTTCGACGCAGCCTGACCCGCCGACCCCATCACCTATGTCTCATAAACTTGACACACCTGACCTCAGCCGACATTTTTTTGAGCAGTCTCAGCGTCTGAAACTGATTTTTCTCCGCGGATGACCGCTTGAGTAGATTGACGACTTCCTGCACTAAACCAACTCCAGCGCTACCTGGTGTTCCACCGGCACCCGGTAAGGAGGATGACAAGCAAGCGGAACCGACGCGGCTGTCGACATCCGTTGCGATTCATCGAGAAGCATTTTCTCTCAGCGGTTGACGGCATTCAGCGGCCTGGGGCAGAGTTGGCTCATTCAGCGGCCTGGGGCAGAGTTGGCTCATTCCGATGACTGGAGTCCAACATGGCTGAACGCATCTCACCAAGGCAATTCCACGCCTCCGACGGGGTCGAGGACTGGTGGGTCGGTTTTGATGGCGTACAGACCTATTTCGCTACCGGCTCATTCGCCAAGGGAGTGAAGCTGGTCGAGATCATTGGGCGGCTTGCGGACGCGGCGAACCATCATCCGGACGTCGACCTTAGCTATGCTGGCGTGACCGTGAGCCTCTTCACCCACGAGATCGACGACATCAGCGACCGGGACGTGGCACTGGCGCAACAGATCTCGATCGCTGCACATGAGCTGGGCATCGCCGCCGACCCGCTCAAAGCGCAGACCGTTCGGGTCTCCATCGACGCCCTCGATATTGCCGGGGTGCTGCCATTTTGGCGCAGAGGGGATTTGGACGTTGGCCAACCTTAGCCGCGCGGATGGCCTCTCACTATCAGGGGAAGGTCGCCACCAGCATTGAGCGCCACGTACCGCACCGTCTGCCGACGCGGTCTAGGTGTTTAGGTCTCGGCGCGGCCTGAGACTCAGCCACAGGTCGATTGAGATGCCGATAGGAATCATCGATGAGGTCACGCCGTCTTCGAGCGGGCTGATAGGGAAGATGAGGTTGTCAGGGACATCGATCTGCATGTGCGTCTCGAAGGGTGACGTTCACGGTCGGGTCAATGCGGCGCGCCTGATAGTCCATCTCTCCGAGGATCATGCGCCAGCGCGCAACGCGATCCCCGGAGATCGTGCCGTCGTCGAGGGCGGCTTGAATCGAGCATCCGCTGTCGCCGGTGTGATGGCAGTCTCGGAATCTGCAGATGAGCGACAGTGCGTGGATGTCAGAGAATGCCTCGCTGACGCCGAATTCCGCGGCCAGGAGGCCAAAGGACCGGATGCCGGGAAGGTCTAGGAGGACGCCGCCATCTGAGAGGACGTAAAGCTTTCTGGTCGTCGTCGTGTGGCGGCCTTGCCCGTTGTAAAAGAGGGCGGGCTGCGATCACCGGGACATCGGGCGCGATGGCTCGAGCCTCGGGCACGGCAATGCTCACGTCGAGTGCTCCGTCGCACTTGGTTAGAACGACCACGGGCGCGGCGCTGGAGTCCCAGGCCATGATGACCAGACGCTCGAGAGCCTTCAGGTTGAGGCCCAGATCGATAGCGATCACAATCACAATCACAATCACAATCACGACTGTGTCGATATTCGCCGCGAGAATCTGAACATCTCGAATGTGGGGGTGGGACATGTAAGGCGGGTGTGGCGAGGCTGTACGAGAACTATTCCTTCGGGCGCGACGTTGAACCAATCACCGGTAACCGACGGAAACCCCAGCGTTGAGCTCAGGGTGAACCGGGCCGGGTCAGGTTCAGCTCCGCATCGAAGCACAGTACATCGGCCGAAGCTCCGTAGACGATCTCGACCCGCCCGTCGGCGCCGGGCCTGCGGCTCTATGAGGGGAAACGATCACGATGCGCTCCTTCCTGCATCGAACACAGGCAAGGCATCGAGCTCGGCCTTTCGGCGTGACCTATGGCTGACCCGCAGGTCACACCGGAAGGGCGGAACCACGGCAACACACCCGTAATTCATTCGGACCACTCGTCTGAATGGAAGAGCGCCGCACTGTTGTCGACGCGCTGAGCTCGTCGGCTGTGTGGCTTCTGGTCACAGGGGACTATTCAGATGACCGTCGACAGCAACGACTCAAACCGGCTGGGCAAGTCGCGAAATGTGATGTTGATCGCCGGTCTGCTCTCTGGGGTCTCTTCCGTGGTGGTGCAAATCGCAAACGGCAACGAATGGGCAATTATGATTCTCAGCGCAGGTTCAACCTTCTGCCTGGTGGCATCAGGGAATGCGCTGGTCTGGAAGTACGCTCTCGCTCGGCGAAACCCTTCGCTCACCCGCGGTCAGATCACACTTCGAAAGGCACTGCTCACCGTTGGCTTGGCCTGTGCAAGCGTTGGCGCTGTCGCCGCACTTATCTACCTCTACCTCACCGTGTTCTTTCTCATCGGGGCATCAGCCCTGCGGCTCGGCATCTGAGCTGAATTTTCAGGGCTACTGAGCGCGGTCAGCGAGCATGCTGGTCATCAGGTCGATTTCGGCGGCCTGGCTGCGCTTGACTGCGGTCGAGAATGCGAGCACCGACGTGTTCGAGGCACGGTCAAGGGCCGCATCGGCCATTTCGACTGCGCCCTGATGATGCGCGATCATCAGGGTGAGGAAGATGCGCTCGGCTTCGATTCCGGATGCCGCCCCGAGCTCCGAGATCTGCTCCGAGGTGGCGAGTCCCGGCATAGGCTCCCCCGCAACATGTGCTGCGGTGTGCTCATGCCCGTCGACGGTGCGGCCAGGGCGGGACATCCATGTCATTGACGGTTCCCGCGCAGCTTGCGGGAGGCCCCATTCCGTCAACCAGCCATACAGCTGGCCGGACTGCTGGCCCTGCACCGCGGCGATATCTAGAGCGAGCAGGCGCACGGGTGCGTCGGAGGTGCGGTCGCGAACGATGTTCGCAAGCTCCACACCCTGGTCATGGTGCACCTGCATGTCCCGCGCGAAGCCGGCCTCGGCGCTGGTGGTTCCCGGGCGCGAGTTTTCGGGCGCGGTCAGGCGGCCGATGGAATAGGCAGCCAGTCCCACGAGAACGGCGGTCACCAGTGCGGTAAGCACAAGCATCCACCGTTGGCGAGTGAACCCGACGGAGCTCTCGACAGGCCCACTCATCTGACAGCCCCACTCATCTGACAGCCCTAGACCAGGCCGGGCGCGGTGACGCCGCTCGTGCAGAGGGCTCCGGGCTCGGGAACGCTGTTGCTCTTCCAGTTGGCCTCGAAGAATGCTGGGATGCGCTCATCCGTTACGGAATCCAGCTGCAGTTGCACGTTCCATCCGCTCAGCACGATCTCGCTGGGCAGACCCTCGAACGGCGACATGATCACGTGCGTTGACGGCAGGAAGGCGCGGAGCGTGGCCTGGTCTTCTTCGGTCATCGACGGTGAGTGGGTGACCCAGATCGCCCCGTGCTCCAACGCGTGCACTGCGTTTTCGCTCGGAACGGGCTCGGTGTAGATACCGCAGTTGAGCCAAGCGGAGGCGTGATCGCCGCCCGTTGGCGGTGTTTGTGCGTAGGTGACCGGAGTATCGACGTGTCGGGCGCCGTTCTCGAAGGTTTCAGAACCCTCGATCACGGCGCCCGTCCCGCCGCCGGCGTACTGCGCGCTGGGCGGCGGCTGCGGGGTTGTGACGACCACGGTGACGACCAGGGCAACCACGGCGACGGCCGCAGTGACGCCGCCGATCAGGCCCAACTTGCGGTTGCGGTTGCGCTTCGCCTCCTGTCGGCGATAGGCCTCCAGCTTCTCGGCACGCTGCGCCACGCGCTTCTGCTTGACGGTGAGATTGGCGTTTCCGGCGGATGCTCCGGTCTCGGGGGAAGGGGTCACGATGGGCCTCTCGTTGCTCGGTTTTCGACCGGTAAGGCCGGGATGATGCCTGAAGTTGAAAGAATTTCTCCTTCTACACAACCTCACGAACGCCGATGAGCCTTCCTTCGTTTGTGCTCTGCCAGTCGTTTGCCAGTCTCAGAGTCGGTCGAAGGCTCATTCCCTGTTGCCCAACATATTTGATGGGTAGACTGTGACACATGACAACAGTGGAGAAGATCCAGACCGCGCGCGCTCCCGACGCAGCCGGGGCAAAGGCCCGACCAGGCCGCGTTCCCCTGGCGGCAGAGCGCACGAACTTTCTGATCGAGACCCTCGGCAGCGGCGCTGAGCTTGCCCGGCTGCTGGGAGTGAACCGCAGTCAGCCTGCGCAATGGCGAAGCGGAAAGGAAAGCCCGGGCCCTGTGGCCGCCCAAAGGCTGATAGACCTCGACTATGTCGTTACAAAGGCGCTGCTGATCTGGCCGCCCAAAGCAGCGATCGACTGGCTCGAGGGCTCGAACTCCTACCTTGACGGCGCACGGCCGATCGACGTCTTACGCCTCCGGGGTTCCGCAGATGTGGTGCGGGCCCTCGAAGTGGCTATGGCCTAGGGCGTGCTTGTCTATCGCGTCTTCGCGCACGACCCAAGCGTCAAGAGCGGCCAGCCTGGACACTGGGGCTACCTGCATGCGCCCGCGCAGGGAAGCTTCCGACTAGACAACCCAGACCTATACACAACCAGCTATTTTTCGGCCACGCCGGAGGGCGCGATCGGCGAGTCCTTTGGCGATCTGGTTACCTGGTCGGATGCGATGTTCGAAACGCCCTACCTCCCCGCAGGCCGACGGGTCCTTGGTGTAATCGAGATTCCAGATGACACGGCACTTCTAGACCTGGACAACGCCAATAACCTTGCCGCCCGGGCTCTGCGCCCCACGGACGTCGTCTCCCGGGTGCGCCCGGCCACTCAGGCGTGGGCCAGGAATATCTTCTTCGAAAAGGACACAGGCGGCAATCGCCTCTGGCGAGGAGTCCGGTGGTGGTCCTTTCACCGGCCACACTGGACCGTATTCGGTATCTGGGTCGAACCTGGCGAACCGCTGTTCCACAATCTCGTCGATATCGAATCGCTCTCGGCGACGCATCCTGCCGTTGTGTCCGCGCAGGCGACACTCTCACGCCGCTGGCATTAAAAACAGGCGGGACCCAGGCCATTTTGGCTCAGGTCCCGCTGCTCGTTACCGAATGTTAGTTATCGAAGGTCGAAGCGGTCCAGGTTCATCACCTTTGCCCACGCGGCGACGAAGTCACTGACGAACTTCTCCTTGGCGTCATCGCTGGCGTAGACCTCGGCGAGGGCACGCAGCTCCGAGTTCGAGCCGAAGACGAGGTCGGCGCGCGTGCCGACCCACTTGGGTTCAGTGCTTCCGTAGTCACTGCCGCTGTAGGCGTGAGCTCCCTTGTCGAGCGCGGTCCATGTCGTGCCCATCTCAAGCAGATTTCCGAAGAAGTCGTTCGTGAGAACGCCCGGGGTCTCCGTCAGCACGCCGTGCGACGAGCCGTCGTAGTTCGTGCCGAGAACCCGAAGGCCACCAACCAGAACCGTCATCTCCGGCGCGCTCAGCGTGAGCAGGTTGGCCTTATCGACGAGGTGGTGCTCGGCCGGGAGCGTAGCGAGCGGGCCGCTGTAGTTGCGGAACCCGTCTGCAATCGGCTCCAGATAGGCGAACGACTCGACATCCGTCTGCTCCTCGAGAGCGTCGACGCGACCGGCTGCGAACGGAACCGTCACCGGGAAGCCGGCATCCTTCGCCGACTGCTCGACTCCGACGCCGCCCGCGAGAACGATGAGGTCGGCAAGCGACACCTTCCGCGCCGAGGTCGCGTTGAACTCTGCCTGGATGCTCTCCAGCGTGGCCAGCACCGTCGCGAGCTGGGCGGGGTTGTTGACGGCCCAGCTGCGCTGCGGCTCGAGACGGATGCGTGCACCGTTCGCTCCTCCGCGCTTGTCGCTGCCGCGGAACGTCGAAGCCGACGCCCATGCGGTGGAGACCAGCTGGGAGACGGTGAGCCCCGAAGCGAGCAGGCTCGCCTTGAGGGTTGCGATCTCAGCGTCACCGATGGTCTCACCGACGGCCTCGGGCAGAGGGTCCTGCCAGCTCAGCTCTTCGGCGGGAACCTCGGGGCCGAGGTAGCGCGCCTTGGGACCCATGTCGCGGTGGGTCAGCTTGAACCAGGCACGGGCGAAAGCATCCGCAAACGCGTCTTGATCCTCGGCGAACCGGCGGCTGATTGCCTCGTAGGCGGGGTCTGCCCGCAGCGCGATGTCTGACGTGAGCATGCGCGGCTCGCGGTGCGTCGAGGCGTCGTGGGCGAGCGGAACCATGTCGGAACCCCCGCCATTCACGGGCCGCCACTGCTTCGCCCCGGCCGGGGACTCCATCAGCTCCCACTCGTAGGCGAAGAGGATGTGGAAGTACTCGTTGTCCCAGCGCGTCGGGTGATAGGTCCAGGTGACCTCGAGGCCGGAGGTGATGGTGTCATCGCCCTTGCCTGTGCCGAATTCGTTCTTCCAGCCGAGGCCCATCTCCTCGAGGGGAGCTGCCTCGGGATCGAGGCCGAGGTTGCTGTCGGGGGCGGCGCCGTGGGTCTTGCCGAAGGTGTGACCGCCTGCGATCAGCGCAACCGTCTCCTCGTCATTCATGGCCATCCGCTTGAACGTCTCGCGGATGTCGCGAGCCGAGCCCAGCGGGTCGGGCACGCCATCGGGGCCTTCGGGGTTGACGTAGATGAGGCCCATCTGCACAGCAGCAAGGGGCTTCTCGAGCTCGCGGTCACCGGTGTAGCGATCGTTACCGAGCCAGGTGGTCTCCGGGCCCCAATACACATCGTCGTCGGACTCCCAGGTGTCGACGCGGCCGCCGGCGAAGCCGAAGGTCGGAAGGCCCATCGTCTCGAGGGCGACGTTTCCGGTCAGGATGATGAGGTCGGCCCAGGAGATGTTCTGGCCGTACTTCTTCTTGATCGGCCACAGCAGGCGTCGCGCCTTATCGAGGTTGGTGTTGTCGGGCCAGCTGTTCAGGGGAGCGAAGCGCTGCTGGCCACGACCGGCGCCACCACGGCCGTCTTGCACCCGGTACGTGCCGGCGCTGTGCCAGGCCATGCGGATAGCCAGCGGACCGTAGTTGCCGAAGTCGGCGGGCCACCAGTCCTGTGAAGTGGTGAGCATCGTCGCGATATCGGCCTTGACCGCGGCGAGATCGAGCGAGGCGAACGCCTCCGCGTAGTTGAAGGCCTCACCGAGCGGGTTGCCCGCGATCGGGTCCTTGGCAAGAATCTTCACGTTCAGTCGCTCGGGCCACCAGGCACGATTCCCACCACCCTGGATCGGCTGCGGAGAGCGCTGTCCATGAGGAATGGGGCATTCACTGGCAAGAAGTTCATTATCGGGCATGAGGCCCTCCCATACTGGATCGGTTGTTGTCAGGGGCACTGGCCCTGACAGAAGAACAGTCGGAACAGTTGCAAAATCACACTATCGCGGCGACCTGACCACGAGGCTGTCATATTGAGACAGGATCGGACTGGCTACCCTCTGATCTCACCCCCGATAACCCTGGTCGCGGCGGCTTCGGTTATCAGGCTCGCGAGATTCTGGATGCCCGGGTCGGCGAAGTCGGGCGTGCGGGCGGCGAAATGGATGCTGCGCGTAACCGGCGAGGTGAGCTCGAGTTGCACCGCAAAGTCCATGGACTCGACCACGATACGGGGGCGGAAGCCGGCGAGGCCGCAGGCTCGCTCCGTCATCGTGGAGCAGGTCGCAGCCTGAGCCGGCATCGCCCTGATCGTCGGGGCACGACTCCCGCGTGCCCGCGACCTCGGCTGGATCTTCGCGTGCGGCTTCTTCGGCATGACCGCCTACCAACTGCTGCTGAACTGGGGCGTGCTGTGTGTGCCGGCAGGCACCGTGATCGCCCCCGCGGGCGTCGCGTTCGGGTGTCTCGCCCGTTCCGGCGTCTCGCTGTCGGGTGCCGTCTGGATCGTGGTCGCGGCCATGGTCGTGCAGGGCATCCACCACCCGTTGCAGCGCCCGCTGCTTGCGAAGTACTCGAGCCTCGAGGTTGCCTGCTACGCGATGATCGCCGACACCGTGATGATGCTTCCCCTCGTGCCGCTCGATCTCGGCGGTCTGCTCGGCGCAGGTCTCACCCGCTGGCTCGCGGCGATCTACCCCGGGCTGTACCCCTCGGCCGCCGGCTTCGTGCTTTAGGCGTACGCGGTTGCTCGGATGCCCGTGGCCGTGTCGACGTCGATGTCCTACCTCGTTCCCCCGGTGGCCGAGATCCTCGCCTCGGTGGGGCTCGGCAAGTTGCCGATCCTTCCCGAGTTACTTATTGCCCTCATCGTGATCTCGGGCGTCGTCATCATCTCGCAGGGCCGCGCCTAATGGCCCGGCGCAGAGCGCAACTTCTCGCCGGGACTGCCTTGCATTAGCCGGGCGCCTCAGCAGGGGGTGAGGCTCTCCACCCCAGCACCCAGCACAGCCGCACCTCCGACGAGCTCAACATTGAAGGCGTCGAGACCGACAAGGGACGACAGCGACGCCGACGGTACGCAGTTTCCGGGCGTCAATATCAGTGGAGAAAGTGTCAACCCTGCAACGGGTGCCGCCGAAAGCGCGTCGGCATAGCCCGATCCCGATGCCAGGAACGCCCGCCCGGTCGACACCGAACGATTGCGGTTGATGAACCGTTCCGCAATCAGACGGCTGGTCTCATATCGGTCGGCTCCCGCGACCCTGAAGACCGAAAAGCGACCGAAGGTACTCTCCAGAGACGCGAAGTAGCTGTCCCCGATCGATACCGGGCCCCCAGCAACATTGAACTGGGAGATGCCCAGTTCAGTGATAACGGCGAGCGTCGCAGGGTCTATAGCGGAGGCTGCGCCATCGACGAGGATTAGCGGAATGTCGACAGGACTCGCATGCGAAGCCGCGCTGAGCGCGTCTGCAAACCCCCGGCCCGTCGCGAGCCAGACACTCACCCGGTTAAGCGCACCCGCGAACGCGTCGATTGCCAACGTGCGCGAAGTGTCGTAGCGATCGACCCCAGCGACCCGGCGCACCGTGTAGCCCAGGTTCACGAGAGAGTCGACTACTGCGTTCGACACCACCGCAGGGCCACCTGCGATGACTATCTCACCAGGCTCCAGACGTGCGAGCTCCGACAACACTGGAGCAGGCACGTCATTTGCAGAAGTAAGCAGGAGGGGACCACCGCGATGTGCCGCCGCCGGCGCCGCGCTCAGGGCGTCAGCCCATGACGCGCCACTGGCCAAGTAGACCACCGGAACACCGGGGCTGAATGCACCCTCAGAGATGCGAACCGACGTCTCGTATCGATCGGCGCCCGCGGTTCGGGTGACATCGAAGGACCATGGCTCGAGTGCGCCATCGATACCCTCGACAGCACCACCCGCCGTCACATCGACCGGTTTCGATTGCCCCAGATACCGCGAGCCACCGAAGTACGACGAGGGGTAGGCCCGTGTTTGCTGGTGACCGTTACCGCCGAAATGACCGAATCGAACCGCGTAACTTCCTTTTGGAAGGTTGACGAGCGCATAGGGTCCGTCGAAATCGCGGATGGCCATCGAGATGTGCTCGTAGAGACCAGTCAAGGGGTCAAGGAGGAACGCGTCAGCGGTGATGCCGTGGTTCAGATCAGGAAAAGGAGTGGTGATCTGGCCGCTTATACTCCCCGCTTCGGTGACCGTGATCACGAGGCCAGTGATCGGGACGACGCCATCGACCATGATCTGAGTTGCGTGCCAAGGAAACGGGGTGTCGCCCAACCATGCACCAGCCCAGGGTGACGCGGGGTAGCTCGGAGTTGGGCCGATGAACAGCGTGTACAAGCCCGGCGTAGGCACAGTGACCGAGAAGTCAGGTCCTCTGAACTCCTGAAAGACCGTCGGAGACCCACTGCCTACCGGTGTCAACGCGACGAAAAAATCGTAGTAGCGAATAAAATGGACCGACGGATCCCCCACTACGCTCCCGCTGACCGTGAGGTCGCCGGTCGATGCCTCAGCGGGCGCCTGAACCAGCGGAACGATCACAGCGGCGATCAGCAGCCCGACGAATGCGCTCGCAAATAGCCTCGTTCGGATCATGCGCTCTTTATGCATCCCTAAGGTGCCTTTCAGCTGCGGCCGCGAATAACCCCTGTTGGCGGACTCACAGGGTATCCAAAGCATAGGTGTACGGATCCTCGACTCAGACCAAGGCTTGGATCAAGAGGGAGGTGAGCTGTTTCGTCGTTCACGCACTTCGGCACTGCGTATGTTTAGTGCCTTGACCAGTCGGTACGCAAGAATTCCCGGTCCGCCGAGGGCGAGGATTCCCAATCCAGTTCGGCGGCATCCGAAAATCAAGAAACAAGATGACAATTTCGGTTCAAAAGCCAGCTGGCCATGCTGGCGTACCCCCGTGATACTCGAGTCCTTTCAGCACTCGCAGACGCCTTCGAGAGCCCAGCCGGGGAAGAGACTGCGGCGGGGTTGTTCGAGCGGGCCGCGGTCGAAGGCCTCGAAGAAGAGGTGCGTCGTCGGTGCTACCTGCAATATGGCCGCACCCTAAGAAACCTCGGCCGCAGCACGGGCTCCCGAGTCGGTCAGTTCCACCCCGGTTGCCGCCCAGCACCCAAGCCACCGGCTACAACCGAATGCCAACCTGTGGTCCTTTTAGGCGGAAAGGCCAGGCAGCGGTCGGGCGCCGTCTACTTGCTATTTAAAGCTCAAATGGATCATTTCGACTCGTTTGTCCAGGGAAGCACACGTACTAGATTCGCGGCCACCAGGTCAACCTCGTGCCCAAGGAGGTCCGAGGAACTACCCGCCGGCACGTAACCAAGGTGTTCGGACGCGGTCGTGTCCAAGACAATTGGATGCAACAGGTCCGCACCGCCCAGACCGATAGTTCCGGCCCAGCCCAGACACACTCCGATCGCTCGAACGATTTGCGCGGCGGGAGGCATGCCAGGGTCGGTGTGGTCTCGCTGATCGGCTCGTCGAACCTTGGCAGGTTGTCCCGTTTATGTGGCGTCCGATCGCGCCGACATAGACCGCCCTGCTCGAGACGCGAACCGTTGCTGTTGCCATCACCGGCAACAGGTCTCGGACATCACGGCCGCGATACGCAAGAAGGTCCACCAGAAGGTCTGCCCCATCGCCTGCGATCTTTTCGATCCCTCTCGTGTTGCCTCGCTCTACCTCGTGAGAGCGCACATTGGTGGCCAGAATTTCAGGCGGCATCGCGGTTCTGATCCGCCCCGTAACATCAACAGACCCGCCAGCCGCGGCGAGCCGGGCTTCGCGCAAACGCGATACTCTCTCCGATTACTGAAAATGCGATATTAGACTCGGTCTCGGTGCCAAGGCCGAAGAGCAAGAAATCCATGCCGAAGTCTTCATCCTGGTGCGGCTCCGCCCAGCCCAGTTCGGTGAGCTCTGCGCCTCGTGCTTTCGGCAGATAAAGATAGATACTCGTGTCGTGCACGCCGTGCAGATGCACCGGGTCGAGGTGAGGTGCGGCAATCCCTTTTGTGCCGTTGTAGTCATCCATCAAACTTAGCTCGCTGTCACTCAGGTCGGCTAGGTAAAATACCTTCGCGGTTAGGCTCAGGCCATGGTGCGCATTCGTAAGACTCGTTGGAAGATCGCTTACATTGCCGCTGGAATTGTGATGCTGTTCGCGCTGGGTTCGACTAATTCTTGGTTCCAGTTTCCGAATCCGCTCTGGGGACTTGCCAACAACATCCTTCTCGTGCTGATCTATCTCGGCGGCGTTCGCACCTTTCGTGGGGCCGGCGAACCGATTCAGCCGCCACGCGATTGGTGGCGGATGACCTCTCAGCCGCGGGCCGGCTTCGTCATCGGCTCGCTCCTTGCAGTCAGCTTTGCGAGCAATTCGTTCACAGCGGTGTCTGGACCACCAGGGGCGGCGTTCGCCAGCACCCTGGACTCAGCGGTCGATGCCGCGATGGCGTTCTTTTACGTCAGATCTTCGATCCGACTGCGACGGGTACCCCCACGCACTGTGCAGGAGCTGCCGCGCTTTAGGCCGGTGAAGCCCTAGCGGGCCAATTTTGAGCATGACGCACTGTTGCGATCGCGCAGTGTCTGAAAGGCTGTTTGGATGACAGACACGGATGAAAAGGCTGAGCTCATCTACTATCTGCAGGCTGGTCGACAGGCTCTGCTGTGGAAACTTGACAGGCTGACTGAGTTCGACGCGCGGCGTCCTTTAGTGCCGAGCGGCACAAACCTATTGGGGTTGGTCAAACATCTGGCCGGCGTTGAGGCAGGGTATTTCGGTGCCGTTTTCGGGCGGCCGTTCACTGAGCACCTCCCCTGGATGCAGGAGGATGCGGAACCCAACGCCGATATGTGGGCCACTCGCTCTGAGTCGCAGGAGGAGATTCTCGACCTTTACCGCCGCGTACGTGAGCACTCAGACGAAACGATCGATGCGTTGCCGTTGGAGGCGGTCGGACACGTTCCGTGGTGGTCGCCGCAGCGAGCAGACGTGACGCTGCGACGGATCATGATTCATTTGACCGCTGAAACGCACCGTCATGCCGGTCACGCCGACATCGCCCGAGAGTTGATCGACGGAGCGGTCGGACTGCAGCAGAACAACGACAACATGCCGCCTGGCGATGCAGCGTGGTGGGAGGCCTACCGCGAGAGACTCGAGACGGCGGCACGCGGGCAGGGCGATCATCGCGACGGCGGAACGACGACGTAACCGTCTCTTGGGGTAACTAACGCGCCAGCCGGTCCACGGCTGCGCCGAAGACGCGTGGCAAAGTTCGAGCCAAAGGCACGATGGCCCCGCGCACGGGCGACTGGGCTGCCGTGAGCAGAGCGGTCGTGATAATCCTGAAGTCTCGGGTGGCCCGAGCGGATGCCCGTTCATAGGCCCGTGCGCCGCCACCGTCAGGCAGAATGGCCGCGATGGCCTCGTGTGCCTGAGCGAGTCCGACCCGGATGCCCTCACCGGTCAGGGCGTCGACATAGCCCGAGGCGTCGCCCACCAGGATCACCCGGCTACGGCTGCGTGCCGCCGTTCGTTGGCGGAGTGGGCCCGCGCCGCGCAGCTCGTTGGTCGGGCTGGCCCCAGCCAGGCGCTGGCGGAGCGCCGGTGTCGCCGCAAGGGTCGCCGCGAAGTCGGTGTGCCGCGGGCCCAGAACAGCAACGCCCACGAGCTCGGATCCGATCGGGGTGACGTAGATCTCGGCGGTCTTGCCCCAGTGCACCTCGACCAGGTCGGTCCACGGCGAGACCTGAAAGTGCTGCCGAAGGCCGTAGCGGCGGCGGTCTGCGCCGGTCGACGTGCGCGCAGGCTTCCGCTCGAGGTCGGCGAGCCGCCGCACACTCGAGTGCAGACCGTCGCAGCCCAGCAGCCAGCGACCGCGGAGGCCGGCCACCGTGACGGAATCGGCATCCTGCTCTAGAGCGCTGACCTTGGCCTCGATGCGGATCACGCCCAGCTCGGCGGCCCGGCTGGTCAAGGCGTCATGCAGGGCGGTTCGGCGCACGCCGATTCCGGTTCCGGAGCCAAACCTGTGCGCCATGGATGCGCCCTTGGCATCGAGGTAGCGGAAGCCCGCAATCGTGTGTCCCTCGGGGAATACTCCGAGCCTTGCGAGGGCAGCTACGGCGCCCGGCATGATGGCCTCGCCGCACGCCTTGTCGATGGTGCCCGGCCGCGGCTCGATCACGGCGACACTGAGGCCCTCGAGCCGCGCCTCGATGGCGGCGGCCAAGCCGATGGGGCCGCCGCCGACGACGATGACGTCGACATCGACATTGCTGGCTGAACTCATGCGGGCGTCGCCGCCACCGCGAATTTCAGCGCCTTCTCCTCGACCGGGATTCGGAAGCCGAACAGCAGGATCGCGTTCAAAACGGTGAAGGCTACGGCCGTGACCCAGTTCGTGTAGACGAGCGGCAGGGCGATGCCCTCGGCGATCACGACGACATAGTTCGGATGTGACAGCCACCGATATGGGCCTCGCACCACGAGCGGCAGGCCGGGCACCACGATGACGCGGGTGTTCCAGCGCGGCCCGAGAGACGCAATGCACCACCAGCGCAGCGCCTGGCTGGCCAAGACTATGGCCAGCATCGGCCAGCCGAGCGCCGGAATGAACGGCGGCTTAGAGATGTACAGCTCCAGCAGGCAAGCCACGAGCAGCCCGGTGTGCAGTGCGACCATCGGCGGGAAGTGCCGCTGGCCGAACTCGACTCCCCCGCGGGCGAACGCCCACGCGGCATGACGCTTGGAGACGATCAGTTCGGCTATGCGCTCGCCGCCGGTGGCCAGAATCAGCAGCACATAGAGGGTGACGGAAAGGGTCATGCCGCGACCTCCTCGTTCTGGGCCCACTGCAGCAGTACGAGTTCGGCGCAGACGCCCGGACCGAGCGCGAAGAGCATTCCGTACTGCCCGGGCAGTGCCCGGCCTTCGGCGATCGTGTCGGCCAGAATGTGCAGCACCGAGGCCGAGGAGAGGTTGCCCACCCGGGCGAGAGACTCCCAGCTGAGACTGAGGGAGCCTTCGGGCAGGTCAAGCGACTCGCTGAACGCCTCTAAAACGCGAGGTCCGCCGGGATGAGCGACCCACGCCCCGATATCGTCTATGACGAGCCCGTTGTCGCCGAGGAATCCCGCCATGTCGGCCCCGAAGTTCTGCTCGATCACGCCGGCGACGCCCGCCGTCAGAACGATCTTGAACCCGGTCTCCCCCGGGTTGAAGCCCAGCACATCGTTCGTGTCGGCATAGAGGCGGCTGCGGGTATCGACGATGTCGATGCCGAGCCCCGGCATAGACCGCGCCCGCTCGTCACCCAGCACGACGACCGCGGCAGCCCCGTCGCCGAAGAGTCCCGAGGCCACGATGTTCGCCATCGAGTCGTCATCTTTCTGCACCGTGAGCGAGCAGAGCTCGACAGAGATAAGCACGGCGACCTCGTTCGGATGGCCGAGCAGGTAGTCATGAACCCGGGCGAGGCCCGCGGCCCCCGCCACGCAGCCCAGGCCGAACATCGGAACCCTTTTGACATTGGTGCGGAGGCCCAGTCGGGGCACGAGCAGGGCGTCGATCGACGGGGCCGAAATGCCGGTCACCGAGGTGAAGACGATGAAGTCGATGTCGGCCGCCGTAACCCCGCTCGCGGTCAGCGCCTTGCCGAGCGCCTCTTCGGCAAGGTTCGTCGCGACATCGATGAAGATGCCGTTCGTCTCAGTGAAGGTCTGGCTGACCCGATAGCCCGAAAGTTCCTGCACGAGGTACCGGGTGTCGACCCGGCTCGACGCGTGCATCCGGCGCATGACGGCCTGGCGACTGCTGTTGGCCGTCACCATTGGGGTGATCATTTCGGTGATCTCCGATTGCGGGTAGGCGTTGGGCGGCAAGGCCGTGGCGACTGCTACGATTCTGGACACTCTCGCACGCTAGCACGCCCCTTTCCTGGCCTCGACCCGATTGTCGGGATTGCTACCCCTGCCCCGAGAACCGGACTGGCACTCATGGGGGATCCAGCCTTGACTAGGGATAATTACCAGCACTACGACGTAAGGATCAGCGATGACCACGCTACAGAACCGTCCCTGGACTGCCAGCTATGCACCGGGTGTTCCCGCCGAGATCGAGCTGCCCACCACAAGCCTCGTAGAGATGCTCGAGGCAACGGTTGCGGAGTTCCGCTCCCACGTGGCGCTGGAGTTCTTCGGTGCCACGACGACGTATGCCGAACTCGGAATGCTGGTCAACCGCGCCGCAGAGGGCTTGCGAAAGCTTGGTGTCAAGGCCGGCGACCGGGTCGCGCTCATCCTGCCGAACTGCCCGCAGCATGTGATCGCCTTCTACGCCGTGCTGCGCCTCGGAGCAGTAGTGGTCGAACACAATCCCCTGTATACCGACAGGGAGATGCGTCACCAGTTCGAGGACCACGGGGCGACCGTCGCAATCGTCTGGGACAAGGTTGGCGACCGGGTGCACGCCATGCCCCGGGACGTCGCATTCGAGTCGGTCATCGCCGTCGACCTGACCCAGGCGATGCCGTTCGCCAAGCGCCTGCTGCTGAGCCTGCCCATCCCCAAGGCGCGCAAGGCCCGCGCGGCACTCACCGCCCCTTCGAAGGCGAGCATGCCGTGGGAGAAGCTCGTGAACCACCGGCCGATCTCTGCCAAGTACCCGCGGCCCGCCGTCACCGATCTCGCTGCCATCCAGTACACGACCGGCACCACGGGTACTCCCAAAGGCGCCATGCTGACCCATCTGAACCTGCACGCCAATGCGCTGCAGGGCCGGGCGTGGGTTCCCGGAATGGTTTCCGGCCAGGAGGTCGTCTATGCCGTGCTGCCCATGTTCCACGCCTACGGTCTGACCCTGTGCCTCACCTTCGCGATGAGCTGCGGCGCCCGACTCGTATTGCTGCCCCGCTTCGACGTCGACCTGGTGCTGGATGCGGCCAAAAAGAACCCGCCGACGTTTCTGCCGGCCGTACCGCCGATCTACCTGCGGCTGGCCACGGCCGCCGTTGAGCGGAATGTCGACCTGACCGGCATCCGCTTCGCCATCTCGGGGGCGATGAATCTTCCCCCCTCGACGGTCGAGCTGTGGGAAGGCGTTACCGGCGGCTACCTGGTCGAGGGCTACGGCCTGACCGAGACCTCGCCCGTGGCCCTCGGCAACCCCATCGGGCCGACAAGGCGCCCCGGCACGGTCGGTGTGCCGTTTCCCAACACCGAGGTGCGGGTCATCGACCCAGACGACCCGAACGTCACGACGAAGCAGGGCGAGCGCGGCGAGCTGCTCATTCGCGGCCCGCAGGTCTTCGCAGGCTACTGGCAGAAGCCCGACGAAACCGCGGCCGTCATGCTGCCCGGTGGCTGGTTCCGCACGGGCGACATCGTCACGGTCGACCCCGACGGCTTCGTCACAATCGTCGACCGCATCAAGGAACTCATCATCACCGGTGGCTTCAACGTGTCGCCGTCCGAGGTCGAGGACTCCCTGCGCAGCCACCCCAATATCGCCGACGTCGCCGTCGTCGGCATACCCCGGCCTGCAGGCGGCGAGGATGTCGTCGCCGCGGTCGTGCTCGCTGACGGGGCGACGCTGGATGAGGACGGCCTCCGATCGTGGTGCCGCGAAAACCTGACGGCCTACAAAGTGCCCAAACATGTCGTGGCGGTCGACGAACTGCCGCGGTCGCTCATCGGCAAGGTGCTGCGCCGAGTGGTGCGCGACGAGCTAGTCGGCAGGCTCAGAAACGACGAGGGCTAGCGCGACGGAAGCCGCCAGAAGCGCGACGGTGACCGTGGCGTTCTTGGTGATGAGCTCGCCAACCTGTTCGAAGCCGAGGCGGTCATGAAAGGCGAGAGATCCCGGGTTCGGCGGATCGAGATTGACCTCGCAGTTGATCTCGCCCAACCCTGCAGCCCGGGCCTCGGCGAACACACGCTCATAGAGCACGTGGCCGAGCCCCCTGCCGCGAAACGACTCGTCTACGACGATGCGGTCGACGTAGAGGAAGTCGTGGCCGCGGGCCTCGAACCAGCGGTAGTTCTCGCTGTCGTAGTCGTTTCCAGAGGTCAAAGTTATCACCATGCCAAGAGCTCTCGTCGGGTCGTCCTCCTCGACGACCACGGCCGCGGCATGGGCCATGGAAACGAGCGCGATCAGTGCGCTCTCGTCCAACAGGTTCACGGCCGGAATAGCGGCGTTGTTCAAAGCCAACAGAGGCGCAATGTCGTACGCCTCGATGTCACGGGTAATTAGGTTCACCCCCCGAGAATATCTGTCTTGGGGAATTCACCGACCCGGAGCAGGCTTGATACACGTAGTACGAGGAGCCATGGCGGTGTCCCGGGAATGGATTCACCATGAGCTTCAACTGGCTTGAACTGCAAAAAACCGCACACGACGAGTTCGGCACCCGCCTTGCCCAGGTGACCGACTGGGAGGGTGAGACCCCCGACACCGAGTGGAACACTCGTGAGTTGGTGACCCACGTCATCGACGAGCAGCGCTGGGTCCCCCTTCTGTTGTCCGGGCTCTCGGTGGCCGAGGCGAAGGCTCAGCTGGAGCCACTCGGCACAGGCCTCGTCACCGAGTGGGCCCGATTCTCGGCCGGTGCTCTCGCGGCGTGGGACGCCATCGACCTGGCTGCCCCCGTTCAGCTTTCCTATGGCACAGTGCCCGCACGCGACTACCTCGCCGAGCAGGTCTCCGATGTTACGATCCACAGCTGGGATGTCGCCCGCGCGACCTTCTCAGTCGAGACTCTGGACGATGACCTCGTCGCTGCCGTCTGGACCATCTTCGAGCCCCAGCGAGACACCCTCGAGCTGAGCGGCCTGTTCGCCTCGCCGGTGCCGATCCCCGAGAATGCGCCACTATTAATTCGCCTTCTGGCCCTGACCGGCCGCGACGGCCGCTGAGCTGACGCCAGGCGCCGGAAATACATTTTCATCAGGGCAACAGGGGCTAATCTGAAGGCTGTTTATCACCTCTGACCCGAACCGAGGAATACCACCATGGCCGTACCTTCTGGCATCACGATTCCCGACCAGACCGGGAAGCGCGCCATCGTCACCGGAGCCAACAGCGGCCTCGGCCTCGAGACGTCCCGCCGCCTGGCCGCGGCTGGGGCACACATCACGTTGGCTGCCCGCAGCGCCGAGAAGGGCGAGGCTGCGGCGGCGTCGATCCGCGCCCAGCACCCGGATGCGAAGGTCGAGGTCGCCCTGCTTGATCTCGCCGATCTCTCCTCCGTCGAATCCTTCGCGAACGGCGTGCTGGCTACGGGCTCGCCCGTCGACATTCTCGTGAACAACGCCGGCATCATGTCGGTGCCGACCCGGCACACGACCGCCGACGGATTCGAGCTGCAGTTCGGCACGAACCACCTCGGACACTTCGCCCTGACCGGTCGGCTGCTGCCAGCACTCCGTCTCGCGGCGTCCCCTCGCGTGGTGACCATGTCGAGTCTCGCTGCCCGCAGCGGCCGCATCGACCTTGCTAACCTCGACGGCATCCGCAAATATCAGACCTGGGCCGTGTATGGCCAGTCGAAGCTCGCGAACCTGATCTTCGCCAAGCAGCTGAACGTGCTGAGCGAGCAGTACGGCTGGGGCATCGTAAGCGCCGCCGCACACCCCGGGTTCACCCGCACGAACCTGCAAACCACGGGACCGATGATGGGCAGCGACAAGCAGCCGTCGAAGCTGATGGGGCGCATCATGCACACCCGAGGCGTCTCACAGGCGGTCGAGCAGGGCGCCCTGCCTGAGCTGTTCGCAGCCACCTGGGCCAGCGTCAAGGGTGGCGACTACTTCGGGCCAACCGGCCCGCTGGAACTCACGGGCTCCGGAGCCCCGCGCCGGGCGAACGAGAACAAGCAGGCCTCAGACCACGTTCTGGCCGAGGCCCTCTGGACGGTCTCCGAGATGCTCACCGACGTGGCCTACCCCACGAGCTAACGCCCAACCCTGCACACCGTTTTCAGGCCAGAGCGGCGCCCAACCTCCCAGCGGAGGTCGACGGCCGCTCTGGCCTGAAAACGGAGGGTGTTACGCGGCGGGGGTGGCGGTCGCACGCTCCAGGACGAGTTCGCGCACGCGGGCGGCGTCGGCCTGGCCCTTCATGGCCTTCATGACGGCACCGATGACAGCGCCGGCGGCCTGCAGCTTGCCCTCGCGGATCTTCTCCAGCACGTCAGGCTGCGAGGCCAGCGCCAGGTCGATCGCGGCGATCAGCGCGCCGTCGTCGGAGACAACCGCTAGTCCGCGGGAGGCGACGACCTCGGCGGGGGTTCCCTCGCCAGCGATGACACCCTCGAGCACCTGGCGAGCCAGGCGGTCGGTGAGGGTGCCGTCTTCGACGAGAGCGACGAGGGCCGCAACCTGCTCGGGCGTGACGAGGGTCGTGGCATCCACGCCCGCAGCGTTCGCGATGCGGGCGATCT
>JBBATW010000009.1:0-53151 GCA_040398585.1 Agreia sp.
CCCGTGAGCGCCCGGCCCACGATCAGGGTGTTCATCTCCCGCGTGCCCTCGTACGAGTAGAGCGCCTCGGCGTCGGCGAAGTGCCGGGCCACGTCGTACTCGAGCACGATGCCGTTTCCGCCGAGGGCCTCGCGGCACCAGGCCACGGTCTCCCGCATCCGGCTGGTAGTGAAGCCCTTGGCGAGCGCCGAGTGCTCGTCGCGCTGGGTGCCCTCGTCGAGCATCTGCGAGACGCGGATGACCATGCCCAGGCTCGCGGTGATGTTGCCGATCGACTTCACCAGCAGGTCCTGAACCAGCTGGTGACCGGCGATCGGCTTGCCGAACTGCACGCGCTGCTTTGTGTAGGCGAGGGCGGCCTCGTAGGCGCCGATCGAGTTGCCAACCGCGGCCCAGGCTACCTCGGCGCGGGTGAGGCGCAGCACCTTCGCCGTGTCCTTGAACGAGTTCGCATGCGCCAGACGCAGCGACTCCGGCACGCGCACATCGGTCAGCACGATGTCGGCGTTCTGCACGATGCGCAGGCTCTGCTTGTTCTCGATCTTCGTCGCGGCGTAATCCGGCGTGGATGTCGGCACGATGAAGCCCTTGACCTGGTTGTCGAGAGTGTCCTTGGCCCAGATGATCGTGATGTCGCTAAAGGTGGCGTTGCCGATCCAGCGCTTCTCGCCGTTCAGCACCCACTCGTCGCCGTCGCGGGTCGCCGTGGTGCGCAGCCCCTGGGCAGAGTCCGAGCCTGACAGCGGCTCGGTCAGGCCGAACGCCCCCACGAGCTCACCGGCGGCCAGCTTGGGCAGCCACTCGGCGCGCTGCTCGGCCGAGCCGCAGACGTGAATCGAGCCCATCGCGAGGCCGTTCTGCACACCGACCAGCGTCGCAATGGAGGCGTCGACGCGGGCCAGCTCCAGCGCCACGAAGCCGCGGAACACGGCCGAGTTCTCGAACGGGCGCGTCTCCTCCCAGCCGTAGCGGTACACGTCGTGGGCCGCGAGGCCCCTGATGATCTCGGGTGGGAACGTAGCCGCCGCCCAGTGCCCGTTCACGACGGGCTTGACCTCGGTCTCGAGGTAGTGCCGGAGGGCGGCGAGCGCCGTCTTCTCCTGATCGCTCAGCTGGTTCGCGTAGCCGAAGAAGTCGCTGATCAGAGGTTCGAGGTTCACTGGTGCTCCGTTGCTGGGTCGTCAAGAGGAATTCTTTGCACCACATTAGGCACCCAACCTTGAGCGAGCTGTGTCGGTTGGTAGTTTGGTCTAAACGAGCGCGCCGGGGCGCACGACTCGAAGTAAGGAATTCATCATGTTCGTTCGTCTGAGCAACACTCCGCGCGACTACCCGTGGGGTTCCCGCACCGCGATCTCCGATCTTCTGGGAACGCAGCCCTCCGGGGGTCCCGAGGCCGAGCTCTGGCTGGGCGCGCACCCCGGTTCACCGGCGAGAATCCTCGACCCGCACACCGTGGGGGGAGCCGCAAACGTCAGGGAGTGGATCACCGCCGACCCGGAGACCGCGCTCGGCACCCACACCCAGCTGCCTTTCCTGCTCAAGGTGCTCGCCGCCGACGGCCCGCTGTCGCTGCAGGCGCATCCGACGCTTGAGCGCGCCATCGAGGGGTTCGCGCGGGAGAACGCCGCCGGCATTCCGCTCGACGCCCCCAACCGCAACTACAAAGACCCGCTTCACAAGCCCGAGGTCATCTACGCGCTGAGTGACCGGTTCGAGGCCCTCTGCGGATTCCGCCCCGTCGCCGAGATCCGCACGATCTTCGCCGTGCTCCAGGCCTGGGATGCGGCATCCGCCACCCCCGCGCCGGCGCTGTTCGCGCCCGTTTCGGAGCGGTTCGAGGCTGGCGCCACCGACAACCTGCTGCGCTCGCTCGTGGAATGGCTGCTCTCCGGCGGCGAGGAGGTCGCCGCCCTCGTGAACCACGTCGTCGACCTCGTCGCATCCCGGGAGGCCGCGGCGATCCGTGCCGAGGCCGAAGCCGCCCCGTTCGCGGCCTCGTTCGAGACCGTTCGCGACCTGGCCGCGGCCTACCCCGGGGACCCAGGCATCGTCACCTCCCTCCTGTTGAACCGCGTCAGCCTGAAAGCCGGCGAGGCGCTGTATCTGCCGGCCGGAAACATCCATGCCTATTTGACGGGCCTCGGCGTCGAGCTGATGGCGGCCTCAGACAACGTGCTGCGCGGCGGGCTCACGCCCAAGTACATCGATGTGCCCGAACTGCTCAGCGTGCTGACATTCGAGTCGCTGCCCGTTCCCTATATCTGGCCCCGCTATCCCTCGAAGGGTGTCGAGGAGTTTCGCCCCGATGTGTCCGACTTCGTGCTGCTGCGCATCAAGACCGACGTCAACGAGCGCGCCACCTACCGGGCGGCGGGGGCGGCCATCGCCCTGTGTGTCGCGGGCAGCCTCGAGCTGCATGGCGAGGCATCCGGCCAGGCGATCAATCGCGGCGAGGCTCTCTTCATTACACCCGACGAGGGTGCGATCACCCTCACGGGTGAGGGCGTCGTCTTCATCGCGGCCCCCGGCTACTCGGCCTGAGGCAGGGCTCGGCCTTGCGGGCCGTGGCGGCCTGCCAGAATTAGATGTGCCGGCCGGTTCGCCGGTCACAATCGGGCAACATCGACGAGTGGAGCGCATCCCGTGGCATGGCTGGTAACCGGAGGAGCAGGCTACATCGGCTCGCATGTTGTTCGCGCGTTTCGCGAGCAGGGCATCGATACGGTCGTGATCGACGACCTCTCGAGCGGCCACCGCGCGTTCGTGCCCGCTGACGTGCCCTTCGTCGAGGGATCGGTCCTCGACGCCGAATTGCTTCGCGGCATCTTCGCCGAGCACGAGATCACCGGCGTCGTGCACGTCGCCGGCTACAAGTACGCCGGCGTCTCCGTCACGCGTCCGCTGCACACCTACGAGCAGAACGTCACGGCCACGCAGACGCTGTTGACCGAGATGGCGGCGGCGGATGTCACGAGCATAGTTTTCTCCTCCAGTGCCGCCGTCTACGGCACCCCCTCGGTCGACCTCGTCACCGAGGCCACGGCCAAAGCGCCCGAGTCGCCCTACGGGGAATCCAAGCTGATCGGGGAGTGGCTTCTGCGTGATCAGGGTATTGCGCAGGGCTTGACCCACACCTCCTTGCGTTATTTCAACGTCGTCGGTTCCGGGTTTCCGGAACTTTTCGACACCAGCCCACACAACCTCTTCCCCCTGATCTTCGAGGCCCTCATTTTGGGGCGTACGCCGCGCATCAACGGCGACGACTACGCAACCCCCGACGGAACCTGCGTGCGGGACTACATCCATGTGGCCGACCTGGCCCGCTCCCATGTGGCCGCGGCGCAGCGTCTGGATGCCGGCCAAGCGGTCGAGGCGGCCTACAACCTAGGTAGCGGTGTCGGCGCATCCGTTGGCGAGATAATGACCGCGGTGGCCAAAGTAACGGGGATTTCCTTCACCCCCGAAATCGGTCCGCGCCGTGCCGGCGACCCCGACCGCATCGTCGCGTCCGGCGAGCTCGCCGCGCGCGATCTTGACTGGGCCATGCGTCATACCCTCTTCGACATGGTTGAGAGCGCCTGGCTGGCTCGCAAAGCGAGCGTCAACGCTTAGTCGTTCACGTGGAATTCACCCAACACCCGGGATGCTGCACTTGTGCTGAATCCAAATAAGTCGCGACACGCCGAGGGCCCCGCCTAAACCCTCCGCAGTGGTTGAGGGTTTACGATTCGCGACTTGACGAATGCGAACTACATGGGTGTAATTACTTAGGGGCACGGGGGGTGATCGTGCACAGATTTAGAAGAAAGGGCGTGGTATGACAATTTCAGAGCACCGCTCGGCAGTACCTGACAACTGGTTCGTCGACCCCATCAAATTGGGTGTCCCCGGGGTCCGCAGACCAGACGTCGAGGAGAACCCGCTCGCGTGGCAGACCGACTCGCTGTGCGCGCAGACCGACCCCGAGGCGTTCTTTCCCGAAAAGGGCGGTTCGACCCGCGATGCCAAGCGCATCTGCACCTCGTGCGAGGTCAAGGCTCGCTGCCTGGACTACGCGCTCGAGAACGACGAGCGTTTCGGAATCTGGGGCGGGCTGTCTGAGCGCGAACGGCGCAAACTCCGCAAGCAGGCAGGCTAGGCGTCAGGTTCTTTTGAGGGCGGGGTGTTCTTTCGGCACGCCGACGAGGCGCACGACCATCCGGTGCTGGCGCGTCTAGCCTAAAAGCAGTATGCGAGCCAGAGTAACCGCCGTCCTGATCGCCTCCAATGGAGCCGACTTCCTCCCGCGAACCCTTGCGGCCCTCGAGGCCCAGACGAGGCAGCCTGACACGCTGATCGTTGTGGATACGGCGTCCACAGACTCCAGCGCCGCTCTGCTGGCGGGAATCCGTCCGACTCACTTTGTCTCGGCCACCGGGAAGATGAGCTTCGGCACCGCCGTCACGCACGCCCTCGGCGTCATCCCGCCGCCGGAGTCCAACGATCAGTGGCTCTGGTTGCTGGCCCATGACACGGCTCCGGAGCCCGGAGCCCTGGCAGCAATGCTCGCCACCGTCGAGGTCAGCCCCTCGGTGGCGGTCGCCGGCCCGAAGCAGATGGACTGGGACTCGCCAGGCTATGTCCGCGAGTTCGGCGAAACCATCACCGAGTTCGGTGCCACGTTCCCGCTCGCCGAGACGGAGCTCGACCAGGCCCAGTACGACCGGCTGAGCGACATCCTCGCGCTGGGCGCCGCCGGAATGCTGGTTCGCCACACGGTCTTCAATGAGCTTCACGGCTTCGACCCGGCACTGCCGACGGCCGACAACGGCCTCGACTTCTCCATTCGGGCCCGACTCGCCGGTCACCGTGTCGTGGGCGTACCTGCGGCCCGCGTCGCATCGGCCGGAGACGGCCTCGCCGGCCCCGGCTGGAGTCAGAAGGGTCGGGCCCGCCGCCGCCGCCAGGCGGATGGGCGCGCCGCCCAGCTGCACCGTCGCCTCGTGTATGCCCCGGCGTTTGCCGTGGTTTTCCACTGGCTGTCGCTGGTTCCCCTTGCGGTAGTCAGAAGTCTGGGCCAGCTCGTTCGCAAGCAGCCCGGTGCGATTACCGGCGAGTTCAGCGCTGCATTTCGCACCGCGTTCGATTCCCGTATTCGAGAGGCGCGGGGAAACCTGCGCCGCACGCGTCGGGTCGGCTGGCGGGCGATCACCCCGTTGCGCATCGCCGGCGACGAGGTGCGGCGTCGTCGCTCGCTGCAACGAGAGATCGCTCTGGCGCGAGTTCGCGGCGAGCCCGATCGCATCCAGTTCATCGCGTCGGGAGGCGTGACCACGACGCTGACCGCGGCCATAGTCGGTCTTATCGTCTTCATTCCGCTGTTCGGTGCCAAGGCCGTCACGGGCGGGTCGTTGCTGCCGCTGAGCCCCTCGGCGGCCGAGCTCTGGGGCAACGTGGGCTTCGGCTGGCGCGACATCGGCCTCGGCTTCGTCGGTGCCGCCGACCCCTTCGCCGCCGTGCTCGCGGTTCTTGGCTCCCTCACGTTCTGGTCGCCATCGACGGCGATCGTGGCCCTGTACCTCGGGGCTCTGCCGCTCGCGGCGCTGGCCGCCTGGTTTCTTGCGGCGCGCCTCACCGACAAGCCGTGGCTGCGCACGGTCGCCGCGGCCCTCTGGGTTCTGGCGCCGCCGTTCCTGGGGGCGCTCGACGCTGGAGCGCTGGGAGCGATAATCGCGCACCTCGTGCTGCCCTGGCTCGTTTTGGCCGGACTCGCCGCGCGAAAGTCGTGGTCGGCATCGGCCATGGCCGCGATCCTGTTCGCCGTTACCGTGGCCGCAGCTCCCTCACTCTGGCCGGCCCTTCTCATTCTCTGGCTCGTGTCATCAGCGACGAGCGGGCGGTCGATTGCCCGCGTGATCGGTATCCCGATTCCGGCCCTCGTGATGGTCGCCCCGCTCGCGTGGCAGCAGTTCCGGGCCGGCAACCTCCTGGCCCTGTTTGCCGACCCGGGGGCCCCGGCACCGCGCGGCAACGTGGGCCTGATCGATCTTCTCAGCGGCATCCCGGCCGCAGGTCAGGCCGGCTGGGCCTCCATCGCCGCCAGCGTCGGCCTGGAGCCCTCCGTGCTGCGGCTCGTGCTGCTGGTGGTCGTCGTTCCTCTGGCGGCCCTCGCCATCCTGGCGCTCTTTCTGCCCGGCCCCTCCTCGACGCGCGCGGTATTCGGCGGCGTGATCGCACTCGTCGGCCTCCTGACGGCGTTGGGCGCAACCCATCTGGCCCTGACCTCCGTCGGCAATTCCGCCGTCTTCGTCTGGGCCGGCTCCGGCCTGAGCCTGTACTGGCTCGGCCTCACGGGAGCCGCGGTCATCGGGCTGCACACGCTGAAGCGTGGCGCCACCGCTCCCGGCTTTGTGAGCGTTCTCGTGGTGGCCGTTGTCGCCATCCCGCTGCTGGCAGCCCCGCTTATCGGCGGCTGGAGCGTGAAGCCCGGCACCGGGGCGCTGCTGCCCGCGCTCGTCACGGCCGAGGCCGCCGCCAGTCCGCGAGTGGGCACGCTGGTCATTACCCCCCAGACGGATGGTGGCCTGCTGGCTCGCGTCGTCAGTGGCACAGGCGCGACCCTGGACGACCAGTCGACGCAGGCCCAGACCGGTGGGGTCACCGAGAGCACGGCTGCCCTGGCGAGCCTGGTGGCGAACCTCGCCTCACCGAGCGGATCGGAATCCAGCGTCCAACTCTCCGGCCTCGGCATCAAATTCGTACTCCTGTCACCCAGCCTCGCCGGGGCAGCCAGCCTTGAGAGCGAGACAGCCGGCCTCCGGTCGGCCAGTGCCCTCGATGGCAATGCCGCGCTGACCAAGATCGGCAACACGTTCGCCGGAACGCTCTGGGAGATCACGGGAACTCCCGGCACTGCGAGCCTGCCCGTTGCGCAACCGACGAACGTGGCAACACCGGCGGGCGTCATCATCCTCACGGTTCAGGGAATCGTATTCCTGCTCATGCTGCTGCTTGCGCTGCCCGCCGGACGCCTGCAGCCCGCAAGCGCCCGGGTGATGAATCCGATTCTTCAGGTTTCCCGTGCGGGTTTCCCAGCCGGTGGGACTTTGGAAGAGGAGCCTGCCAACGCAGCGCCTGCCGAGGACAAGCCCGAGCCGGAGCCGGAGCCGGAGCCTGAGCCGGAGCCGGAGGAAGAGCCGAAGCCTGAGCCTGGGCCCGCCGCGGAGGTCGAAGACGAAGACTACGACCCTGACGCGGAGACGATCCTCCGGGTGCCGCCTGCCGTCGGAACGACCGAAACACCGAATAGCGGAGGAGAGAACCGTGGTCACTAAGCGCGGAGTCGCCATCGCCGGAGCCCGTGTGGCCGGCGGACTTGTCCTTGTGGGCGCAATTGCCGCGGTCATCGTGGCGGCCGTTCTCGTGCCGATCCCCACCATTGTGGCGACCGCGGCGACCGTGGCGGTCGCCCCGGCCCCCGGGGCGGAGTACCGGGTGTGTCCCGGCCCGATCCTTTCGAACTCGCAGTCGAGCGCCCAGCCCGGCCAGGTCACGTCTGCGGTGGGCAACGCCACCATCGCCAGCGGCCTGCGCGAGGCTGCCGGTGGAGCCCCGGCGGGAGCGGTGACCAGAAAATCGCTCGCGGCGCCCGGTAACTCGAGCGCGGCGACGGGCAACTCCCCGCAGCTGCTTGAGGCCGGCGGAGCCCCGAACGGCGCCCTGCTGGCGGCGAGCCAGTCATCCACGGCCGGAGCCCCCGACCTTCGGGGCTTCGCGGCCACAGCATGCGGCGAGGCCACCGCCGAAAGCTGGCTGGTGGGGGGCGCCACCACGGTCGGCCGAACCAGCCTCATCATGCTGTCTAATCCCACGGCCGTCGCCGCCAACGTGCGGCTCACCATCTATGCCGAGAACGGCATGATCGACGCCCCGGGCGCCTCGGCTATCCTCGTTCCGGCGCTGTCCCAGACGGTCGTCTCGCTCGCCGGCTTCGCCCCCAACGTGTCCTCGCCGGTCGTGCATGTTCAAGCTGCCGGCGGCGTTGTGCTGGCCTCCGTGCAGCAGGCAATCATCCGCGGGCTCGAGACCGGTGGTGTCGAGCTGGTCGGCCCCTCCGCGGCGCCCTCGGCGACCCCGGTGATGACCGGCGTGACGATTACCGGTACATCGGCCATTGCCGAGCGACTTCCGACCGACGGCAACGGTGACATGCAGGCCGCCCTGCGCGTCTTCGTTCCCGGCACCGACGACGCCAGCCTGACCGTCACCGCGACCTCGGAGCAGGTCGGCGCGGAGAGCGTCTCGTTCACCATCACCGCCGCTGCCGGCCGGGTCAGCGAGTCACCGCTCCGAGATCTGCCTGATGGTACGTACACGCTGAGTGTTTCCTCCAGCGTGCCTGTCGTCACGGCCGCGCGCACTTCGGTGATCGAGGCGGGTGCCCTTGACTTCGGCTGGTACCAATCGGCACTGGCGCAGTCGAACGACTTCCTTGCTCCCATCGCAGCCGGCCCCAACCCGCGGCTGCATCTGAGCAACCAGGGTTCCAGCCCCGTCACCGTCGTTTTGACGCCGACCTCCGGTGCCAAGGTCACGGTTCAGGTGCCGGCCCAGGGCTCGGTCGGAGTTGTCGTGGCGGGCGCGACGACGTACGCGGCGGCGGCTACCGGCGTACTGGTCGCATCCGTCGGCTACAGCGGTGGCGGCCAGCTTTCGGCCTACAGCCTGACGCGGCCGAATCCGCTCGAGGCGCCCATCGTCATCTATCCCTGATCAGGACAGCACCTCAGAAGGGGCGGAAACCGTCCGGCGCCAGATCCCAGGGATCCTTGCCCAGGTATTCAGCCACCGCGCGGAAGACGCAGCTCTCCACGTTCATGCGCCGGTGGGCCTCGTCGTTGATGTGCAGGTGTGAGAGGCGCTCGATCGGTACGCGATACAGGATGATTCGGTTGCCCTCGATGCGCCAGCGCTCGACCTTGTTGGGTGTCGTCCCCGGCCGGCCGTTCGCGCCGTAGGGCAGAGCGCCGATCTCGAAGCTGACATCGGCGAGCTCGCTGGGCCAGACGCCACGGATGTAGTCGGCCGTCGACGCGACCGTCGCGTCGAAGAAGTCGATGCGGGTATTCATCATCGGCAGGTGTGGACCGGTCACGGGGGAGCGCAGGCCCCGGCCGTGGCGATTGTGCCGCGAGCCGCGCACAGACGTCCGCGTTGCGCGTCGTGATCGTGACATACAGAAAGTGTATTCCGGTGTGAGTGCCAGAGCGACCGGGAACGCGCGGCGTTTGCGGAGGGCTCGTCGGCGGCAGGCGGATTCGAATACGCTTGCAGTGATGAAGACGAGGCAGTGTTCCCGGGTGGCCTGTCAGGTGGAGGCCGTATCGACGCTGACCTACGACTACGCCGACTCCCTCGCAGTCGTGGGGCCGCTCAGCTTTGTGCCCGAGCCGCACAGCTACGACCTGTGTGCCCGGCACGCCCGGTCTCTCTCCGTTCCCAATGGGTGGCTCATCATGCGGCACAAGCCCCACGATTCTGAAGGCCTGACCGCGTAAACTGTCCGCATGACAATTGCCGCTGCCCTTTCTGTCACCACACTGCCTTTCAAGGTCGCCGACCTTTCCCTGGCCGCCGCCGGGCGCCACCAGATCCGCCTTGCCGAGAACGAGATGCCAGGCCTGATGGCCCTCCGGCGCGAGTTCGCCGACTCCCAGCCTCTCGCCGGCGCCCGCATCATGGGTTCGCTGCACATGACGGTGCAGACCGCCGTGTTGATCGAGACCCTCATCGACCTGGGCGCAACCGTGCGCTGGGTCAGCTGCAACATCTTCTCGACGCAGAACGATGCCGCGGCGGCTGTCGTGGTGGGCCGCACGGGCACCGTCGACGCACCCGAGGGTGTTCCGGTCTTCGCCTGGAAGGGCGAGAGCCTCGAGGAGTACTGGTGGTGCACCGAGCGTGCCTTCGACTGGTCGGCCGAGGCGCTGGCCGCCGGCGCGACCTGGACCGGCCCGAACATGATCCTCGACGACGGCGGCGACGCCACGATGCTGGTGCACAGGGGCCGCGAGTTCGAGCTTGCCGGTGCTGTTCCCGCCACATCTGACAGCGACAGCGTCGAGTATGGCGTGGTCCTGGACCTGCTCCGTTTGTCGCTGGCCTCCTCGGGCGACCGCTGGACCGACGTGGCCGCGGACATCCTCGGCGTCTCGGAAGAGACGACCACGGGCGTGCACCGCCTCTACGAGCTGGCCGCCGCGGGCGAGCTGCTCTTCCCGGCGATCAACGTCAACGACTCGGTCACCAAGAGCAAGTTCGACAACAAGTACGGCATCCGCCACTCACTGCCGGATGGCCTGAACCGCGCGACCGATGTTCTCATCGGCGGCAAGGTGGCATTCGTGGCCGGCTACGGCGACGTGGGAAAGGGTGCCGCCGAGGCACTTCGAGGCCAGGGCGCCCGCGTCATCGTCAGCGAGATCGACCCCATCTGCGCGCTACAGGCCGCGATGGACGGCTACCAGGTCGCCCGCATTGAGACCGTGCTCGACCAGGTCGACATCTTCGTCACGGGCACTGGCAACGCGAACGTGATCACGCTGTCGAACATCCTCGGCATGAAGCACCTGGCGATCATCGCCAACGTGGGCCACTTCGACAACGAGATCGACATGGCGGGCCTCGAGAAGCTTGCCGGTGCGGTCAAGGTCGAGATCAAGCCTCAGGTCGACGAGTGGCGCCTGCCGGGCGGCACCAGCGTGCTCGTGCTGTCGGAGGGTCGCCTGATGAACCTCGGCAACGCCACGGGCCATCCGAGCTTCGTGATGAGCAACTCGTTCGCCAACCAGGTGCTGGCCCAGATCGAGCTCTACGTCGACACCGCGAACTACCCGGTCGGCGTCTATGTGCTGCCGAAGCACCTCGACGAGAAGGTTGCGCGCCTGCACCTCGACGCCCTGGGCGTGGAACTCACCGTGCTCACGCCCGAGCAGGCGGCCTACATCGGCGTGCCGGTAGCCGGACCCTACAAGGGAGACGCCTACCGCTACTGACCCTTCCGTTTTCAGGCCATAGCCGCGCGCAACCGCCCGGGGCGGTTGGCGGCGGCTATGGCCTGAAAACGGAGTGTAGGTGTTTTGGGGCTGATGGTCTGAATCTGGGGATAACCCTCGGGGCAGGTGATCTCGTGGATAAAAGCTGGATTGTAGGGTTTTTCTTTCGTAGAAAGCTTTGAATCTTGGGTGTTCGAGGATAGGATTCGGGTATGGCTTCCTTCCCGCAGCAGTTCCAGCAGACCACCCAACAGGTGGCCTCGATTGGGTGCTGTGCGATGACCATCGGGGCCGTGAGCGACGTCGAGTTGCTCGCGACCGAGGCGTCGCTGGTGGAGCTTCGCCGCTCCCTCGCGACGTGCTCCGCGGTCGTTGCCGCTGAGATGGCGCAGCGGTCGAGGTACGAGCTGGGCAACGCCGGGCTCGCACGGCGGGAGGGGTTTATCAGTGTGACGGCGATGATCCAGGCCTCAGATCAGTCCTCTAAGACGGATGCGAATACCCGCGTCGCCGTTGGCACGCTGATTGCTGAGGTCGAGGCCGCACGGCAGCCCGGAGCTCTGGCTCCCGCACCGTGGGACGCGCCTCTGGCCTCGGCACTCGTCGCGGGCACCCTGTCGGTCGATGCTGCGCACGCTATCCGCCGCGGCCTCGGCAAGCCTGACATGCGGGTTTCCGCAGAGACGCTGACGTTCGCATGCGTCAGGCTGCTGGCCGAGATGGGTTCGGCGAACGCCGATCAGCTGTTCCGCCTCGCCCGGCAGGCGCGCGACGAGGTTGACCCTGACGGGGTGAAGATCCGCGAGCACGAACGCCGCGCCGCCCGCTCGGTGACGTCTTATGAGCGGGCCGATGGCATGTTCCTCGGTACCTGGAAGCTGCCGCCCGAGAACGGGAAACTGTTGCACGACGCCCTCATGTCTTTCACGGGCCCTGTGGGCGGTCCGGTTCGGTTTCGCACCGAAGAAGAGCTGGCGGAACTTGCCGCGGTCTTTTCGGTCGAGATCGACGGGCGCACCATGAACCAGAAAATGGCCGACGGTCTCATCGACATGGTCCGCGTTGCCGTCGACGCCGACCCCGGGACACTCTTCGGGGGTTCGCGTCCATCGGTGCGGGTCATCGTGACGGAGAAGACCGTCACGGCGCGGGCCGGGTACGGCATCATCGAGGGCCGCACCGACGGGGTCTCGTTCGAGACCGTCGAACGCGTTCTCTGCGACACGGGCCACCGGGGCATCAAGTTCACCGTCGGGTCGGCCGAAAACGCCGGATTCAGCAACGATGCCACCCGAACCGGTGCCGGGAGCGGTGATGGGTCGGGACTGGGAACGGTTTTCGATGACGACCCGGCGCTTCTGAATCTTGGACGGGAACAGAGACTGTTCACCGCGAAGCAACGCGATGGGCTCAAGGTTCAGTGGGGCGGCTGCGCGATTCCGGGATGCGACAGGTCGCCATCGGTGTGTGATGCTCACCACATCAACCAGTGGAAACGCGACGGCGGGCTGACCAATCCGGAGGATGGCATCATGATTTGCCGTCTGCATCACCAGCTGTTGCACGACCATGGTGGGGAGATTGTGCGGGAGGGAGCCAACTACTTCTGGTCGAGAACCATGACAAAGGTTCCCGGGAGAGCTCCGGAAACTGTGACCGTGAGGCTGCGGAGCAAGAGCCCGCTGATGCGTGCCCTCACCCGAATGCCAGCCTGATCTCAGACCGGTCCACTCTGGGCAGGCGCGACCCGGCGTGAGTCGGTTCACGCAGGTTCTCAGTGATTTCCAGTAGCCTTTGCCCATGGACGCTCGTATTCTGGTGGTCGACGACGACCCAGCCCTCGCGGAGATGATCGGCATCGTTCTTCGTGCCGAGGGCTTCGAGACCGTTTTCTGCGCCGACGGCTCTGAGGCTGTGGGCATCTTTCGCGAGACCAAGCCAGACCTTGTGCTCCTCGACCTGATGCTGCCCGGCATCGACGGCATCGAGGTCTGCCGACAGATCCGTCTCGACTCAGGGGTGCCCGTCATCATGCTCACGGCCAAGGCCGACACGACGGATGTCGTGAAGGGCCTCGAGGCCGGCGGCGACGACTACGTCGTGAAGCCCTTCAATCCCAAGGAGCTCGTGGCGCGTATCCGCACCCGGCTTCGTCCAGCCTCGACCAACTCGAGCGGCATCCTTCTGGTGGGCGACCTGCAACTCGACGTCGCAGGCCACGAGGTACGCCGCGACGGCGAGCGCATCAGCCTCACCCCCCTGGAGTTCGATCTCCTGCAGGCCCTCGCGGCCAAGCCCGAGCAGGTCTTCACCCGCGAGATGCTGCTCGAGCAGGTCTGGGGCTACCACTACAAGGCCGACACCAGGCTGGTCAACGTTCACGTGCAGCGGCTTCGCGCGAAGATCGAGGAAGACCCCGACAACCCCCGGATAGTGATGACCGTTCGCGGCGTCGGCTACCGGGCTGGGCAGGTCACGCAGTAGAAGATGGCGGAGTTGTACTCGTCGCGCTCGCAGGGCCAAGGCCCCCCTGCGGCCCCTGCCGTGAAACGCCGACAGAGCAGGCTGGGGCCGATCGTGATTTCCCAGTGGCGCACGTGGCCCCGGCGGATCGCCCAGGGCTGGCGCAAATCACTGCAGTTTCGAACCATCATCATCACGGTCGCACTCTCGGCTGTGGCCTTGGCCGGCACGGGCGCTTTCGTGTCGTTCAGCATCAGCAACGACCTCTTCCAGTCCCGGCTCACCCAGGTGCTCATCGAGTCCAAGCGCGCATCCATGGCGGCGCAGCAGATCTTCGACTCGTCTGACGTCTCGGGCCAGGCCGCGACGATGTCGGTGCAGAACTCGGCGCGCACCGCCATTCAGGCGTCCACGTCGAGCCGCCTGGTGGCGCTGTACCTCACGCCCGGTTCGCCGCAGGGCAGCGTGGCCGTGCTTCCGTTCGCCAGCGCCGAACTGCTCGACGTAATCACGCCGCAACTCCGGGCCAGCGTCTCCGGCGGTGACGGATCGCAGTCGCAGTACTGGCAGTCGGTGGTGCTTCCGAACCCGGCCGGCGGCACGGTCCCCGGCATCGTCGTGGGCTCGCCGCTCACGATCGCGGGGGCCGGCAACTTCGAGCTGTATCTGGGCTATGACCTGACGGAGGCCGATCAGACGCTCACCTTCGTGCAGCAGATTCTCTGGATCGCCGGCATCCTGCTCATGATGCTTGTCGGCCTCGTCGCCTGGATCGTTGTGCGCCTCGTCGTCGAGCCGCTTCGAGTCGCCGCAGAGACCAGCGAGAAGCTTGCCGCGGGCGAGCTCGAGGTGCGCATTCCGGAGAAGGGCGACGACATCATCACCACCCTGGCCCGCAGCTTCAACGGCATGGCCGACAGCATGCAGGCCCAGATCACCCAGCTCGCCGACCTCAGTCGGGTGCAACAGCGTTTCGTCTCGGATGTCTCGCACGAGCTCCGAACACCCCTCACGACCATCCGTCTCGCGGGCGACATGCTCTACGACCAGCGTGACAACTTCCCCCCGGCGACGGGCCGCACGGCCGAGCTCCTGCACACGCAGACGCAGCGCTTCGAGCTGCTGCTGTCCGACCTGCTGGAGATCAGCCGGTTCGACGCGGGCGGTGCTGATCTTGAGACCGAGCCGACCAACCTCGTGCGCCTTGCCGAGGACTCGATCGAGCAGATGGCATCCCTTGCCGAGAAGTCCGGCTCCGAGATCAGCCTCACCGCGCCGGGCGGCTACTTCGAGGCAGACATCGACGGCCGCCGCATCCGCCGCATCGTAACGAACCTGCTCGGCAACGCCATCGAGCACGGCGAGGGCCGACCGATCGTTGTCTCGGTCGACAGCACGGCCACGGCCGTAGCCCTGGCCGTGCGTGACTACGGGATCGGAATGACGGCCGACGACTCCCTGCGGGTATTCGATCGGTTCTGGCGCGCAGACCCCTCCCGCAAGCGCACAATCGGCGGCACCGGCCTCGGCCTCGCCATCTCGTTGGAGGATGCAGTGCTGCACGGCGGAGACCTCGAGGTCTGGTCTGAGCCGGGGAAGGGATCGTGCTTCCGGCTGACCCTGCCCCGCACCGCGGGTGTGCTGCCCGGTGCGTCCCCGATCCCGCTACCCCCCGAGGAGCAGGTCAACGATGCGTAGCCGAATAGCTCAACCGTCCCTCCAGCAGCATCACCCCGCACGTTCCCTGGTTCGCGGCCTGGCCAGAACGGGCATCCTCGCCCTCGGCCTGCTGTTGGCAGGTTGCGTCGGCATCCCCGAGTCGGGACCCGTGCGCCAGGGAAACGGTACGGCCGCCAATGACGAGATCGACGTGATCTTCCAGCCGGCCAAGCCGGTCGCCGGGGCATCGCAGTCTGAGATTCTCACCGGTTTCATTCGGGCCGCTCTGAACCCGCAGAAAGACTATGAGGTCGCACGCGAGTTTCTCAGCACGAGTTTGTCTCCGTCGTGGCATCCGGATGCGGGAGTCACCATCGACTCGGGAAACCGGGTGCAGACCGTCGATTCTCCGGTGGCCGTAAGCCTCACCATCACCCCACAGGCGGATGTGGACGGCTCCGGCGGCTATAGCCAGGTGCCCTCGGAGGCGCCGATCGTTCTGCCCTATTCTTTCGTCCAGGAGAACGGCCAGTGGCGCATCAATACCGCCCCCGACGGCATCATCATGTCGGGTTCCGAATTCAACGAGGTATTTCGTGCCTACGCCCTGTATTTCTTCGATCCGAGCTTCGTTCACCTGGTACCAGACCAGCGTTTCTTCCCCAGAGTCTCAGCCACGACCGGCACCCGCATCGTGCGCGCCCTGTTGGCAGGTCCGACGAGATGGCTGAAGGGTGCCGTCGTCTCGGCGTTCCCGGAGGGCGCCGGGGTCACCAGTGTGCCCGTCGTGTCGGGGCAGGCCCTCGTGAACCTCACCGGCCCGGTCTTGGAGACCAACGTGACGGCCCTGCAACGGATGCGCTACCAGCTCTCCGCGAGTCTCGCCGATCTCAGCGGCGTCAGCGATGTGCAGATGGTTGTTGATACGAACCTGATCGCCATCGCCACGTCGAACCAGGCCCCTCCTGTCGTGAACCCGAGGGTGGATACCCGTGCCCTGGTATTGCGGGCCGGGGCCTTCGGCTATCTCGCCGGCACCATGGTGACCCCGATCGATGGAATCAGCGACCAGCTCGTCACCCTCGACGCGACGAGCGCCTCGTATTCGGCCAGCCGGGGCCTCGCGGCCGTCGGAACGCGAGCGGCAGGGGTTTATGCCGTCGCCGCAGGCCAGCTGCCCGGCATCATCGACAACAGGCCTCGGCTGATCGAGCCCACGATCGACCCGAGTGGATTCATCTGGACGGTGCCGCGCGATTCTCCGCAGGCGATCCAGGTCTCCGCCCTCGGGCGGGCGCCCGCGGGCGTCAAAGCCAACTGGGACGGCGCGACGAGCATCGAGTCCCTCGACGTGGCCCGGGACGGTGTCCGGCTCATCGCGCTGGTCACCAGCGGGGGAAAACCGCGCCTGGTCATGGCCGCGATTATGCGGGATGCACAGGGTGTGCCGGTCTCCCTCGGGGAACCCGTGAGTATGTCTACGGGCGATGGCGTCGCGGTCGATGCGACCTGGGTCGACCAGTTGACGGCCGCGTCTGTGACCCAGCTGCCCAGTGGGGACACCATCATCACCCAGCAGCAAATCGGTGGTCCCGCGACAACTCTGGGTCGCTCGGCCAACGTGGTGGCGAGTGTCGGTGCGAATGATCCGGTAGGGCTGCGCCTATTGACCGCCGAGGGTGTCATTCAGCAACAGAGGGTCAGTGCCTGGCAGCTGACCGCCAGCGGTATCTCCTTCCTCGCCACCCAGGAATAGCGGCGCCTATCGCCCGAGGGGCTCGTGCGTGTCCCCTCCTCAACAGCCCACGTCGGCAGCCGGAAGGGTGTGGGCATCTGCCCGATGCTGGCCCACCGACAGCAGACTGCTTCCCATGGGATTCCGCGAGGTTGTCGACGAGGCGCTTCGTGATGCGCTCGCAGTACTGTTCCCGGTGGTGTGTGCGGGATGCGGAAGCCACGATCGGGCGCTCTGCCCCGAATGCCGCATAGCGCTGGCGTCGGCGCTCGCCAACCGGCCATCCAGCATCCGGGTTGGCACCGACGCGCCGGGGCAGGCCCTCACCGTCTGGTACGGCTGTCGCTACGGCGGCGTCGTCAGCGCACTCCTGCACACTTTCAAGGAGTCGGGGCGCCTGGACGCGGCACGCCCGCTCGGTGCGGCCCTGGGTACGGTGCTTGCCGCCGCCACAGCCACAGCCACAGCCGCCGCCGCCGGACGGGCGGGTGTCGGGCTCGGCTACGTCACAGCACCCTCGACAGCGGCGTCGCTTCGCCGGCGAGGCTACAGCCCCGTGGACGCGCTGATGCGTCGCTCGGGCTCGCCGCTTCCCGTCGCAGGCATTCTGCGTTTCAACCGCCCCACCCTCGATCAGGCAGGGTTGGATCAAACAGATCGGGCGCTGAACCTCGCGGGGTCGGTTTCCGGCAGCAGGTCGCTCCGTGGGCGGCGCGTCCTGATCGTCGACGATGTACTCACCACGGGCTCCACGCTGCTGGAATGCCGGCGTGCGGTGCTTGAGGCGGGGGGATCGGTCATCGGCGCCGTGACGATCGCGTACACATACCGAACGCACGCCGTCCCCCAGTGAAACTTTGAGTGAATTATTCGGTGACATCCGCCGTCGACAGGGCTACGGTGGTGTGAAAGGCGTGGAACCGATCGTCCTTGACATAGGACGCTTCGTCTTTTCGACTAGGAGGTCTCGCCATGGAAACCAACATCACCGGCCGCAACCTGGGCATCACCGATCGCTTCCGGGACTACGCGCTGGACAAGTCTGAAAAAGTCTCACACCTGTCGGAAAAGGCACTCGCTCTTGAGATCAAGCTCTGTCGGCACAACTCGGCCAACGGTTCGGCAGGGGACGACCGGGTCGAACTCACACTGATCGGTCCTGGTCCGCTGATTAGAGCCGAGAGCGCGGCGAAAGACAAGTACGTCGCCTTCGATATGGCTCTCGACAAGCTCATCGAGCGAATCCGTCGCGCCAAGGATCGCAAGAAGGTCCATCGTGGCCAGCACCGCCCCGTCTCGCTCCGGGAGGCATCGAACAGCGGCTTCAGTGTGATCGACATAACGCCCGCCGGCCCCGAGGCCCTCACTCGGCCGGCGGGCAAGCCTGTGGCAGAAGCGCCGGCCTCCGCTGCGGAGGCCGTCGAAACCGACGAGGACAGCGCCCCCTACTCCCCGGTCGTGATTCGGGAGAAGGTCTTCCCCGCGGCACCGATGACCGTGGACGACGCCCTGTACTACATGGAACTCGTCGGCCATGACTTCTACCTCTTCATCGACGCCGAGACCGACCGGCCTAGTGTCGTCTACCGTCGCAAGGGCTGGGAGTACGGAGTCATCGGTCTCGACAACCACGCCGCCGAGCATTCTGCCGCGGCTGCCAGGGCCTGATAACTGCTGAGCAGGACCCGACCGGATGCCGGTCGGGTCCTTTTCTGTGGGCCGTACCCAGCCCCGACCCGTTAGGCTTGTCCAGATTCTCGGCCACGTGCGCCGGGACGACTGCAGTAGGAGAATCTCGGTGGTTTCAGTTCTTGAAAAGGTACTCCGCGTCGGCGAAGGTCGAATACTTCGCAGGCTCGAGCACTACGCGAAGGCGACCAACGCGCTCGAGGATGGGTTCAAAGACCTCACCGACGATGAGCTGAAAGAGGAGACTCCTGCTCTCCGGGCTCGCTACGAGGCCGGAGAGAGCCTGGACCACCTACTGCCCGAGGCATTCGCCGTCGTCCGCGAGGCAGCCCGCCGCACCCTCGGCCTCCGGCACTTCGACGTGCAGCTCATGGGCGGCGCAGCTCTCCACCTCGGCAACATCGCCGAGATGAAGACGGGCGAGGGCAAGACTCTGGTCGCCACGCTTCCCGCCTATCTCAACGCACTGACCAGCAAGGGCGTGCACGTCGTCACGGTCAATGACTACCTCGCGCAGTACCAGAGCGAGCTCATGGGCCGCGTGTTCCGTGCCCTGGGAATGACCACCGGCTGCATCCTCTCGGGCCAGACACCCGAGGAGCGTCGCGTGCAGTACGCGGCCGACATCACGTATGGAACGAACAACGAGTTCGGGTTCGACTACCTGCGCGACAACATGGCCTGGCAGGCCATCGACATGGTTCAGCGCGGCCACAACTTCGCCGTCGTCGATGAGGTCGACTCAATCCTGATCGATGAGGCACGCACGCCGCTCATCATCTCCGGCCCTGCCTCGGGTGAGGCCAACCGCTGGTTCACCGAGTTCGCGGGTATCTCGACCAAGCTCATCGCCGACGAAGACTACGAGGTCGATGAGAAGAAGCGCACCGTCGGTGTGCTCGAACCCGGCATCGAGAAGGTCGAGGACTACCTCGGCATCGACAACCTCTATGAATCGGCCAATACTCCGCTGATCTCGTTTCTGAACAACGCCATCAAAGCGAGCGCCCTGTTCAAGAAAGACAAGGATTACGTTGTCATGAACGGCGAGGTTCTCATCGTCGACGAGCACACCGGCCGTATCCTCGCGGGTCGGCGCTACAACGAGGGAATCCACCAGGCGATCGAGGCCAAGGAGGGTGTCGAAGTCAAGGCAGAAAACCAGACCCTTGCCACCGTCACCCTGCAGAACTACTTCCGGCTCTACGACAAGATCTCCGGTATGACCGGTACTGCCGAGACCGAGGCCAGCGAGTTCATGAGCACCTACAAGCTCGGCGTGGTGCCCATCCCGACCAACAAGACGATGCAGCGGATTGACCAGCCTGACCTTGTCTACAAGAACGAGCAGGCCAAGTTCGACCAGGTGGTCGAAGACATTGTCATTCGTCACGAGAACGGCCAGCCTGTCCTGGTGGGTACGACGAGCGTCGAGAAGAGCGAGTATCTCTCAAAGCTGCTCGCCAAGAAGGGCGTGCGCCACGAGGTCTTGAACGCCAAGAACCACGCCAGAGAGGCAGCCATCGTCGCGCAGGCCGGGCGTCTCGGCTCGGTCACTGTCGCCACCAACATGGCCGGTCGTGGAACAGACGTCATGCTCGGCGGCAATGCCGAGTTCTTGGCCGTCGCCGAGATGAACTCCCGCGGACTCAGCCCGATCGACACCCCCGACGAGTACGAGATCGCCTGGGAGGCCGTTTTCAACGCGGTCAAGCAAGAGGTCGGGATCGAAGCGGCCAAGGTCGTCGACGCCGGCGGACTCTATGTGCTTGGCACCGAACGCCACGAGTCGCGCCGTATCGACAACCAGCTGCGCGGTCGAAGCGGGCGTCAGGGAGACCCTGGCGAGAGCCGCTTCTACCTGTCGCTGACCGACGACCTGATGCGCCTCTTCAATGCGGGTGCCGCTGAGGCCCTGATGGGCCGGGGAAACATCCCTGACGATCTGGCCATTGAGTCCAAGGTCGTCTCGCGGGCCATCCGCAGTGCCCAATCTCAGGTCGAGGGACGCAACGCCGAGATTCGCAAGAACGTCCTGAAGTACGACGACGTGCTCAATCGCCAGCGAGAGGCGATCTATTCCGACCGTCGGCACATCCTCGAGGGCGACAACCTGGCCGACCGTGCCCAGAAATTCCTCTCGGGCGTTGTCGACGAGGTCTTGGACAGCCATGCGGGTGTGGGGAACGGCGACGACTGGGACTTCGACGCCATGTGGGCCGAGCTGAAGACGCTCTACCCCGTTTCCATCACCATTGACGAGGTCGTCACGGAAGCCGGCAACAAGGGCAGAATCGACAAGGACTTCGTTCGCCGGGAGATTCTCTCTGACGCCCAGCTTGCCTACGCCAAGCGTGAGGAGACCCTCGGCGAGGCCGCGATGCGCGAGCTTGAGCGCCGCGTTGTGCTCTCGGTCATCGACCGCAACTGGCGCGATCACCTCTACGAGATGGACTACCTCAAGGACGGCATCGGCCTGCGTGCCATGGCGCAGCGCGACCCGCTCGTGGAGTACCAGCGCGAGGGCTTTGCCCTGTTTCAGTCGATGATGGGTCAGATTCGGGAGGAGTCCGTCGGATTCCTGTTCAACCTCGAGGTCGAGGTGAACACGCCGACGAACTCGGTGGAGGCGCCTGACGTCAAGGCCAAGGGTCTGGAGACCGGCAGCGCCCCCGCCGAGCGACTCAGTTACTCGGCTCCCAGCGACTCGGGCGGAGTCGAGGTGCGAAACCAGAAGGGCCAGATAGAGCAGGGCGAGACGGCCATCGCCACGAGCAATCAGAAGAAGGCCCAAGAGCCCGCCGCTGCCCCCTCGGCGTTCGCCAAGTCGGGTGCTGACTCGGCGCCCGGGGCCGGAGCAGCTTCAAGCCGCACACCCCCGGAGGCTCCCGCGGTGAACCGGGCAGATCGTCGCAAGCAGGGCAAGGGCAAGTAGACGTATCGGGGCGTGCTCCGGGTCTAGACGGATCAGAGCACGCCCCCGATTCAGAGCACGTTGACTGCACTTGCTCGCCAGCGGTTGTCCATCCCCTCCAGACGGATGGCTACCGCTCTTGTGCGCGCCGTTCCGTGGGCGATAACGACGCCCTCGATGATTCCGTCGGCGGGCTCGCTGATAAGTGTGCTGCCCATGCGAAAGACCGGACGGATCGCAGGGGTTCCTCGGGACTGACGTGCGCGCGAGGAGAGCACGACCCGCTTCAGCAGGTGCTGGTAGACATCATCGGTCACCCAGCGGGACAGCTGGTCGAGGTCTCTGGCGCCCGCCAAGACCTCGAGCACGCACCGGGCGAGGTTCTCTATCAGGAGAGCCGGGTCGGGTAGGTCCTGGGTCGACGTCGGTTGCACCCCGAAGAACTCGGCTGGATCGTACCGGTCACCGTCTACGTGCATCCGACCGGGGGTTGCCGCGTCTTGTGGCTGGCTCATCTTCTCGCTCCGTTGCGTTGATGACCCCCAAACGAGGGTGATGTCACTACAGCACTCTCCCGGGCCCGCTGTCTATGACTGTCGACGCCCTGTGGATAACTTCGCCGGACCGAGACGAACGCCGATACCGTCTGGAGCATGCGCTGGGACAATCTCTTCTCGGACCTGGAGAGCCAGCTCGAGCTGGAGCTCACGACCGAGGAAGACAACCTTCGGGCAGAGGAGGAACGCCTTCGCGTCAGCCGGCTGGGGATCAGGGATCGCATCATGGCGATGGTCGTCGTAGCGGACCGAGGTGCGCGCTACCCTCTGAATCTCATCCTCACGGGCAGCGACGGCAGCGACGTCGTGGAGGTCGTCGTCAGAAGCATCGGCCGGGATTGGCTCGCAGCCGAGCTTGTCGGTCAGGGCCAACAGGGGCGGCAGTGCGTGGTGCCCCTCTCGGCCATCGCCGGCATCGCTGTGTCGCGTCGACAGCTCAGGCACTCTCTCGAGCCTCGCCAGACGCCGACTTCTACCGGAGCCCTGGCCGACCGGCTTGGCTTGGCTTTTATCCTCAGGGACCTCTGTCGTCGACGGACCGGGGTCGAGGTGACCCTCGTCGCAGAGACCCTCTTCGGCACGATCGACCGGGTTGGCCGCGACCATCTCGATCTTGCCGTGCACGAGGCTGGCCAGCCCCGGCGAAACGAAGAGGTGCGCGCGCTGAGGATTATCGCGTTGGATGTCGTTCTGATGATTCGTCTTTAGCGCTTGACGATACGCCCGCCGGAGAGCTCGGGCAGCTCGGTGAAGGCCGACTGGTTCCAGAGGGCCATTCGACGGGATTCCTCGTACTTGGCCTCGATGTAGGACTCGAGCACGGTGCGTTCGATTCGCCACGGCGCGCGGCCTCGAACCTGAATGGCAGGGAGCTCGCCGCTGTGGATAAGGGTCAACGCCTGCCTGGCTGTGATGTTCAAGATTTCTGCGGTATCGGCCAGCGTCAGGAATCGACCGATCGGCTCTGGAAGCGGCGGAACTATTTCGGTCATGGTCAATTATCGCGAGGAGGGCGCCGTCAAATCAGTGCTGTGGATAACTTTTGCGGCTGTCCTGTGCGTTCAGCAATATTGAACGCATGAAGCGAGAGTCGTCCCCTGAGCGAAAGCACCGCAGGTTCTTCATCGATCCGCGGTTCGGCGTGGGAATCGTCCTTGTCGTGGGTTCCGTGGTGGGTGTGGCCCTGGTCGTTGCCCAGGCGGATGCGACGACCGAAGTCCTCGTCGCCGGTGACACCATCGTCGCCGGCGACTCCATTACCTCCTCCGACCTGCGCACTGCGCACGTGCGACTCGGCACCGCCGTCGACCTCTATCTCCGGCCAGGTTCCCTTCCCTCCGAAGGGGCCGTCGCGGTGCGATCGATAACAGCCGGCGAACTGGTTCCGATGACCTCGGTTGGCTCGAGAACCGGAGTGACGGCCGCCTCCGTCGTCGTCTCTGTCGAAGGACCGTTGGCCCGATCGGTTCTCGTCTCCTCCCGCGTGACGCTGTGGGCATCCCTGCCGTCGAATCAGGGCACGCGAGGGTTCGAGAGCCCCACCGCATTGGTGCCCGGTGCCGTCGTCGTGCAGGTTATCGAGTCGACCGGGCTCATCTCGGCCGGTAATGGGGTACAGGTCGAGCTGCTGGTGCCGCGCGAGCGCCTCGCCGCCATTCTGGCGGCGATGGCGAACGGTGCGGCGCTGGCGGTCGTGGCCGATGACCAGCCGCTGGGCGACTGAAAATGCTGCGCATAGCGACCGCTCTCGACCCCGAAGGCGAGCACAGGCTCGTTCCTGCGATCGCCGCCGACGGCAACGAGTTGGTAGCGCGGGCAGACGGCATCCGTGAACTTCTGGAGGCCCTCAACCGACACTCGGTCACTGGTGTGATCGTCTCGGCGACCAGACACCAATTGTCGGCCGAGGTCGTCGACCGCTGCGACGACCTCGGAGTGCGCCTTGTCGCCGTTGCCGCCACCGACACCGACCGCCGATATGCGGCCTCACTCGGCCTGCACGAGGTCGTGTCGTCCGAGGCGCCGTGGTCGGAGATCGATAGTCTGCTCCGAGGTCGTGCGAGCCTGGGCCACAGAGAGCCGGAGCGGTCGAGAAACGGAACGGTCATCGCCGTCTGGGGCCCCGCGGGATCCCCCGGACGAACGACCGTGGCCATCCAGCTGGCTGCCGAACTCGCCGGCCAGGGGCAACGAGTTGCCCTCATCGATGCAGATACCTATGGCGGTACGGTGGCCCCCGCGCTCGGCCTGCTCGACGAGTCGCCCTCGTTCGCTGCGGCCTGTCGGCTGGCTGCGCACGACGCACTTACCGTTGCCGAGCTTGAGCGCGTCGGCGCCCGCTACGCCTCTCCGCGAGGCGCGTTCTGGGTGCTGACCGGCATCGGCCGCCCCTCGCGCTGGCCGGAGGTCGGGGCCGATCGGGTGGCCAAGACGCTGAGCGTCTGTCGAGAGTGGGTGGACTACGTCGTCGTCGACACCGGATTCAACCTCGAGAGCGATGAGGAGATCTCGAGTGACCTCTTTGCTCCGCGCCGGAACGGGGCAACGATCGCCGCGCTCCAGCAGGCCGATCGGGTGGTGGCGGTGGGTTCCGGAGATCCCATTGGGCTGGCCCGCTTCCTTCGGGCCTATGTCGAGCTGGCAGACACCGTCGAATTGGAACGGGTGACCGTGGTGGTCAACCGGGTGCGGGCGAGCGCGATCGGCGTGAATCCGCAGCATCAGGTTCGCCAGACGCTGCGTCGCTTCGGAGGGCTGGACGACCCCGTCATCGTGCCCAGCGACGTGGCAGGTGTCGACGCGGCCGTTCTGGCGGGAAAGACCCTCTTGGATGCTGCGCCGCGCTCTCCGGTGCGCACCAGCCTGGCCCGCTTTGTTCAGTCCCGCATCTTGCCGCCCGTGGACAAGCCCCTGTCGAGGCGCGAGGCCCGTCGCCTCGCAGAGCACCTCCCCGGCACGCGGCGGCGTCGGGCCGACGCCGGCGCGTAGCGAACGTCTGCTTCTCGCCTAAACTCGAGGGGTGTCGACGCTTAGTGAACTCGTTCAGGCCCAGGGCCGCTCCTCTGAGGCAGATGTGGAGTGGCTGCACCTTCTCGTCAGCGACTGGCAGCTGCTCGCCGACCTGGCCTTCGCCGACATCGTCCTGTGGGTTCCCACGAGCGACGGCAGCTTTCTCGCCGTGGCCCATGCCCGGCCGTCGAGCTCGGCGACCCTGTTCTATCGCGACTTCGTGGGCCAGCAGATCAAGCCCGAGTGGCTGAAGCAGGTCACCGAGGCGTTTGAGGAATCCAAGATAGTGGACACCGGTGCGCCGGACTGGTACGAAGAGACCCCTACCCGGGTGCGTGCCGTTCCTGTGCTTCGGCGACTGGTTCCGAACGCGCGCGCGACGACCGATCAGCCCATTGCCGTGATCACGCGGCACACGAACCTCAGCGAGGCGCGAACTCCGAGCCGCCAGGAACTGACCTTCAATGAGTGCGCCAACGACCTGTTCGCCATGATCGCGAGTGGTGACTTCCCCGACCTTGGGGCTCCGACCGGCCCCCGCCGGGGGGCACCCCGTGCCTCCGATGGTCTCATCCGGCTTGATGTCGATGGCATTGTCACGTTTGCCAGCCCCAATGGACTCTCGGCATTTAATCGAATGGGATTCCCTGAGGAGCTTGAGGCCCAGTCCCTCGCCGAGGTGACAGCCATGCTCGTGGCTGGCCGGCAGGTGATCGACGAGTCACTGCCGTTGGTCGTCACGGGCAGGGCGCCGTGGCGCGTAGACATCGAGGCCAAGGGTGTCACCGTGTCGCTTCGGGCGATTCCCCTCCGCCAGCAGGGCCGACGATTCGGTGCCATCGTTCTGAGCCGAGACGTCTCCGAGCTTCGTCACACCGAACGCGAGCTCATCACCAAGGATGCCACGATTCGGGAGATTCATCACCGGGTCAAGAACAACCTGCAGACCGTAGCCTCACTCCTTCGAATTCAAGCGCGTCGCACTCATTCGGAAGATGCCAAGGATGCGCTCAACCAGGCGATGCGCCGGGTGGCGGCCATCGCCGTGGTGCACGACACGCTCTCCGAGGGTCTGAACCAGCGCGTCGACTTCGACGAGGTGTTCGACCGAGTGCTCAAACTGGTAACGGAGGTCGCCAGCTCGCACAACACGACGGTACATCCCAAGTCCAGCGGCAGCTTCGGTGTGCTGCCGAGTGAGTACGCCACGCCGCTGGCGCTGGCTCTGACCGAGCTCGTGACCAACGCCGTCGAGCACGGACTGGCAGGCCAGGAGGGCGAGGTCGAAATCGTGTCGACGCGCTCCGAGGAATCCTTGACCGTCGAGGTCAGGGACGATGGCATCGGCCTTCCCGAAGGCAAGGTCGGCTCCGGCCTCGGAACGCAGATCGTGCGCACCCTGATTCAGGGCGAACTCGGCGGCACCATCGATTGGCACACCATGGTCGGCTCTGGAACGGTCGTCACGATCGAGATCCCGTTCCGCTGGCTCAACAAGGTCTAGCGCGACTCGCAGAGAACAAAGAGAAACGACCCCGGTCTGGCCAAGGGCATCTATGATTCCGTTGGCCGAGACCGGGGTCGTCGAGAGTTTCGGTGTTCTAGGAGGCGCGGCGGGCGCGGGCAGCGCGGCGCTTGAGCGCGCGGCGCTCGTCTTCGCTGAGGCCACCCCAGACGCCTGAATCCTGACCGGTCTCGAGGGCGTACTGCAGGCACACCTCGGTAACGGTGCAGCGGCCACACACACTCTTGGCTTTTTCGATCTGGTCGACGGCGGGTCCGGTGTTCCCCACGGGGAAGAACAGCTCGGGGTCGGCCGTGAGGCAGGCAGCTTTATCGCGCCAGTCCATAGAGGTACTCCTTGTTTTTATGCGAACGCTCACGTCGAGACCGCATGACGCGGTCTGGCCTAAGATTCAGGTGAGGGCGAATGGCACAGTGACTGCTGCGGAAAGATATCCGTCTACACTCACGCCTCTGTGAGCAACATTCGCCTTGACTATGTTTACATAACGGCGCATGCAAATCAAGGGTTTTTTGGGGCTTGTGTGTGTAAACGAAGGGCAGTGAATGAGCTCCGGTTCCAATGAACATCGAACGAACAACTCTGGGCGGCCCTCGCCGGCACGAGTCTTGCTCGCGGTTCTTCTTTTTGCAGAGGCGATAGGGCTGGCTGTGGCTGGCTTGTGGCTGATTGGGGCAATGCTCACGAGCGCGCCCGCCACTGTGGGCGGCGGGATCGCCATCATCGTGCTGGCACTCGGGGCTGCGGCCTTCATGTTCGCCGTCGCCTTCGGCTCCCTGCGGGGCCAGCGGTGGATCCGCGGGGCTGCGGTCACCTGGCAGCTCATGCAGCTGGCCCTGGCCCTGGGTGCTTTCCAAGGCGTACTGGCCGTGCCGAGCGTGGGTTGGGCCCTGCTCATCCCCGCGGTGCTCGTGATCGTGCTGGTGTTCACCCGCTCGGTGATCGCCGCCACCAGCGCCGAGAACCCGCCGGGACGCTAGGAGTCCAGCCCAAGCTTCTTGCGGAGCGACGCGACGTGGCCCGTGGCCTTGGCGTTATACAGGGGGAGGCTGATGGCCCCGCTCTCATCGATCACAAAGGTGCTCCTGATGACGCCCGTCACAATTTTTCCGTAGAGCGATTTCTCGCCAAATGCCCCATACGCGAGGTGGATTGTGTTGTCGGGGTCGCTGAGGAGCGGAAAGTTCAGGCCCTGGTCCGCCTTGAACTTTGCGAGCTTCGCGGGGTCATCGCGGGAGATTCCAAGCACCTGATAGCCCGCACCCTTGAGGGAGTTGATGTTGTCGCGGAAGTCACAGGCCTCGGTGGTGCAGCCGGGCGTGGCAGCGGCGGGGTAGAAGTAGACAATCGTCTTCTGGCCCAGGTAGTCACTGAGCGAGACGGCGGCGCCGTCCTGATTCAGGAGGGTGAACTCGGGGGCGGGGGTTCCCGCGGGCAGACGCTTGCTGATGTCGGTCATGAATGTGTCTCCTGGCTGGCCTCGGGCTCGGGCATGTTCATTTCACCCGCTCATCTCATGGTAATGTTTCTTCTCGGCGCTGAAGTTGGCGCCTAGGCACCTCTAGCTCAATTGGCAGAGCAACTGACTCTTAATCAGTGGGTTCCCGGTTCAAGTCCGGGGGGGTGCACAATTAGACGCCTGATCAGAAGAAATTAGCTTCTGTTCAGGCTTTTTTTGTCAGGGAAGGCGGCAGGCAAGGGTCGAGAATTCGCATCCGCTGGGCAGTCTTTTTGGCGGCAGATATCGAACCGAGCGCATCCTGGGCCGAGGCGGCATGGGTACGGTGTACATCGCGCAAGACGAGTTGCTGGGACGCCCCGTCGCGGTCAAGGTCTTCGCCCCAAGCGCTGCCCGGGCCGATGACCTGCGGAGACAGGAGGCAGAGGTGCGCCTCGTCGCCAGCCTGCATCACCCGGGCATCGTGACGCTCTTCGATGCGGGGGTCGATGAGTCAGCATTGGGCCTGGCGTCGAAGTTCTTCGTGATGGAACTGGTCGACGGGCCCGATCTCAGAGATCGCATCGCGCGTGGCCCCCTCGGCCCCTCGGAGGTGGCCCACTTCGGTGCAGACCTCGCCGGCGCCCTGCACTACGTGCACGACCGCGGCGTTGTGCATCGCGATATGAAGCCGGCGAACGTACTGCTGGCGCCGCCTGCTTCCAGCGGCGCGCGCACGCAGGCCAAGCTGACCGACTTCGGAATCGCCCGGCTCCTCGACGATGTGACCCGCCTGACGGCGACCAACGCCACGATCGGTACCGCCACATACTTCAGTCCGGAGCAGGCCGCCGGTTCCTCCCTGTCGGGCGCCAGCGATGTGTACTCACTCGGACTCCTACTCCTGGAATCTCTCACGGGAGTGAAGGCCTTCCCCGGCGAGGCGATCGCGTCGGCCGTTGCGCGACTGACGAGAGATCCCGAGATCCCATCTGAACTCGGGGCCGACTGGGTACGCCTGCTCACAAGCATGACCGCTCGAGAGGCGGAGGCGCGGCCGAGTGCCGCCGTGGTGGCGGACACCCTGGAGATGCTTTCTCGCTCGGGGACACTCTCCGAGACTCCGGTGGTGTTCGCAGCCGCGACCGCCACTTCACTGTCGCTGCCGCCAACCGCGATCCTGCCAACCGCGATCCTGCCGACGGCGCTGCTGGCCGGCCTGGCGGATTCGGGTGCGACCAGATCGACTGAGGCGACGGCGCGCTACTCCCCGGGCACGCCGTCGACAGCTGCCGCAGCGCCGAACACGGCTTCCAGGCTCAAGCGGCCTCGAGTTCTTGCGTTGCTGGCCCTCGGGTTGGCGCTGCTGCTGGGAGCCGCGATATGGGCGGGAAGCACCCTGTCGGGGCCTGCCCCCCTTGCACCGGCTCCCTCGATCACGGCGCCCGAGGTCACGCAGTCGCCTGTCTTTACCCCGTCGCCCACCAGGTCGGCCACCCCTCTGCCGACTCCGTCCACTGCGCCTCCGGGCAACAGCGGAAAGAACAACGACAAGAAGAACAACAACAAGAACTGAGTGCTTTCCGCACACCTTCACTCGGTTGTGGCGCCAGCACGGGAGCACATCAGCCCTTGTGGTGCGAGCCGAGCTGCGTGGCCCGGGCCAAGGCGTCTGCCGCGCTGACCAGCGCGAGGTGCGAGAACGCCTGCGGGGTGTTGCCCACCTGGCGGCCAACGACGGGGTCGTATTCCTCAGACAGGAGTCCTACGTCATTCGTGAAGAGGACAAGCCGGTTCATCAGCGTTATCGCCTCGCTGACCCGGCCGGAGGCCGCCCACTGGTTGACCAGCCAGAAGGAGCAGGCGAGAAACGGATGCTCGCCGCCCGGCAGGCCATCGATTCCGGATGCCGCGCGGTACCGCATGACGAGCCCGTCGCGGATCAGGTCTCGCTCGATGGCGGCGACGGTGCCGAGCATTCGCGGGTCTGTGGGCGAACAGTACCCGACCTGGCTGAGCAGCAGCAGCGACGCATCCACCTCGGTTCCCTCGTAGGTCTGGGTGTAGGTGTTCAGTTCGGTGTTGAATCCGCGGGTCTCGATCTCGTCGCGCACAACGCCTCGAAGCCGCTCCCATTCGTGAACCGGGCCCGGCAGCCCGTACTCATGCACCGCGCTGATGGCTCGGTCGAGGGCGACCCACATCATCACCCGCGAGTGGGTGAAATGCTGCAGGTCACCGCGGATCTCCCAGATCCCATTGTCGGGGCGATCCCAATTGGTCGTGACGAAGGTGATCATGGCGCGCTGAAGCGGCCAGCTGAATGCGTTCTCGGCGTCTCCCGCTTCTCGGGAGTCGCTGAGAGCAAGCATGACCTCACCGATCACATCCGCTTGGAACTGACCGGCTGCACCATTGCCGATGCGCACGGGGGCTGCTCCGCGGTAGCCCGGTAGGCTCGGCTGCTCCCGCTCGGGGAGGAAGCGCTCGCCGGCCAGGCCGTACATGATCTGGAGGTCTTCGGGGTCGCCCGCGACGGCCCGCAGAAGCCAGTCGCGCCAGGCCGCCGCCTCGCCGACGTAGCCGTGCGAGAGCAGCACGCTGAGGGTCAGCGCGGCATCCCGCAGCCAGACGTAGCGGTAGTCCCAGTTGCGCACGCCGCCGAAGTCCTCGGGCAGCGAGGTCGTTGCAGCCGCGACGATGCCACCGGTCTCCTCGTGGGTGAGCGCCCGAAGCACGAGCATCGATCGGATGACCGCTTTGCGGTACGGGCCGTCGTGTTGGCATTTGTCTGACCAGGCCGTCCACCAGGCCAGGGTCTCGACGCACAGGGAATCGAAGTCGACGGCCTGGGGAGGGCGGCGATAGGAGTGGAACCAGGAGAGGGCGATATCAACGCTCTGCCCGGCTGTGACGGAGTAACGGCCCTCGTGCCGCCGGCCGCTCGCGTACAGGCGAGGCCCCCGGCGCACCAGGCCGTCGGGCCCTGCGACCGCGATGAGCGCGAACCCGTGAACCTCGTCGAGCTGGCGCACCCAGGGGATCGCTGTGGCGTAGGAGAAGCGGATCTGGAGCTCCTCGAGCATCTCTACAGTGCCCGAGATGCCGCGCACCTGCCGCAGCACGTCGGAGCGCTTGGTGCCGTGCGGCATGAAGTCGGTTACCTCGACCATTCCCGTGGAGGTGGTCCAGGTTGTAACGAGAATGAAACTGTCTCCGAGATAGCGGCGCGTCGCGGTGGCGCCGGCCTCGGCCGGCGCGAGCAGCCAGCGGCCGTGATCTGCGGTGCCGAGCAGGGCGCCGAAGGTCGAGGGGGAGTCGTAGCGCGGCAGGCAGAGCCAGTCGATGCTGCCGTCGTTGCCGACCAGGGCCGCCGTCTGGCAGTCGCTGATCAGGGCATAGTCTTCGATTGACAGGCTCATTGATGCTCCGTTCAGCTGGTCTGTCCATCCTTGCAGTTACTGTTTCACCATGCCTCGTCAACTTTCCTCGCTCATCATCTTCGGCGCCAGCGGGGACCTGACCGCACGTCTCCTGCTTCCCGGGCTCGGCCAGTTTCTCGCGGGGGAGGGCGACCGGGAGCTCGAGCTCATCGGGGTCGGGGTCGAGGACTGGACCGATGCCCAATGGCGCGCCGTGGTGAAGCAGAGCTTCTCCACCGTGAAATGCGCAGGGCCCGCCGTTGAGCACACCCTGATGCACACCAGATACGTCACGGCGGATGTCACGAATCCCACCGACCTGCAGGACGTCCTGGATGCCTGCTCCGGAACCCCGGCGATCTACTTCGCGCTGCCGCCGGCTGTTGCTGCCGCCTCGTGCGTTGCGCTGGAGCAGGTGCGGCTGCCCGAGGGCCTGACACTGGCACTCGAGAAGCCGTTCGGTACCGACAGGGCAAGCGCCGAGGAGCTGAACCGCCAGCTGGCCGGTCTGGTCCCCGAGAACCAGATCCACCGGGTGGATCACTTTCTGGGTCGCTCCACCGTATTCAATCTCCTCGGCCTCCGCTTCGCCAACCGCATCTTCGAGCCCGTCTGGAACGCCGAGCACATCGATAAGGTCGAGATCATCTACGATGAGCAACTGGGGTTGGAGAGCCGGGCCGGCTATTACGACAGGGCGGGAGCGCTGGTTGACATGATCCAGAGCCATCTGCTGCAGGTCATGGCGATCGTCGCCATGGAGCCCCCGTCGACGCTCGGCGCCGACGACCTGCGCGACGCCAAGCAGATCGTGCTGCGGGCGACGAGGATCGCCGGGAATGACCCGGTGGCATCGAGTCGACGGGCCCGCTACACGGCCGGCACCGTAGACGGCCGGGAGCTGCCGTCCTACTCGGATGAGGTCGGCGTCGACCCGCTCCGGGAGACCGAGACCCTCGCCGAACTCACGCTCGAGATCGATACGTGGCGCTGGATGGGCGTGCCGTTCATCCTGCGCAGCGGCAAGGCCCTCTCCGTTCGCCGGCGCGAGATCGTGATCACGTTCAAAGGTGCGAACCGGGTGCCGACGGGGCTGACCGGCACCGCTCATCCAACCGTGCTGCGGCTGTATCTCGCGCCGGATGAGATGTCGCTCGAGTTGAACATCAACGGGCCGGGCGACCCCTACGAGCTGGAGAAGATCAGTCTCGACGCCTCATTCGGCGCGGGCCAGTTGCTGGCATACCGGGAAGTCATCGGCGGCATCCTCGACGGCGACCCGTCACTCTCGGTGCGCAGCGATTCCGCAGTCGAGGGCTGGCGAATAGTTGCACCCGTCGTAAACGCTTGGCACGACGGGGAGATCCCACTCGAGAGCTACCCCGCTGGCAGTGCCGGCGTTCCGCACTGGGCACCGCTCGGCTGACCTGGGTCTTCTCGAGGTCAGTTCTGCCGGGCGAAGCTGGCCGAGACCGTCGCCTCGGTGACGGCCCTCGCCAGCTCGGCGGGGACATCCACATTGCTGAGCGGCGCGAGAGGTGTGGCCGCCGCTGTCTGAGCAGTGACGTCGGCTGCTCTGAAGACGCCGTGGCTGGTCAGCGTCTCGACGATGTCCCGGGCGACAGCGGAAGCGAGGACAGTGTGGAAAATGTCATCGGTATCGCTGGGGGAGCGACGGGTGATCGCAAAGGAGCCGAGGGGACCGAAGTTCTCCATCAGGGTCTGGTTCACCAGTTCCGACAGCCGAAGCTGATTTGCGGCAGCGTCATTTTCTTCGCGCGCCCGGCGTCGCCAGCTGAACATCGTATACACCTTCCCACATGCGTACCATCATTGTCAGGGTGAGGGGACTCCGGGCACAAGGGACACGCCGGATGTCGGCCCTTTGGGCAGAAAACCGGCGTGTCGGCGGCGCCCCTCTGTCGCGAAGGCGCCGCGAAGGTGACGTCTAGTCCTTCGGGTGCCCGGAGGCGTCGAGGTCTTCTGCCATGATCTCATCAGCGATCGGACCGCCGTAGCCCTCTTTTTCGGGGTCGCCGTGCAGGCCGCCGCTGAGTGCGTACTCCTCCTCGGGGGAGAGTACGAGGCGCTTGCGTCCCCAGAGGGCGAAGATGATCAGCATCACGACATACACGACGGCGATCGCCGCGATCGCGGGCCGGGCAGGCTCGTTGATGAAGAAGCCGAAGAAGATGGCCAGGGAGAGCACGCCGGCGATGACAGCGCCGGGCACGCCCCACGGGCTGCGGTAGGGCCGGTTCGCGTTCGGGAATTTCTTCCGCAGCACGATGAAGGACACCATCTGCAGCACGTAGGCGATGACGGCGCCCCAGACGGCGATGTTCAGCACGATCGCGCCGGCGACGCCGCCCGATCCGCCGAGGGCGTCGACGAGCACGAGGGCGATGAAGCCGATCACCGCGCCCGCGAGCAGCGCGATCCCCGGTGTCTGGCGCTTGCCCGTGAGCGAGAGGAACTTCGGGTAATAGCCGGCCCGGCTGAGGGAGTACATGTTGCGGCCATAGGCGAACATGATGCCCTGAAGGGACGCGAGCAGGCCGATCAAAGCGAAGAGCGCAAGCGCCGCCGCCGCGCCGTCGCCGACCATGGCGCGGAAGCCGTCGAGCAGGGGTTCGGCCGAGCCCGCGATCTCGGCGGAGCCGACGATGCCGGTGTTGAGGAAGAGCACGAGCAGACCCGTGATGATCAGCGTCGTGCGGGCGATGAAGCCTGCCTTGGGGATGTCGCGCACAGGGTTGTGCGATTCCTCGGCGGCCAGAGGGAGTTCCTCGATGCCGAGGAAGAACCACATGGCGTAGGGCAGGGCGAAGAGGATAGGCACCCAGCCGTAGGGCAGGAACGCGCTCTGGCCGTTCTCTGGTGCGATGTCGAAGAGCTTGTCCCAGCTGAACAGGCCTGACATCAGCGCCATGACGGCGAAGGCAAGCAGGATGCCGATGGAGATGATCGAGACGATGATCGCAAACGTGAACGAGATGCTGGCCCCGGCGGTATTCAGCAGGATGAACACGGCGTACAGCACTACCCACCAGACCCAGGGCGGCATGGAGAAGTTGAGCAGCTCGCTGGTGATGCCATCCGCGTAGGAGGCCGAGAAGTAGACGATGACCGCGGTCGTGGCCACATACTCGATGGTCTCGGCGAGGCCGGTGACGAAGCCGCCCCACGGCCCGAGTGCTGCCCGGGCGAAAGAGTAGGCGCCGCCCGTGTGCGGCATTGCGGAGGCCATCTCGCCGATGGAGAAGATCATGCCGTAGTACATGAACACGAGCAGGGCGAAGGCGATCAGCATGCCGCCGAAGCCTGCGAAGCCGATGCCGAAGTTCCAGCCCGAGAAGTCGCCGGAGATGACGGCGGCGACGGCGAGGCCCCACAGGCCCCAGATGCCGGCGGACCGTTTGAGGCTGCGTTTCTCGAAGTAGTCTGCCGACGCCTTCGAGTAGGTGACTCCATTGACGTGCGTCTTGTTCTCGGGCATGTGCATCCTCACGTTTAGAAAGCGCCAAGTGGTCGCGGGCAGATGAGATTGAGGAAACAGTGCCCGCCTATAGGTGGCTGTGTCAACCTTTTGGCGGATAATTATTTTCAAGAACATGCGCAGCAGCAGCGAGTCGTGTGATCTAATGGTCGAAATCAAGGCCAATGAAAATCTCTCGGAGGAGCTCGCCGTGGCATCCAGTGCCGGAAACCTGACGCTTGAATCGCTGGCGGAGCGCGTAATCACGGGCGAGGTCGACACCGTGATCATCGCCTTCACCGATATGCAGGGCCGTTTGGTGGGCAAGCGCCTGTCGGCCCGCCTCTTCGTCGAGGATGCCGCCAAGCACGGCGCTGAGTGCTGCAACTATCTGCTCGCGGTCGACGTCGAGATGAACACCGTCGAGGGCTACGAGATCTCCAGTTGGCAGCGCGGCTATGGCGACATGGTGATGATGCCCGACCTGTCGACCCTGAGACTCGCGCCCTGGCTGCCGGGCACCGCCCTTGTCACCGCCGATCTGCAGTGGCTCGATGGTGAACCCGTCGCGCAGTCCCCGCGGCAGATCCTCACCGCGCAGCTCGACCGGCTGAACGCCCGGGGGCTCGACTCGTTCGTCGCCACCGAGCTCGAGTTCATCGTGTTCGAGGACAGCTTCCGCGACGCCTGGGCCAAGGGCTATACGAACCTCACCCCCGCCAGCGACTACAACATCGACTACGCCCTGCTCGCCTCGACCCGGATGGAGCCGCTGCTTCGCGATATCAGGGTCTCGATGGACGGCGCCGGCATGTACTGCGAGGGTGTCAAGGGCGAGTGCAATCACGGCCAGCAGGAGATCGGCTTCCGCTACGACAGCGCGCTCGTGACCTGCGACAACCACTCGATCTATAAGAACGGGGCCAAGGAGATCGCCGACAGGCACGGCAAGTCGCTCACATTCATGGCGAAGTTCAACGAGCGCGAGGGCAACTCCTGCCATATTCACATCAGCCTGCGGGCAAAGACCGGCGAGGCCGTCTTCGCCGATCCGGATGCCGAGCACGGCATGTCGAAGATGTTCCGGCATTTCATGGCCGGCCAGCTCGCCAGCATGCGCGAGCTTACGCTGTTCTTCGCCCCGAACATCAACTCCTACAAGCGGTACGTCGACGGCTCGTTCGCGCCCACCGCCGTCGCCTGGGGCATCGACAACCGCACCTGCGCGCTGCGTGTGGTGGGTGAGGGTCTCGGCATGCGGGTCGAGAATCGGGTGCCGGGCGGTGACGTGAACCAGTACCTCGCCGTTTCGGCCCTGATCGCGGGCGGCCTCTACGGCATCGAGCACGAGCTTGAACTCGAGGACGCGTTCGTCGGCAACGCCTATGTGGGCGACACCGCGCGCGTTCCCACGACCCTCCGCGAGGCCGCCGAGCTCTTCTCCGCCTCGGCCATCGCCCGCGCGGCGTTCGGCGACGAGGTGGTTGAGCACTATGCGAACTACGCTCGCGTGGAACTGGCGGCGTTTGACTCCGCCGTCACCGACTGGGAGCGGAGGCGCGGCTTTGAACGACTCTGAGGAACAGACCACGGTGTTGTACCGACCGGTGATCGGCCTGACCACCTATCTCGAGCGGACCGTCTCGGGCGTCTGGGACGTGCCCGCGTCTTTCCTGCCCAAGGTCTACTTCGAGGCCGTCACCAAGGCTGGCGGCATCGCTGTGCTGTTGCCGCCGCAGCCTGTGAACGGGGCCATCGCCGATCGGGTGCTCGACGGGCTCGACGGCCTGATCATCACGGGCGGCAAGGACATTGATCCGTCGCTCTACGGGCAGGATGCGCACCCTGAGACCGACGAGCCCCGCCCGGATCGAGACGGGTGGGAGAGTGTGCTGCTCGTTCGGGCGCTCGAGCGCGAGATCCCGTTCCTCGGCATCTGCCGCGGCGCCCAGGTGCTGAATGTCGCCCTCGGCGGCACCCTGCACCAGCACCTGCCCGATGTCGTCGGAGACCGGCGCTTTCAGGCCGGGGGCGGCATCTTCAACAGCATCGGTGTCGACGTGCTGCCCGAATCCAGGCTCGCCGACATTCTGGCGGAGCATGCCTCGGCGCATCCGCCTGACCTCTCCGTTCCCGTCTACCACCACCAGGCGATCGACCGGCTTGGGGCGGGCCTTGTGATCTCGGCTCGGGCAGACGACGGCACGATCCAGGCCGTCGAGCTGGCCGGTGAGCCGTTCGCGGTCGCCGTGCAGTGGCACCCGGAGGAGTCGAAAGAAGACCTGCGACTCTTCGCGGGTCTGGTCGACGCCGCCTGCACCTACGGTCAGACCCGCAGGCCGCATCTACCCCTTCTGAAAGCAACCGAGGCATCATGAGCGCCAGTTCGTACACCGTAATAAACCCGGCCGACGAGAGCGTTGTCGCCGTCGTCGACCACGTCGACCTCGCGGAAACCGATGACGCGATTGCGCGGGCCGTCGATGCGCAGAAGGCGTGGGCGCGGCTCGCCCCTGCTGCCAGGGCCGGTGCCCTCCGCGACTTCGCGGCCGCGGTCGATGCCGACATCGAGACCCTCGCAGCGCTGGAGACCCGCAACTCGGGGCATCCGATCGGCCAGGCACGCTGGGAGGCAGGGCACGTTCGAGACGTGCTCAACTACTACGCGGCGAGCCCGGAGCGGCTCTTCGGCAAGCAGATTCCCGTCGCGGGCGGGCTGGATGTGACATTTCACGAGCCGCTCGGCGTCGTCGGCGTGATCACGCCGTGGAACTTTCCGATGACCATCGCTGCGTGGGGCTTCGTGCCGGCGCTCGCGGCCGGCAACGCCGTGCTGCTGAAGCCCGCCGAGTGGACGCCGCTCACCTCCATCCGCCTCGGCGAGCTGGGTCTGGCCGCGGGGCTGCCCGAGGGACTCTTCCAGGTATTGCCCGGCCGCGGCAGCGTCGTGGGCAATCGATTCGTCACCCACGAGGCCGTGCGCAAGGTCGTTTTCACCGGCTCGACCGCTGTCGGGAAGCAGATCATGGCCGGCTGTGCCGACCAGGTCAAGCGAGTCACGCTGGAGCTCGGCGGCAAGAGCGCCAACATCGTCTTCGACGACTCCGATCTCGCCAGGGCCGCCGCCACCGCCCCCTACGGGGTCTTCGACAACGCCGGCCAGGACTGCTGCGCGCGCAGTCGCATCCTCGTGCAGGAGAGCGTCTATGAGCGATTCATGGAACTGCTCGAGCCCGCAGTCGCCGCGGTCAAGGTCGGAGACCCGACGGATGAGGCCACCGAGATGGGACCCCTCGTCTCGGCCGCCCATCACGCAGCCGTTTCGGATTACGTGCCCTCGGATGCCCCCATCGCCTTCCGCGGGACGGCTCCGACAGGGCCCGGTTTCTGGTTCGCGCCCACGGTGCTGCTGCCCGCATCCGGTACCGACCGCGCCGTCACCGATGAGATCTTCGGCCCCGTCGTCACCGTTCAGCGGTTCACGGACGAGGCCGAAGGCGTGCGCATGGCGAACGACTCGCAGTACGGGCTCTCGGGCTCGATCTGGACCCGCGACGTATCGCGGGCGCTCCGCGTCTCCCGGGCGATCGAGAGCGGCAATCTCTCGGTCAACTCGCACTCCTCGGTTCGCTACTCGACCCCGTTCGGCGGCTTCAAGCAGTCTGGTCTCGGCCGCGAGCTCGGCCCCGACGCCCCCCTGGCCTTCACCGAAACAAAGAACGTATTCATCTCAGTAGAGGAGCTCTCATGACCGACACCATCCCCGAAGACCTGGCTCCCCTCGTGTTGCCCAAAATCGACCTCACCCAGCGCTTGAAGGGCAAAGTCGCCGTGATCACGGGCGGCGCCAGCGGGATCGGATTCGCCACGGCCCGCAGATTTGCGGCAGAAGGGGCGACCGTCGTCATCGGCGACATGGACGAGATCGCCGGCCCCCGGGCCGCCGCGGCCGTCGGCGGGCTGTTCGTGAAGGTCAACGTGACGAGCGAGGCCGAGGTCGACAACCTGTTCGCGACCGCCAACAGCACCTACGGCTCGGTCGACATCGCGTTCAATAACGCGGGAATTTCCCCGGCCGACGACGACTCGATCGAGACGACCGAGCTGCCGGCCTGGGAGCGCGTGCAAGACGTGAACCTCAAGTCGGTCTACCTCTGCTCCCGGGCGGCCCTTCGCTACATGGTGCCGCAGCAGCGCGGCTCGATCATCAACACCGCCTCGTTCGTCGCGATCATGGGTTCCGCGACCTCGCAGATCTCGTACACGGCCTCCAAGGGCGGTGTACTCGCTATGTCCCGGGAGCTCGGCGTGCAGTTCGCCCGTCAGGGCATCCGGGTCAACGCGCTGTGCCCGGGGCCGGTAAACACGCCGCTGCTGCAGGAGCTCTTCGCAAAAGACGTGGAGCGGGCCCAGCGCCGGCTCGTCCACATCCCGATCGGCCGGTTCGCCGAGCCGGAGGAGCTGGCTGCCGCGGTGGCATTTCTTGCCAGCGACGACTCCTCATTCATCACCGGTTCGACCTTCCTTGTCGATGGCGGCATCAGCTCGGCCTACGTCACCCCGATGTAGCGTGACGGCGATTCAACGCGGGGTGGGCCTCGCAGGGGAGGCCCTGCTGCGGCCGGTGCGCACGGGCAATGCCTTCGAGGACACTGTCGGCCGGCTGCTGCAGCTGATCAGGTTGGGAATGGTCGAGCCCGGCCTGGCCCTGCCGAGCGAGCGGGATCTGGCGCTGAACTTCGGGGTCAGCCGCGACACGGTGCGCGACGCCATCCGGGCGCTCGCGGATGCCGGTTTCCTGGTTTCCCGGCGCGGGCGCTACGGCGGCACCTTCGTGAGTGAGACTCTGCCCGAGCGCGGCCTCAGTGCGGTACTCGAGGGTCAGGAGGGCGTGCAGGCCAAGCGCGCTGCCACCGCGGCGGAGATCGAGGATTCTCTCGTGCTCCGCGAGATCCTCGAGGTCGGCACCGCACGGGCGGCTGCGCAGCGAACTCTCACGAGTGCCCAGCGCGAGATTCTGTGGGACAGCCTGCTGGCGACGAACAACGCCTCAGCGGCAGACTATCGGCGGCTTGACTCCCGTCTGCACCTGGCCATCGGGGAGGCGGTCGGGATTGCGTCCCTGATTCCGCTGCTCGCTGACAATCGCACCAGAATCAATGACCTCCTGGATGACATCCCCCTGTTGGCCCCGAACATCATGCACTCGAACGACCAGCACGAAGCTATCGTCACGGCGATCCTCGCCGGGGATGCAGACCGCGCGGCCGAGGCTATGCATGAGCATCTCGCCGGCTCCGCGGCCCTGCTCCGAGGCTTTCTGGGCTGACCCGTGGGTGATCGGGGCCGGCCCCGCGGCGCGCGCGGTGACCCTCAGGCTGTGGGCTGGGGGTCCTTGGCCGTTGCAGCTGGGCTGTTTACCCTGATGTAGACCTGCAGGGCCTTCGTCGCCACGAGCATCAGACGCACGAGCACCACGAGCACGAGAAATGCGATCGCGATGGCGACGAAGGTTGCCGTCGAGGAAAGTACGACGGCCAGGAAGCTACCCAGTGTGGGCAGGCCGTGCGGGCCCATCAGTGGGCGCCGCCGGTCGCTGTGGCGTTCAGCTCTCGCGCTTCGCGGTCTTCCTGGATGACGGTGCCGACCGCGAGGGCCACTGTGATGCCCCAGCCGAGCCACATCAATACGAGCCGCCAGTCACGGGGGCCACGCCGTGATGTCTGGATCACCGAGTAAGCGCCGAACAGGGCACCGATGATGCTGGAGTTGAGGATGAACTTGCGCACGAGGTCAACGCCTTTCGTTCTGGGCTAGTTGGAACCGGACTTGAGCTCGCGGCGTGCGCGGCGCAGGTCCTTCTTCTTGGGCGTCGGCAGGCTCTTGGCCCAGCTTGTGTTGCGGCCGAACGCGAGCGTCTCCTTCAGGAGTCGCAGACGCTCCTCTTCCGTCTTGGCTTTACGGGTGTTGACCTCGGCGACGACGTGACCGTTCCAGTCGGTCTGGGCGAGAAAAGCCAGCACCTCGGCCACGGGCTGGCTGCCGTAGCCCGGCAGCAGGTGCTCGTCGAAGATCTTGCCCTCATCCAGCGAGCCGGAGCCGTCGCAGAGGTGCACGTGGCGAAGCCGTGGCCCCAGTGCGGTGGCCATCTCCAGCGCGTCGCGGCCGGAGAGGGCAGCGTGCGAGAAATCCAGGGTCACGTGGTCGCAGTCCATCACTACCGGGTCCCAACCGGGTGCATAGGCCTTCATGCTTCGGCCGCGCACCTTCCAGGGAAACATGTTCTCCACGCAGATCTCGATGCCGGATGCCTGCTCGGTCTCCCGCACGATGCGCAGGAAGTTGGTCGAGTACTCCGCCTGCCAGCGGAAGGGCGGGTGAACGACGACGGCACTCGCACCGACAGCGCGGGCCAACTCGGCCGACTTCTCCAACTTGATCTGGGGGTCGCGGCCCCAGACGAAGTGGGTCAGAAGCAGAACCGGGGCATGGATCGACATGATCGGCAGGTCGAACTGGGCCGACAGTTCGAGCAGACGCTCGGCGCTCTGGGTGTTGGCGTCATTGGTGACCATGACCTCGACACCGTCGAAGCCGGCCAGCTTGGCGAATCGGAAACCTTCTTCGACGCCGAGGGGGTACACACACGACGTACTCATGCCTACGCGAATCATCTGTGTCAGCGTAGTCCGCCAAGCTGAAAACCGGATGCCCCGATCATCAGGCCAGGGGATGCAAGGGCGCCTCTCTGCTTTCGGGCTAATTATCTGGCCCCGCAGTGGCGGCTGGTAGCCTGATTACCCGGCCGAATCAATTGGTCGGGCGAACGGAGAGCATCATTTCCGCAGTCACAGAGCCCAATCCATCCGCCGGGGAACGCGCCGTCCCCACCGGTGAATACGACTTTGTCGTCGTCTCGAATCGTCTTCCCGTCGATCGCGTTGCCCACGAGGACGGAACCTTCGGCTGGCGGGCGTCTCCCGGTGGACTCGTCACCGCGATGGAGCCCGTGATGGATGCCTCCGGCGGCGCGTGGATCGGTTGGGCCGGAATAGCGGACGACCGCACCGAGCCGTTCGAACTCGAGCATATCTCGATCGTTCCGGTCACCCTCAGCGAGGAGGACATCGAGCTCTACTACGAGGGCTTCTGCAACGACACGATCTGGCCGCTCTATCACGATGTCATCGCGCCACCCACGTTCAACCGTGACTGGTGGAACGCCTACGTTCGGGTGAATCAGCGCTTTGCGGATCGCGCCGCCCTCGTCACGGCTGCGGGCGGCACCGTCTGGATCCAGGACTACCAACTGCAACTGATGCCCAAAATGCTTCGGGAGAAGCGGCCCGACCTCACGATCGGCTTTTTCAACCACATCCCCTTTCCCGCATATGGGCTCTTCTCCCAGCTGCCCTGGCGCACACAGATCATCGAGGGCCTTCTCGGTGCCGATGTCATCGGCTTCCAACGGGCGGCGGATGCCGGCAACTTCTCCCGCGCGGTCCGTCGCGTCACGAACTATGCCACCCGGGGTCACGCGATCGACGTCGTTCTCGACCCGAACATCGACATGACCGGCTCCAACAGAGTCTCGACGGCCAAGAACGGCACCCTCATTCGCACGGTGATCGCTCGGAACTTCCCCATCTCGATCGACGCGCGAAGCTTCGAGGAGCTTGCGCGCAGCCCCAGGGTCGAGGCCCGGGCGAAGGAGATCCGGGAGGATCTCGGCAACCCGAAGGTGGTCATGCTCGGCGTCGACCGCCTCGACTACACCAAGGGCATCGGCCACCGGCTCAAGGCCTACGGCGAGCTCCTCGCCGAGGGTTCGATCTCGGTGGAGGACGTTACCCTCGTTCAGGTCGCGAACCCCAGCCGCGAACGGGTCGAGGCATACCGACTCCTCCGTGACGAGGTCGAGCTCACCGTGGGTCGCATCAACGGCGACTTCTCGACGATCAGCCATACGGCCATCAGCTATCTGCACCGTGCGCATCCGCGGGAGGAGATGGTCGCCCTGTATCTTGCGAGCGACGTGATGCTCGTGACGGCGCTCCGCGACGGAATGAACCTCGTCGCCAAGGAGTATGCGGCGAGCCGGTTCGACAACGACGGTGTGCTCGTGCTGAGCGAGTTCGCCGGGGCGGCTGATGAGCTGAAGAGCGCGCTCTTGGTCAACCCGCACGATATCGACGGGCTCAAGGAGGCTATTCTCCGGGCAATCCAGATGCCCAAGAGTGAGCGCACCAGACGCATGCGGTCGCTGCGGAAACGTGTTCTGGAACACGACGTCGCGCGCTGGTCATCGTCTTTTCTCGCCGCACTGGAGGACCTGACCCCCGGTCGGGGTCCCCGACGGTGAACGGCCTGCCTGACGCCTTGGTCCGCAGGCTCCGCGAGCTGAGTCAGACGCCCCAGCTTCTCGTGGCCCTCGATTTCGACGGCACTCTGGCACCCGAGGTGGATGTTCCCGATGATGCCCGGGCCGTTCCGGCGGCCAGGGAGGCCGTGCTGCGACTGCTCAGGGTTCCGCACACCCGGGTCGCCCTCGTTTCCGGTCGAGCGATGGAGAGCCTCATTCGGGTCACCGATCTGCCGGACAACGTTCTGCTGTTCGGCTCGCACGGCATCGAGGCCCGGCTGGACACCCCCGACACGACACTGACGCTCGATGAGGCCGAACGCGGCCTGGTCGAGGTTCTCGGGCTGCTCCTGAACGATGTGGCAGAGAGATTCGAGCATGTCTGGATCGAGGCGAAGCCTGCCGGGTTTGCCGTACACACGCGGCTGGCATCGGCAGGCAATGCCCGCGACGCTCACGAAATGGCGCTCGCCGTCGCATCCGCCGAACTCGTCGGCCTCACCGTTCGGCGAGGAAAAAACGTGCTCGAGTTCTCGGTGCGCACCACGAACAAGGGGGACGCCCTGAACCGGCTGCGCGATTACGCCGGGGCCACCGCGGTGCTCTACGCGGGCGACGACGTGACCGATGAGGATGCCTTCGCGGCGCTGGGCGGCTCGGACTTCGGGCTGAAGAGCGGCCCGGGGGAAACCGTCGCCGAGTTCCGTGTGCCCGAGCCGGAGGATGTCGCGGCCGTGCTGGAGAAGCTGGCCGAATTCAGAGAGAACGCGTACCAATCGCCCACGCTGTAGGTTCTAAACTCTTGTTTATGGGTGAAATTGACATGAAGCCGCGGAGTCGCGACGTCACAGACGGAATCGAAAAAGCAGCCTCACGGGGAATGCTCCGCGCCGTAGGAATGGGAGACGACGACTGGGATAAGCCCCAGATCGGCGTCGCAAGTTCATGGAGCGAGGTCACCCCCTGCAACCTGTCGCTGGATCGGCTCGCACAGGGCGCCAAGGAAGGCGTGCACGCAGCCCAGGGCTACCCGCTGCAGTTCGGCACCATCTCCGTCTCCGACGGCATCTCCATGGGCCACGAGGGCATGCACTTCTCCCTCGTCTCGCGGGAGGTCATCGCCGACAGCGTCGAGGTCGTGATGAGTGCCGAACGCCTCGACGGCTCAGTGCTGCTCGCAGGCTGCGACAAGAGCCTGCCCGGAATGCTGATGGCCGCAGCCCGACTGAACCTCGCCTCGGTGTTCCTCTATGCGGGATCGATCGCACCCGGCTGGGTCAAGCTCTCCGACGGCACCGAGAAGACCGTCACGATCATCGACGCCTTCGAGGCCATCGGCGCCTGCAAGGCCGGCACGATGAGCGAGGAAGACCTCGGCCGCATCGAGCGCGCCATCTGCCCCGGCGAGGGCGCCTGTGGCGGCATGTACACCGCCAACACCATGGCCAGCGTGGCCGAGGCCCTCGGCATGAGCCTGCCCGGCTCCGCGTCGCCTGCCAGCGCCGACCGCCGCCGTGACTACTACGCCCACAAATCCGGCGAGGCCGTCGTCAACCTGATCCGCCTCGGCATAACGGCCCGCGACATCATGACCAAGAAGGCGTTCGAGAACGCCATCGCCGTCGTCATGGCGTTCGGCGGCTCCACCAACGCCGTGCTGCACCTGCTCGCGATCGCGCACGAGGCCGAGGTCGAGCTGAACCTCGACGACTTCAACCGCATCGCCGACCGCGTGCCGCACATCGGCGACCTGAAGCCCTTCGGCAAGTACGTCATGAACGACGTCGACCGCCAGGGCGGCGTTCCCGTCGTGATGAAGGCGCTGCTTGACGCCGGTCTCCTGCACGGCGACGTCATGACCGTGACCGGCAAGACGATGGCCGAGAACCTGGCCGAGATCAACCCGCCGGCCCTCGATGGCGAGGTGCTGCGCACGCTCGACAACCCGATCCATGCCAGCGGCGGAATCACCGTGCTTCGCGGCTCGATGGCCCCCGACGGAGCTGTCGTGAAGACCGCCGGCTTCGACCTCGAGACCTTCACCGGCCCTGCTCGGGTGTTCGAGCGAGAGCGCGCCGCGATGGACGCCCTGACGGAGGGCAAGATCGCCGCGGGCGACGTCGTCGTGATCCGCTATGAAGGCCCCAAGGGCGGACCGGGCATGCGCGAGATGCTTGCCATCACCGGTGCCATCAAGGGAGCCGGGCTCGGCAAGGATGTATTACTATTGACCGACGGCAGGTTCTCAGGCGGCACAACCGGACTGTGTATCGGCCACATAGCACCCGAAGCGGTGGACGCAGGTCCTATCGCCTTCGTGCGCGATGGTGATCTAATACGGGTCGATATCGCGGCTCGCAGCCTGGACCTACTGGTTGAGCCCGCTGAGCTTGACGCCCGCCGCGAAGGCTGGGCTCCGCTGGCCCCCCGCTACACCCGTGGCGTTCTCGCGAAATACTCCAAGCTTGTTCAGTCGGCAGCAGTCGGCGCCATCACAGGCTAGTTTCGCGCCCTCAGAATCACTCGCGCACCTCGCCTTGGCTTCAAGGCGTAACCACCAAGCAAGGAATTTGATCCCATGCCCACGGATGCAACCCCCGTGTCTTCCCGCCCCTTGGCCGACTTGGCCGCTGCCATCACGCTCACCGGCGTAACTCCCGCGGGCGGTAGCCCCAGCCCAGAACCGGAGATCCTGACCGGCTCCGGCGCGATTCTGCGCTCGCTCGAGCACCTCGGTGTGACAGACGTTTTCGGCCTGCCCGGCGGTGCCATCATGCCGTTCTACGACGAGCTGATGGCGTCAACCACTATTCGCCACATTCTGGTTCGCCACGAGCAGGGTGCCGGCCATGCCGCGGAGGGCTACGCCTCGGCGACCGGTCGAGTGGGTGTCGCAATCGCGACGTCCGGCCCCGGAGCCACGAACCTGGTGACGGCGATCGCCGACGCCTACATGGACTCGGTTCCCCTGCTCTGCATCACCGGTCAGGTCTTCTCGACGTCAATGGGAACGGATGCATTCCAGGAGGTCGACATCGTCGGCATCACCATGCCGATCACCAAGCACTCCTTCCTCGTGACCCGCCCGGAAGATGTGGCCTCCACGCTCGCCGCGGCCTACCACATCGCCTCCACGGGGCGCCCGGGACCGGTGCTGGTAGATGTGACCAAGGACTGCCAGCAGAACTCGGCGCCCTACATCTGGAACCCCAAGGTCGACCTGCCCGGCTACCGCCCGATCACGAAGGCACACGGCAAGCAGGTGCAGGCCGCCGCCCAGATGCTGCGCGACGCCGAGAAGCCTGTTCTCTACGTCGGCGGTGGCGTGATCCGAGCGAAGGCATCCGCTGAGCTGTTGGAGCTGGCCGAGCTGACCGGCGCGCCGATCGTGACGACCCTGATGGCCCGGGGAGCATTTCCAGACTCGCACAGGCAGAACCTGGGCATGCCCGGCATGCACGGCACGGTTCCGGCCGTGCTCGCCCTGCAGGAGAGCGACCTGATCGTGTCTCTCGGCGCCCGGTTCGACGACCGCGTGACCGGCAAGGTCAGCGAGTTCGCGCCGAACGCCAAGATAGTGCACGTCGACATCGACCCCGCAGAGATCGGCAAGATCCGCATGGCCGACGTTCCGATCGTGGGAGATGCCAAGGACGTTATCGCCGACCTCTCCAAGGCCCTTGTGGCGTTGGGAGAGAAGGCCGACATCACCGAGTGGTGGAGGTACCTCGACGGCCTTCGGGAGACATTCCCGCTCGGCTACACCGAGCCCGACGACGGGCTGCTCAGCCCGCAGTACGTGATCAAGCGAATCGGCGAGCTCACGGGACCTGAGGCCATTTATGCCTCTGGCGTCGGCCAGCACCAGATGTGGGCCGCGCAGTTCATCAAGTACGAGCGGCCGAACGCCTGGCTGAACTCGGGCGGTGCCGGAACCATGGGCTACTCGGTTCCCGCCGCCATGGGGGCGAAGGTCGCCGAGCCCGACCGGGTCGTCTGGGCGATCGACGGTGACGGCTGCTTCCAGATGACCAACCAGGAGCTTGCCACCTGCACGATCAACAACATCCCGATCAAGGTCGCGATCATCAACAACTCGTCTCTCGGCATGGTTCGCCAGTGGCAGAGCCTGTTCTATGACGGCCGACACTCCTTCACCGACCTGAACACAGGCCACGGCACCGCCATGGTGCCCGACTTCCTGAAGCTGGCCGACGCGTACGGTGCCCTGGGCATCCGCGTGACCAAGGTCGAGGAGATCGACGCCGCCATTGAGCTGGCGCTATCGACGAACGACCGCCCGGTTGTCATCGACTTCATCGTCAGCCGCGATGCGATGGTGTGGCCGATGGTGCCTCAAGGTGTCAGCAACTCGTTCGTGCAGCATGCCCGCGAGATCGCCCCCGAGTGGGAACAGGACTAATCATGAGCCATCACGTTCTTTCCCTCCTCGTCGAAGACAAGCCGGGCCTGTTGACCCGGGTTGCGGGTCTCTTCGCTCGCCGCGGCTTCAACATCGAGAGCCTCGCTGTCGGTTCGAGCGAGATCGAGGGGCTGTCCCGGATCACGGTCGCTGTCGACGTCGATGGCCTCCCGCTCGAACAGGTCACCAAGCAGCTGAACAAGCTGGTCAACGTGATCAAGATTGTCGAACTCGAGCCGTCGCAGTCCGTCACCCGTGAGCACATGCTCGTCAAGGTGCGGGTAGACAACACCACCCGCTCCCACGTGCTCGAGGCGGTGAACCTGTTTCGCGCCCGCGTCGTCGACGTCGCCACCGATGCCCTCGTAATCGAGATCACCGGCGACAGCGGCAAGACGAACGCGTTCCTGCGGGTCATCGAACCCTACGGCATCAAGGAGCTCGCCCAGTCGGGCCTGCTCGCGATCGGCCGTGGCTCGAAATCCATCACCGAGCGCGTCTTCAAGAACTAGCAATGACCTGGGGCAGAGCGTGACGATGGGTCGCCATGTCCGCTCAGCCCAGCCCACAAGAACCACCCCAACAAGGAGTAGCGAAAAAATGACCGAAATCTTCTATGACGCAGATGCCGACCTGGCGCTGATCCAGGCCAAGAAGGTGGCCGTCGTCGGCTACGGCTCGCAGGGTCACGCCCACGCCCTGAACCTCCGCGACTCCGGCGTTGAGGTCGTAGTCGGCCTCAAGGAAGGCTCCAAGTCGATCGCCAAGGCCACCGAGGCCGGCTTTACCGTCCAGAGTGTCGCCGAGGCCACCGCCTGGGCCGACGTGATCGTGCTGCTTGCACCCGACCAGTTCCAGCGCCACATCTATCGCGATGAGATCGCGCCCAACCTCAAGCCCGGCTCGACGCTGGTCTTCGGCCACGGCTTCAACATCCGCTTCGGGTACATCACCGTCCCCGAGAACGTCGATGTCATCCTCGTCGCCCCCAAGGGCCCAGGTCACACCGTTCGCCGCGAGTACGCTGCAGGCCGTGGCGTTCCCGTCATCGTCGCCGTTGAGGCCGACGCCTCGGGTTCGGCATGGGCGCTCGCCTGGAGCTACTCCAAGGCGATCGGCGGCCTCCGTGCCGGCGGTATCAAGACCACCTTCACCGAGGAGACCGAGACCGACCTGTTCGGCGAGCAGGCCGTTCTCTGTGGCGGAACGTCGCAGCTGGTGCAGTACGGCTTCGAGACCCTGATCGAGGCCGGCTACCAGCCCCAGATCGCCTACTTCGAGGTGTTGCACGAGCTCAAGCTCATCGTTGACCTCATGTGGGAGGGCGGCATCGCCAAGCAGCGTTGGAGCATCTCCGACACCGCTGAGTACGGCGACTACGTCTCGGGCCCGCGGGTCATCGACCCCAGCGTCAAGGAGAACATGAAGGCCGTTCTTGCGGACATCCAGAGCGGTGCCTTCGCCAAGCGCTTCATCGAAGACCAGGACGCCGGAGCCCCCGAGTTTCTGGCGCTGCGCGAGAAGGGTGCCCAGCACCCGATCGAGGCCACGGGCAAGGAGCTTCGCGCGCTCTTCGCCTGGAAGCAGGTCGACAACGACTACGTAGACGGTTCTGCCGCCCGCTAATCAGTCAGAAATACCGGTTGTGCCTGAACGGCGCGGATGCTTCGGCATCCGCGCCGTTTTTCACAGCCTTCTGCCTGACGGACTGTCGAGTTGGCATCGAGGGGCTCAACTGACAGCCACCCGAGCTGTGTATAGGCCGGGATTTTCGCGGGGGACTCTCGCTCGGGGCAGTTTCTCGGCGTCGGCGTCAGAACAGCCGCTGAGATAGGGCACCATAGGGAGGTGACCGACTACATCACTAAGAACTTCGACCCTGGCTCGACCTCGGCGGCGGAGGCCGATTTCCTGCGATTTCGCCAGGCCCGGCACACTCATGTGACCTCGGGCCGCGGCCCCCTTGCATTGGTGAGCACGACCCGCATCGATCGGGAGTGCGAGATCGACGGCATCCCGGGCCGCTGGGCGCCGCTGGCGGAGGGTGTCTCAGGAGTGCAGGTCACCGCCCAATTCAGCGACGGCATCCTGGTCGACGGCGAGGCGGTGGATTCCAGCATCGACGTCGTGGGTTCTGACGCCATCGCACCATCGACTCTCGCCTTCGGCGCCGGCGGGGCCGTCACCGGTACCGTATTTCCCTCCGTAGACGGCGGGTACATCGTCAGGGTGTGGGACTCCGCCAACGACAGGGCGGAGAGCTTCGACCGCATCTCGGCGTATGACTACGACCCGGCGTGGGTAGTGACCGGAACATTCACCGCCACCGATCCCGGAAGGGTAATCGGCATTCAGCACACGGCCGACGGCGATCGCACCCACGACCAGCTGCTTCCGGGTGACATCGACGTGGTGATCTCGGGCAAGAGCCTGCGGCTCGTGGCCTTCGTCGATGACCCGGCCGAGGCCTGGCAGCCGACCAGCAGGCTGAAGCTCGTCTTCCAGGACTTCACGACGGGCGATACCACCTACGATGTGGGCCGCTTCCTCGAGGTGCGTCCCGATGCCGACGGCAGCGTAATCCTCGACTTCAATCGGGCGTACATTCCGCCGTGCGCATTCTCGGACTTCTTCAACTGCCCGATGCCGCCGGCCGAGAATCGGCTTCAGCTCGCCGTGACGGCCGGAGAGAAGCGGGTGCTCAGCTACCCAGGCTGATGCCGTTAGCCTTGAGCCATGACGCGGGAAAAAGACGACGAGGCCCTGAGCTGGGCCGGGGACGACGATCCGACGCTGGCGCCGGCGACACCGAATGCGCCCCGGGTGGCCAAGGCTGCGCCGGTCGCACCGGAGTCCCCCCGGGACGCGGACGGTGACACTCCTGCCGAGCCCTCTGCGCTCGACATCTCGGACGAGGTCGAAGATGCCGCGGCCGAGGTCTACCTTGCCGCGATCGAGAAGGACACCGCCCAGCTGAGTTCGGCGATGCTCATCTCCTACGGCATCCTGGGCGGCGTCTACCTTCTCGAGACACTGGGCTGGCTCGTACACGTGCTGCGAAACCAGATTGCCGCGGCATCCGTATTTCAAGTCACCGATCAGATCGTTCAATTCCTCGCCGTCGCATCGGCTCCCCTCTGGTTTACGGCAGCGCTTCTGCTGACCCGCAACCGCACCACGCGTTCCCGGGTCGGCTGGCTGTTGCTCGGAGCCTTCGTGCTCGTGCCATGGCCCTTCGTTCTGGGCAAGTAGGAGACGCAGAATGAACGAGAAGATTCAGAATCCCCCCACGCCGGAGACGTCGACCGGGATCGCATCCCAGGGGCTCTCCGGCTGGGCGGTCATCATCACCTTCGCCCTCGGCTTCGGCTACGCCGTCGTGCGGGGAATCGCGCTCCTGGTCTCCAACGTCCAGAATTTTGGCGGCGACGTGTCCGGCATCCGCTGGTTCGTGCTGATCGGGGCGATCTGTGTGCCCGCCGTGGTCTTCGGCCTGTGCCTGACCACTGCGTGGCGCCTGCCCAGCTGGGCAAAGGCCGTCGTGTTCCTGACCGGGTCGACCGTCATCGCCGCACTGACGCTCTCGCTCTACTCGCTCGTGGTGGTCGTCTTCTTCCAGGGTTGAGTCGGCCAGGGCAACGCCCGCGTGGCTCGGGACAGTACCGGTCTGCCCTAAAATGGGCCTTGCCGCGAAATCACGCGGATCTCCCACGCTGCCCCGCACTAGGTAAGGATTCGCTCTGTGTCGAAGCCGGTCGTTCTAATCGCCGAAGAACTCTCACCCGCCACCGTTGACGCTCTCGGGCCAGACTTCGACGTGGTCACCGTCGATGGCACCGACCGAGAGGCGCTGCTTGCGGCGCTGGCGACTGCCGATGCGATTCTCGTTCGCTCGGCCACCAAGGTCGACGCCGAGGCCATCGCGGCTGCCCCCCGCCTGAAGGTCGTCGCCCGCGCCGGAGTCGGCCTCGACAACGTCGACATCAAGGCCGCAACGGCCGCCGGGGTCATGGTCGTGAACGCCCCGACCTCGAATATCATCTCGGCTGCCGAACTGACCGTGGGTCACATCCTGAGCCTCGCCCGGCACATCCCGGCCGCCCACGCCGCTCTTGCCGACGGCAAATGGAAGCGCAGCGCCTACACGGGCGTCGAACTCTACGAGAAGACGGTCGGCATCATCGGTCTCGGCCGCATCGGCGCGCTGATCACCGCGCGCATGCAGGCCTTCGGCACGAACGTCGTCGCCTTCGACCCGTACATCACCTCCGCACGGGCCCAGCAGCTCGGCGTGACGTTGCTGACGCTCGACGAGCTGCTCGCGCAGAGCGACTTCATCACGATTCACATGCCGAAGACCCCCGAGACGACGGGCATGATCAGCGACTCCCAGCTCGCGCTGATGAAGCCCACGGCCTTCATCGTCAATGTCGCCCGCGGTGGACTCATCGATGAGGATGCCCTCTACCGCGCCCTCGTCGCCGGCGAGATCGCGGGCGCCGGCCTCGACGTTTTCGTCTCCGAGCCGCCCACCGGCTCGCCGCTGCTCGCCCTGCCGAACGTGATCGTGACCCCGCACCTGGGCGCCTCCACCGACGAGGCCCAGGAGAAGGCGGGCGTCTCAGTCGCCAAGAGTGTGCGCCTCGCGCTCTCGGGAGAGCTCGTGCCCGACGCGGTCAACGTCGCGGGCGGCGTCATCGACCCGTACGTGCGCCCCGGCATCCCGCTGGTGGAGAAGCTCGGCCAGGTCTTCTCCGGCCTCGGCCACAGCCCGCTGACCAGCGTCGACATCGTGGTGCGCGGCGAGCTGACCAACTACGACGTCAGCGTGCTCAAGCTCGCGGCCCTCAAGGGCATCTTCACGAACGTCGTCAGCGAGACCGTGTCATACGTGAACGCGCCGTTGCTCGCGGAGCAGCGCGGCGTCGCCGTTCGCCTCATCACCGAGTCGGTCTCCGAGGAGTACCGCAACGTGATCACGCTGACCGGCGCCCTGAGCGACGGCTCGCAGATCTCCGTCTCGGGCACGCTCACCGGCACCAAGCAGATAGAGAAGATCGTCGAGATCAACGGCTATGACGTCGAGGTGCCGTTCGCGGAGCACCTGATCGTGATGACCTACGTCGACCGCCCCGGCATCGTCGCGATCTACGGCAAGGAGTTCGGCGACGCCAATATCAACATCGCCGGAATGCAGATCGCCCGCAAGTCCGCCGGCGGCAAGGCGCTCAGCGTGCTGACCGTCGACTCCCCGGCCCCCGATACGCTGCTCGAGTCGCTGCGCGTCGCGATTGACGCCGACACCCTGCAGGAGATCGACATCACCGAGATGTAGCACCGGGCCGAGCGGGGATTGCCGTCAGGTTCGCGAGGAGGGCGATGATCGCCTCGAGGTCGGGCTCGTGCGGGGTGTGCGGGGCAGCAGCAGCATCCGCTTCTGG
>JBBATW010000009.1:53251-91374 GCA_040398585.1 Agreia sp.
CGTCGGGAAGAAGGCCGAGCCGTAGCAGAGGCCATCGCTGATCAGCATGATCGTGCGGGCGAGTATCGGGTCGCCGACGGTCTCGAGTACCACGTCGTACCAGGCGTCGTTCGCCGTGCGCAGCGCCTGCCGGGCCCGGGAGTTTGATGCCTGCGCGAGGCGGGAGGCGGCGACGAGCGCGCGGTCGAGCGCGCTGCCGGTGGCAGTGGATGTGCGGATGAGGTGCGCCACGGGCCCTGCCTCCGACGAGCGGATGTCGGCGACATCCAGCACCACCATCTCCTCGAGACGAGCCAGGACGCCGTCGATCAGCGCGTCTTTCGAGCCGAAGTGGTACAGCAGGCCGCCCTTGGACACCCCGGCGACACCGGCCACGGCATCCAGGGTCGCGGCGCGTTCACCGTTCTCGCCGAGCAGCGTCTCGTACGCATCCAGAATGCGGTCGCGGGTACCGATCGCCGGTGTCTTCTCGGTGGCAGTCATTAGCTCTGAGCCATGCCCAATCCTTGTGTCGTCGACTCCGTTTTCAGGCAGTAGCCGCCGCCGAGCCGGCAGGGCGGTTGCGCGCGGCTACTGCCTGAAAACGGAAACCGTGTTGCTTTACTGTACCGGCTGGACGGTATAGTGGGAAATGCGCGGCGGTTTCCGCGCACAGAGACTGAATAGACATCGATAGCAATGGCAATCCTCAAGCACGTGAACACCGACAACCGAAACGCAGGAACACCCCCGATAGGCGACGGGCGCGCCCACACCAAGCAGTGGCTCGCACTCGTCGTGCTGATGCTGCCGGTGCTGCTCGTCTCGGTCGACAACACCGTACTGAGCTTCGCGCTGCCCGTGATTGCCGAGTCGCTGGCGCCGAGTGCCGCCGCCCAGCTCTGGATCGTCGACGCCTACCCGCTCGTGCTTGCCGGACTGCTGGTCGCCATGGGAAGCCTGGGCGACCGCTGGGGCCGCCGTCGGATGCTCCTGATCGGCGCGACCGGCTTCGGCCTCGTCTCCATCGGAGCGGCTTTCGTGCCGAGCGCCGAGATGCTGATTCTGGCCCGCGTGGGCCTCGGCTTCTTCGGTGCCATGCTGATGCCTTCGACCCTGTCGCTGCTGCGATCGATCTTCATCAATCGCGAGCAGCGCCGCCTCGCCATTGCGATCTGGGCCTCGGGCTTTGCCGCGGGCGCTGCCCTAGGACCGATCGTCGGCGGGATCCTGCTGGAGCATTTCTGGTGGGGCTCCGTGTTTCTCGTCGCCGTTCCTGTGCTGCTGCCGCTGCTCATCTTTGCGCCGTTCCTGATCCCCGAGTCGAAGGATCCCAACCCGGGCAAGATCGATCCGATCAGCATTGCGCTCTCGATGATCACGCTCGTTCCCCTGGTGTTTGCGATCAAGCAGTTCGCCACCGAGGGCTTCCAGCCGATCGAGATTGTGCTTGTCGCCGCCGGAGTTGCGGCCGGCGTGCTGTTCGTGCGCCGCCAGTTGGGCCGCGAGAACCCGATGCTCGACATGCGGCTGTTCGAGAACCGAGTCTTCAGCGGCGCCGTGCTGATCAACCTCGTCAGCGTGTTCTCCCTCGTTGGCTTCCTGTTCTTCGCCAGCCAGCACCTGCAGCTCGTGCTCGGTCTGAGTCCACTCAACGCCGCCTACGCGCTCGTTCCCGGTCTGGTCGTGATGGTCATCTCCGGCCTCGGCGTGGTGCGGGTCGTGCGCTCTGTGCGGCCGGGCTTCGTTGTCGCGGCGGGCCTTGGCCTCGGCGGCGCCGGCTACTTCATCGTCATGATCACCGGGCAGAACGCCTCGGCCGCCACCCTGGCCATCGCGTTCGCGGTGCTGGGTCTTGGCATCGGGGCGGCGGAGACGATCTCCAATGACCTCATCATCGCCGCCGTTCCCCCGGCCAAGGCGGGAGCTGCGTCCGGCGTGTCCGAGACCTCCTACGAACTCGGTGCTGTCTTAGGCACAGCGGTGCTCGGCTCTATCCTCACGGCGAGCTATTCGTCGGGCATCCAGGTTCCGACCGGAATCAGCGCCGAACAGGCGGATGCCGCGTCCCAGACCCTGGGCGGCGCCGTCTCGGTCGCACGCAGTGTGGGCGATCCCCTCGGGCCGCAGCTGCTGGAGTCGGCACGGCACGCCTTCGACAGCGGCGTCGTTCTCACCAGCGGTATCGGCGTCGTCCTGATGGTGTTGGCCGTGGGTATGGCGCTGTTCGCACTGCGTCGCGCGCGGTCCTAGAACAGCCACGCAGGGTGCGCGCAAGTACCCTGCGGGATGGCCGGTAACCTAGAGGCATTGCCATAACCTTCCAACGCAGGAGCACCATGAGCCGTACCATTGCACTCGCCGTAATTCCCGGAGACGGGATTGGGCCCGAGGTCATTGCCGAGGCCATCAAGGTGCTGGATGCCGTCACGGCAGCAACGGACGTCACGATCGAAAAAACCCATTTCTCTCTCGGAGCAGCACGCTTCCTGGAAACGGGTGACGTGCTTACCGACGAAGATCTCGCGAGCATCTCAGGCCATGACGCCATCCTGCTCGGCGCAGTCGGCGGTGTACCCGGCGACCCTCGGCTGAAGAATGCCAACATCGAGCGGGGCCTGCTGCTCAAGCTGCGATTCACTCTCGACCACTATGTGAACCTGCGCCCCACCACGATCTATCCCGGTGTGCCCAGCCCGCTGGCGAACCCGGGCAAGGTCGACTTCGTCGTCGTGCGTGAGGGCACCGAGGGGCCGTACGTCGGCAACGGCGGGGCTATCCGCGCCGGTACCCCGCACGAGATAGCCAATGAGGTCTCGGTCAACACGGCCTTCGGCGTCGAGCGCGTCGTGCGCTTCGCGTTCGAGCTGGCCGAGTCCCGGCCGGCGAAGAAGCTGACCCTCGTGCACAAGACGAACGTGCTCGTGTTCTCCGGCAGCCTCTGGCAGCGCATCGCAAACGAGGTCGCGGCCGAGCATCCGGATGTCGCGGTGGACTACCTGCACGTCGACGCGGCCACCATCTTCCTCGTCACCCAGCCGTCGCGGTTCGACGTGATCGTGACCGACAACCTCTTCGGCGACATCCTGACCGACCTGGCCGGCGCCATCAGCGGCGGCATCGGACTCGCAGCCTCCGGGAATATCAACCCGAGCGGCGCATTCCCGAGCATGTTCGAGCCGGTGCACGGCTCGGCCCCCGATATCGCGGGCCAGCAGAAGGCCGACCCGACCGCCGCGATACTCTCGGTCGCGATGCTTCTGGAGAACCTGGGGCTGCCCATCGCCGCGGCCCAGGTTCGCACTGCGGTCGTCGCCGACATCGCCGCCCGCTCCGCTGCAGCCCCACGCAGCACCGCCGAGATCGGCCACGCCATCGCGCGCGCCCTCTCCCTCGGCTCCCACTGACCCCTTTCAGCAACTGACCCTTTCAGGACCAAGGACACCCCCGTCATGGCAGCACAGGCAGCGTCACCCAGCAACGACCAGACCCAAGACATCGACACATTTCCGCTCACCTTCGCCCTGACACCATCTGAGCGGATGCGGGCCGAGCTCGAGCGCGAGACGATTCTGGCCGACCCCGGTTTCGGCAGACACTTCACCGACCATATGGTCTCGATCGACTGGACGCTCGCCGCCGGCTGGCACGACGCGCAGGTCATCCCCTACGGCCCGCTGATGCTCGACCCCGCGGCCAGCGTTCTGCACTACGCCCAAGAGATCTTCGAGGGCCTGAAGGCCTATCGGCACGCCAACGGCTCCATCTGGACCTTCCGCCCCGAGGCGAACGCCGCGCGGCTGCAGCGCTCAGCCCGCCGCCTCGCCCTGCCCGAGCTCTCGACCGCGGACTTCGTGCAGTCGTTGCGCGAGCTCATCGCGGCCGACGGCCAGTGGGTTCCCACCGGTGGGGAGACCAGCCTGTACATTCGGCCGTTCATGATCGCGAACGAGAGCTTCCTCGGCGTTCGGGCCGCACAGAAGGTGGGCTACTACGTCATCGCCAGCCCGGCCGGCGCCTACTTCACCGGGGGAGTCGCCCCTGTCTCGATCTGGCTGTCGACGGACTTCGCCCGTGCGGGTCGCGGTGGCACGGGAGCGGCCAAGACCGGCGGCAACTACGCCTCGAGTCTGCTGCCCCAGGCGGAGGCCTATGAGAAGGGCTGCGCCCAGGTTCTCTTCCTGGACTCGGCCGAGGGCAAGTACGTCGAGGAGCTCGGCGGCATGAACGTCTTCCTCGTCTACAAGGACGGCACACTTGTCACCCCCGACTCCAGCAGTATCCTCTCGGGCGTCACCCGGGACAGCATCATCCAGCTCGCCAAGGACCGTGGACACTGTGTGGAACATCGCCAGGTCTCGATCGACGAGTGGCGCGAGGGCGTCGCCACCGGCGACATCGTCGAGATGTTCGCCTGCGGCACCGCCGCGGTGGTGACCCCGATCGCGCGCCTCCTGGGCCCCGAATTTGAGATCGGAAGTGCGGATGCGCCGGCCGGCGAGTTCACGATGTCGATCCGCCAGGAGCTCACCGACATTCAGTACGGCCGGATCGAAGACCGCCACGGCTGGCTTACCCGGCTCGACGCCGAGTAGGCCCCGGCCGCCCCCCACGCAGCCTGCTACTTGAGCTTGGGGTTCTCTTTGTCGTCGGCCCAGGCCAGGTAGCCGCTCAGGGTCGCGACGAAGTCCTTGTCTGGCACATAGGCCGCATCGGCCTGGCACCTCTCGAACTCGGCCTCAAGCTCGTCGAGGGCCGCGTCGATCTCAAGGATCGCCATGGCGTTCGTCTGCGCCTCGTCGAGGTTGACCAGCAGGGCGATGGCGCGGTCGATGTCGGCGGGGCCGCCGAAGACGTAATCAGTCAATGTTCTGCTTTCTTGTTTTCGATAGTCGATAGCGTAGCGACGAAATTCCCGTCCAAGTGTGACGGGTCTTGCCGCTCAGGGCCTAACAGTAGGCTGAAACAGTGAAAATAGCGCGATTCTCCATAGGCGGCGACCCCCGATTCGGCATTGTCGACGACGACGAACTGGTGGTCCTGAAGGGTGACCCGATGTTCGCCGGCTACGACCCGACGGGCGAGCGGGTTCCACTGGCTGAGGCAACGCTGCTTGCGCCGGTGATCCCGCGCTCCAAGGTCGTCGGCGTCGGCAAGAACTATGCCGAGCACGCCGCCGAGATGGGTGGCACGCCGCCAACCACGCCCCTGATCTTTTTGAAGCCGAACACGTCGGTCATCGGCCCCGGCGACACCATCATGCTGCCGCCCGAGAGCAATCAGGTCGAGTTCGAGGGCGAGCTTGCGATCGTCATCGGCGCCGTCGCCCGCCGGGTGCGCCCCGAGGACTTCGCGCAGGTCGTCTTCGGCTACACGATCGCCAACGACGTCACGGCCCGCGACATCCAGAAGGCGGATGGGCAGTGGGCCAGGGCCAAGGGGTATGACACCTTCTGCCCCCTCGGCCCTGTGATCGAGACCGAGTTCGATTTCGCGAACGCCGCCATCGAGACCCGTGTCGACGGCGTGCTGATGCAGTCGGGCAACACGTCGCAGCTGATCAACTCGATTCCCGACATCATCGCCTTCGCCTCCACTGTCTGGACGCTATTGCCCGGTGACGTCATCCTCACCGGAACGCCCGCGGGCGTTGGCCCCTTCGTCGATGGCCAGCAGGTATCCATCTCGATCGAGGGAATCGGCGCGCTTGTGAACCCGGCCAAGAACCGCGCCTACTGAGTAGCCGTGTGACGCCGCTCGGCGTGCCCCACTCGCTCAGGGAGTGCGTGCGCCGAGCCGTTAGAATCAGGCAGGTATGAATGACTCCTCGCACTACCCCGTGTCCACCGCCTCCGGCATCGACGTTCGCGTTCGATTCTGCCCGTCGCCCACCGGAACGCCGCACGTCGGCCTGATCCGAACGGCGCTGTTCAACTGGGCCTATGCTCGGCACACGGGCGGCAAGATGATCTTCCGCATCGAAGACACGGATGCTGCGCGCGATTCCCAGGAGAGCTACGAGCAGCTGATCGAGGCGCTGCGCTGGATGCGCATCGACTGGGACGAGGGCGTCGAGACCGGCGGCCCGCACGCCCCGTACCGCCAGAGCGAGCGCACCGACATCTACACCGAGGTCATCGAGAAGCTGACCGCCGCCGGCCACCTCTATGAGAGCTACTCGACCGCGGAGGAGATCGACGACCGCAACGAGGCCGCAGGACGGGCCAAGCAGCTCGGCTACGACAACTTCGACCGCACCCTTACCGAGGAGCAGCGGGCTGCGTTCCGTGCCGAGGGACGTGCACCCGCGCTCCGCCTGCAGGTGCCCGACACTGAGCTCTCGTTCAGCGACCTCGTGCGCGGCGACATCACGTTCCCCGCGGGATCCTTCACCGACTTCGTTCTCGTGCGCCCGAACGGTGCCCCGCTCTACACGCTGGTCAACCCGGTCGACGATGCCCTCATGCGGGTCACCCACGTGCTGCGCGGCGAGGATCTGCTGTCGTCTACGCCCCGCCAGATCGCGCTCTACCACGCGTTGATCGACATCGGTGTCGCCGAGTGGATCCCGCAGTTCGGCCATCTGCCCTACGTCATGGGCGAGGGCAACAAGAAGCTCTCCAAGCGCGATCCGGAGTCGAACCTCTTCCTACACCGCGACCGCGGTTTCATCCCCGAGGGCCTAGTCAACTACCTGGCGCTGCTCGGCTGGTCACTCACCAACGACCGCGATGTGTTCTCGATCGAGGAGCTCATCGGGGCGTTCGACGTCGCGAATGTGAACCCGAACCCTGCCCGCTTCGATCTGAAGAAGGCCGAGTCGATCAACGCCGACCACATTCGCCTGCTCCCCGTCGAGGAATTCGCGGCCCGCACGATCCCCTACCTCGTCGACGCCGAGGTGTTCTCCGAGCCGTTGTCCGACGAACAGCTGCAGTTGCTGCTGGATGCAGCTCCGCTCGTGCAGGAGCGGATGGCCCTGCTGGGCGAGGCTCCGGCCATGCTCGGCTTCCTCTTCACCGAGGGCGCCGACCTGCTGTATGCGGGCGACGCCATCTCTTCACTGCCGGCGAACACCGAGCTGGTGCTTGAGACTTCGCTGGAGGCGCTTAGTGCCCTGCCCGAATCTGCTTGGAATGCCGCTGCCATTCAGGCCGCACTTCAGGCGGCGCTCATCGAGGGCCTCGAACTGAAGCCGCGGGTGGCCTACGGGCCGCTTCGCGTCGCGGCATCCGGTCGCAAGATCTCACCGCCGCTGTTCGAGTCGTTCGAGCTGCTGGGCAAGGCCGAGACCCTGCTGCGCCTCGACCGTCTCGCCACCAAGATCGTTGACGGCGAGCCCGCCGCTGAGTCGGAGACCAAATAGCCTGTGGCCGAGAGCTTATCCGGGGACGCCCGACAGCAAGACGCACTGACTGAACGCGACAGCACGCAGCACTACGACGTAGTCATCATCGGGGCAGGTCCCGCGGGTCTTTCCGCGGGGCTGAACCTCGTGCGGGCGCGCCGCCGGGTGCTCATGCTCGACAGCAACCGGCCGCGCCACTCGGCGACCCTGCAGTCGCACGGCTATCTCTCCCAGGACGGCATTGCTCCTCTCGAGCTCCGGCGAAAGGGTCGCGAGGAGTTCGAGGCCTACCCATCGGCGGAGTTCCACCAGGCGATGGTTCAGTCGGTCACACTCGTGCCGGCGGGAGTCTCAGAGACCCTGCCTGTCTTTGAAGTGGTGGCCAAGGGCATCCGCGGTGCCGCTAATAGGCGCGTGACCACGGCAAGCGTCTTGCTGGCGACCGGCCTGACCGAGACGCTGCCGGCCCTGCCCAGCGTGCGGGCGTTCTACGGCACGAGCCTGCACAGCTGTATCGAGTGCGACGGGTGGGAGAACTCCGACGAGCCCGTGCTGCTGATCGGCGAGAGCGACGACCTGGCCGAGCGGGCGCTGCTGATCTCCCAGTGGTCGAGCGACCTGATCGTATTCACGAACGGGGTCGGCACGATTTCGGCGGCCGACGAGCAAGCGTTGCTCGCGCGGGGCATCCGCGTAGAGCGGCGAGCGATCGACGACGTTGTGGGCGACCGCACGGGCGTAACCGGCGTTCGGCTGGCGGATGGCGAGACGGTCGCCCGCACCGGCGGTTTCGTGCGCCCGCGCTGGGAGACCAACCTCGGCTTCATCGAGGGTCTCGGCGTCAACCTGCTGCCGAACGGGCTGGTGGAGAAGAATGCGGATGGGGTGACGAGCGCCCCCGGCATCTTCGTCGCCGGCGACCTCTCGCCGCGCGGTCCACACCAGCTGATCGTCGCCGCGGGGGAGGGCGCGCGCTGCGCTGCGGTCATGAACCGCTATCTGATCGGCCCGCTGTAGATCATGCCGGGACTGTCCATCTCGGTTTGATGAGAGGGCTTCTGTAGGCTAGTGTTGGCTCTCGGTCAGGACTTCGGTTTTGAGCCTTGGGGTATGGTGTAATTGGCAACACGGAAGATTCTGATTCTTTTGTTCTTGGTTCGAGTCCAGGTACCCCAGCAGTCGCACTAGCCAAAGCGTCAGCGTGAAAAACCCTTGAGTTTCTTAGGAAACCAAGGGTTTTCTTGCTTAATCATCGCGGGGCGAGGAGGGTGGCCCCCAGGTCAAGGAACTCACCGGCGGCGACGGAACCCACGCTGTGACTGAGTGGGCTCATTCGTAGCGACCTCGGGCGGCATCGCTCATGGACTCTTAGTTGTTGCCCTTGGAGCAGGTCGCGGCGTCGGCCGTCTGGCCGCTGACGGTAGACGGAAGTACCACGTCGGTGGGCAGCGGGGTTGCCGTAGGAATCGCGGTGGCTGAGGCCGAGTCGGCCGAGGTCGGGGTTGGTGTCGGTGTCGCCGTCGGGTCGGCCGAGGGGGTCGCCGTTGGCGCGGGTGTTGCCGCGACGGCGCCGACGCCGACCGTGCCGGTCAGCTGAACCTGCTCGCCGGCCTTGAGGGCGGCATCCAGGGTCTTGACCGCCCGTGCGTCGGGGATGACCCGGTTGGGGTCTTCAGGGTCGGAGACCGCCGGGTATTGCAAGAAGACGATCTTGCTGAGGCTGATGTCTTTCAGGGCCATGGCGATGGCGACGGCCGAGATCGGGTTGCTGAGTGTGTCGGACGGGGTGATGTTCTGCACAGCCGCGTTGGCAAGGGAATACAGGGTGACGGGATCGCTCAGGACACCGGCGCTGGTCATCTTGCGCAGCAGTGCTGACAGGAAGACCTGCTGGTTGCTGATGCGTCCCAGGTCGCTGCCGTCCCCGACGCCGTGACGGGTGCGCACGAACGCCAGGGCGTCGGTGCCGATGATGTTCTGGGTGCCGGCCGCCAGGTGCAGGTTCGTGTAGATGTCATTGATCGGGGTGGCAAGGCACACCTCGACGCCGCCGACGGCGGTGGAGAGCGCGATGACGCCGTCGAAGTTGATAATCGCGGCGTAGGCGATGTTCAGGCCGGTGAGTGCCTCCGCGGTGAGCACCACGCAGGGCAGGCCGCCCTCGGACAGGGTGGTATTGAACATGGCGCCGCTTCTGGCCGAGAAGGTGCCCCCGGTCGGATCGGGGCACGCGGGAACGGGCGTGATCAGGTCTCGGGGGATGCTGATGACGGTCGCGCTACTGTGGTCTTTGGGAATGTGCAAGACCATGGTGACGTCGTTGCTGCCGGCGCCGGAGCTTCCCGCAAGCTGGTCTTTGCTCGCAAATTCCCCGCCCTGGCCGGTGCGGGTATCGGTGCCGGCGAGGAGCACATTTATCTCGCCCTCTGCAGCGCCGATCCCGGGTGCGACGACGTCGCCTCCGGTCGAGGCGAGGTGCACGCCGGCCTTGATGTGACTGGCCGTCTCCCAGATCGCGATGGCGGCGACAGACGTCGAACTGACCGCGGTGACGATCAGCGCCACAGCGGCGATCGTCAAGATCGCCCTGACCGGATGCGCATGGCGGCGGGCATGGCGCAACTGTCCGGTCATCCGGGCGCTCGCCCCGCGGCTACTCGTGTTCGAAGTCATAGTGACGCCGTTCCTTTTCTGTCCGCCGCTGATACTAACTGACCTGACCGCTCGCTTTCCCGTAAGCATGCTGTGCGCCGGCTATGAGAGGTCGCCCGATCAGCCGGAGATGGTGTTGAGCTCCTCGATGTCGCCGCTTGCAAGCGAAAGGCCAGCGGTGCAACAGCCAAACCAGCGCCACGGCCGTCGGCGTTGACAGAAGCCGGGCCGCCACCTGGCTGAGCACATCCGAATGCAGCGGGGTGAAACTGCCACGCGGGAAGCAGGGAACGTAGGCGATGCCCTGCTCGGCGAGCGAGTCGATCAGGGCATCGCACCGCCGGGTAGTGTCGTGGTTGTCATGCCGAGCCTGTCAACATAGTGGCTGCTCACCCTGGTGCCGGGCCAGTTCACCTCGTGTTCGCCTTGGCCTGAGACCATGACGCCGATGAGGAGAATGCGACCCAGATTCAGGCCGATGCCGTGGCTGCTACTGGCGATCGTCCTTGGCCTCGCCGGCCTGGCCGGCGGCATTGTGGGCATGTTGAACCTCATCGATGCCAATCATCTCAATGCCGATACCAGATTCATCGAGGTGAATTCGTGAGCCGGGAACGCCGCCGGGTTACCTTCTCGGTGCGAGCCGTGGCGTCGTTGGTGATTCTCGGGACGGTGCTGGCAGCATCCGGTGCCTCGATCCTTTTCTGGAGCATGTCGGAACTCACCACCGCCCAAACCGCCCACTCCAGCGCGGTTCAGGATGCGGCCCATCGGGCGGACGCCCGCACGTCGACGGCGCTGAAAGTCGCGGCCGATCGCGTGAACTCGGATCGCTACGCCGCCGAGGTGGCCGCCGATGCCGCGGCAGACTCGGCGGCCGAGGCCGCGGGGTTCAGCAGGGGACAAAACGGCGTCTACTACCGCCTGGTCGACGCGCCCTGCAGCACCGCAAGCTGTGTGCATCTCGAGGTGCGGGTGCGGGCCGACTGTTCGACCGGGGTGCGCATCCTTGGCACCCTGCTGCGCGCAGCCGCATCTCTCGGCAGTGTCGAGGGATCGACGGCCGGCCTGGCGGCAGGGGAGACGGCACTGGTGGAACTCGCGGTCAGCGGAAACCCCGACAGAATTTCAGTGACGGATGCCCGCTGCCTCGGCTGAGATCGCACGCCCCCACGGTGAGAGACTGACCTCGTCGCCAATTGTCCGTGGGCCCTCGAATCGGCACCGTTTTAGTCATCCGAGCGTTGTGCGCAGAGGCGCGACACGCCCGGTACACGGCAATTTACACCCCCGTCTCAGGGTGAAAAACAAGCCCCGGATAGACCTTGATTCAATCGTTATCTAATTCACCCTTTTTAAGTTGTGACTGACAACTTTTAGGATCATGATCAATTAATCCTGCTCGACGATGAGGGGATTTTTCGAGGTACGCCTCGAGATTCACAGTGAAATAGAAACAGGTTCTGAAGTGAAGAAGACTTCGTTCATCTCTATCGCTGCCGTTGCGGCAGCGTCTGTAATGTTGTTGGCAGGCTGTTCTTCGGCCGCCACGACGACCGCCTCCACGGCAGCAGCGGCTGCAAAGCGAGCCTGCGTGATCCTGCCCGACGCCACGTCGAGCACCCGGTGGGAAAACGGCGACCGGCCGGCTCTGACGTCTGGCTTCGAGGCCGCCGGCTTCACCGCCGACGTTCAGAACGCTCAGGGCGACAAGAACAAGTACGCAACGATCGCCGACCAGCAGCTGACCAAGGGCTGCAACGTCATGATCCTCGTGGACTACAACGGAGCCGGCATCGCCGTCGCCGCCAAGGCCAAGAAGCAGGGTATCCCCGTCATCGCGTATGACCGCCCCATCTCCGGAGCCGATTACTACGTCTCCTTCGACAACGCCAAGGTCGGCGCCCTCGAGGGCCAGTCGATCCTTGACGGCCTGAAGGCCGCTGGCAAGGACCCGAAGATGGCCAAGGTCGTCTACGTTGGCGGCGACCCGTCCGACGGAAACGCCGCGATGTTCCACGATGGCGCTGACAAGGTCATGGCTGCCGCGGGAATCGTTCCCGTGTTCTCCACGCCCGGCACCTGGGACCCGCCCACCGCCGGCACCGCGTTCGAGCAGGCCTACACGGCTCAGGCTGGCGTCATCGACGCCGTCTGGGTCGCCAACGACTCCAACGCCGCCTCGGTGATCACGGTTCTGGACAAGAACGGCAAGACCCTCCCGGTCTCCGGACAGGACGCCTCAATCGGTGGCCTGCAGAACGTTCTTCTGGGCAAGCAGACCGCCACGGTCTACAAGCCGTTCAAGCTCGAGGCCACGGCCGCAACCGACCTGGCGATCAAGCTGCTCAACGGTGAGACCCCGATGGTCGATATGAAGCTCGCCGATGGCACGCCGTATGTTGCTGTAACGCCCGTTCTCATCGGCGCGGCCGATGTTGTGAAGGTCGTCACGGCCGGAGATGCCAAGGCGGCAGACATCTGCACCGCGGCCCTCAAGGCCATGTGCACAAAGTACGCAGTCAAGTAGTCAACAACACTGCACCAATAAGAATCTGAAGGGCTCTGCGCCGATCGTCAGCTGACATCGGCGCAGAGCCTTTCAATCTGTTTTTCAGGAAGCCCGGTCATCAACCGCCTGGGCGTGCGTGGCACGAGGAAGTGCCAAAGAAAGGTGAGGAATCTGCCATGACCATTCCCGCAGATCAAATCCCCGTCATCGAACTGACCGGCGTGACAAAGAGCTTCGGCCCTGTTGACGTGCTGAAGGGGGTTTCCCTGGCCGCGTATGCCGGCAAGGTCACCGCTCTCGTCGGCGACAACGGCGCCGGAAAATCGACTCTGATCAAAGGCTTGGCCGGAGTGCAGGCCTACGACGGCGGCGTCGTGAAGTTCAACGGTGAGGTTGTCACCCTGCACAGCCCCCGGGACGCCTCCAGCCTCGGCATCGAGGTCGTCTATCAAGACCTCGCCCTGTGCGAGAACCTCGACATCGTGCAGAACATGTTTCTCGGTCGCGAAGAGACGGGACTGGGCACGCTCGAGGAAGGCGTCATGGAGCGGGAAGCCGCCGAGACGTTGCAGTCCCTCTCCGTTCGAACAGTCAAGAGCGTGCGGCAGAAGGTTTCGTCCCTCTCCGGTGGCCAGCGCCAGACGGTCGCGATTGCCCGCAGTGTGCTGAAGAAGGCCAAGGTCGTCATTCTGGACGAGCCCACCGCCGCCCTCGGCGTGGCCCAGACCGAGCAGGTCCTGCACCTCGTTCGCCGGCTCGCAGACTCCGGCGTCGCGGTCATCATCATCAGTCACAACCTGGTCGACGTTTTTCAGGTCGCGGACTACATCAGCGTGCTCTATCTCGGGCAGATGGTCGCAAACCTCGAGATCGGCGAGACCAACAACTCCGACATCATCGGGTACATCACCGGTAGCAAGGCCTTCGAGGGAGCAACAGCATGACCACCCCCATCAATACAGACGGTGCCAAAACCGAACGATCCTCCCGCGTCACCACGACAACGACGTCAAACCTTGCCGTGACCATCATCGGCACCGGCCAGGAGGGCTCCGTTCGCGATCAGTTCTCGGGCTACATCTCTCGCGTCCGCGGCGGCGACATGGGTTCTCTCCCGGCCATTGGCGGCTTTCTCGTCCTGAGCATCCTGTTCGCGAATCTGAACCCGTACTTCCTGACGACGCTCAACATGGCCAACCTGTTCCAGCAGGCCGGCACTCTGATGATGCTCTCGATGGCACTCGTGTTCGTCATCCTGATCGCGGAGATCGACCTGTCGGCCGGCGTCACCTCCGGCGTTGCCGCCGGCGTCTTCGTGCTGCTGGTGAACACGTACAAGTTCGAGTGGGTGACCGCCATCGTCATCTCGTTCGTCGTCGGCGTCGCCATCGGCAGCCTGATCGGCTTCTTCGTTGCCAAGATCGGAGTGCCGTCATTCGTGGTCACCCTGGGCCTCTTCCTCGGCCTGCAGGGTCTGCAGCTCGTATTGCTCGGCGAGGGTGGACTTTACCGCGTCGAGACACCCCAGGTGCTGTCGATCATGAACGACAGCATGGAGCCGTGGGCCGGCTGGGTGATGCTTGTCATCGTCGTAGCGGTCGCCTTCGGAATGGGCATGTGGGACAGGACGCGGCGCACCAAGGCCGGCGTTACCAACCGGCCGATGGCGCTGCTTCTGATCCGCGTCGGTGCCATCGCCGTGGGCCTCGGCATCGTTGTCTTCCTGCTGAACCTGAACCGCTCGGTCTCGGTCAAGGCGATCATGGGTGTTCCCTACGTGATCCCGATCTCGCTGATAATTCTGTTCGTCGGCACGTTCATCCTCGACCGCACCAGGTTCGGCCGACACCTCTATGCTGTCGGCGGCAACCCGGAGGCAGCCCGTCGGGCCGGCATCAAGGTGACTCAGGTTCGCGTGCTGGCATTCATGGCGTGCTCCTTCCTCGCGGTCGTCTCGGGAATCTTTGACGCCAGCCGCATCGGCTCGGTCGACGCCGGAAGCGGCAAGACCCTGGTTCTGAGTGGTGTGGCGGCGGCAGTTGTTGGCGGGGTCAGCCTCTTCGGCGGGCGCGGCCGACTCTCCAACGCCGTCATCGGTGCCTTTGTCATCGCGGTCATCGATAACGGACTGGGCCTCTTGGGCCTGCCGTCCGGCGTCAACTACCTCGTTACCGGCGGGGTGCTCGTGTTGGCGGCGACGGTCGACGCTATCTCCCGCAAGCGTGCCGGCAGTGGACAACTCCGCACCTAGCAATGAAGTTCACCGACGGTTTCTGGAAGATCCGGCCCGGCGTCACCGCGCTCTATGCGGAGGAGGCCTATGAGCTCACCGAACTCACGAACGCGGGCCTTGATGGCGAGGCGCTCGGTGTCGATGCCCCGACCAAGGTGATTCTTGACCGCGGTGACACACTGAACCGGGCGGTGCTGGCAGTGACGCTGTCGGCACCGCTTCCGGGGGTAATCCGCGTGCGCATCGAGAAGAACCGCGGTGGCGCGCACCCGCCGGTCGGTTTTGAACTGGATGGTGCGGTGCCAGACTCGGGGATCGTGGCGGTCGACGAGATGGCGGGAACGGTGACCGCCGGGCCGCTCACCGCGCGGATCGGCCGCGGCGCACCCTGGAACCTCTCGTTTTCGGCGGCGGGCAGCATCCTCACGGAGAGCGGCGCTAGGTCCATCGGTCACATCTTCCTGGCAGACAGCGCGCCGGTCAGCGCGGAGCCCGCCGGCGTGACCGGAATCACGGAAACGGGGCTCGCGGCATCCGAAAACTATCTTCATGCCCGGCTGTCGCTGGGCGTGGGGGAATTGGTCTACGGGCTCGGCGAGCGGTTCGGCCCGCTGGTCAAGAACGGCCAGACGATCGACAGCTGGAACTCCGACGGGGGTACCTCCAGCGAGCAGTCCTACAAGAACATCCCCTTCTACCTGACGAACCGGGGCTACGGGGTCCTGGTGAATCACCCAGGTCACGTGTCGTTCGAGGTCGGTACCGAGTCGGTCGAGCAGGTGCAGTTCTCGGTCGCGGGCGACACCCTCGAGTACCTCGTGATCTATGGGCCGTCGCCCAAGGAGATCCTTTCCCGCTACACCGCGCTGACCGGCCGCCCGGCCGCAGTGCCCGCCTGGTCGTATGGGCTCTGGCTCTCGACGTCGTTCACGACCAAGTACGACGAGGCCACCGTCAACAGTTTCATCGACGGTATGGCTGAGCGAGACCTCCCGCTCAGCGTCTTCCACTTCGACTGCTTCTGGATGCACGAGTTCAACTGGACGGACTTCGAGTGGGACGCCCGGGTCTTTCCCGACCCCGAGGGAATGCTTGTGCGCCTGCACAACAAAGACCTGCACACCAGCGCATGGATCAACCCCTATATCGCCCAGCGTGCGCCATTGTTCGCCGAGGCGAAGGCGGCCGGCTTCCTCGTGAAGCGGGCCAACGGCGACGTCTGGCAGTGGGACAACTGGCAGGCCGGCATGGGCCTCGTCGACTTCACGAATCCTGAGGCCGTCACCTGGTTCCAAGCCAAGATCCGTCGGCTGTTGGGCCAGGGCATCGACGCTATCAAGACAGACTTCGGTGAGCGCATCCCGCTCGACGTTGTCTGGCACGACGGCTCAGACCCCGAGCGGATGCACAACTGGTACACCCAGCTCTACAACGCAGCGGTGTTCGAGGTGCTGCACGAGGTGCGCGGCGACGGTGAGGCGGTGCTCTTTGCCCGCTCTGCGACCGTCGGCGGTCAGAAGCAGCCCGTGCACTGGGGCGGCGACAGCTCCTCGAGCTTCGTCTCGATGGCCGAAAGCCTGCGCGGCGGACTCTCGCTGTCGTTCGGTGGCTTCGGCTTCTGGAGCCACGACATCGGCGGCTTCGAGGGTATGCCGGATGCAGCCGTGTTCAAGCGCTGGCTGGCGTTCGGCCTGCTCTCGAGCCACTCCCGCCTGCACGGCTCGACGAGCTACCGCGTGCCGTGGCTGTTCGACGACGGCACAGAGGAGCCTGGCGAGAGCGCGGTCGACGTGACGCGCATCTTCACCACGCTCAAGCTCCAGCTGATGCCGTACCTGTATCAGGTGGGCGCAGAGGCGCATGAGAGCGGCATCCCGTTCATGCGGCCCATGCAGCTGGAATTCTTTGACGATCCGGCGGTCGCGTACCTGGACCGCCAGTACATGCTCGGTTCCGACCTGCTGGTGGCTCCGGTTTTCAGCGCTACCGGTGAGGTCGAGTACTACCTGCCGGCGGGGTTCTGGACGAACTATCTGACCGGCGAGACCGCGAGCGGCCCGTGCTGGCGCCGGGAGACGCATGCGGTCAACAGCGTTCCCCTGTGGGTGCGCGAGGGCGCGGTGCTGGCGACGGGAAACCGGTCTGATCGTCCCGACTACGACTACATCGACGGGGTACTGATCACCGTGTATCCGGGTGGGGCGGACCAGCGCAGCGTCGCGGTCGCGAACCCCCTGACTGGCGAGAGCATCACCGTCACGGTGACCCGTGGCACCCGGGGAATCATTCTCGAAAGCGATTCGGTCCGGCCGTTTCGTGCCCGGCTCTCCCGGGGTGAGGCCGTAGAGTCCAGTCAGGGGCGGATAACGCTCTGACTTAATTCTTGGGGGCACCGAATGTCAGATGAGCAGAGCACGAACAACGACTATCGTGACACGGGGCTCGTGTTTCCGGCGGGGTTCCTCTTCGGTTCAGCCACGGCGAGCTATCAGATCGAGGGTGCTGCGACCGAAGACGGTCGGGGCCCCTCTATCTGGGACACGTTCAGCGAGACGCCCGGCAAGGTACTCAACGGGGATACTGGTGCGATTGCTGCCGACCATTACCACCGACTCGAGGAGGATCTCGACCTGATGGCCTCGCTCGGCCTCGGCGCCTACCGGTTCTCGATCGCCTGGCCCCGGATTCAGCCGAGCGGGCGCGGGCCCGCGAACGCGGCTGGGCTGGCGTTCTACGGGCGCCTCGTCGACGGATTGCTGGCACGGGGCATCCGGCCGATCGCGACGCTGTATCACTGGGATCTGCCGCAGGCCCTCGAAGACGAGGGCGGCTGGACGAATCGGGAGACAGCTTACGCCTTCGCCGACTATGCCCGGATCATGGGCGAGGCACTGGGCGATCGGGTCGACACCTGGACCACGCTGAATGAGCCGTGGTGCGCGGCCTATCTTGGCTACGCCGCAGGCGTGCATGCCCCCGGGCGAACGGATGATGCCGCGGCGCTCACCGCGGTGCACCACCTGAACCTCGCTCATGGGCTCGCGATCGAGGCGCTGAAGGGTGTCGTGACAAACGAGCCTGACTTCTCGATCACTCTGAACCTGCACGTTGTTCGCGGCGACGGCGAGACCGGCGCCGAGGCGGTGCGCCAGATCGATGGTCTGGGCAACCGGGTCTTCACCGGCCCGCTGCTCTCGGGGGAGTACCCGGCAGACGTGCTGGCGGATACGGCCGGCATCACCGACTGGTCGTTCGTGCTGCCGGGAGACCTGGAGACGATTCACCAAAAGATCGACGTTCTCGGCGTGAACTACTACTCGACCACGCTCGTTCGGCTGTGGGACGGTGCGAGCGAGCGCCAGGCGAGCGACGGGCATGGGCTCGTGTCGGCATCGCCGTGGCCCGGGGCCTCGCGGGTGGAGTTCCTGGAACAGCCGGGGCCGTACACCGCGATGGGCTGGAACATCGAGCCTGCAGGGCTTGAGGAGCTTCTGGTGTCGTTGCACGAGCGTTTCCCGAATCAGCCGTTGATGGTCACCGAGAATGGGGCCGCGTTCGACGACGTAGTGGTGGCCGGAATCGACGGGTCCGCTATTCACGATGTCCTGCGCATCGACTACCTGCGTCGGCATTTCACGGCGGCCCATCGGGCGCTCGCCCGCGGGGTTGACCTGCGCGGCTATCAGGTGTGGTCGCTGATGGACAACTTCGAGTGGAGCTACGGCTACTCCAAGCGGTTCGGCATCGTGCACGTCGACTACGAGACGCTGAAGCGAACGCCGAAAGACAGCGCGCTCTGGTATTCGCAGCTGGCCCAGACGGGCGTTTTGCCCGACGAGTGACGCCTATGTGAGGCCCGATGATGCGTATGTGACGGTGCGTGTCGCTATGTGACCTTCTGTTTCACGGTGAATTACTCAAACAGTCTGCCATCAGCACAATAGACACATGTTCACGTTCATCCCCACTTCGGCGCTGGTACTTTCATGATCAGCCTCGAGAAGCTGACCAAGGTCTACGGCCACGGCGACCGTGCCGTCACGGTGCTCGAAAACCTCGACTTCAGCGTCGGCGCCGGTGAGATCTTCGCGGTCGTGGGCCCCAGTGGCGCCGGCAAGAGCACCCTCGCGCAGTGCGTGAACCTGCTCGAGAGGCCGAGCTCCGGCTCGGTCGTAGTGAACGGCGAGAACCTTTCCCACCTCTCTGAGGCCCAACTTCGGATCGCCAGGCGCACCATCGGCACCGTGTTCCAGAGCGACGGGCTCTTCAGCCGTCGCACGGCGGCCCAGAACGTGGCCCTGCCCCTGAACTACCTCGGGGTCACCCCCGTCGAGGCCAAGCGTCGCGTCGCAGAGCTGCTCGATCGAGTTGGCCTCTCCGGCCGCGCGAACCACTACCCGCACCAGCTCTCCGGAGGTCAGCGCCAGCGCGTCGGAATCGCCCGGGCTCTGGCCCTTCGCCCCTCCGTGCTACTGAGCGACGAGGCCACCTCGGGTCTTGACCCGGAATCGACCATCTCGATCACCACGCTCCTGAAGGAGCTGCGCGACGACCTCGGCCTCTCCATCCTCTTCATCACGCACGAGATGGACACCGTCCTCCAGGTCGCCGACTCGGTGGCGCGGCTCGACCACGGCCACATCGTAGAGAGTGGCCGGCTCGTCGACCTGCTGCGCAACCCTGCGTCTGAGCTGGGGTTGGCGCTCAAGCCCGTCGGAACCGCCAGAAAGTTCGGCGCCGGGGAAAGCTCCTGGGTCATCCAGTACACATCCACTTCAGTGCCGGCGAACTGGGTCACGGCCCTGTCCGAGGCGCTCGCCGTTCCGGTCTCGCTCCTCGGCGCGTCGATCGAGACGATCAACGGGGCCACGGTCGGCAACGCCACCATCGGCCTGCCGGCCACCGATGAGACTCAGACCATTGCGGCAGCCGCTCGTCTCGGCCTGACCATTCGCCGGCTCACGGAACAGACCGCAGCCCAGCTACCCGCAGCCCAGCTACCCGCAGCCCAGCTCCCCGCTGCCCGTGAGAACTCGGAGCAGGCCGCATGAACGTCCACCTCGGCAACAGCAACCTTGTTCCGATTCAGGACATCCCCGCCCTGGTCTTCCCTGCCCTTGGCGAGACGCTGATCATGGTGGGAATCACCATGACGGTCGTCGTCCTGGTCGGCATCCCGCTCGGTGCACTCATTCACAACCTCGCCCGCGGCGGGCTGTTCGAGAACCGGGCCGCCCACCAGGTGCTCAGCTGGATAGTGTCGATCGGCCGGTCGCTGCCCTTTCTCATCCTGATGGCCTCGATCATCCCGTTCACCCGGTTGATCACTGGAACCAACATCGGAATCGCGGCCGCGGTCGTGCCGATGTCGATCGCCGGAATCGCGTTCTTCACCCGAATCGTTGAGAACTCGCTGCGCAGCGTGCCCCCGTCGCTGGTGCAGGTGGCCAAGGCCTCGGGCGGCTCGCCGCTGCAGATCATCGCGACGGCCCAGCTCTCGGAGGCCATTCCCTCCCTCATCGGTGGGCTCACGATCAATGTCATAGCCATGATCGAGTACTCCGCGATCGCGGGAACGATCGGTGCCGGCGGCATCGGCTACGTGGCCGTCACCTATGGCTACCAGCGCTTCGACAACACGGTCATGATCGCGACCATCGTCATCCTCGTCGCCACGGTTGCGCTCGTTCAGCTCACCGGCGACGCCCTGGTGCGAATGACCACGCCGCACAGCGCCACGGCCCTTGTTCGTCGTCGCCGTGTGGCCTCGCTCGCCTCTTAGCCTCTTCCCCCAATCACTGCACACACCGAAAGGTAATACCCCCATGTCTGAAACGACCCCCGAGACCGGTCACGGATTCGAACTCAAGAAGCGCCGCCGCTGGCCTTACATTCTCGGCGGCATCGTTGTCGTCGTCGCGATTGCGGGCGCCATTATCGTGCCGAAGCTGTTCGTCGCGGCCTCCCCGAATGACACCGCGGGGGCAACGCTTCTGGTCGCCACCGCCGAGGGCAACGCCTCGGAAGAGGCCCTCGTGAACTTCGTCGCCGAGAAGATCGCCCCGAAGTACGGCATCAAAGTCGCCTTCAAGGGCCTCTCCGACAGCAACACGATCAATCGTGGCGTGAGCGAGGGCGAGATCGCTGGAACCGTTTACCAGCACAAGCTCTGGCTCGGCCAGGTCCTCACGGCCAACCCGGACTTCAGGGAGGAGGCAGCCACGCCGGTCTTCCGCTGGGGCTTCGGCCTCTGGAGCTCCAAGTACAAGACCCCGGCAGATATCCCCACGGGCGGCGTCGTCTCCCTGTACTCCGACCCGGCCAACGAGTCCCAGGGCCTGTGGCTTCTCTCCGAGGCTGGCCTGGTCACGCTGAAGGACGGCACAGGCAAGGGCACCGCGACCGTTGCCGATATCGCGAAGAACCCGAAGAACCTCGAGTTCAAGCTGCTCGACTTCGCCGCCCAGAGCCGCGCCCTGAACGACCTTGACGCCGCGGCCGGCTACACCGAGTACTACCTCTCGGCGGGCGTCCCGATCTCGCAGCAGATCTTCGCCCCGACCGCCCCCGACGAGTTCGCCGGCCAGTTGACCATCGGCTCCAAGTACGCCAAGAGCGAGAATATCAAGCAGCTCGTCAAGGCGTTCCAGGACCCCGAGGTTCAGGCGTTTCTCGCCGCAGATCCCACAGTCAAGGGCATCCTGCTGCCGCTGGCGGCAAAGTAGCATTACGCACCGGTCTCAAACGCAAAGGGCTCCTCGATCAGAGGGCCCTTTGTGGCGTTATATGGCGCTCTGTGTCGTTATGTTTCGTTCCGTTTTTCATGTGTGTGGCCGAGGTTGCAAGATAGTGCAATGCCCAGACAGATTCGATTCAATGCATTCGACATGAACTGCGTCGCCCACCAGTCCTCTGGAATGTGGCGCCACCCTGACGACCAGTCCTGGCGGTACAAGGACCTGAAGTACTGGACCGAGCTGGCCAAGCTGCTCGAAGAGGGCAACTTCGACGGCATCTTCATCGCCGACGTGCTCGGAACCTACGACGTCTACGGCGGCTCCAACGAGGCAGCCATCCGTCACGGCGCCCAGGTGCCCGTGAATGACCCCATCCTGCTCGTCTCGGCCATGGCGCTTGTCACCGAGCATCTCGGCTTCGGCATCACCGCCGGCACATCCTACGAGCACCCGTACCCCTTCGCGCGCCGGATGTCGACGCTCGATCACCTGACGAATGGCCGAGTCGGCTGGAACGTCGTCACCGGCTACCTGCCGAGTGCCGCTCGAAACATGGGCCATGACGACCAGCTCGAGCACGACGACCGGTACGACGTTGCCGATGAGTACCTCGAGGTGCTCTACAAGCTGTGGGAGGGCTCGTGGGAAGACGACGCTGTCATCCGCGACCGTGAGTCCGGCGTCTTCACCGACCCCGCCAAAGTGCACGAGATCGGCCACAAGGGCAAGAACTTCACGGTTCCCGGAATCCATCTCTCCGAGCCGAGCACGCAGCGCACCCCGGTGATCTACCAGGCCGGGGCCTCGCCCCGTGGCATCTCGTTCGCCGCCGGCAACGCCGAGGCGATCTTCGTCGCATCCTCGACCAAGGCCGGCCTGAAGGCGACCGTGGGCCGCATTCGCGATGCCCTCGAGGCAGCGGGACGTGACCGGTACTCCGCGAAGATCTACACGCTGCTGACGATTATCACTGATGAAACGCACGAGAAGGCGCTCGCCAAGCACGCCGACTACCTCACCTACGCCAGCGAGGAGGGCGCCCTCGTCTTCATGTCGGGCTGGATGGGAATCGACCTGTCGCAGTACGACCTCGACGAGCCGATCGGCAACGTCAAGAGCAACGCAATCCAGTCGACCGTGGCCAACTTCCAAGCGGCCAACGAGGACGGCTCGGAGTGGAAGGTGCGCGACATCGCCAAGCTCGGCGCGATCGGCGGCCTCGGCCCGTTCATCGTCGGCTCCGGCGAGGAGATCGCCGACCAGTTGCAGGAGTGGGTAGAAGAGACCGACGTCGACGGCTTCAACCTCGCCTACGCCATCACGCCCGGCACCTTCGAGGACGTCGTGAAGCACGTCATCCCCGTGCTGCGCGAGAGGGGCGCCTACCCTGACTCCTACGTCGAGGGCACTCTGCGCAACAAGCTGCACGGCCGCGGCGATCGCCTGCCGGCCGAGCACAAGGGTGCGTCGTTCCGCATCGGTGGCAGCGCGTCGACCTCGCCGTCGAAGTTCGCCGAGGCCCAGGCCTAGGCTGCGACATCCCCTGTCGCGGTAGCATTCCGGAATGACCGACAGGCGCTCGCGTGCGATAGCCCTGCTGGTCGCCGGCACGTTCTTCATGGAGATCCTCGACGGGACCATCCTGACCACAGCAGCGCCGTCTATCGGTCGGGCGCTGGGCGTGACCTCGGTATCTGTCGGGGTCACGATCACCGCCTACCTGTTGACGCTGGCCGTGCTGATCCCGATCAGCGGCTGGATCGCCAAGCGCTTCGGTGCACGGCGCGTCTTTCTTGCGGCGATTGCGATCTTCACGATCGCATCCGTACTGTGTGCGATGAGCACCAGCCTCCCGGAACTCACCGTCATGAGGGTGCTGCAGGGCGTCGGCGGGGCCATGATGGTGCCCGTCGGCAGGCTCGCCGTGCTCCGGGTCACCGAGAAGGCCGACCTCGTCAGGGCCATCGCCTGGCTGACCTGGCCCGCATTGGCGGCGCCGGTGATCGCGCCTCTCGCGGGCGGCATCATCACCACGTATGCCTCGTGGCACTGGATCTTCCTCATCAATGTGCCGCTGGGTGCTGTCGCGTTCATCGCCGCGTTCAGGCTCTTCCCCCGGGAGAACCACGCGCGTCCTCCGCGGCTTGACGTTCTCGGGCTGCTGCTCAGCTGTTCCGGCCTGGGCCTCCTGGTCTCCGTGGGTGCAATGCTGGCCGAGAGCCAGACAGACGGCGTCCTGGCCACAGTCTTGGGTACTCTGGGGCTTTTTCTCGTGGCGCTGGCGATCCGGCACTTCCGGCGCACCGCGCATCCGCTGTTGGAACTGACCCCGCTGAAGATTGAAACGTTCCGAGTGGCACACGCCGGTGGCTCGGTCTTTCGCCTCACGATCAGCGCGGTGCCGTTTCTACTGCCGTTGCTGTTTCAGGACGTCTTCGGCTGGTCACCGGTCGTGGCAGGGCTCATGGTGCTGGTGTTGTTTCTCGGCAACATCGCAATCAAGCCGACGACCACCGCACTGCTTCGCCGGTTCGGCTTCCGCCTGGTGCTGATCGCCGCGACACTGGGCGCGGCTGTCAGCATGGCCGGCTCGGCGATGCTGACCCCCGCGACCCCGGTGGCCTTGGTCGTGCTGTTGATGTTCTTCTCCGGCGTCGTACGTTCCATCGGCTTCACCGGCTACAACACGATCGCCTTCGCCGATGTGGGCCGAGTTGACATGACGGATGCCAACACCCTCGCATCCACGGTTCAGCAGGTGGCCGCCGGTTTCGGGGTGGCGGTGGGCGCCGTTGCCCTTCGCCTCGGCGGCGTCTTCTCCGGCACGGAAAGCCTGGCGGCCTTCCGGTTCAGTTTCGCCGTGCTGGCCGCCTTGACGCTTCTCTCCACTCTGGAGGCACATCGGTTGACCAGAACGGCGGGCGAGACCATCAGGCCCGCCCGCCGCACGTGAACTACCGGGCCGTCTTCCTACCGAAGACGAACAGGTAACGGATCTCGAGAATCCCCGCAGTCGGGCCACGGCGTCGGTCGTGATGCGGCCCGCCGTTCATGCGGCCCACCGTTCATGGTGCCCAACATACTCAGTTTCAGGCCTTGATCAAGACCTCGGAAATCCGGCCGTTTTTGATCAGCAGGTGACGTTCGGCTCGCTTGGCCACGGCGCTGTCGTGGGTGACGATGATGAGCGTGAGCCCGTCTTCGCGCCAGAAGCTCTCGAGCAGGTCCATGATCTCGTCGCGGGTGGTCTCATCCAGGGCGCCCGTGGGCTCATCGGCCAGGAGAACATCGGGGTTCTTCACGATCGCACGGGCGATAGCCACGCGCTGCTGCTGACCGCCGGAGAGTTCGGCCGGCAGGTGGTTGAGGCGATCCGTCAGCCCGACCTTCTCCAGCGCGGTTTTGGCTCGGGCCCGTCGCTCGCTGCCCGTGCCGCCGAGAGGGGCCAGGGCCGTCTCCACGTTCTCCTGGGCGGTCAGCGTCGGGATCAGGTTGAAGCCCTGGAAGATAAAGCCGACCTCCTTGGCTCGGATCGAGGCCAGCTTGTGGTCGCCGAGCTTATTGAGCTTGGACTGGCCCAGCACGACCTCGCCCGAGGTAGGCCGGTCGAGAGCGCCCAGCATCTGCAGCAGGGTGGACTTGCCGCCACCGGTCGGGCCCTGGATGGCCACCATCTGGCCGTTCGGGATGCTCAGGGTCACACCGTCCAGGGCCGTGACCTTCTTCTTGGAAGAGTTGTAGACCTTCGTTACAGCGGTGAGTTCATACATGTTCGGTGTGTCTCCTTGTGTGTAGGGAGGGTGAATACGGGGGATGGCCTAGGCCACGGAGCGAAGGGCCTCGGCTGGGCGAAGCCTGGCAGCGCGCCAGCCGCCGATGGCACCCGCGAGCAGACCGCCGATGACCGCGAGGCCGACCGCGATCAGGATGATCGAGAGTGTGACGGGGGCCTGAAGCGTGACGACGTTCTGGACCGCTCGGCTGATGCCGCCGAAGCCGCCGCCGCCGGGTCCTCCCGCACCGCCGAAGCCGCCGCCCGCGCCTCGGCCGGTAGCCGCAGCAGCACCCGCAGAGCCGCTGAGGGTCGGGGCGATTACGTTGATCACGGTGATGCCGATCAGGCCGATTGCGATGCCGATGACTCCGCCGATCAGGCCCTGCACGACGCTCTCGCCGGCGACCTGGCGCACGATGCTGCCGTTGCTCCAGCCGATGGCCTTCAGAGTGCCGAACTCGCGGGTGCGGCGGGTGACGCCGGAGACCGTGAAGAGGATCGCGATCAGGAAGGCCGCCGCGAGCACGATGATCGACAGCCAGGTTCCCAGGCTCGAAACGAGCGTCGCGGCGGTTCCGAGGGATCCGGAGACGGAGGAGGCGAGATCGGCCTGGGTGCTGACGGTGGCTGCCGGCAGCGCCGTCTTCAGGCTGCTCGCCAGCGCGGTGACCTCGCTGGAGGATGTTGCCTGAACGTAGATATTGGTCAGCTTGCCGGTATTCGTCGACAGGGCCTGGGCGACGTCCAGCGGAATGTAGACATTGGAGCTGGTGGCGGAATCAGAGCCTGTCGGAACGACGGTGCCGACGATCTGGAAGTCGGTGCCGCCGATGTTGACTGTGCCACCGACCGCAAGCGTCGCGCTGGTCGCGTAGGAGGCATCGAGCACAGCGACATCCTTGCCCACGTCGGCCGGGGTGAGCAGACGGCCCTTGCCGAGGGCGACCGAGGAGAGCGGGCCGACCGAGGCGCCGGCGGAGTCGAGGCCGAGCACGGTGAAGCTGTTGACGTTGAACGAGCTGCCGCCCGCGCCGTCAGCGCCGCCTGTTGGCGCGGTGGGTCGGACCTTGGCGCCCGACTGGCCCGCCGCATCCGGAATCGTGCCGTTGAAGCTGACGTTGTTCAGCGACAGGGTTCCTGTCGACGCCGCGACGCCCTGAACTCCGGCAACCGTGCTGAGCGCGGTGTCCTCGAGCAGCGTCACCGAGGGGTTCGAGACTAGTCGAGACTGGTTTACCGTGCGGGTTCCGTCGGCGGCCGCGCCATCGGCGGCCCCGAAGTTGAACTTGGGACGGTTGGAGCCACCGACAGTGGGAGCCGCGGGGGCCTGACTGATCGTGACGTCAGTGCCGACACCGTAGACGGACTGCAAGACCGACGCCTGGGCTTGGGTCACCCCCGCCGAGATCGAATTGACGATGATTACCAGACCGATTGCCAACGCCATCCCCAGGGCGATGATAATCGTCTGCTTGCGACGGTTGACAAGTTCTCGTCGCAGATAGGTGCCGAACATGTTGCTCCTTCACTGACTGTCGCTTTAGCGCAGGGCAGGGGAGCCATGCGACGACAAGCACTGACGTTAGGGAGCGTTTCTTTGGGGAATCAGTCAGGAATCTATGAATCAGCTATAAAACCCTTCCGATTTCAGTATCGCGGGGCGGCGGGCGCTGGGAGCTCATCCAGCAGCAGAAGATCGGCTGGTGAGAGCGTTAGCCCACTGCCGCCGAGGTTGTCGGTGAGATGAGTGAGGCTGCGGGTTCCGGGGATCGGGATGATGTGTTCGCCCTGAGCCAGTACCCAGGCGATCGCCACCTGCGCGCTGGAGGCATCGTGGCGGGCCGCAATCAGGGCCACCGCTTCGGCGATGTGCCGGCTGGCCGCGAGGGCATCGGTGGTGAAGCGCGGGTTCTTCGACCGGAAGTCATTCTCCTCGAGCTTTGTTTCATGGGTGATCGCACCGGTCAGGAAGCCGCGGCCGAGCGGGGAGAACGGCACGAAGGCGGCACCGTGCTCGGCCGTCCAGCCGATGACGTCCCCGAAGCCGGTCGGGGCCAGCGGTGAGGTGGCGGTGCTGCCCTGCGGGTCGCGGGCCCAGAGTGAGAACTCACTCTGAATGGCAGACACCGGATGAATCGCCTGCGCGATTGTCGCCTGCGCGACGGTCACCTCCGAGAGTCCGAGATTGCGGACCTTGCCGGCAGCCACGGCCTCGGCCATGGCCCCCCAGCTGTCTTCGAGCGGCACGGCAGGGTCGACTCTGTGCAGGTAGTAAAGGTCGATGAAGTCGACGCCCAGCCGGGTCAGGCTGAGGTCGATCTGCCGGGTGAGGGTCTCCGGCCGTCCATCGTTGTGCATCCCCTTGGTCACGATGTCGTCGACAACGAGTCCGCCCTTGGTCGCGATGACAGCGTCGGCGCGGCGGCCGGCCAGCGCTCGCCCGACCAAGACCTCGTTGTGGCCGTCGCCGTAGACCAGCGCGGTGTCGATGAGGGTGGAGCCGGCATCCAGTGCTGCCTGCACGACGGCGATCGACACGCTGTCGTCGCGGCCGCTCTCGGCGTATGCCCAGCTCATGCCCATGCAGCCGAGTCCGAGCTCGCCCACGCTGAGCCCGGTTGTTCCAAGATTGCGCTTCTTCATGAGTCTTCTTCCCTTTGGGGTGGCTTTCCATTCTGCGCCTGTCGGGAATGCGATTCGAACCGCGACGGTTGTCGATAATTCCGTACACGTGATTGGACACTCGCCTTATGGTTTCAAAAGTTTGGTTTATCACCGGCACGTCCCGAGGCTTCGGCCGCGAGTGGGCCATCGCGGCTCTCGACCGTGGGGACCGCGTGGTCGCCACCGCCCGCTCCACCGCCAGCCTGTCCGGTCTCGTCGACACCTACGGCGATGCCGTGCTGCCGGTCGAGCTTGACGTCGCCGACCGTGGAGCCGTAATCGCCGCCGTGAATCTGGCCCATGAGCACTTCGGCCGCCTCGACGTCGTCATCAACAATGCGGGCTATGGTCACTTCGGCATGATCGAGGAGATCTCCGAGGCAGAGGCCCGGGCGCAGTTCGACACCAACGTTTTCGGTGCCCTCTGGGTCAGTCAGGCAGCTCTCGCCCACATGCGCGTCCAGGGCAGCGGCCACATCATCCAGGTCTCGTCGATCGGCGGCATCAGCGCCTTCCCGAACGTCGGAATCTACAACTCCTCGAAGTGGGCGCTGGAGGGTCTCTCCGACTCCCTTGCGCAGGAGGTCGCCAGCTTCGGCATCTTCGTGACGCTAGTGGAGCCCGCCGGATACTCCACCGACTGGAGCGGCTCGTCCGCTATTCGCAGCGAGCTGCTGCCGGCCTACGACGGCGTCCGCGAGGAGGCCGCTCTGTTGCGCGCCAGCCGCCAGAGCATCCAGGGAGACCCGACGGCCACCCGCGCTGCTATTCTCAAGGTCGTCGACGCGGAGAAGCCGCCGCTGCGGATCTTCTTCGGCGACAGCCCGCTGGCCGTCGCCAAGGCCGACTATGCCAAGCGCATCGCCAACTGGGACGAGTGGCAGGGCGTTTCCGTCGAGGCGCAGGGCAACGCCGGCTAACGCCCGGCCGCTCGTCACACGGTCGTGACTGCCGCCCCGAGCCGGGAGTGTTCGGGGCGGTATCGAAGGTAACCTGAAACTCTTATGCTTCGAACAATGCTTTCAGCCAAGATCCATCGGGCCACCGTGACCCACTCCGATCTGCACTACGTCGGCTCGGTGACGGTCGACTCCGACCTGCTTGATGCCGCCGACATCCTGCCCGGCGAGCTGGTGTCGATCGTGGACATCACCAACGGTGCCCGGCTGGAGACCTACACGATCGCCGGCGAACCCGGCAGCGGTGTCATCGGCATCAACGGTGCAGCCGCCCATCTCGTAAACATTGGCGACCTGATCATCGTGATCGCCTATGGCCAGTTCGAGACCGCCGAGGCGCGTGATTTCCGGCCGAAAATCGTGCACGTAGACGCGGCCAACTCAATTGTTCAGGTCAACGCGGATGCGGCCTCCGCCCTCGTTCCCGGAATCCAACGGCCGCCCCAAGCCGTCTCCAACGCGTCGGCAGCCTAGTTCCGCCGACCCTGCACGATCTTCTGGCTCTGGATGCCCAGACCCTCGATGCCGCACTCGACGACGTCTCCTACCGTGAGATAGGGAAAGCGGCCGGAGAGCGCGACGCCCTCCGGGGTGCCCGTGTTGATCAGGTCGCCGGGCTCCAGTACCATGAACTGGCTCAGCTCGTAGACCAGCCGGGCGACGCCGAAGATGAGGTCGGTGGTGCTCGAGTTCTGGCGCGGCTCACCATTGACGAACGAGCCTAGCCGCAGGCCTGAGCCGTCGCCAACAATTTTCATCGGCACCAGCCAGGGACCGAGCGGGTTGAAGGTCTCGGCGCTCTTGCCCTTGCTCCACTGGCCGCCGGAGATCTCCAGCTGGTACTCACGCTCAGAGACGTCGTTCGACACGGTGAAACCCGCGACGCACTCGAGGGCCTCGGCGGGGGAGGCCAGGTAGCGGGCGCGCGTGCCGATGACGACGCCGAGCTCTACCTCCCAGTCGGTCTTCGTCGATCCGGGCGGCAGGGCGATGTCGTCGAAGGGGCCCACCACGGTGTTGGGATGCTTGAAGAAGACGACGGGATGCGTGGGCGGTTCGGCACCCGACTCCCGGGCGTGCGCCGCGTAGTTCATCCCGATGCAGATGACGGCCATCGGTCGCGCGATCGGGGCGCCGAGGCGCAGCCCCGTGCCGTCGGCCGGATCGTCGATGGTGTCGAGGGTGCCGGCATCCAGCGCCTGCTGGACCTCGGCTATGCCGCCGCGGGAGAGGAATGATCCGTCGATATCCGCGGTCAGTGCGGCGATGTCATAGAGCACGTTGTCATCGCCGATGACGGCGGGCGTCTCTTGGCCGAGCGGCCCCAGTCGAACGAGTCTCACTGGCCATACTCCGAAGTCGTCATGGCCACGAATCTATCAAGGCCGAAAGATCAACAGCGCCTCGCGCGCCGCGTAGTAGGCGATCAGGAAGCCGATGATCGGGTCGATGAACCACCAGTGCATCAGCAGGGCCAGGCTGAGGCCGATGAGGACCGCTCCCGCAAGCAGGCCGTCGATCAAGGCCACCCGGCTCTCGGCAACGAGCACCGGGTTGTTCAGGGCCCGGCCTGTGTTGCGCTTGCCGGCGGCGAGCTGGAACATCACCAGGGCGGTTACCGCGGCCCATGCGATGCCACCGGGACTCGGCTCGGGGTGGTGCGTGGCGACGAGGGAGGCCGTCGAGGCGATAACGAGAAAACCCGCGAGTGTGATGAATGCCGTGCGGATCAGGCGCAGGGCACGCTCTGTGCGCTCCTCGTCGGTTCCGGAGAGCTCCCACAGCACGACGGTCGACGTCGCGACGGCAATGAGGCTGACGAGACCGAAACCCGCAAGGGCGACGGATGCCGATGCCAGGGTGAGCAGCGCAAGCACGACGAAGCCGACGACGTTCCAGCCGAGGGTTACGAACTCGAGTAGCCTGCCCCGTCGGAGCAGCACGAAACGTTCCTCAGCGCTGAGTTGCAAATGCATGTCGCGATTCTTGCATGAACGAGGGCTGCTGTGGCGACACGGATCCCGTCTCCACTGCTCACCCCCGGATGCCCGGGTAGATTTCCAGACGTACGCTGAGCTAATGATATTTGTCCGATCCTCCGCCAAGGCCACCGCGCGGACAGCTGCAGAAGATCGTCCCCGGCTCTCGCGTGACACCTATGTGCTGGGGATCATCGCCTTCTTCGTCATGGTCGGCTTCGGCGTCGTCGTTCCCGTGCTGCCCGTGTATGCCAAGAGCTTCGGCGTCGACAACTTCGCCGTCGGCGCGATCATCTCCGCCTTCGCGCTCATGCGCTTCGTCTCGAGCCCTTTCGTAGGCAAGCTCATCGACCTTGCCGGGGAGCGCACGATCCTCTCCGTCGGGATCGGCATCGTCGCTCTTTCCAGCGCCCTGGCCGGCCTAGCGCACAGCTATCCACAGCTGCTCATCCTGCGCGGCATCGGCGGCATCGGCTCGGCCATGTTCACGGTGGCGGCAATGACGCTGCTGCTGGGCTCGGCGGCTCCATCGATCAGGGCCCGCTCGATCGGTTTCTACCAGGGTGGATTCCTGATCGGAGGCATGGCGGGGCCGGCGCTTGGCGGCCTCTTGGCCGGTATCTCCCTCACCGCTCCGTTCTTCTTCTACGCCGGAACCCTCGCCGTGGCGGGAATCATCGGCATCGTGCTGCTGAAGCCAGCGGATCGGCAGGGCTCGAACGCAACTGCGGTGCTCGCCCCGCTGATCCCGTTCCGCACGGTGCTGAAAGATCCCCGCTACCGGGCGGCCCTGCTGGCGAACTTCTCCCAGGGCTGGACATCCTTCGGCGTGCGCGGCGCCCTCGTGCCCATTCTCGTGTTGGAGGTGCTGCGCGGGCCGTCGTCCTGGACCGGCATCGCCTTTGCCGTCGCGGCGGTGGCCCAGGCGATCGCCCTGGCGCCGGCCTCAAAATTTGTCGACACCGTCGGCCGCAGGCCCGCCATCATCGGGGCTTATGCCCTCGCGGCGGCGACGATCATGTGTGTTCCCTTCGCCCCCAACATCTGGGTCCTGACCATCCTGCTGAGTCTCTACGGAGTCGCGGCGGCGTTCATGGGCACAGCCCCGGCGGCGTCCGTGGGGGACGCCGCCGGTCGCAGCGGCGGTCGCCCCGTCGCGGTCTTCTCGATGGTCTCCGACCTCGGTGCTATCGTCGGTCCGCTCGCGGCGGGTTTCCTCGCCGACAGCGTCTCGTACCCGGTCGCCTTCGCGGTTGGGGCGGCGCTGCTGCTGGCGACCAGCGCCTACGCCTTCCGGATGCCCCGGGGCGTCCCCGGCGCTGCGGCCACCTCGGAACAAAAGTCGTAGGCTCGAGGCATGCAATCCCCAGCAGAGCCGAACGCTGCCGGCACCTTTGAACCCGATGACGGTCGGCGGGTTCTGGACTGCCCGAGCTGTGGCGAGCGGATGCAGCTGATTCAGCTCGAGCGCTTCGTCGGCTGGTGGTGTTCCGCCTGCGATCCTCGACCCAGCACATCTCAGGTCACGGCCTCATGAGTGTCAGCTCCTCTCGCATCGCGACTGTAGTCCGTGGTCTCGGCTATATGGTCTTTGGCGCCCTGGTCGTCTCGGCCAGCGGCCACACTGTCCTTCTCGGTGAGTACTTCTGGGCGGGTCTGCTGGGTCTGGTCGTCGGTATCGCCGCCATCCTCTTCGGCGCCCGCACGGCATTTCGCAACAGGGCTCGCCGACCCCGTCGCAGCTAGGCTCCCTCACCCAAAGGCATCTCTCCCAGCGGCATCTCTTCCAGCGGCATCCCTCCCAGCAATTCGGCCTTGCGTCGCTGGGTCTGGCGCCTGAGGGCGTCGGCGACCGCGGCAATCCCCGGCTGCAGCAGGGCGTCGGGTCGCAGCACCATCCAGTACGGCAGCAATTCGTTGAAGTCGGCCGGCAGCAACCGCACCAGGTCTTCATGCCGGTTCGCCATGAACGCGGGCAGGAACCCGATACCCGCGCCCGACCGGGTTGCCTCGACGTGCACGAAGACATTGGTCGAGGAGAGCGAGTCGCGCATCTGGGGCACCAGGCGGCGCGGCGCATCCAGGGCATCCACCAGCAGCATCGAATCGACGAAGTACACGAGCGGATGCCTGGTCAGCTCCGCCACGCTCGTGGGCGTCCCGTGGGTGGCAAGATACTCACGCGACGCATACATCCCCAGCACGTAGTCGCCGAGTTTGAATGCCGAGGCGCGGTGCACCTGGGGCTCGCCGACGACGATCTCGATGTCCAGGCCTGAGCGATACTGCATCACGCGGCGCGTGACTGTGATGATCTCGACGCTCAGTCGAGGGTGGCTTCGTTGAAGTTCGACGACCGCTGGGGCGGCGATATAGGCGCTGAAGCCGTCGGTGGCGCTGAGCCTGACAACGCCCGAGAACTGCTGGTCGGGGTTGCTCCCGGCCTCGAGCTGTGCGAGGGCAGCCTCGACCTGCTGGGCGATCAGGATGGCGCGACTGCCCAGCTCAGTCAGCTCCCACGCGCCAACCGAGCGAGCGAGAACGCGGCCCCCGAGGGCGAGTTCAAGTGCGGCAATGCGGCGCGACACGGTGGTGTGATTCACCTCCAGCGCCGCGGCGGCCGAGCTGAAGCGGCCCGTGCGCGATACCGCCAGCAATACGAGAAGGTCGTCGGGATTGGGGGTCATATCTGCAATTCTGCACTTATGTGGCGCAAGACTGGTCATTGATGCAGACTCGATTCCGGGGAGAGACTCAGGGAGGCCGCCGTCACCCGCGGATCCGGCCAGGTCAATGTCGACAGCCAAGGAGATCGAAATGTCAGGATCGAACACCCTCACGGGGTTGAAGAAAGTCGTAGCGGCCTCCATGGTCGGCACCGTCGTGGAGTGGTACGAGTTCTTCCTCTACGCCACGGCGGCGTCCCTCGTTTTCGGCAAGTATTTCTTTCCGGCGACCGGCTCGGAACTCGACGGTATCCTCGCCGCCTTCGTCACCTACGCCGTCGGTTTCATCGCCCGTCCGCTCGGCGGCATCGTCTTCGGCCAGATCGGCGACCGGCTCGGCCGCAAACACACCCTGCAGGTCACCATCATGATGGTTGGTGCCGCGACCTTCCTGATGGGCTGCCTGCCAGGATTCAACACGATCGGCTACTGGGCGCCGGCCATCCTTGTATCGCTGCGATTTATCCAGGGCCTGGCACTCGGGGGCGAGTGGGGCGGCGCTGTGCTGCTCGTGGCCGAGCAGAGCCCGAACAAAAGTCGGGGCTTCTGGTCGAGCTGGCCCCAGGCGGCCGTTCCGGTCGGCAATCTGCTGGCCACCCTCGTGCTTCTGACCATGTCGTGGATCCTCTCCGAAGAGGCGTTCCTCAGCTGGGGCTGGCGCGTGGCGTTCTGGCTTTCCGCGTTCATCGTCGTTATCGGCTACTACATCCGGACCCACGTCTCTGAGGCACCGATCTTCCTGGAGAATCAGGCCAAGCGGGAGGCAGAGAAGGCCACAAACTTCGGCGTGCTCGAGGTGCTCAAGCGCTACCCTCGCGGTGTGCTGGTCGCCATGGGCCTGCGCTTCGCCGAGAACATCATGTATTACACGATCGTCAGTTTCTCGATCGTGTATCTCTCGGTCGTGCACAAGTACCCTACGAGCGAGTTGCTGCTTGCTCTCCTGCTCGCCCATATCGTGCACTTCCTCGTCATCCCGCAGGTCGGCCGCCTCTCAGACCGATTGGGCCGAAAGCCTGTCTATTTCGCGGGGGCGGTGTTGAGCGCCACCTGGGCGTTCTTCGCCTTCCCGATGTTCGACACGGAGAACCCGGCGATCATCGTCGCGGCGATCGCCATCGGACTCTGCTTCCATGCTCTGATGTACGCGGGCCAGCCCGCGATCATGTCTGAGATGTTCCCGACGCGGATGCGTTACTCCGGCGTCTCCCTCGGCTACCAGGTGACGTCGATCGTCGCCGGCTCCCTCGCCCCGATCATTGCGATCGCCCTCCTCAAGGCCTATGGCTCCTGGATTCCGGTTGCCCTGTACCTCGTGTTCGCCTGCCTGGTCACGCTCGTCGCCGTCTTAGCGCTGAAAGAGACGAAGGGCATCTCGCTCCGGGACGTCGACGCTGCCGATGCGGTGCGGTTCGACGATGCCGCCTCTTCAGAGAAGAGTGAGATCTCACGGTGAGTGGTCGGGAACTCGAGGGCCGGCGCGCGCTCGTGACCGGGGGAGCGAGCGGGATCGGCGCCGCGTGCGTCCGGGCGCTCGCAGCCCAGGGCGCACTGGTCACCGTCGCCGACCTCGATGCCGCTGGGGCCGCAGCCCTCGCGGCCGAGGTCGGCGGTACCGCCTGGGCGGTGGATCTGCTGGACACGACTCCTCTTGAGACGCTGGCCCTCGATGTGGACATCCTCGTCAACAATGCCGGTATCCAGCAGGTCAGCCCGATCGAGGACTTCGAGCCGGCCGACTTCCGGCGCATCGTGACCCTTATGCTCGAGGTGCCGTTTCTCTTGATCAGGGCGGCGATCCCACTGATGTATGAGAGGGGGTTCGGCCGCATCATCAATGTGTCCTCGGTACACGGGCTGCGGGCATCCGCCTATAAAGGGGCCTACGTCTCGGCAAAACACGGGCTCGAGGGCCTGTCCAAGGTGGCGGCGCTGGAGGGCGGCGCCCACGGCGTGACCAGCAACTGTGTCAGCCCAGGCTATGTACGCACGAATCTGGTTGAGAAGCAGCTCGCTGCGCAGGCGCAGGCTCACGGCATCCCCGAGAGCGAGGTGCTCGAGAGCATCATGCTCACCGAGAGTGCCATCAAGCGACTGGTGGAGCCGGAGGAGGTGGGTGCCCTCGTGGCATTCCTGGCCTCGCCGCACGCGGGAATGGTGACGGGCTCGAGCTACACGATGGACGGTGGCTGGTCGGCGCGGTAGGCCAAGATTCGGGCACCCTTCATTGACACCGCATCCAGTGGAAAGCGAAAGCGACCACTCATGAGCGTTGCCGACGGTGCAGCCCTCACGAAGGGCTGCCGCGAGGTCCCGGAGCGTGGCCACGGCACGCGCATCCTCTCGGCGGCCTTCCGCAACTGTCTGCAGTAGTCCAGAAGGACCGCCTGCCGAGTATCGTGGCCTGCATGTTTCCGCAGCCCGCCTCGCATCCGTTTCGCCGCTATGTCGCCATCGGGGACAGCTTCAGCGAGGGGGTTGGAGACAACCTGCCCGGAGAACAGGTGCGGGGGTGGGCTGATTTTGTGGCCGAGGGTCTCGCCGCCTCCACGGCAGAGGAATTCCGCTACGCAAACCTGGCGATCCGCGGCCGCAAGCTCGGTCCGATCTTGGCGGAGCAACTGGATGCGGCCCTGGCGCTGGGCCCCGACCTCGTCAGCCTGAACGGCGGCGGTAACGACATCATGCGGCCGCACATCGAGATGGCCGACATCGTCGACCAGCTGGCGGCCGCAGCCGACCGGATCTCGGCGAGCGGTGCCCACGTGCTGCTGCTCAGCGGGGCAAACCCGTCGCGCCACCTTCCGCTCGGCCGGGTGATGCAGCGGCGGGGAACCGAGATGTCGGATGCCGTCAAGCGGCTCTTCCCGCGGGCCGGTGCCCTTTACGTCGACAACTTCGCAGACGAGTCCTTTCACGACGTGCGCTTCTGGTCTGCCGACAAGCTGCACCTGAACGCCCGTGGCCACGCGCGGATCGCGAGCAATGTGCTCACGGCTCTCGATGTTGCCGTTCCCGGCGAGTGGGAGATCGCGGCCGAGCTGGGTACTCCAGCACCCCGTCAGCCCGCAGCGTTCTACTACCGAGACCACGTTCTGCCCTGGGTTGGCCGGCGCCTTACCGGTCGATCTTCAGGAGACGGCCGGGCGCCGAAGCTCGCTGAACTGACGCTGGTGCAGCGGGCCTAGATCTGCAGGGTGTGGCCGGGCTTGAGGGGGAAGAATGTTCCGCCGTGCTGCTCGGTAGCCCACTCGATTCGATCGTTCGCCATGTTCTTGCCGGGGGCGGAGAGCACCATCTCGTGCGTCGGGAAACTGCGCTTGGGGGCCACCGCCAACACGAAATCCATCACCTCGCTGATCTTCAGCCAGGGCGCGCCTGCGGGAACCGCGAGCACGTCGACCTCGAGTCCTTCGGGAATGAAGAACGAGTCGCCCGCATAGTAGAGCTGCTCGTCGATGAGTACCCCGACATTGTCGATGATCGGGATACTCGAGTGAATTTCGGCGTGACGGCCGCCGAAGAAGCGCAGGGTAAAGGGCCCCGCGGCCGCTGAGTCGCCGGGGGACACGACGGTAATGTCAAACTCCGTGGCAACCAGGGCCACGCCCTCTGGGGCGAAGATCTTCGCCTCGGGGGACTCGGTCACGATGCGCTGCAGCTGGTCGGGCGTCCAATGGTCGGCGTGCTCATGGGTGATGACGACGGCCACGACGCCTGTGGCCACGGACTCGGTGATCGGCGTGGTGAAGGCGCCCGGATCGACGATCAGTGTCGCTTCATCTTTCTCTAGGACCAGGGCCGCGTGCTCGAGCTTTGTGAGTCTCATAGACAGAGCATAGAACTCGTTTCGGTACTGGGGTGACATGATGCGTTCGTCATAATCGAGGAACAGGACCCAGAGAAGCGGATCGTCGGGGGGGCCGTGAATCCGGCTGCCAGGTCACCGAGTTCACCAAAGACGAGCGTCGAAAATCTGAGGTGGATATCGACCGGGCTCGCATTTTTTGCGCCCGCTCGGGCACTCTTGCCCTCGATTGGCGGAGGTGCCCAAGCGTGTGGCATACTTACCAAGTTCTATAAGGCCCCATCGTTTAGTGGCCTAGGACACCGCCCTCTCACGGCGGCAGCACCGGTTCGAATCCGGTTGGGGTCACAACAGCCCGGCATCTTGCTTTTAGCAGGGTGCCGGGCTTCTTTTTTGCCCTTCGCGGTGTTATGGGGTTATCGGGGGTTATCGGCAAGAACGTCTACTCCGGCATGCACGTCTACTCCTCCACAGGCTGTGCATAGTGAAGTTATCAACATGCCTGATCAAAGTCGGTTTTAGTTATTGACTTCGCCGTTTGGTGGTGGTTATATGAAGATATGGAAAAGAACACAGATACCAGTTCTAACCCGCAAGAGGAGCCCCCAGACGGAGAGAGTGTCGAACACTCAGAAATCGGCTCGGTGATGCCGGAATGTGCGCCAGCAGTGCTTCCCCTCGCCACCGACACCACATCGACCGCGTACCAGGCCGCCGTCGCCTCGATCTTTGCCGACGAGAAAGCCGAAGC
>JBBATW010000010.1:0-58180 GCA_040398585.1 Agreia sp.
AGGGTTCAGATAAGTAAGTCGTGAACTCACTGGTGAGACGAGCCCGAAAGGGTTGCTTTCTTCCAGCGCGTCGCGGCAATCGCACAGGAGGAAAAAATGAAGATCAGACGCGTGACTCTAGGCGTGATTGCGTTGGCTGCGGCTGGCGCTCTCGTGTTGTCCGGCTGTGCAACGGGGACCGCTCCGGCGGCAACGGGGGCAGCGGGCAACCTCGCCGCAATTGTTTCGACCAACGGCTCTGAGCCGCAGAACCCGCTTATCCCCACGAACACCAACGAGACGGGCGGCGGCAAGATCGTCGACTCGATCTTTGCAGGACTGGTCTCGTATGACGCCAAGGGCGCCGAGAGCAATGACGTCGCTGAGTCGATCACCACGACCGACGCCCAGAACTACACGGTCAAGATCAAGGCCAACCAGACGTTCTCGAACGGCGAGGCCGTCACCGCGTCGTCATTCGTCAATGCGTGGCAGTACGGGGCTCTTCTCTCCAACAAGCAGCTCAACAGCTACTTTTTTGATGACATCGAGGGTTTTAGCTACGACGCCGACAGCCCCCTCACCGGACTCGTCGCGACAGATGCTTCCACCATCACGGTCAAGCTGAAGCAGCCCGAGGCAGACTGGCCCCTGCGACTTGGCTACTCGGCCTTCATGCCGCTACCCGCAGCAGCACTGAAAGACGTCGCCGCCTTCGGCGAGAACCCGATCGGCAACGGCCCGTACAAGCTGGCCACAACCGGTGCATGGAAGCACAATGTCGAAATCGATCTCGTATCGAACAGCACGTACACGGGTCCCCGGACACCGAAGAACGGTGGCCTGAAGATCGTCTTCTATGCCACGACGACGGCGGCCTACGCAGACCTGCTGGGCGGCAACCTTGACGTCCTCGACGCGATCCCGTCCGCTAACCTCGCCACCTACAAGACCGATCTCGGTGACCGGGCCGTAAACCAGCCCGCCGCCATCTTCCAGTCGTTCACCATCCCCGAGCGTCTTGCCCACTTCAGTGGCGCCGAGGGCAAGCTTCGCCGGGCGGCAATCTCCCAGGCGATCAATCGCCAGCAGATCACAGACGTCATCTTTGAGGGAACCCGCACGCCGGCCAGTGACTTCACCTCCCCGGTGATCAACGGCTGGTCGAACACCCTCGCGGGTGCAGATGTGCTCAAGTTCGACGCGACCAAGGCGAAGGCTGACTGGGCTGCTGCAGACGCGATCTCTCCGTGGACTGGCAGCTTCCAGATCGCGTACAACGCGGATGGCGACCACCAGGCCTGGGTTGATGCGACCACCAACAGCATCAAGAACACGCTCGGTATCGACGCTTCGGGCGTACCGTACCCGACCTTCGCGCAGGCTCGCACGCTGATCACCAACCAGACAATCACGACCGCGTTCCGAACAGGATGGCAGGCAGACTACCCCAGCCTGTTTAACTTCCTCGGCCCGCTCTATGCGACCGGTGCAGGCTCTAATGACGGCCGCTACTCCAACCCCGCGTTTGACACGCTTATGACCCAGGGTGCAGCGCAGACCGACATCGCAAAGGCGAATGCGACATTCCAGAAGGCTCAGGAGATTTTGCTTCAGGACCTTCCCGCTACTCCTCTCTGGTACTCCAACGTCACGGGAGGTTACGGCACCGGTGTTGAGAATGTGAAGTTCGGCTGGAACTCCGTGCCGATCTACTCCGATATCACCAAGGGCTAGGTTTCACAGCAATTCAGGGGTGTGAGGCGCCTATCGGCACCTCCACCCCTGTTCTGCGTGGGTCGATCACCCCCGCCATTTCGGGGGTAATCTATTACGTCTATAGTCCTTTCAGGGCACAGTTAGGTATCTCTTGGCAATGACAGCCCATACGTCCGGGAGGTGCTAGCCCATGCCTCGCTATATTCTTGGGCGGGTTCTTCAGGCGATCCCCGTCTTCTTGGGAACCACGTTCCTCATCTACTTCATGGTTTTTGCCATGCCGGGAGACCCTTTGCTGGCGCTCTTTGGCGACAAGACGCCGAACCCTGCGCTACTGGCACAGTTGCGGGCCCAGTACCACCTCGATCAGCCGTTCCTCGTGCAGTACTGGTACTACATGACGGGTATCTTCCAGGGCAACCTTGGTGTTTCTTTCTCGGGTGAGCCCGTGACGGCCATCCTCGCCCGGACATTCCCCGTTACTGCACGACTCGCCATCATGGCGCTGGTGATCCAGTCTGTCGCGGGCATTGCGGTTGGCCTGGTCTCGGGTCTGCGCAAGGGAAAACTGTTCGATGCCTCCGCCCTCGTGGTGAGCCTGATCCTTATCTCGGTTCCGATCTTCGTCATCGCGTTCGTCGCGCAGTTCGTTTTCGGCATCCAGCTCGGCTGGGCGCGAACGACTGTGGGTTCGGGGGCGCCGACACAGGACCTGATCCTGCCCGCGTTCGTGCTGGCGAGTGTGAGCTTTGCCGTCATCGTGCGCCTTACGCGATCATCGGTGATCGAGTCAGAGTCAGCGGACTATGTCCGCACGGCGTACAGCAAGGGCCTCGGCAGCAAGCGGGTGATTCCGGTGCATATCCTACGGAACTCTCTGATCCCAGTCGTGACCTATCTGGGCACTGACTTCGGTGTGCTGCTCGTCGGTGCCACCATCACCGAGGGAATCTTCAACATCCCCGGTGTGGGAAACACTCTTTACAAGGCAATTGTGCTGGGACAGGGCCCCACCGTTGTGTCCTTTGTCACCGTCATGGTGCTCCTCTACCTCGTCGTCAACCTGCTTGTGGACCTTTTCTACGGCCTGCTGGACCCAAGGATTCGTTATGTCTGATACTCCGATCAATGCCGTTCCCGAAAAGATCCCGAAGCGAAGCCCCGACCATTTTGTGGCCGCCCTCGATGACACACCGCTGGTGGAAATAGATTCGGTTAATCTGGGCGAGAAGCCCAGCAACCTCTGGATCGATGCGTGGCGAGACCTCAGGCGCCGACCAACGTTCTGGATTTCGCTGGTGGTGATCCTCTTCATTGCCGTCGTGGCGATCTTCCCGACCCTGTTCACCCAGGTGCTTCCCGACGAGAACTGTCTCCTGGACAACAGCAATGGTGGCCCCACGGCGGGGCATCCGTTCGGCTTCACGAAGCAGGGCTGCGATATCTTCTCGCGCACCGTGCACGGTGCCTCCACCTCACTCTCGGTCGGATTCATCGTCATCCTCCTGACAACGGTCTTGGGAATCCTGTTCGGCGCGTTCGCGGGCTTCTACGGCGGATGGCTCGATTCCCTGCTGTCCCGCGTCGGGGACATTTTCTTTTCGATCCCTTACATCCTCGCCGCGATCGTCGTCATGTCGGTCCTCTTCGCCTACCGCAATGTGTGGGTGCTCTCGCTGGCGATTGGAATCTTCGCCTGGCCCTCGACCGCACGTGTGCTCCGAGCGGAGATTCTCAGGGTCAAGAACTCAGACTTCGTCATGGCTGCCACAGCGGTTGGCCTGACGCGCTTTCGCATCCTGATGCGCCACGTTCTGCCGAACTCGATCGCGCCCGTAATTGCCATCACCACGATCTCGCTGGCCGGTGCCATTGTCGCCGAGGCCTCACTGTCGTTCCTCGGTGTCGGGCTGCCGCCAACGTTCATGTCCTGGGGAAACGACATCAGTCAGGCTCAGGCCGATCTCCGAACCAACCCGCAGACGCTGATCATTCCTTCTCTTGCGCTCTCCATCACCGTATTCGCATTCATCATCATCGGTGAGCTCATCCGCGACGCACTCGACCCGAAGGCGAGGGCCCAGCGATGAGCACGAGCGAAAACCCGGCATCCGCACATCCACTGCTCGAGATCAAGAACCTCGAGGTTGCGTTCAAGACCCAGAACGGCTCTGTCAAGGCGCTCTCCGGCGTCGACATCACGCTCATGGCAGGCAAGACCCTCGCCATCGTGGGGGAATCAGGCTCTGGCAAGTCAACGACCGCGCACGCGATCATCAACCTGCTGCCCGGCAGCGGCAAGATCACCGGCGGCGAGGTGCTGTTCGACGGCAAAGATCTGTCGAAGCTCTCCCAGAAGGAGATCCAGTTCATTCGCGGTCGCGAGATCGGCTTCGTGCCCCAGGACCCGATGGCGAACCTCAACCCGGTCTGGAGCATCGGCTTCCAGGTGGAGGAGGCCATTCGCGCCAACGGCATCGCCAAGGGCCGCGCCGAGGTGAAGAAGCGCGCCATCCAGGTGCTGAAGGAGGCCGGCCTCGAAGACGCCGACAAGCGGATGAAGCAGTTCCCGCACCAGTTCTCCGGCGGCATGCGCCAGCGCGTCCTGATTGGCATGGGCCTCTCCTCCAGCCCGAAGCTGTTGATTGCCGACGAGCCGACCTCTGCCCTCGACGTCACGGTGCAGCGTCGGATCCTCGATCACCTCGAGACCCTCACCCGCGACAGCGGCACAGCTCTCCTCTTTATTACGCACGACCTGGGGCTCGCGGCCGAGCGCGCCGAGCAGCTCGTCGTGATGTACAAGGGCAAGGTGGTCGAGTCAGGTCCGTCCAGGGAGATTCTCGCCAACCCGCTGCACCCGTACACTCAGCGTCTCGTTGCCGCGGCCCCGAGCCTCGCCTCGCGGCGAATCCAGTCTGGCCGCAAGTCCGTGGTGGCCGCAGCGAACACACCGCTGTATGCGGATAAGTCGGATGCCGGCGTCACCGAGAGCATCGACCTCGTCACGGCGGCGTCGATCCGCGCCGAACAGATCGCCCGGGCCCCGCGTGCCGGCAACGCTATCGAGGTGCACGACCTCACGAAGATCTACAAGATCCGCGGCGCCAAGGGGGACGCCAAGACCCTCAAGGCAGTGGATGGTGTCAACTTCACCATCGCTCGCGGCACGACTATGGCGCTGGTGGGGGAGTCCGGCTCGGGTAAATCCACCGTCGCTCGCATGCTGCTGCGCCTCGAGGATGCGACGAGCGGCGAGATCCGCATCGATGGTGTCGACACCGCTCCCCTTGCGGGCCGCGAGTTGCTGAATCTGCGCCGTCGGATGCAGCCCGTGTTCCAGGACCCGTACGGTTCCTTGAACCCGCTGCGCAACATCGGCAACACGATCGGCGAGCCGCTCGATGTGCACAAGGTTGGCGACCGGAAGAGCCGCCGCGCCCGCGTCTTCGAGCTGCTCGATCAGGTCTCCCTGCCCCGCACGCTCGCCGGGCGCTACCCGAACGAGCTCTCGGGTGGCCAGCGTCAGCGCGTCGCAATCGCCCGGGCGCTCTCGCTGAAGCCAGACATCGTGATTCTCGACGAGGCGGTCTCGGCGCTCGACGTGCTTGTCCAGGCCCAGATTCTCCGTCTGCTCTCGGAGTTGCAGGAGGAATTGAATCTCACCTATCTGTTCATCACCCACGACCTCGCGGTCGTGCGAGTGATCGCCGACAACGTCAGTGTGATGCAGGGCGGTCGCATCGTTGAAGCAGCCAGCACAGACGAGGTATTCGGAAATCCGAGCATGGAATATACTAAGGAGTTGTTAGACGCCATCCCAGGGGCCCACATACCCCTCGGCGTCTAGCCATTCAGGGCGCCGACGCCCACCACTCCCAAGCTGAAACGAGCCCGTCCGATTCGGGTTCACCCGAACCAGAGGTTTCCCTTAATGGCTCTTGCCACTCGCTCAGATCTTCGCAATGTCGCTATCGTCGCCCACGTTGACCACGGCAAGACGACCCTCGTCGACGCCATGCTCAAGCAGACGAACTCTTTCGACGCCCACTTCGAGGGCGACGACCGCATGATGGACTCGAACGACCTCGAGCGCGAAAAGGGCATCACGATCCTGGCCAAGAACACGGCGGTTTCGTACAACGGAATCCACGTTGCCGAGTTCGGCAATGGTGGACCGATCACCATCAACGTGATCGACACGCCGGGCCACGCCGACTTCGGTGGCGAGGTCGAACGCGGCCTGTCGATGGTCGACGGCGTTGTTCTGCTCGTTGACGCCAGCGAGGGCCCGCTGCCCCAGACCCGCTTCGTGCTGCGCAAGGCCCTTGAGGCCAAGCTGCCCGTGATTCTCCTGGTCAACAAGACCGACCGTCCCGACGCGCGCATCGACGAGGTCGTCGCCGAGAGCCAGGACCTGCTCTTGGGTCTCGCCAGCGATATGGCCGACGACGTTCCCGACCTCGACCTCGACGCTATTCTCGATGTTCCCGTCGTGTATGCCTCGGGCCGGAACGGCGCCGCCAGCACCAACAAGCCCGAGAACGGCACCCTGCCCGACAACATGGATCTCGAGCCGCTCTTCCAAGCGATCCTGACCCACGTGCCGGCCCCCCAGTACGACGACGAGCACCCCCTGCAGGCGCACGTCACCAACCTCGACGCTTCTCCGTTCCTCGGCCGCCTCGCCCTGCTTCGCATCTTCAACGGCAACATCAAGAAGGGCCAGCAGGTCGCCTGGGTGCGTCACGACGGCACCGTTCAGAACGTCAAGCTCACCGAGCTCCTGATGACGCGTGCGCTGACCCGTTTCCCGGTCGACTCGGCGGGCCCCGGTGACATCGTCGCCGTCGCCGGTATCGACGAGATCACCATCGGTGAGACTCTGGCCGACCCGGACGACGTTCGCCCGCTGCCGACCATCACGGTTGATGACCCGGCCATCTCGATGACCATCGGTACCAACACGTCCCCGATGGTGGGCAAGGTCAAGGGCCACAAGCTCACCGCCCGTATGGTCAAGGACCGTCTCGACCGCGAGCTCGTCGGTAACGTCTCGCTCAAGGTCGTCGACATCGGAAACCCCGCCGCCTGGGAGGTTCAGGGCCGTGGCGAGCTCGCCTTGGCCATTCTCGTCGAGCAGATGCGTCGCGAGGGCTACGAGCTCACCGTCGGCAAGCCGCAGGTGGTTACCAAGCAGGTCGACGGCAAGACGCACGAGCCGTTCGAACACCTGACCGTCGACGCACCCGAAGAGTACCTCGGCGCAATCACGCAGCTGCTGGCCGCTCGGAAGGGCCTCATGGATGGCATGAGCAACCACGGCACCGGCTGGGTTCGCATGGAGTTCATCGTTCCGTCGCGCGGTCTCATCGGCTTCCGCACCGAGTTCCTGACCACAACCCGAGGCACGGGTATCGCGAACGCCATCTCCCAGGGCTACGGCCCGTGGGCCGGTGCGATCGTGACCCGAAACAATGGTTCCATCGTTGCCGACCGCTCCGGCGTCGTCACCCCGTTCTCCATCGTCAACCTGCAGGAGCGCATGAGCTTCTTTGTCGAGCCGACACAGGAGGTCTACGAGGGCATGGTGATCGGCGAGAACTCGCGCGCCGACGATATGGACGTCAACATCACGAAGGAGAAGCAGCTGACCAACATGCGCCAGTCAACCTCTGACACGTTCGAGCGAATGACGCCCAGCCGCAAGCTCACCCTCGAGGAGAGTCTGGAGTTCGCCCGCGAGGACGAGTGCGTCGAGGTCACGCCCGAGTTCGTGCGCATCCGCAAGGTCGAGCTCGACGCCAATGCGCGTGCCCGCTCCACCGCGAACCTGAAGCGCGCCAATAACAGCTAGTTCGAGTTTCCAGCTTTCTGGCAGTACCCCGGTCATCAATCGCCGGGGTATTGCTGTTTCAATTGGTGTAAGCAGCCCGCTACGACACGGGAAATACCGCCGTTCAGCCACAGGAGAAGATGTCATGTTCCGCACCAGAACTCGCCTGCTCATCCCCGTTATCGGTGTGCTCGCTGCCCTTCCACTCCTTGTCGGCTGCTCTGGCGACCAGATCAGCCAGGTCGTCAGCAACGTTGCATCCCAGGCCGGAAGCGCAAATGTCGATGTGAATCCGACCGGCGTTCCCAACGGATTCCCGGCCGAGATCCCCCTGAGTGCCGGCCCGGTGTCGGGCGGCCTGAGCGTCGGTGTCGCTGACGGGCAGAGCTGGACCGTGACAGTCACACCGGCCGACCCTGCAACAGCCTTGGCGAATATCGTCGAGAAGATGAAGGCCGCGGGGTTCACCACGTCGTTCACGGGTGGAGCCAACGGCTACGGAGTCGCCACGTTCGAAAACGGAACTTACAACGTCATCGTGACCACGACATCCGGTTCGGCGACCTACGTCGTTACCAAGCTGCCGTAATGCAGTGCAGGTCGGCAGCGCCCGCCTGAACGGCGAGGCTGGCCATGCTCTCCGCGGCAGTGCCTGCATGGATCCGGCGGCTAAAGTTGTATTCGTGAAAGAAAAGGAATCAACAGCAACCCGGGTCGCCGGCTGGATCGTCGGACTGGCCCTCGGCATCGTTTTCGGCATTCTCGGAACCGTCGTCAGCCAGTCATCCGTCAGTATCTTGGGATTCTTCGACCTTCCCTACGGTCTCATCATCGCTCTGTCCAGCGTTACTCTCCTGCTTGTCGGGCTGCGCCTCGTGCTGCCGTCACGGATCGGCGCAATTCTGGCTGCGGTCGGAATCGTGGGGGCCCTCGGCATTCTCTCCCAGCCGAGCGACGGCGGGTCTGTTCTCGTGCCGGCGAACATCTTGGGCTACGTCTGGATCTTGGCGCCCAGCATCATCGCTCTCGTCGTCTTGGCGTGGCCGAGGCTCGGCGGCAAAGCAGCGCCGCATGCTGCGAGTGACGAGCCTGCGAACGAGGCTCAGGGTTAGGAATTAGACTGGGCAGGTTGACCCGCACTGGGTCAGCAGTGAAGGGGAACAACGCACCGTGACGTACGTCATAGCACTGCCCTGCGTGGATCTTAAAGACCGTGCCTGCATAGACGAATGCCCCGTCGACTGCATCTACGAAGGGGAGCGCTCGCTCTATATTCACCCCGATGAATGTGTCGACTGCGGCGCCTGCGAGCCCGTCTGCCCCGTCGAGGCAATTTACTACGAAGACGACCTCCCCGAAGTCTGGGCCGACTACTACAAGGCCAATGTCGAGTTCTTCGACGACATCGGATCTCCCGGCGGAGCGGCGAAGACCGGCGTCATTGCCAAGGATCACAGCGTCATCATGGCGTTGCCGCCCCAAATCCACAGCGAGAACTAGGTGGCGCTGGGCGCGCTCCCGGATTACCCCTGGGACGCGTTGGCACCCTATGCCGCCACTGCGAAGCTGCACGCCGGCGGAATGGTTGATCTGTCGATCGGTTCGCCCGTCGATGCGACCCCCGAGATCCTGCGCACGGCCCTGATCCGGGCGACGGATGCCCACTCCTACCCCCAGACGGCTGGTACCCCCGAGTTGCGGCAGGCCATCGTGGGGTGGTTTGCGCGGCGTCGGGGTGTCACCGGCCTCTCCGACGCGGCCGTCCTGCCGACAATCGGCTCCAAGGAGCTCGTCGCGTGGCTGCCCTTCATGCTCGGCCTCGGGGATGGCGACGTGGTCGTGCATCCGAAGGCCGCGTATCCGACCTACGCCGTGGGTGCCACGTTCGCCGGTGCCACCGCGGTGGCTTCAGACGATCCGACTGAGTGGCCCGAGACAACGAGACTCGTTTGGCTGAATTCGCCGGGCAACCCGGACGGCGCGGTTCAGAGCGCGGATCAGCTGTCGAAGGCGGTCGCCCGTGCGCGCGAGCTCGGTGCCGTGCTGGCCAGCGACGAATGCTATGCCGAACTCGGCTGGGACGGCCGCTGGGCCACGGAACCCGTGCCGAGCCTGCTTGACAACCGGGTAACCGGCGGCGACAACACAAGCCTGTTGACGGTCTATTCGCTCAGCAAGCAGTCCAACCTCGCCGGCTACCGGGCGGCCTTTGTCGCGGGCGACGAGGCCCTGATCGAACGGCTGCTGGCCGTGCGCAAGCATGCGGGCATGATTCCTCCGGCCCCGGTGCAGGCCGTGATGGTCGCGGCACTGTCCGACGACGCGCACGTCGCGGCCCAGAAGGAGCTGTACCGCGCGCGCCGCGAGGTCCTGCGGCCCGCGGTGGAATCCTTCGGGCTGCGAATCGACCGCAGCGAGGCTGGTCTTTACCTCTGGGCGACAGCGGGTGTCGACGCCTGGCAGAGCATCGCCAGGCTGGCCGAGCTCGGAATCCTCGCCGGGCCCGGTCACTTCTATGGTGAGCACTACCCCCAGCACGTGCGGCTGTCGCTTACGGCTACAGACGAGCGGATCGCCGCCGCGGCTGAGCGGCTTTCTGCCTGATTCGTGTGCGGTTTTGTAGGCAGTGCACAACGCATCCGCTGTGAACGTTGACGTTGTCACGATTGCCCTCGATTCGCCCTAGGCTGTAGGCGGGTCATCGTTGCCTCGGGTCATAAACCCGGAGTAAAAGGTCCCGATCCAGTTGCCATCAGGCAGTTATTTCTAAAGAAGGGGCGCCGTGAGCGACGTCGGACAGCAGCCAACAGCAGATGAGCCGCAGAAGGCCACCCTGTCTTTTCCCGGGGGCAGCGCAGAGTTCCCGATTCTTACGAGTGCCGATGGGGCCTCCAGCCTAGATCTCTCCTCGTTCACGAAGCAGACCGGCATGACCACGCTGGACTACGGCTTCGTCAACACCTCCGCCACCCGCAGCAACATCACCTACATCGACGGCGACAAGGGCATCCTGCGCTACCGGGGTTACCCGATCGAGCAGGTCGCGAACAGCCTCAGTTTCCTCGAGGTCGCCTGGCTGCTCATCTACGGCGAGGTACCCACGGCGAGCGAGCTCGACGACTTCGACAACCGGATCCGCCGGCATACGCTGCTGCATGAAGACCTCAAGCGGTTCTTCGATGGGCTGCCGCACCAGGCGCACCCGATGTCGGTGCTCTCGAGCGGCGTCTCCGCCCTGTCGACCTACTATCAGGACTCACTCGACCCGCACAACCCCGAGCACGTCGAGATCTCGACAATGCGCCTGCTGGCGAAGATGCCCGTCATGGCGGCTTATGCCCATAAGAAGAGCATCGGCCAGGCGTTTCTGTACCCCGACAACAGCCTGAGCTTCGTCGACAACTTTCTGCGCCTGAACTTTGGAACGATGGCCGAGCCGTACGAGGTCAACCCCGTCGTTTCCAAGGCCTTGGAGCGCCTGCTGATCCTGCACGCCGACCACGAGCAGAACGCGTCCACGTCGACTGTGCGCCTCGTCGGATCGACGGATGCAAATATGTTCGCCTCGATCTCCGCCGGCATCAACGCGCTCTTCGGCCCGCTGCACGGCGGTGCCAACGAAGCCGTGCTCACGATGCTCGGCGAGATCAAGAACTCCGGCGAGGGCGTTGCCAAATACGTCGAGCGCGTGAAGAACAAAGAGGCGGGCGTTCGCCTGATGGGCTTCGGCCACCGCGTCTACAAGAACTATGATCCCCGCGCCACCCTGGTCAAGGAGAGCGCCGACGAGGTGCTCGCCGCCCTCGGCGTCAAGGACGACCTGTTGGAGATCGCCAAGGAGCTTGAGCAGCTCGCCCTGGCCGACGACTACTTCAAGGAGCGTCGTCTCTACCCGAATGTCGACTTCTACACCGGTGTGATCTACAAAGCGATGGGCTTCCCGCCGCACATGTTCACCGTGCTGTTCGCCATCGGTCGGCTGCCCGGTTGGATCGCGCACTGGCGCGAGATGGTTGCGGACCCGTCGACCAAAATCGGCCGCCCGCAGCAGTTGTATATGGGCCACCCGGCACGCGACCTCAGCCCCCGGCCCTAGGTTCGACCAGATTCTTCACAAAAGGCGACCTGTGGCTTGGATTCACAAGTCGGCGGGTCGCCTTTGTACTGCGGCGGATGCGCGGGGTCGGCTTAGGCGTGTAGGGCCGCGTTCAGCTCGATGCCCGCACCCGTGCGCGACAGCACTTCGACGGCCCCCGTGAGGGAGTTTCGGCGGAACAACAGGTTGGGCAGGCCGGAGAGCTCTGCGGCCTTGACGATCTCGTTGCTGCCCAGAATGACGATCTTCGTGCCAGCGGTCACATAGAGGCCGGCCTCGACCACACAGTCGTCGCCGATCGAGATACCGATGCCTGAGTTTGCGCCGAGCAGGGCGCGGGCGCCGATGGAGATGCGCTGGGTGCCGCCGCCCGACAGGGTGCCCATGATCGAGGCACCGCCGCCGATGTCTGAGCCGTCGCCCACCACGACCCCCTGGGAGATGCGGCCCTCGACCATGGAGGTGCCGAGCGTGCCGGCGTTGAAGTTCACGAAGCCCTCGTGCATCACGGTGGTGCCGGGGGCGAGGTGGGCCCCGAGGCGAACGCGGGCCGCATCCGCTATTCGCACCTGCTTGGGGCTGACATAGTCGAGCAGCCGCGGGAATTTGTCGATGCCGGTGGGTGCGATGCCGTGCCGCTTCAGGGCCGGACGCAGGCGCTCGAAGTCGTCGGGGTGCACGGGACCGGCGTTCGTGAAGACGGCGATGGGCAGAAAACCGAAGATGCCGTCGAGATTGAGGCCGTTCGGTTCGACGCGCAGGTGAGACAGGAGATGCAGGCGCAGGTAGGCGTCGGAGGTGCCGGTGGGCGGCGCAGCGAGGTCGATCTCGATCGTCACGAACTCGAGGGTCACGTTTCGGCGCGGATCGGGGCCGGCCAGCGACTCCAGCTCGGCGGGGGCGATCCAGCGATCCCGCGCGGCGGGAACCAGGCCGAGGTGTGTCTCCGGGAACCAGGTGTCGAGCACGGTTCCGTCGCCTGCGACGGTGGCGAGCCCGGCGCCCCAGGCAGGTCGGGCGAGAGTAGGAACAGCTGCGGGGAAAGTCATGCGAATCACTCTATCGAGCCAAAATAGACTGGACGCATGACGACAGCCGCAGCCGCCAACCTGCCCACCGCCGATATGCCCTCCGTTGTGATCCTTGACCTCGGTGCGACCGCGACGGCGTTGACCCAGCAGATCTGTGACATCGATTCTGTTTCGGGCAATGAGGCGGCCTTGGCAGATGCGATAGTAGCTGCGCTGACGGGGGCCCTGCACCTCGAGATAATCCGGCACGGCAACACCGTCGTCGCCCGAACGAACCTCGGTCGCGCCAGCCGTGTCGTCATCGCCGGCCACATCGACACGGTTCCGCTGAACAACAATCTGCCTACGCGCTACGAGACACTCGAACCCGGTTCGGCCCTCGCGACGAGTTCTGGCACAGGTCCTGGCGACTACCTCTGGGGCCGGGGCACTGTCGATATGAAGGCCGGTGTCGCCGTGCAGCTCAAGCTGGCAGCCGAGCTCACCGAGCCCACGGTCGATGTGACCTGGATGTGGTACGACAATGAGGAGGTCACGAGCGATCTCAACGGCCTCACCCTTCTGGCGGCAGATCGACCTGACCTGTTCGCCGGCGACTTCGCCATTCTGGGTGAGCCGACGAACAGCACCATCGAGGGTGGCTGCAACGGCACCCTTCGCGTCGATGTGCGGGCCACAGGCCGTCGCTCGCACTCCGCCCGCAGCTGGGTTGGCGAGAACGCCATTCATCGAATCGCGCCCGTGCTTGCCACGCTGGCCGCCTATGAGGCACGCGAGGTCGAGGTCGAGGGCCTCGTCTATCGCGAGGGGCTCAACGCCGTGGGTATTACGGGCGGCGTGGCCGGCAACGTCATTCCCGACGAGTGCACCGTGCATGTCAACTACCGGTTTGCACCGAGTCGCAGCGGAGCCGAGGCTTTGGAGCATGTGCGGTCGCTGTTCCCGGGCTTCGAGGTGATCCTGATGGATCTGGCCGAGGGTGCGCGCCCCGGACTGGATGCCGCATTGGCGCAGCATTTCCTCGCCTCGGTAGGCGGAGTCGCCAAGCCCAAATACGGCTGGACCGACGTCGCCCGGTTCTCGGCGATGGGAGTGCCCGCCGTGAATTACGGCCCCGGCGATTCGCTGAAGGCCCACGCCGATGACGAGCGCGTGTTGATCAGTCAGATCGTCGACTGCGAGGCCGGACTCCGCCGCTGGCTGACGGGTGGGGGATTCACCCGGTGAGCGGAACCGGCCGGGTGGGCGGTGTCGGTCGCATGGGGAGCTTCACGCCCACGCTTTCCTGGCAGCGCAGCGTCGTCGTTCGCTATCGAATACTGCCCTGGTGGGCTCGCGTCATAGCGATCTTCGCCGCGGCGAGGGTCGTTACGACCGTCTTGATTCTGATTCTCGCCAGCGTACAGGGGGCCAACCCGTGGACAGGGGCGCATCCGGCCTATTTTGACTACGCGTCGATCTGGGACGGCAACTGGTACAAGATCGTGGCCTACAGCGGCTACCCGACCCAGTTGCCCGTCACGGCCGAGGGGCAGGTCGGCGAGAATGCGTGGGCATTCATGCCCGTGTATCCCTTTTTGGTGAAACTGCTGATGGTTCTCAGCGGCGCCCCGTGGACCGTGCTGGCCGTGCTTGTGTCTGTAGCGGCGGGGCTTGGTGCCGCGTTGGTCTTCTACCGGCTGATGAATCACGTGCTGGGCAACTCGAGCACCGCAATGTTCGCGGTCGTACTCTTCTCGCTCGCCCCGGTGTCGCCGCTGTTTCAGCTCGCCTATGCGGAGTCCCTGTACACGCTGCTGCTCGTGACCGCGCTCTACCTGGTCGTGCTGCGCCGGTATGGTTGGCTGTTCCCCGTCGTATTCGTGATGGCCCTGACGAGGCCGAGCGGCCTGGCATTCGGGCTCTTCCTCGGTCTGCACGTGCTCTACCGGCTCTGGGTGAGGCGGCGCGAGCCCTTCCCGATCGGTCAGGTGGTCACCGCAGGCGCCCTGGGACTGTTCAGCGTTGCGATGGGGCTTGTCTGGCCGGCGCTCGCGGGCTACGTCACAGGGATACCGAACGCCTATCTGGATACGGAGCTGGCCTGGCGGTCGGCATACATCGGCTACCAAGAGTTGATCCCGTTCGCGGCGTGGTTCCAGAGTGGCGCTTGGTGGCTCGGGACGCCCGGCGGGTCCGTGATCGTCGCGCTGCTTATCCTTGCCTTCGGCGTCTCGCTGTTGCTGGCCTCGGTGCGACGCATCGGTGTCGACCTCAGGCTTTGGGTTGCCAGCTACGGGATCTACCTACTCGCCGTCTTCTTCCCCCAGTCGAGCACGTTCCGACTTCTCATGCCGATGTTCCCCCTGCTGGGTGCGCTAGCGATTCCCACGTCTCGCTGGTACCGGGTGCTTGTCGTTATCGGCTTTATCGTTGCGCAGTGGGTCTGGCTGCTCATCTGCTGGGGCGTCGATGGCTCAGACTGGACTCCGCCGTAGGCCTGCGCCTTTTCAGACGGGTTCTCGGAAAAAATTTCAGTCGAAGCGAACAGATCGGCAGACAGGGGTTCACTAGCTCCCGAGACATGACGGATAATAGAAGTTCACGACGAAAGGGAGCCGCATGGCCGCCATGAAGCCCAGAACCGGAGACGGACCAATGGAGGCTGTCAAAGAAGGACGACTAATCATCGTGCGAGTGCCGCTCGAGGGGGGCGGACGTTTGGTTGTGTCGGTGAATGACGCCGAGGCCAAAGAGCTCCACGATGCCTTGGCTGGGGTCGTCGCGCCGGTCTAATCAGACCGGATCAGGCCAAGCCCTCGAGGCATGGCCTCTGTGACAGCTTTACTGCACGACACCACATTGTCGGCGGCTGGATCGCCCCAAGTCCTGGTTTTACGCCAGAGCCCCGGGGGAACTAGTCGCCGATTTTTGTGATCTGGAGGAGTCCGTCGCCCGCTGGAGACAGGGCGACGAGTACTGCACTCGACTTCGACAGTTCTGAGAGCAGGGTCCGGAAGTCTGAGACGGTGTCATCACGCTGAGCCGGGTCGGCCACGCGATCGCGCCAGAGGGCGTGCGGCACCAGAACCGTGCCGCCGCGGCGAACGAGGCGAAGGCCGTGCTCGACGTATTCGATGACGGCCTCGGCGTCGGCGTCGACCAGAACGAGGTCGTAGGAGTTCTCGTTCATCCTGGGCAGAACGTCGCTCGCCTTGCCCGTGATGAGCCTGAATCGATTGGCAGGCACGCCCGCCTCGACAAACGCCGCCCGGGCGACCTGCTGGTTCTCCAGCTCGACATCGATCGACGTGATCGTCGCCGATGGTGCACCGGCGAAGAGCCAGAGCCCCGACACGCCGGCACCCGTTCCGATCTCCACGATCGCCTTGGCGTTGGATGCGGCGGCCAGCACGGCAAGCTGCGCACCGACTGCCGGCGATACCGCTTCGATGCCCAGCTCCTGCGAATTCGCGCGCGCCTGCCCGATGGCGGCTGGCTCCCGGATCAGGTCCTCGGAGTACTTCCAATTCATATCTTTACTTGACACGTCACTCTCCCGGGGCCAAGCATAGGTTCCGATGCCGCCGGATGCGTGCAGGGCACGCAGTAAAGCGGCTGTCAGGGCCCTCTCTGACTCGGAAGGCCCTGCGACGCTAGTGTTGGATAATGTTCAACGGCCTGACCTTCGAGAAGCTGTTGCTCGTCGCGGTCGTTGCTGTCTTCCTCGTCGGGCCCGACCGGCTTCCCCATTACGCCGCGCAACTGGCCAAGTTGGTGCGCACGATTCGAGACTTCGCCAATTCGGCCAAGACCCGGATGAAAGACGAGATGGGTCCGGAGTTCGACGAGGTCGACTGGAAGAGGCTTGACCCCAGGCAGTACGACCCACGCCGGATTATCCGCGAGGCCCTGCTCGACGACACCCCGTCCCCCTCGAACGCTGTCGCAGCACCGACCACTGCCTCAGCACCGGGCACAGCGGCAACTCTGGCGACAGTTGAATCAGCGTCGTTGGCCAAGAAATCGAGCCAGGCGGCTGCGGGCGTCAGCGCGATGAATGCGGCCAGCAGTCTCGCGCTCGTGACACCTGCGCCCTTCGACTCTGAGTCGACCTAGGCCGCAATCAGCCGATCGGGCACAAACGCTCTGCCCTGAACTCACGCCGGGCGAAGCATAATAAGAAATGGTCGAACCGACTTCTGAAGCCGCTCGCGTCGTGGGGGAGAGAATCCGCATGCGCCGGCAGGCGCTGGCCCTCAACCAGGAACACCTGGCACTGCTCGCCAGTATTCACACCACGAATCTCGGCAAGATCGAGCGCGGACGGGCCAACCCAAGCCTGCACACCATGCTGCGTATTGCCGGGGCGCTTCAGATGGAGCCGGCGGAGCTGCTGGTCGGACTCACTGTGGCCGAGCTCCCTGAGGGTCTCGTCAGCTCGGTGTGACGCTGCGCGGGCTGACGCCCAGCTGGCGGCCGGCGAGACCGCGTCCCCGGGTGGCGATCAACTCTGCAACGGACTCTATGGCAATACTCGCGGGGTCGGCGGGATTCGCCAGCACGATGGGAACCCCCGTGTCGCCGCCCTGCCGCAGGGCGGCGCTCAGTGGCACAGAAGCCAAAAGAGCTACGGGAAGATCTTGGCCGAGGGAAAGTCTCCTGACGACCTCCTGGCCGCCGCCTGAGCCGAATAGGTCAAGGAGGGTGCCGTCAGGTTGCAGCGCCGGTGCCATATTCTCAATCACGCCGAAGATCTTCTGGCCGGTCTGGCGGGCGACGATACCCGATCGCTCGGCCACATCGGCTGCAGCCGGTTGGGGGGTCGTCACGACGATCACCTCTGCCTGGGGCAGCAACTGGCCGATGGAGATGGCGACATCGCCCGTTCCCGGCGGAAGATCCAGCAGCAGCACGTCGAGATCTCCGAAGTAGACATCGGTCAGGAACTGCTGGATGGTGCGGTGCAGCATCGGGCCGCGCCAAGCCACTGCGCCGCCGTGCCCACCCTTCTCTACCGAGGCGGAGTCGATGAACATCCCGATGGAGATGACCTTCACCTCAAGCCCCACAGGCGGCAGGATCATGTCGCCGACCCTGGTGGGCTTCTCGGCGAGGCCGTCTTCTCTCACGAGTCCTAGGAGCCCGGGGATGGAGAAACCGTAGACATCGGCGTCTATCAGTCCAACTGCGAGGCCGCGCGCAGCCAATGAGACCGCCAGGTTTGCCGTGATGCTCGATTTACCTACGCCGCCCTTGCCGCTGGTGATCGCATAGATGCGCGTCAGCGACTCGGGGCCGAACTGGATTGTGCGAGCGGCACCTGGGCCTCTGAGCCGCTCGATCAGTGCGCGGCGCTCGTCGCCAGACATGATTCCCACGAAGAGGTCGACATCCGTCACACCCTCAACGGCCGTGGTGGCAGCCCGAACGTCCCGCTCGATCCGATCGGCGGCAGGGCAGCCGACGATGGTCAGCTTGATCTCCACCCGGGCGATGCCGGCATCCGACACCTGAACGGAACTCACCATGTCGAGATCGGTGATCGGCTTGCGGATCTCCGGGTCGATCACATGGGTCAGCGCCTGACGCACCGCAGCGGTCAGACGGTCAGCGGTCGGCGACTCAGCAGTCATTCAGCGGTGCCTGCGGTGCGGAAAGCCTCCCGGGGACGCTCTCGGTCGAGCTCGTCGAGGAAGGATCTCAGCTCGTCGCGGATGAAGTCCTTGCTGGCGAGATCCTTCATTGCCAGCCGAAGTGCTACGACCTCGCGGGCGAGGTACTCGGTGTCGGCGAGGTTGCGCTCGGCACGCTGCCTGTCCTGCTCGATCTGTACCCGGTCGCGGTCGTCCTGACGATTCTGCGCGAGCAGGATCAGGGGCGCTGCGTAGGAGGCCTGAAGCGACAGAATCAAGGTCAGGGCGGTGAACCCCAGAGCGGCGGAGTCGAAGCGGTAGGCGTCCGGGACCGTCGTGTTGTAGATCATCCAGATAACGACGAACACCGAGAGGATGAGCATGAATGCGGGCGTGCCCATGCTGCGGGCGACCCACTCGGTAAATCGGCCGAAAATGTCCCGGCTCTCGCGGCTGCGCAGCGGGATGACGCTGGTGCGGAGGCCCTTGGGGGCATCGAGGCGGGAGCTATCCCGGCTGTTGCGTGCCATTTCTGATCCTCCTTCTCAGTCCGCGCGGGGATGCTTTCGTTGCTATGGGTGCCGCGGCTGCCGTCTGTGTGCCGCGATTCAGAGGGCGTTTAGTCGCGTCGTCGTCGTGACTTCGCCAGTCGTCCGGAAGCAGGTAGTCGAGAACATCGTCAATGGTCACCACCCCGACGAGCCGGTGGTTGTCGTCGACAACAGGAACGGACACCAGATTGTAGCTGGCGAGGATTCGCGAGACCTCGGCGGCGGAGGTGTCGGCGGTCACCGGGTCTAGGCCCGTGTCCAGCAGCGTGCCCAGGCGCTCGTGGGGCGGGTAGCGCAGCATCCGCTGGAAGTGCACGATGCCCAGGTAGCGGCCGGTCGGCGGCTCGTAGGGGGGCAGGGTGACGAAGACGGCAGCTCCCAGTGCGGGAGCCAGCTCGTGCCGGCGGATCAGGGCCAGACCCTCGGCGACGGTCGCATCCGCCGAGACGATGATCGGCTCCGTCGTCATCAGGCCGCCGGCGGTATCGGGGCCGAACGCCAGCAGCATCCGCACGTCGTCGGCTTCCTCCGGCTGCATCAGCGTCAGGAGCTTCTCGCCGCGCTCGTTGGAGAGCTGGGCGATGAGGTCGGCGGCGTCATCCGGCTGCATCTGGTCGAGCACGTCGGCTGCCCGGTCGTCATCGAGGCGGCTCAGAATCTCGACCTGCTCGCTCTCGGGCATCTCCTCGAGGGCATCCGCGAGACGCGCGTCGGGAAGCTCCCCGGCGACCTCGAGCATGCGCGCCTGCGGCAGATCGAGCAGCGTCGAGGCGAGGTCGGCGGGCTTCAGCTCGGAGTAAGTTGCGATCAGCTGCTCAGCCGACTGGGCTTGGCCCGCCATCGTTTTCTCAGTGACGTCGGTCCAGGCCGCGAACTCGGTGTTGCCCTTGGCGAAGGGGGAGGAGCCGAGCTTGGGACGGCGCACGAATAGCTGGGTGACCTGCCAGTCGCCGGCGCCATCCGCCTCGATCGCGACGTCTTCGATAGTCGCCTCGCCGGTGCCATCGTTGAAGAGGACCTTGCGGCCCAGCAGTTCGGCGATGACGCGCACCTCACCGCCACGCTGGCCGAAGCGGCGCACGTTGATGAAGCCGGTCGTGATGATCTGGCCACTGCCGATGCTCGTCACGCGCCCGATGGAAAGAAAGACCCGACGCTTGCCGGGAACCTCGACGATGAGGCCCACGACGCGGGGAGATCGGTTATTTCGGTAGACGACGAGAACATCGCGAACCTTGCCGAGCCTGTCGCCAGCGGGGTCGAAAACGGTGCAACCGGCCAGTCTGGCAACGAAAACTCTGGAGGCACTCACAGTAATAACCTAGACCTTGATTGCTGGGATGCATGAAATGATGAAGGGGTGAGTAGCCAGCAGCCTTTCTCGTCCCGTTCCAAGAGTCCGCTCGTGTCGATCCCGCGGGGCGAAGTCGTCGTCACCTACGAGACCTATCCCGAGGCCCAGCAGGCCGTCGATGTTCTCGCCCACGCAGACTTTCCGGTTGGCAAGCTGACCATCGTCGGCAGCGACCTGAAGTCGATCGAGCGGGTCATCGGCAGGCTGAGCTATGGCCGGGCTGCCATTACCGGGGCGCTCAGCGGCCTCTGGCTCGGGCTTTTTCTGGGCTTCTTCATCGTGATCCTCTCACCGACCGCGACCTCGCTGCCGTTCATCGCCGCAGCGTCGCTGATCGGCGCCGGCTTCGGGATGCTGTTCCGCATCGTGACCTACTCGATAAGCCGACGTCGTCGAGATTTCTCGTCGGTGATGCAGGTGATCGCCACGAGCTACTCGGTGATCGTCGACCCCGAGTTCGCCAACCGCGCGCGAAACACTCTGGAGAACCCGGGGACCAAGACTTCCTGACGCTCAGATCAACAACCTGCACAGGCGGTGATTCGGCTAGGCCTGGATTCGGGCGATCCAGGCCTCGACGTCATCGGCGCTCCGCGGGATGCCGACCGACAGGTTTTCGCCGCCGTCGGAGGTGACAAGAATATTGTCTTCGATGCGCACGCCGATGCCCCGGAACGCCTCGGGAACCGTGAGATCGTCGGGCTGGAAGTAAAGGCCCGGTTCGATGGTGAAAACCATGCCGGCCTCGAGGACCCCGTCGAGGTACATCTCACGCCGGGCCTTCGCACAGTCATGCACATCGAGCCCCAGGTGGTGGCTGGTGCCGTGCACCATATAGCGCCGGTGCTGCTGGTTCTCTGGATCCATGGCCTCGTCGGCGGAGACCGGGAGAAGTCCCCATTCGGCGGTGCGCCGGGCGATCACGGTCATGGCCGTCTGGTGCAGCTCCCGGAAGACAACTCCGGGGCGAACGATGGCGAAGGCCGCATCCGCAGCTTCCCGAACCACCTCGTAGATCTCGCGCTGGATGGCACTGAATCTGCCGTTCACCGGCAGCGTTCGGGTGATGTCCGCCGTGTAGAGGCTGTCGAGTTCTACGCCGGCGTCAAGCAGCATCAGGTCGCCGGGCTCGACAGGACCGTTATTGGTGGTCCAGTGCAGGATGCAGGCGTGCGGGCCTGAGGCCGCGATTGTGTCATAGCCCACGGCATTGCCGTCTTCACGGGCCCGAGTATAGAAGACGCCCTCGACCAGGCGCTCGCCCCGCGGGTGTGCGGAGCTTCGCGGCAGGTCGCGGATCACATCGTCGAACCCTCTGGCCGTGGCCGCGACGGCAATCCTCATCTGCTCGATCTCGTACTCGTCCTTGACGAGCCGGAACTCGGAGAGGTTTTGCGCGAGGGCTGCGTCGGCGTTGGCATCCGTGCCCGCCACGAGTTGGGGGGAGGCCTCGCGGGCCAGCAGGGTGTCTCTCAGTCCGTCTTCATCAACGCCGATCGAAGCGATTACGGCGCTAAATTCCGCGATGTCTCTGGTGGCCAGGCCCAGATCACTCGCGACCTGGGCGAGCGAGGGACGGGCGCCGATCCAGAACTCGCCAATGTCGGAGTTCGCGTAGAACTCGTCCGAGTCGCGGCCTGCGCGCTCGCGGAAGTACAGGGTTGCCCCGTGACCGCCAGCGGCCAGGGGTTCGAGCACCAGAATCGCGCCCGGCTCGCTATCGGCTCCCCAGCCGGTGAGCCAGGTGAATGACGAGTGCGCGCGAAACGGGTAGTCGGTGTCATTGGAGCGCTGCTTCGGGTCTCCCGCCGGCACGACTATGCGCTTGCCGGCATGGAGCTCGGACAGCTGGCCGCGGCGGGTCGCGGCGAACGGGGCCTGTGCTCGGGGCGCGGGCAGGACATCTGCCCGTATCGCCCACTGGCCGGCGATGAAATCGCGAAAGAGTTCACTGCCCGGCGTGGTGGAGCGGTTGCTCGCGGGCTCTTCGCCGGCGGTCGGAGTCTCTGCTTGTGATTCAGCCATGGCTCCATTCTCTACCCCCTTTCGAAACCTGTCCCGCGAATCCGTACGATAGGCAAATGGCTCCTGACACACTTCCCCGCGGGGGCATCGACCTGCACACGCATTCGAGCGTGTCGGATGGCACTGAAACCCCCGTGAACCTCGTTCGGGCGGCCGTCGCGGCAGGCCTGGGCACGATCGCGATAACCGACCATGACTCGACCGCAGGCTGGGAGCCGGCGGGCCGTGAGGCCAAGAACACCGGCCTCACGCTGATCCCCGGGATGGAATTGAGCACTCGGCACGTTCACGCCAGCGTGCACATGCTGGCGTACCTTTTTGACCCGAACGACGCGGGGCTCGTGGCGGAAACGGCACGCATCCGCCACGCCCGGCTCACCCGAGCTGAGGAGATGGTGCAGGCTATCTCGGCCGACTACGACCTCACCTGGGACGATGTTCTTGCCCAGACCTCCGAGGGCGCCACGGTTGGCCGACCGCACATCGCCGATGCCCTGGTCGCTAAGGGCCACTCACTCACCCGCAGCGATGCGTTCGCGGGAATTCTGCACTGGCGGGCAGGCTACTTCCTGCCGCACTATGCGCCGACGCCCAAGCAGGGGATCGAACTGATCGTGGCGGCAGGAGGTGTGCCGGTGCTCGCGCACCCGGCCACCCGGGGCCGGGATTTCATCGTGGACGAGACCGAGCTGAAGATCCTCGTGGACGCCGGCCTGTTCGGGCTTGAGATCGAGCACCGGGAGAACACCGAAGACGGCAAGGTCAGGCTCTACGAGCTGGCAGCGAAGTTCGGTCTTGTGATCACAGGTTCGAGCGACTATCACGGCGAGGGAAAGCTGAATCGTCTCGGCGAGAACCGCACCTCACCCGAGGCTCTCGAGAGCATAATTGCCCGGGCAACGGGCGCCGTGCCGGTCTACCCCACGCCGGTCTACCCCACGCCGTAAATCCCCGGGCGAGGCTACGGGCTGACATTTCTGTGGAAAACCCCTCAGGGACCCCAATTCGGGACTTTGCCGAAATATGTCAGTCGGTACCCTGGGATCCTGACGGACGGCGACACAACGAAAGGCCGTGAACCCATGGGTTCACGGCCTGACTGAGGTTACGGCTGCGCCGGGGGACTACTCTCCCGAGGTTGCTGCCGGGCGGCGCGAACGGGAACGACGGCGGGGGGCGCTGTTGCCGTCGTGATGCTCGGGCCCTGTGCCAGTGTGGGCTCCGCCACCCTCGATGTTGTGCTCGCGTGCCGGGGCTGTCGAATCCCCCGCGGTACGGGGAGCTGAACCTGTGCCCGCGGAACCCTGACGGCTGCGGCTGCGGGGCGGGCGGCTGCCGGCCTCGCGGGCAGCGCCACCCTCTTGGGCACCGCCTTCTCGGGGAGCGTTCGAGCCTTGGCGGGGCGGGCGTCCGCCGCCCGAGGCGCCGTCCCGCTGCGGGCGCCCGCCGCCCGAGTTGCCGTCGCGCGGCGGACGCGAACCGGTCGAGGGCTCCTTGACGATTGAGGTCGGCTTGAGGCGGCCCTTGGTGCCGGCCGGGATGTTCAGGTCGGTGAACAGGTGCGGGCTCGACGAGTAGGTCTCGGTCGGCTCGGGCTGACCGAACTCAAGGGCGCGGTTAATCAGCGCCCACTTGTGCAGGTCGTCCCAGTCGACGAAGGTCACGGCGATACCGGTCTTTCCGGCGCGGCCCGTTCGGCCTACGCGGTGCAGGTACGCCTTCTCGTCTTCCGGGATGGTGTGGTTGATGACGTGGGTCACGTCGAGCACGTCGATGCCTCGGGCCGCGACATCCGTGGCAATGAGGATGTCTTTCTTGCCGGCCTTGAACGCGGCCATGGCCCGCTCGCGCTGCTCCTGGTTGAGGTCGCCGTGCACAGCGGCGGCGTTGAAGCCTCGGTCGTTCAGCTCCTCAACGAGCTTGGCTGCGGCACGCTTGGTGCGGGTGAAGATCACGGTCTTACCGCGGCCCTCGGCCTGCAGGATGCGGGAGATGACCTCGTCTTTGTCCATGTTGTGCGCACGGTAGATTAGGTGGTTGATCTGGGCCTGAACCTGGCCCTCGTCGGGGTCGGTGGCGCGGATGTGGATCGGCTTCGTCATGAAGCGACGGGCCAGGGCCACGATCGGGCCAGGCATGGTCGCCGAGAAGAGCATCGTGTGGCGGTCGGCCGGAGTCTGCGAGAACAGCTTCTCTATGTCGGCTAGGAAGCCGAGGTCGAGCATCTTGTCGGCCTCATCCAGCACCATCTCGCGAACGTTCTTCAGGTCGAGCAGACGCTGGCTGGCAAGATCGAGGAGGCGGCCGGGGGTACCAACGACGATCTGGGCGCCGGCCTTGAGCTGCTCGATCTGGCCCTCGTAGGCCTTGCCTCCGTAGATGGAGACGATGGAGGTCGCGCGGTTCGTGGTGGCCGAGATGAGGTCATCCGTCACCTGCACGCACAGCTCGCGGGTCGGCACGACGATGAGGGCCTGCACGCCGGGCCCGGGGTTCAGGCCCAGGCGCTGGATCAGTGGAAGGCCGAAGCCGAAGGTCTTGCCTGTTCCCGTCTTGGCCTGGCCGATGATGTCCTGGCCGGCGAGGGCTAGGGGGATGGTCTGGCTCTGGATCGGGAACGGGGAGAGGATGCCCTTCGCCGCGAGGGCGTCGGTCATATCCTGCTCGATGCCCAGGTCTCCGAAGGTTCCGGTGGCTTCCTCGATTGAGGCGGTTACCTCAACGGCGGGGAGATCGTTGAGCAGTTCTGTTTCTTCAGGTGTTGCAATGGTCAATGTATTAGGCCTGTCGTGGAGATATCGGGCTACGTCACCGAATGAGAGCTGTGTGGCGCGAGGCGAGAAAAATGTTCCGGCTTCGCGGCCGCGGGGTAGTAATGGCCGGCGATGGCGCCTGGCTGGCGGCGTAGAGACCCCGATTCGTGTCAGGGCTGGCCATAGTTTACCGGAAACGTCTGAGAAACCCTCCGTTGGAACGCTGGAGAGGATCGGCGCGCCGATAGGGTGGAGGCGTGTTTACATTCCGTCGGCCACAGGTGCGCCTCGAGGTGCCCCGATTGCGGTCGCGCGGGGAGAGCACCGCCTTGCCCAAGGTCAACCTTGCCGAACTCACCCCCAAGTTGATGCCCTACCTCGGCCAGGCGGCCTATCTGCAGCTCTCGTTCTTCGAGGCGGCGTCCCGGCTCACCGCCGAGGCGACTGAGGTGCAAGACAAATTGGCGTTGGCTCTGACCGCCGGCCAGATGCTCGACAAGCACCAGCAACTCGTGGCCGAGATTCGCCGGCACGGAGACGTGCCCAGCGAGGTCATGGAACCTTTTGCCGCGCGAATCGATGCCTACAGTGCGATGGTGCGAGGAGCGAACTGGCACGAGTCGCTCACCAGCGTGTATCTTACGGCCGGCCTGCTCGACGACTTCTTCACATTCCTCGCCGCGGGGCTCGCCAACGGCAACGGCCCGAAGATGGTGCAGATCCACGCGCTGGGCAGCCAGCGGGAGGAGATTGCCCAGATCCTCAGCCGAGCAATCAGCGCAGACCAACGTCTCAGCTCCCAGCTGGCCATGTGGGGAAGGCGGGTCGTCGGCGACACGCTGCTGATGGCGAGAAGCGCGATTCACCAGTCCGGCAATGCAGTCTCAGACGAACTGAAGATCGAGCCGGTATTCACCGAGGTTATCGCCGCCCACACCCGCCGAATGGATGGGCTCGGCCTGACCGCCTAGCAGCCAGCCGAGCACCACCCGCCCCCGAAAATCATCGGCTCGGGATGAGGCGCCGTCGAGTCATCGACCTAAACGGCAGGCGTGGACTTGAGGCGAACGAACGTTGCGATGTCGGCCCGCTCGCGACTCACACTGAGTAGCTGGCCCCCAATGGCCGCGACCACGGCGGCGAGAACCAGGGTGATCACCCAGATCCAGCCGCCGTTCCAAGCCATACCGAACCAGGTCAACGCAACCCAGAAAATGGATGCCGCGGCGCCGCCGATGGCCGGCACGAGCGCGATTCCGCGAAGCTCGCGGCGGGGCAGTGCGGCCCCCGCGGCAATACCTAGAATTACGCCGGCCAGCACGACGAAGAGAATTTCCATAGAGCGTGTTAGAGGACGAAGCCGACGCGACGGGACTCTTCGGTTCCGATCTCGATGTAGCTGAGTGACGCCACCGGCACGATGTACTGGGTGCCCTTGACATCGGTGAGGCTGAGGTGCGTTACGCCGCCCTTGAGGGCTTCTGCCACGGTCTTCTCAACGTCGGCCGGAGGCTGGTTCGACTCGAAGCTCAGTTCACGGGGGGAGTGTGCAATGCCGATTCGAATGTCCACGAGGTGCGCCTTTCACGAAGCCGTGACCACTCTTGCGGCCACCGATACCCAGCGTAGGACAGAAAATCGGCAGGGCGCGGCCATCCGGAAGCTTCGGCGACTGCCCAGAGCGAACATGGGGGTTCTGTGCAACGCCGAGGCAGCGAACAAAAGGTGCTGTCGGCGGTACGTATTAGTTTTAGGAGGTGAGTACTTCGGGTTTCAGCCAAGCGGATGTGTCGGGTATAGGTCCCCGCGATTCCGGTGTGGAACTCGACCCCTCACAGACCGCGGCCATCGCGATCCACGACGGTGTGAGCGTCGCCGTTCTCGGCGCTCCGGGCACAGGTAAGACGACGACTCTCGTCGAGCTGGTCGCCGACCGGGTCGAGAATCGCGGTTACTCACCCGATGAGATCCTCGTCTTGAGCGCTACGCGGGCAACGGCAACGAGCCTGCGCGATCGATTGGCGCTTCGGCTCGGGGTGCCCAGCAATGGTCCTCTCGCCCGCACCGCCAACTCCGTGGCGTTTCAGATTGTCAAGGGCGTGGCGGCGATCGATGGGGCCGCGGCCCCGGTTCTCCTGACGGGGGCGGAGCAAGACCAGATCATCTCCGATCTTCTGCTCGGCCAGATTCAAGACGGGGTGGGGCCGAGCTGGCCGAATCCGCTCAGTGCAGACGTGCGCCGGCTGCGTGGTTTTCGGACCGAACTCCGCGACCTGATGATGCGGGCCGTCGAGAACGGGGTTTCTCCCGATCGGCTTCGTGAGCTGGCTGCGGGGGCCGGTCGGCCGGAGTGGGCCGCGGCGGCCGAATTCATCTCGGGCTACGACACAGTCAAGGCGAGTTTCCGTAATCGAAGTTTTGACTCGGCCGAGTTGGCCAGGGAAGCCGCCGTGCTGCTTCGCGAGGGTGCTGGTTCCCCCAGAGGGCTGGCAACGGCCATCGGGTCCCTGGCCACGATCAAGCTGATCGTCGTCGACGATGCCCAGGAGTCACCCCGGGCCACCCTGACATTGCTGCGCGAGTTCGCCCGCCGGGGAGTGGCCGTTGTTGCCTTTGGCGACCCCGATGTCACCACCGGGTCGTTTCGGGGCGCGCATCCCGACACCCTCGGCCGGCTCGCCGTCTATCTCGGTACGACGCCCGTGCCTGCCTTGGTGCTGTCCACGGTGCATCGACACGGGGCGGAGGTTCGCCGCCTCGTCGCCGCCGTCACCGAGCGCATCGGCACCGCGCAGGCGGGAGCCCAGCGCCGCGCAATGAGTGCGGCTGCGTGTGCCGCACCGCGCGATGCCGAACCGCGCGATGCCGAACCGCGCGATGCCGCACCGCGCGATGCCGAACCGCGCGATGCCGCGTCGGAGGCACCACGCATCGTGACAGCCTTGGCGAGTAGCCCGTCGGATGAGATCGCAGTCATAGCGCGTCGTCTCCGGGAGGCTCATGTCTTTGACGGGATTGCCTTCAACGACATGGCCGTGATTGTTCGCAGCGGCCGCCAGATCGGGCCGCTGGAATACGGCCTCGCCGCTTTCGACGTTCCAACGAGAGTCTCCCGGGCGCGGGTCGCGCTCCGCGACGAACCCATCGTGAGGGCGTTCACGGGGCTGCTCGAGCTTGCCTACGGCCGACGTCCGCTCGACGGCCCGCTCGCGGAGTTCCTGCTCGTGACGCCACTCGCCGGGGCCGACGCCGTGTTGCTGCGTCGACTCAAGCGGGCATTGCGTCAGGTGGAGTTCGATCGGGGCGGTTCCCGGCCGGGGGACGCACTGCTGGTCGAGGCCATTCTCGACCCCGATGCGCTGGGCCAACTTGAGTCCCGCGTAGCTCGGTGGGCCATAAAGCTCAGCGGCTTGATCCGCGACGCGACGGCACTGGCAGCGACGGAGGCCAGCGTCGAGGAGGTGCTCTGGGACCTGTGGCAGGGCAGTAATCTTGCCGACGGCTGGTACCAGCAGTCGCTCGGTACGGGCCTGTTGGCCGAGGAGATCAATCGAAACCTCGACATCGTGGTGTCGCTCTTCTCGGCGGCCCAGCGCTTTGTCGAGCGCACCCCCGAGGCCCCCGGCACGGTCTTCCTGGAGCAACTGCTCGATATGGAGGTGCCCGAGGACACTCTGGCGGTCGGTGCCGTGGGCCAGGCGGTATCGGTGACGACTCCGACCGCGACCATCGGAGACGAGTACCGTCTCGTAGTCGTGGCCGGCGTTCAAGAGAACGTCTGGCCCAATCTCCGCATCCGCGGTTCGCTCTTGGGTGCGGGTTCCCTCGAGGACGTGCTCGCAGTTGCGGAATCTGGTGAAAGCGCCGCGGGGCTTCCGACGGATATCGCGGCCGAGCGCACCGAGGTGCTGCACGATGAGTTGCGGATGTTTGCCCAGGCGGTATCGAGATCGACCGGTGACCTCCTGATCACCGCGGTCTCCGACGAGAACGCGGCGCCGTCGCCGCTGTTCCGGCTGCTGCCTCCTGTCGGCTCGGATTCGATATCGCGAAACCCGCTGTCGTTACGGGGCCTCGTGGGCGTGCTACGGCGCACCATGACGGCCCCGACGAGCGGAGCGGGAGCATTCGGGGATGCGGCGGCGGCGCTGGCGACGCTGGCCGACGAGAGGGTTCCCGGCGCGCATCCGACCGACTGGTACGGCCTGGCGGAGATCAGCACTTTGGAGCCGCTGGTCGACCTCGACGCCGTCGATCACGACGACCCGTCGACGCTGGTGCGGGTCTCACCCTCCCGGATGGAATCCTTCGAAACCTGCCCGCTTGACTGGCTGGTGAATCTTCTCGGCGGCAGCTCGGGGAATACCGCCGCGCAGATCGGCACGCTCATCCACAAGGCGATGGAGACGGCGACCGACGTCCGCGTCGACGCCCTGTTCGCCGACGTCACGAGCCGCTGGGGCGAGCTGTCCTTCGAATCGGAGTGGCTGAGCGAACTTGCCCGGTCGGATGCGCGCACACTCGTCGGGCGCCTCGCCTCCTATCTGCGTGATTTCGAGAGCGCGCACGGCGCCCTCGTGCAGGCCGAGAGCGTCTTCGCCCTGCCGGTCGGGCACGCGCTGCTCAGCGGCTCGATCGACCGGGTCGAGTACTACCCCGACGGATCCATTGTGATTGTCGACCTCAAGACCGGCGCCAAGGTCTACTCCGCAGCCGAGATTGCCACGAACCCACAGCTTGGCGCCTACCAGCTGGCGTTTGCCGCCGGCATGGTGGCTAACGTGCCCGAAGACGCAACCAGCGGTGGGGCGCGCCTGCTCATCGTGTCAAAGGGCACGAAGGCCAAAAACTACGCAGACCCGACGCAGGAGCCGATGTCTGCCCAGGAGCTCGATGGCTTCCGGCAGCGGGTCCTGGACGCTGCGACCGGCATGGCCGGCAATACCTTCGAGGCGCGCATCGGCACGCACTGCCTCGACCCCTATTCGCACGGAGCCTGCCGCGTGCACGTGATCAAGGCGGTCAGCTCATGACGAACGATGTGACGAGGCCTTTCGACGCAGACAATGGCCCGGCGGCGCCAATCGGCGCGCTCGAGCTGGCCGACCGGTTGGGAATGGATCCGCCCACCGAGGAGCAGCGGCTCGTCATCGAGGCCCCGCTCAGCCCTGCTCTCGTGGTGGCGGGGGCCGGCAGCGGAAAAACGGCGACGATGGCCAACCGGGTCATCTGGCTGCTCGCGAACGGCCATGTGCTGGTGCATGAGGTGCTGGGTCTCACGTTCACTCGGAAGGCCGCCGGGGAGCTGGGCCTCAGGATTGCGGGGCACATCGACACGCTGCGGGATTCCGGCATGCTGCCGGAACAGCACGGCACGCCCGTGCCGGCCGGCGCCCGTGGCGGCGCGGCTGGCATCAGCAGCGCGGCGCGCGCGCCCGTCGATGCGATCTTCGACAGCCCGACCGTCTCGACCTACAACTCGTTCGCGAACACGATCTTCCGGGACAACGCGGTGCTCGTCGGCCGCGAGTCGGAGTCGGTACTGCTGGGCGAGAACGCGGCCTGGGGCCTCGCCCGCCGGGTGGTTCTCGCGCACGGCGACTCAAACCTCGTGCCGCTCGGCAAGAAGCTGAACGGCATCGTCGACGCCGTGCTCGAGCTGAGTCATGCGCTGAGCGAGAACGTCGCCGACCCCGCGGGTGTGCTCGCCCTGGCCGAGGAGTTCAGCTATCTCACCGAGCTGCCGTTTACGAGCGGCCGGGCCAAGGCGGCTCCCTTCGCCTCGGTTGAGAAGGCGCTGGCGCCCGTGTCGGCACTACCGGCCCTGATTTCACTCGCGAAACAGTACGCCCGGCAGAAGCAGGCCAGCGGACTCGTTGAATTCGCCGACCAAGTGGCGCTCGCGCTGGAGATCTGTGCGGGGCATCCAGCAGTGGTCGACGACTATCGTGCGCGCTTCAAAGTGGTGCTGTTGGATGAATATCAGGACACCTCGGTCGTGCAGACCCGGCTGCTCAGCGGGCTGTTCGCAGGCCACGGCGTGATGGCGGTCGGCGACCCGCACCAGTCGATCTACGGTTGGCGCGGTGCCAGCGCCAGCAACCTGACGGCCTTCGCCCAGGGCTTTGGTGCTGGCCAGAGCGTGGCGAACTTCTCCCTGTCGACGAGCTGGCGGAATTCGCGGCGCGTGCTCGACTCGGCCAACGCGCTGGTCGCACCCCTTCGAGCGGAGTCCGTGGTCGACGTCGAATCTCTTAGGCCTCGGCCCAATGCTCCCGACGGCAGCGTCGAGTCGAAGTTTCTCGAGACCCGAGATGACGAGGCCAAAGCGGTCGCCCAATGGATCGGGGCGCAACTCACGCTTCCGCGGCCGGTCGGGGCCAAGCCCGCGTCGGCCGCGATGCTGTTCCGGGTGCGCAGCCAGATGGAATTCTTTGCGTCCGCCCTCGACGAGCAGGGCATCCCCAACCACATCCTCGGTGTGGGCGGTCTGCTGAGCTCGCCCGCGGTCGTCGACGTCGTGAGCGCCCTCCGGGCCACCCACGACCCGGGAGCAGGGTCGGCACTGATCCGCCTATTGTCCGGCCCGCACTGGCGGGTCGGCGTGCATGACCTGCGCGCCCTGTCCCAGCTCGCCAGCTGGCTGAACTCGACGGATTCCTTCCACAAGACCGCCTCTGAGGCTGCACGCGCGGGCATGCGATCCTCCGTCGCACCGGAGGACGGAAGTTCCATCGTGGATGCCCTGGACTTTCTCGTCGAGGCTCGCAGTGGGCACTCCCAACTCGAACGGTTCTCGGAAACGGGGGTAGCTCGGCTTCGCCAAGCAGGCCGCACCCTGGCATCCTTCCGGGCCCGTGCCGGCCTTCCCTTGGTCGACTTCGTGCGCTACATCGAGCAGGAGCTGTTGCTGGACGTCGAGCTCGCCGCCAACGAGAGTTCGGCCTCGACGATGGCGGGCCGACCACAGGGTGCGCTCGATGCGCTGCACGACGAGATAACCTCGTTCCTCGCCGCCGACGACGAGGGCACGCTCAGCAGTTTTCTCTCCTGGCTTGACCGAGCCGAGAAGCGTGACGATCTGTCGCAGCGAACAGAGGCGCCGGAGCCGGGCACCGTGCAGCTATTGACCATTCATGGCTCCAAGGGCTTGGAGTGGGACATCGTAGCGATTCCCCGCGTCGTGCTCGGGGAGATCCCGGCGCCCAGTAAGGAGGGCAGCGGCTGGCTGAGTTTTGGCGCCCTGCCCTACGAGTTCCGGGGCGACGCTTCCGACCTGCCTGACCTCAAGTGGCAGGGGCTCGACACGCAGCAGGAGTTCGACGGCAACCTGAAGACATTCGGACTGGAGCTGAAGGAACGCCACCTTGCCGAGGAGCGGCGGTTGATCTACGTCGCGGTGACCCGGGCCCGAACGGCGCTGCTGCTCAGCGGATCATTCTGGTCGACCCAGACCAAGCCCCGACCGCCGAGCACGTTCCTGGCAGAGCTCGCCGAAGAGGGGATCATCGAGGAGTTGCCCGAGGAGCCGGAATCCGGGGAAAATCCCCTTGATTCCGGCGGGGTGACCCAGCTGTGGCCTGCCGACCCGCTTGGCGTGCGGCGAGATCGGGTGGAGGGTGCGGCGAGCGCGGTCCTGGCTGAGCTGGGGCTGCGAAGCGAACCCGGCACCGTGCCAACGTCGGCAGGCCGCTTCGCCCGAGACCTTGAACTGCTGCTGGCCGAGCGGGAACGCACGATCGCAGCGAATGCCCTGGCCCCGATCCCGAACCGCATCGCCGCGTCGAGGTTCAAGGATTTCGTCACTGACCCCCAGGCCGTGGCCAGACTTATCCGCCGGCCGATGCCGGAGAAACCGTTCCGGCAGACCCGTCTCGGCACACGCTTTCATAGCTGGGTCGAGAGCCGCTATGGCATCGTGGGGGGAGCGGAGATGATCGATGCCGCCCTCAGCGAGCAGGACTTCGACGAGGCGATGAACACCGTCGAGGAAACCGAGCTGGCCCGGCTGCAGGCAACATTTGAGGCCTCGGCCTTTGCCGCCCGGAAGCCCGTAGAGGTCGAAGTGGAGATTCACCTCGTGCTGGCCGGCCGAGTCGTCGTCTGCAAGATCGATGCGATCTTCCGGGATGGGGATCGCTATCAGGTCGTTGATTGGAAGACGGGCAAGGCCCCCAAGGATGCCGCCGATCTGGAGGTCAAGCAGCTGCAGCTGGCCCTTTATCGACTCGCCTACGCACGCTGGAAGGGGATCGACCCCGACCTCATCGACGCCGTCTTCTACTTCGTCTCCGACGACGCCGTCATTGCGCCGCAACGCCTCTACTCTGAGGCAGAACTCGAAGCCTTGGCCCCGTAGCATCCCCAGTGCGGGTCAGTCCTCGGAGATTCGATTCGCGGAGTGGACGTGCTCGGTGGCAGACTGCGGGCTCGTCGCGTTGCGAGGGGTGTGACTGAGCATCTCCTCGACCTCCTCGATCGCCATGATCTGGCCGGTGTCGGTCGAGAGCGGGTTGATCAGGTCGGCCCCCACTGAGGCTGACAGGCCCTCGAGCATGGTGGTCGCATCGGCGATGATGCCCTGGTCGCGGACCCCGAGGCCGTGCAGCAGCCACTTGGCTATTTCGAGCTCGGCATACAGTCGCGCGCGCTTGCGGAGTTGGCGGTCAACGGGGCCGTTGCGGGCGAGGTTGTAGCTGCCGAAGATCTTGGTGGCGGTCTGCTCGTCGGGGGCGGAGCTCAGCCAGTAGAGGTCTGCGGCAGGGTCGCCGACGCGAAGCCCGGCCCAGCTGGTGACGCCCGTTACGACCTCGCCTGAGACGAGGAAGGCCTCCGGGGCAAGCGCACCGTGGATGACCGTGGGCTGGAACTGCCACAGCGCGCTGTCCTCGAGCGCGATAGACCACCGGGTAAGCAGATCGACCGGCACGACGCCCGTGGCTGCCGCGCGGTCCTTGACCGCCCGGGTGGCGCGGGCGGCATCTGCTGCGCTGGTGAACGCGAGCCCGGAATCGGTGACCACCGATGTGGGAAGGGAGTGGATGGCAGCGATCGAGGTGCCGATGGCCTCGGTCAGCGCTCCTCGAGGATCGACGCCCGAGAGCGAGAAGGGGCTGCCGGGGATGAATTCGTAGACCACGGCGCGGGTGTCGCCGACGGGGGCCTGACCCTTTACCGTCGGGACGGTGAACGGCAGTCGGGCTCGGAACCCAGCCGTCAGGGCGTTCAACGCAACGAGGTCGCCGGACTGCTCGAGCTCGGCGTCCTGCGACGTCGGAATGCGGATGATAAATGTTCCGCCGTCACGCAGCCCGAGCACGGCCGAATCGAATCTGCCCGACTGCTGGGTGGTGATCGGTCTCGTCGAAACGATGTCCGCTCCCGGGACGGCAGCCGTCGCAAGCGCGGCTAGAGTGAAGTGGGATCTGGCCATACCAACAGGGTATTGCGGCTTCCCCCACTGACGCTTTTCGCCACGCACGATTGGTCAACCCATGTCTGTTTTCCCTCTGGGAAACCTCCCGCTGTCCCGCCAGGAGATCGATCGCGATCACGAGGCGAGATCGCGTCCCGGGCTCTTCGACGAACTGTGGTCGGATTCGCGCACCCGCATACTCCCGATGAACCGCGGCCGGGCTTTGGCCCACCCCAACTTCGCCAGTCGACCCGCGCTGGCCTTCCTCGAGGTATGCGACCTGCCCGAAGGTGCCGGGAACGAAGGCAGTGTTCGGGTCTACCTGGGGCTGTCGCTGGGGGATTCGAACCCTGAACCTGTCGGCACGCCACTGGTGCTCGTTGTGCTGAACGACGACCAGGCCGACGCCCTCGAGCCCGACGAGGCCCGCTGGCTAAACCTCCGAAATGTGGCGACGACGCTCAGCGACCGGGATGCTGGAGCTTTCGTCGAATCGCTCGCCATCGCCGGCTGGCATGCCTCCCACACGCATTCGCCGCGCTCCGGGGTGCCGACCACGAGTGAAAAGGGCGGCTGGGTTCGCCGCGACCCGGAGCTCGGGATCGAGCTCTTTCCGCGCACGGACATGGCGATCATCGTCGGAATTGTCGATGCCCAGGACCGCATCCTGCTCGGCTCGAACGCCCTGTGGGAGTCGAATCGCTTCTCGCTGCTTGCCGGCTTCGTCGAGCCGGGGGAGTCGCTGGAGGCGGCGACCCTTCGCGAGGTGTTCGAGGAGTCCGGCGTAAGGATCAAGAACCCGCAGTACCTCGGCTCACAGCCGTGGCCGTTCCCCGCGTCCCTGATGGTCGGCTTCACCGCAGAGGTCGACCCCGAATTCGCCGAATCCGCGCTGGTTCCCGACGGAGAGGAGATCCTCGACCTTCGGTGGTTCTCCCGCGAGGAGCTGGGCGACCCCGCAAACGGCATCATTCTTCCCGGTCCCGCCTCCATCGCCCACTCCATCCTCACCCGGTGGTACGGGGGAGAACTCCCGCAGTCAGCCGCCTGGTGAGCATTGCTGCCGGCAGCGACGGCGAAACCGGTGCCGAACGTTTGCTGAACGCTCTCGATGAGGAACAGGCTGTTGCGGCAAAGGCCCTGATCGGCCCGGTCTGCGTGTTGGCCGGGGCCGGAACAGGCAAGACCCGCGCGATCACCCACCGCATCGCCTATGGCGTAGCCACCGGCGTCTACTCGCCCAACCGTGTCATGGCGCTGACCTTCACGGCGCGCGCGGCGGCCGAGTTGCGATCACGGCTCCGACCGCTCGGCGCCGGCGGTGTCGCCGCACGTACCTTCCATGCCGCCGCCCTCAGCCAGCTGAACTACTTCTGGCCGCAGGTCGTGGGCGGTGACCTGCCCCGGCTTCTGGAGGGCAAGGCTCGGATGCTCGGCCAGGCCGCAGAGACGCTGAAGCTCAGAATCGACACGGGCACACTGCGTGACCTCGCGGCGGAGATCGAGTGGCGCAAAGTCTCCAGTCTGTCCCTCGCCGATTACGAGGTCGTGGCCCGCACCTCGCGCCCGCTTCCCGGCCGACTCACCCTCGAGCAGGTGTTGAACATGCACCAGCAGTACGAGGACATCAAGGACGAGCGTCGCCAGCTCGACTTCGAGGATGTGCTGCTTTCGATCGCCGGAATGATCGAGCAGGAGCCATCGGTCGCCCTGCAGATTCGCGAGCAGTACCGGTTCTTTGTCGTCGACGAGTACCAAGACGTCTCGCCCCTCCAGCACCACCTCCTGACCCTGTGGCTCGGCGGTCGGCGAGACCTCTGCGTCGTCGGGGACGCCAGCCAGACGATCTACTCCTTCGCCGGGGCCAAGGCCGAGTACCTGCTCGGCTTTGCCGGTGAATACGACGATGCCACGGTTGTGCGTCTGGAGCAGAACTACCGCTCGAGCACCGAGGTCGTCGAACTCGCCAATCGGCTGATGAACGGTCGCCCAGGTGCACTGTCCCTGACCGCCGCCGGCGAGGTTCCCGTTCACGGGGATGTTCCGACAGTGACCCCGCATGAGACCGATCTTGCCGAGGCGCGGGCAGTCGCGGCGAAGATCGGCCTGCTGATGGCTGCCGGAGCGCCCGCGGGCGAGATAGCAGTGCTATACCGGGTGAATGCCCAGGCTGCGGTGCTCGAGACCGCCCTTGCCGACGCCGGCATCAGCTATCAGATTCGCGGCTCCAAGCGGTTCTTCGACCTGCCCGAGGTGAAGCAGGCGGTCATGTCGCTGCGCGCCGCATCCGTCTCGATCACGGGCGAGCCCCTGTTCAAGTCCGTCAGCGACGTGCTCCGTTCGCTCGGCTGGCGACAGGATGCCCCGGAGTCCAGAGGCGCCGCCCGCGACAAGTGGGAATCGCTGAACGCGCTGATGGGCTTGGCCGAGCAGCAGGCTGCCGGCACGACGTTCCGCGCCTTCACCGACGAGTTGATGGACCGGGCCAGTTCCGGTCATGAGCCGACCATCCAGGCTGTCACCCTTGCGACGCTGCACTCCGCGAAGGGGCTGGAATGGACCGCCGTCTTCATCATCGGTCTCTCGGAGGGACTGGTGCCGATCAGCTATGCCTCCTCATTCGAGCAGATCGACGAGGAGCGACGTCTGCTCTATGTGGGAATCACGCGCGCGCGGCGACTGCTGGAGCTGTCGTACTCGCAATCGGGTTCGGGTCGGAACTCTGCCCGGGCGCCGTCGCGGTTTCTTGCTGAGGCAGCTCCCGGCAGGCGCACTCCGGGTGGCCTCGAAACCGCAACTCGCTGAGTTCCCCCGACTCGCCGTCGATGACGACGGCTCGTCGGCGCAGCCTGGCCCCGAGAAATTCTGCCCCGACACCAGGCGCCAATCGATCAAGGACAGCCCTGACGGCCAGGGGAACCACCTCGGCCACGGTGAGGGTGACCTCCGTTGCCGCCGAGTGGTCGAGCAACTGGCTGGCGATAGCGGCCCAGGACGGATCCCGGTCGAGTCGCGCCCGCTCGACACAGTGCAGGCAGGGCCCGTGCCCCGGCTCGACGAGCGGGCCGACCCTGGCGGTGGCATCGCCGAAGACGACGGCAAGATGCGGCACATCGCGTCGCAGCCAGTATCCCGAGATGCTCGGGTGAACGGCGAAGCACGCCACCAGTACCGCAAGGTCGACCGTCTCTGTTTCGTTATCCGCGGCCGAGAAGACGGTCGCGCCCAGTTCACTGAGCAGAAAGCGGATGCCGTCGGCCCCGGGCCCCCGGCCGCTCACCACGATCGAGCGCCCGGTCAGGGACCGCTCCGCGGACTCACCCAGAAGCGCGGGCGTGACTTTCCTGAGCAGTGCCTCGGTCTGGGTCAAGGAGGCCCCGGCTCTGGTGCCGATCATGTCTAATCCTTGGCGGCTGATGCCTTTTCGGAGCACGGCCAGCAGGTACTCCTCAGACTGCGTGATCTCTTTCAGGGTGACTACAGCCCGATCGCTGCCTATCTGAAGCTCGAAAGGCGTACGCCAGACGACGGGCAGGCGAGGATCGATGCGAAGTACCATTCGCCGATGATGCCTTCCCCGCGAGCCCCGCGGGGAAGTTGTCCACAACGGTGGCCGTGGTGAGCGTCTAGCTCTCGGCCTCGCCGCGCAGCAGGTCCTGGAGAGCCTTGTCCATCTCGTCCTGTTCCGGTACGCCCCCGGCGAGGCGGGCCAGCAGCGCGGTCGGATCGTCGACGTCCTCGGCTGTCGGCAGGAGGTCAGGGTAGGACCAGAGGTTGTCGCGGCCCTCGCTGCCGGCGGCGTCCGTGACGGCCTGCCAGAGGGCGGCCGCCTCGCGTAGGCGCCTGGGGCGTAGCTCCAGCCCGACCAGCGTCGAGAACGCGGATTCGGCAGGTCCTCCGGAGGCGCGGCGGCGACGCACCGTCTCTGCGATCGCATCGCGGGACGGCAGGCGAACCGTCGCCTGCGCGGTCACGACGTCGACCCAGCCCTCGATCAGGGCAAGGATGGTCTCGAGGCGGGCCAGGGCCTTCAGCTGAGTCTCCGTCTTGGGCGGGATCAGCGCTCCCGACACCATGGCCTGGCGCAGTTCTTCGGGGTTGGCGGGGTCGAAGTCGGCCGCGAGCTCCTCGAGCCGGTCGGTGTCGATTCGGATTCCGCGCGCGAACTCTGTGATGGAGGAGATCAGGTGAAGCCGCAGCCACTTCGCGTGTCGGAACAGTCGCGCATGAGCCAATTCGCGCACGGCGAGATAGAGCTGGATCTGGTCTGCGGGAATGTCAAGGCCCTCGCCGAACGTCGCAATGTTCTGCGGAATCAGCGCGGCTTGGCCATCCTCCATCAGGGGGATGCCGACGTCGCCGCCTGAGACGACCTCGGTCGACAGCTGGCCGACGATCTGGCCGAGCTGAGCCGCGAACAGGGTGCCGCCAAGGTTGCGCATGAGCTTCGATGCACCCTCGAGCATGCCGGCCATCTCATCGGGGGCCTGCTGCTTGAGGACGTCGGTCAGGGCATCCGCGATGCTGAGAGCGACGGGCTCCGCGAGCTGGATCCAGACTGTCATCGTCGCCGATGTCCACTCTGTGCGGCTCAGGTAGCGCGGCGCTAGGCCGAAACTGGATATGGTGCTGGCCTCATCCAGCCAGAGCGAGGCGACTCTGAGGGCAGCGTCGAGCTCGGAGCGCTGCTCGCTGGTGACCGCCATGCTGGTTTTGGCGGAGAGTTCCTTCGCTTGCTGGCTGGCCACTGCCCAGTTGATTCCCTCACCCGAGCTCTGCATGGCGTTCTGCAGCTGCTGCATGAGCTGCTGCACGGCAGCCGGGTCATTCGGCAGCCCGGCGGCACTCGCGAGCTTGGCGGGATCAAGATCAGAGTTGCCTTTCAGGAACTCTTGGAGCATCCCGAGGAACTCGTCATCCGGTTCCGGTGGACCCTTGGGTGTCTCGTTATTCATATGAAGCGTTCCCTTTCGCATCCGTCACGCAGGGCATCGAGGATGCTCCATGCTGACAGTCAGAATAGGTCTCTACGCTAGTACTTGGTCCGCTGGCAAGGCTGGATTTTCCCATAGGCTAGGGCGGCAGAGCGTGCGCCCGTGGCGAACACGGATTTGAACCCCCAGTGATGCCAACCAAGGAGACCCGTGAGTCTATTCGGCGAGGACAGGCCCCAGACGCCCGTCGACAAGCGACGCCGGCGAGGCTGGAGCATCCTGGTCGTCGCCCTCGTGCTCGGTCTCGTGATGAGCTTCATTCCCAGCTCCTATGTCATCGAACAGCCAGGCCCGGTCTTCAACACCCTCGGTAGCCAAGAGGTCGCGGGCAAAGAAGTACCCGTCATCTCCATCACCGGGCAGCCGACGTTTCCTACCGATGGTGCGCTCAACATGCTGACGGTATCCATCGTGGGTTCGCCCAGCGGCACGCCCAACTGGGCCGAGGTCATCCGCGCCTACTTCGACCCCAGTCGCGCCGTCATCCCGCTGGAGGCGATCTACCCGCCGAACGTGACAAATGAGCAGCGCAACGATGACAACGCCGCTCAGATGGTCGACAGCCAGCAGGAGGCAGTCGCTGCTGCCCTGACCAATCTGAACTACTCCTACGACCAGCTTCTCGGCGTCACCCGGGTCGCCACCGGGTCTCCGGCCGACGGCGTGCTGCAAAGCGGGGACATCATCAAGACCGTCAACGGGGCCCCTGTGGGAACAATCGGCGAACTTCGCACGGCGATCGCCACCAATGGCACCCAGGCCCCGGCCGCGGTGGAGATCTCCCGCGGGGGTCAGGTCAGTACCGTTTCGATAACGCCCGCGCGGTCTTCGTCGGGAAGCGCTCCTATCATCGGCGTCAGCGTCGGCACGACCTTCGGCTTCCCCTTCGACGTCAACATCCAGCTGGCCAACGTCGGGGGCCCCAGCGCCGGAATGATGTTTGCACTCGGCATCATCGACAAGCTGACGCCGGGTTCCCTCACCGGCGGAAAGGATATCGCGGGCACGGGGACGATCACGCCTGACGGCACGGTTGGCCCGATCGGCGGGATCAGGCAGAAGCTCTTCGGAGCCCGCGAGGCAGGATCAACCTTCTTTCTGGCGCCCGCGGCGGACTGCGCCGAGGTGCGCGGACACATTCCCGCCGGGCTATCGGTGTTCGCTGTTCAGACCCTTGACGACTCGCTCGCCGTTCTGGCTGCGGTCGCCTCGGGCGCCGACACGGGCTCACTGCCAACCTGTGACACGGTAGGCACCGCCGCGACGCCCTAAATTCGAAAGTCTGTCGGAACGTGTTTTAGGGTGCTGAGTCTTGTCAGGAATCGGTGTCTAGGATGGAAGCACATTGCAATCTTCCTGAAGAGGCCTCTACGTGACTTCCCAACCAGCCGCGAAACCTGACAGCAAGTCCCGAGCACCGTTGGCGATTACCATCGCCATCGTCGTCGTTCTTGCCATAGCGTTCTTCGCTTTTGCCAACCTCTACACCGAAGTCCTCTGGTATGACCAGCTGGGTTATCTCAGTGTGCTGACAACCCAGTGGGTGGCCGCAGGGGTGATGTTCTTCATAGGCTTCTTCGCCATGGCTGTCCCTGTTTGGCTCAGTATCGAGGTGGCGTTCCGGTGGCGCCCCGTTTACGCGAAGCTGAACTCCCAACTGGACCGCTATCAGCAGGTCGTCGAACCGTTGCGCCGCCTGGCCACAATCGGCATCCCGGTGCTGCTTGGCATCTTCGCGGGGGTGGCCACCGCGTCGCGCTGGCAGCTGACCCTGATGTATCTGAATCGCACACCGATGGGCACTACAGACCCGCAGTTCGGCCTTGACGCCTCGTTCTACATCTACGACCTCCCGTTCTTTCGCGGTGTTCTCGGATTCGTCTCAGCGGTCCTGTTGGTGTCGGCCATCGCCGCGGTGGCCACCAGCTATCTCTATGGCGGAATCCGCGTAATAGGTCGCGAGATCCGCATCTCCAAGACGGCTCGCGTGCAGATCGCCGTCATCGCGGCGCTGTATCTCGCGGTCCAGGCCGTAAGCATCTACCTCGACCAGTACGCGACGGTCACCTCCGGCAATGGGAAGCTCTTCACCGGCGCCACGTACTCGGACGTGAACGCAACGATTCCTGGTCTGGCCATCCTTGCCGGCATTGCCGGCATCGTCGCTGTACTGTTCCTTGTCACCGCGATCATCGGCAAGTGGCGTCTTCCCATCATCGGGACCGCCCTGTTGGTCATCTCGGCCATCATCCTGGGGTCGCTCTACCCCTGGGTCGTCCAGCGCTTCCAGGTAGCTCCGTCGGAGCTCACCTCGGAGAGCGAGTTCCTGCAGCGCAACATCGACCTGACCCGGGCCGCCTATGGCGTCGACAAGGTGCAGGCCACCAACTATGCGCCGACGACGAATACCGACCCGGGTGCTCTTCGTCAGGATGCCCTTACCACGGCCAACATCCGCATTCTTGACCCTGCTCTGGTGTCCCGCACGTTCCAACAGTTGCAGCAGTTTCGCCAGTATTACACGTTCCCTCAGTACCTCAGCGTCGATCGTTACAACATCAAAGGAACTGTGCAGGACGCCGTGACTACGGTTCGTGACCTCAACGTCAACGGCCTCGGCGCGTCGAACACCTGGTACAACCAGCACATCGTCTACACCCACGGCTACGGCGTCGTCGCAGCCTTCGGCAACCAGCGCTCGGTCGACGGCCAGCCTGTCTTCCTCGAGTCGGGTATCCCCACCGCAGGAGCCCTGGGCACCTACGAGCCGCGCATCTACTTCGGCAAATCCTCTCCGGTGTACTCCATCGTGGGCGGCCCTCCGGGTGGACCGCAGAATGAGCTTGACTACCCGTCGGGTCTTGAGGGTGCCGAGCAGACCTACACGACCTTCACGGGTAACGGCGGACCGAAACTCGACTCTGTGTTCAACAAGCTGGTCTACGCTCTGAAATTCCAGAGCGAGCAGATCTTCCTGTCTGACGGCGTCAATGACCAGTCGCAGATCCTGTATGACCGCGATCCCGCAACGCGGGTAGCAAAGGTCGCGCCCTACCTGACCCTCGATTCGGACCCCTACGCCTCAGTCGTCGACGGCCGCACGGTCTGGATCGTCGACGGCTACACGACAAGCTCGGACTACCCGTACTCCAAGACGGAGAGCCTTTCTGCGGCCATCGCCGACACCTACCAACCGCGGCCTGCATTCGCCGTTGACGACATCAACTACATTCGCAACTCGATCAAGGCGACGGTGGATGCGAATGACGGCAAGGTAACGCTGTACGCGTGGGATGACCAGGATCCGCTGCTGAAGACCTGGCAGAAGATCTTCCCTTCGACGATCAAGCCCCTGTCCGAGATGAGCGGCGACCTGCTGAGCCATGTCCGTTACCCGGCCGACCTGTTCAAGGTGCAGCGGGCGATCCTAGGCCAGTACCACGTCACCACGGCGGGACCGTTCTACTCGCGTCTTGACGCATGGACCACGCCGAACGACCCGACGTCTTCGGCGACGAGCCCGACGCTGCAGCCGCCGTACTATCTGACGCTGCAGATGCCCGGCCAGACCGCGCCGTCGTACTCGCTTTACTCCACCTACATCCCGCTTCAAGAGGGCACGACCAATCGCGACGTGCTGAACGGCTACATGGCCGTTGACTCCAACGCAGGTTCTACCGCCGGGGTGAAGTCCCCGGATTACGGCATATTGAGGTTGTTGACGCTCCCTCGGGACGGCACAGTGCCCGGCCCAGGTCAGGTTCAGAACAACTTCACGACCGACCCGACGGTGTCTCAGGCATTGAACCTTCTGCGACAGGGTGAGACAGAGGTCTTGAGTGGAAACCTGCTGACCCTGCCGGTCGGTGGCGGACTGCTCTATGTGCAGCCGGTCTACATTCAGTCCAGGGGTAACACCAGTTACCCGCTGCTGCAGAAGATTCTGGTGGCCTTCGGCAACAAGATCGCCTTCGAGAACACCCTTGGCGCGGCGCTCGACCAGCTGTTCGGCGGTGACTCGGGGGCGGTGACGGGCGATAGCAGTCTGCCAGCCTCGGGCAGTGGCGGAGGCGTGGTCACCACACCGACCACACCGACCACGCCGACCGCAACACCGACGCCTACGGCGACACCGGCACCGAGCGACACCGGGGCACTTACTACTGCCCTGCAGGCGGCCCGTTCCGCGTTGACTGAGCGCGATGCGGCATTCCGGTCGGGCGATTGGGCGGCTTATGGTGTAGCGGATGCCAAGCTTCAGGCAGCGATAAGCCAGGCGTTGGGCATCTCGGGCCAGTAGCTGATTCGCGCGGAATATTCACCTAAACAGGGTGGATGTTCCGCTCGATTCGCCCTCGTCGCACAGCCGTGTTAGGCTTTAGGTGTGCCGCGGGGTGGAGCAGTTCGGTAGCTCGCTGGGCTCATAACCCAGAGGTCGCAGGTTCAAATCCTGTCCCCGCAACAACAAAAGGCCCGAGTCCAAGAAATTGGATTCGGGCCTTATTTGTTGCCGGAGTATTGAGACGGCGGCGAGGCACCTCCGCCGACTAAGACTGAAGGGCTTCGAGCAGAGACTCCTGCACGTAGCCGAGCCAGTGGTAGATCGCCAGTGAGTACTCGTCGCGGGGCGTGACAGATTCTTCGTCGCCATCCTCGAATATATCGAGCGCTGTCGCCAGGGTCAGCCGGAGGTCGGTGAGGCAGCGAAGCCAGGACTGCGTCTGAACCGCATCTAGCCGTATCTCGAGGCGCTCTCGGCGGCGGGTTCCCTTTGTCAATGAGCTCTGCAGCACCTCCGCGTTTCGGTTCTTTCGCGCGAGAAGGTCTGGCTCGGTGAAGCGACGGAACTCTACGGCGGCCTCGGGATCCAGTGCGTAGGCGTCGGGCAGGAGACGCCGGCGGGCCTTGATTCCCACGGAAGTGCTTGCGGCTTCTGCCGTCGGCGCCAGGATGCCAACCAGCTCACCTGCGATGGAAATGAGTACCTGCACCTCCTCGTCATCGAAGGCGGCAGCCAGAGTGCCGTCACGGGCCCGCACGAAGGGCTTCACGCATCCGCCTTGGCGAGGGTGGCCCAGAGACCGAAGTCGTGCATCGCCTCGACGTGGCGCTCCATCTCTTCGCGGGTGCCGGTGGCAACTACGGCGCGGCCCTCGGTGTGCACCTGCAACATCAGCCTCTCGGCCTCGGGCCGGGCGAAGCCGAAGTAATTGCGAAAGACGTAGGAGACGTAGGACATAAGGTTCACGGGGTCGTTCCAGACGAGCACGATCCACGGCGTGCCGATCGACAGCTCCGGCGTCAACTCCAGCCGGGTGTCCTCGCGCGTACCAGTCATGCTCACAATGATCAAGCCTGTCACATACCGGGCCGGAGGGCTGGTTCTCGGCCCGGCGTATTCGTGAAGAGTCTTGCTTAGCGGTTGACAGCCGACATGTCTGGGTAGCGGTCCCCGAGGGGAGCTTCCAAGGCGTTGAGCGTGCCCAACTGCGCCGCGGTGAGGGTGATGGCGTCGGCCAGGAGATTCTCCTCGAGGCGTTCGATGCGCTTCGTGCCCGGGATCGGGGCGATGTCGTCACCCTGAGCAAGCAGCCAAGCGAGGGCCACCTGGCTGGGCTGGGCATCGATCTCGGCGGCCACGGCAGCCACCTGCTCGACAATGCGGATGTTCGCCGCCAGGCTCTCGCCGACGAACCGCGGGTTCGCGCGGCGGAAATCGTCGGCATCGAGGGCGTCGACCGATCGGATGGTTCCCGTCAGGAAGCCTCGGCCGAGAGGGGAGTATGGCACGAAGCCGATCCCGAGCTCTCGCACCAGCGGCAGGAGTGCCGCCTCGGGATCACGGGACCATAGGGAGTATTCCGTCTGGAGGGCCGCGATCGGGTGCACGGCATGGGCGCGCCGAATCGTGGCGGGTGAAGCTTCGGAGAGCCCGAGGTGGCGGACCTTGCCCTCGGCTACGAGTTCGGCCATGGCGCCGACAGTCTCCTCGATGGCAGTGTTCGGGTCGACGCGATGCAGGTAGTAAAGGTCGATGTAATCGGTTCCGAGCCGCTTCAATGAGCCCTCAACGGAGAGGCGAACGTTCGCCGCGCTGCCGTCTGAGCCGAATTGGTTGTCACTGGTGTGACGAATCGTGCCGAACTTCGTGGCGAGAGTGGCCTGGTCGCGCCGACCGACGAGCGCTTTGGCGAGGAGTTCCTCGTTCAGATAGGGGCCGTACATCTCGGCTGTGTCCAGCAGGGTGACGCCGAGGTCAAGGGCCCGATGGATTGTGGCGATTGAGGCGGCGTCATCTACTCGGGCGCCGGAGTAGAAGGCAGACATGCCCATGAGCCCGAGGCCGAGGCGGCCCACATCGGGCCCGTTGGTTCCGAGGGTGATCTTCTGCATAGTGAATGCTCCAGACTTCCGCGAGCCGTCGATTCGACCGCTCTACCGGTTTAGCACAACAGCAAGAGCGTGCCGCACAGCTTCACATGGCGTCGAGGATACGCACGGCGACGTCGTTGGCGCCGATGGCGTAGTCGTCAGTCTCATCGTCGGCACACCGTTCCTCCGTGGCAATTGCTTCGAGCAATGCGATCGTCGCAGCGGAGGCCGCGACTTTGCCCTCGAGGGCGACGACAAGAGCTTGGCGTTCTGCGCGCACCTCAGTGAGCTCGTGGGCATTGGCTGCTTTCAGCCGGAAGAGGCCGGCCTCCTGACTGTTCTGTAGCTCGGCGAGCACGGCAGCCTGGTCCACGTGCTGGGCCGTGAGGAGGGAGAGTTCGCCGGTGAGGGCTGCGATCGCGTTCTCGTGTTCGATGTTCTGGGCCGCCAGCACGGTTTCCCGTTGCTCATGCAGGCTCGCGATGTCGGTCTTGCGCTGAATCGTGATGGCCGCGATCTCGGTCTCGCGCTGGTGGTCAAGCGCAGAGACCTCGGCGATACGCTGCGCCGTCAACGTCTGAACCTCGAGCTGGTGCTTCGTTGTCAGCAATTCAACGTCTGCGTCGTGATGGGCCGACATGTCCGTGACCTCGCTCAGCCGCCTCTCCTCTGCCGCCGTGACCTCGGACTCGCGCTGTGCGTTGAGAATCATCGTCTCGGAGTGCAACAACTCAGCGAGGCGGGCAGCTTCGGATTCGGCACGGATGCGCGCATCGTCCCTGGCCTGGCGATCGAGAATGACCGCGTCAAGATTTGACCGCACGAGCTCGAGAGGATCTCCGGAGGAGATGGCTACCGCGATCGGATCGCGCGCCGGCAGAATATAGGCAGGTTTGGCGGTGGGGTCGATGACGTGATGGCTGAACAGCTCTTCCGTCACCGGGCGGTAGCGCGCCTGGAACTCCTGGGTGCCGACTTTCACCGCCGCGTCGATCAGCTTGACGGCGAAGCGGTCTCGGACCGAGAGCTCATAGACGACCTTGTCGGCCGGCGTCCCTTCCGGGGTGTTCTCATGGGGATCGTTATCAGTCATTTCTCTCCTTCGGCTGATGCTGCGGGCATCGGCGCCCTCGGAATACCAACTAAAAGGATAGCTGTGGCACACTCAATCGCGAAGCTACGCCCTGGCTTTTGGTTGCCGGTCGGTTAGCAGCCGTCAGCTGCACGCGGCTATCCGCCAGGCCGCAGAATGCGAGCCCCCGGGCAGCAGCACGATCAGGTCGGAGCCCGAGTTGAACGCATCGGGCGGGCAGGTCATCGGCTCGACGGCGAGGCCGCGTCGACTCTCCAGCGGATCGTCGTTGTCTGCGGTGTGGATCTGGACCCACGGGCATTCAGCTCCCCAACTCATCTCAACGCCGGCACCGGATGCCGTGAGTACGCGTACGCTCGCCCTGCCGTGGGCGTCGCGCTGCAAACCCGTAAATGCATGATCGATGAACGTGTCACCGATTGAATGGGGGCGCTCGGCTGAGACCGTCGTCGGTCGGAAGTCGAAGACGCCGCCGAGGGCGGTTGCGACATCCTGAACGTCAACGGGGGAGAGCCTGTCTGGGGTCACGGTGAGTACTCGACCCGCGGGCAACTCGAGGGTCCAGTCATCTACCCGACCTGGGCCCGCGACGAGATACGGATGCGGGCCGGTGCCATACGGGGCCGCGGTGAGACCGGTATTCACCGCCGTGACGGTGGACTCGAGGCCGTCTCCATCCAGTTCGTATCTCACGACAAGTGCGATCCGATGCGGATAGCCGGCCTGGGCCTGAATTGTGTGGCCGAGTTCGACCCAGGAAGGGCCGTGGCTGATCAGCGTCCATTCCTGCCAGACGGCGAGGCCGTGCAGGGCGTGACCGCGGCCGGGCTCGGTCAGGGCCAGTTGCTCGGTCGCGCCAGCGAACTGATAACGACCGTCGACGATGCGGTTGGGCCAAGGGGCCAACACGGCACCGCGAAAACCGGGTCTGACCTCGTCAGCATCGTAGGGCACCACGAGGTCTTGGCCCCGATTGGTCAGCACCCGGAGGGATGCCCCCACACTCGCAACGGTGGCGCGGTAGTCGCCCGCGGCGATCTCATACTGGACACCGGACAGGGGGGCGATCACGGGCACATGGGCGGTGACAGGCAGCTGAATCGGTTGCGCGTTCATCCACAAAACCTACCGGTCGGGGAGGTCAGTCGTCGACGAGGAGGTGTGCGGTGGACTCGTCGATGATGAGATCGCTGACGATACCAGCGCGAAGCGCCCCGCGGAGGGCCGGCAGCTTCGATGCCCCAGACACGACACAGACGCGGCGAGGTACGTTCGCGAGCAGGTCGAGGCTGGGGCCGCTTGACCGGGCGTTGACGGCAATGTCCCGAAAGGAACCATCCGCTCGGTAGAAGACCGTAGCGACGTCGCCGACGACGTCGCTCCGCGCCAGCGCTTCGTAGTCGTCGTCGTCAAGATAGCCGCCCATGTACACGTGGCTGGGGACATCCGCGTACGGCGAGCCAAGGCCGAAGAGCACCATGTCCATCCGCTCTTGAATATCAAGAACGCGGCGGATAGAGCGCTCCTTCCAGAGGGCGTTCTTGGTTTCGGGATCGTCGAAAAACGCCGGCACGGGAAACTGCTGCACACTGGCGCCGAAGGCCCGGCCGAATCGGCTCATGATCTCACTGGCGTAGAGCAGCCCAGTGGTTTGGAAGTTGGCGGCACCGTTGAGCTGGACAATTGTCGAGTTCAGCGTCGTTTTTTCTTGTAAATGACGGCTGACCGCGCTCAATGTGCTGCCCCAAGCGACGCCCAAGGTCGTGTTGGAGTTGAAGAAGGGACTGAGAATGCGTGCAGCAGACTTGGCCACCCGTTCGAGCTTGTCGATCTCATTGACCTCGCTCGGCACCGGTACGACGTGAGCGGTCACGCCGTAAGCGTTCCTGATCCGCTGCTGTACGGCACCCATTCGATGCGCCGGCGAGTTCACGCTTATCACCACCAGGCCGGTCTCACGTGCGTAGCTGATCAGCCGGGACACTGACGACCGAGACGTTCTCAGGTCTTTGGCGATGGCCTCCATAGTCATGTCCTGCAGATAGTAGAGCTGGGCCGCGCGTAGGGAGTCCCGCATTCGGTCCGCATCATTCTCTGGCTGGGACTGTGTCATTACACTCTCCGACATTCGTCATGCACGTTTGTTCAAGCGTAGTGAACATTCTTCATAGGTGGTGGAGGCTAGGAGACAAGTACAAAAGTACCAAATTCAGTTCACCCAGTCGAAGGCGAAAAAATGGTGGATGTAACAACCGGTGGCCGCGCGTCCCACGTGCGGCCCGAAGTAACAGCCCTGATAGCAGACCCTAAAGCGCGCGTTCTCGTTATCGGCGGTGGCATCAACGGCATCGCCACCTTCCGCGATATTGCCCTGCAGGGAGTCGACGTCGTTCTTGTCGAGCGCGGCGACTATTGTTCCGGCGCGTCTGCAGCCTCGAGTCACATGATTCACGGCGGAGTTCGCTATCTCGAGAACGGCGAGTTTCGCCTGGTGCGCGAATCCGTTCAAGAGCGCAACCGCCTTCTCCGTCTGGCTCCCCACTTCGTTAAGCCGCTGAAGACGACCATCCCGATCTTCTCCACCTTCTCCGGCATTCTTTCGGCGCCGCTGCGATTCCTGACGCACAAGCAGCGCGGCAACCCCAAGGAGCGGGGGGCGCTGCTGATCAAGGTCGGCCTCACCGGGTATGACTCCTTCTCGCGCGACGGCGGCAACGTTCCGCGCCACCGGTTCGCGGGTGGGGCTGCCTCGCGCCGCGACTTCCCCGAGCTTCGCCCCGATGTGAAGTACACGGCGACCTACTTCGACGCTGCGGTGGAGAACCCAGAGCGCCTCGCTCTCGACCTCGTGGCGGACGCCCGCGCGACCGGAGCGCATGCCCGCAGCGCAAACTACGTGGAGGCCATCGGCACGACGGCAACGGGTGTTCTGCTGCGCGATGTCGTCTCGGGTCAGGAGTTCTCCATCGACGCCGACGTGATCATCAACACGACCGGCCCCTGGACCGATATGACAAACAGCGCCCTCGGTACCCCGAGCACGTTCATGGGCGGCACCAAGGGCTCACATATCGTGCTCGACAATCCGGAGTTGTTCGCTGCCTGCAACGGTGGCGAGGTCTTCTTCGAGAACAACGACGGCCGAATTGTGTTGATCTACCCGCTGAACGGCAAGGTGCTGGTCGGCACCACCGACCTCGAGGCCGACATCACCGAGCCCGCCGTCTGCACCGACGAAGAGGTCGAGTACTTCTTCGAGCTCGTTACTCATGTCTTCCCCAAGATCGCCGTGGCCCGGTCGCAGATCGTCTTCCGCTACTCCGGTATTCGCCCGCTGCCCCGCCACGACGATACGGCCCCCGGCTTTGTCTCCCGCGACTACCGCATCGAGCGCAGCGAGCTCGCGGCAGGCGCTGCCAAGTCGGTGCCGATGCTCAGCGTCGTCGGCGGCAAGTGGACCACCTTCCGGGCCCTTGCCGAGCACATCACCAACGACACCCTGACGATCCTGGGGGAGAAACGCTCGGTGAGTACTGAGTCGCTCGCCATCGGCGGCGGCGTCGGCTTCCCGGCTGAGGGCGCTGCCCAGAAGGCTTGGGTCTCGGCGAACAGCTCCTCCGTATCGGCCGAGCGAGGTCTCGCGCTTCTGGCCCGTTACGGTACCGGCGCGGTCGTGGTGATGACGGGAATCGCAGGTAGGGGCGACGCAATGCTGGAGCATGTGCCCGGGTTCAGCGTCGGCGAGCTCGCTCACCTCGTGAGCACCGAATCCGTCGTCCACATCACGGATGTCGTGTTGCGGCGCACCACGGTCGCCTTTGTCGGCGGGCTCTCGCAGGCGGCGTTCGACGAGATCAGCGCGTTGATGGCGGAGACTCTGGGCTGGAGTCCCGAGCAGCACGCCGCAGAGCGCGTTTTCGCTGTCGATGAGCTGTCCCGCCTGCACGGACTCACCTTGCTGGCCTCGGCAACCAGTTCGACACGCGCGGCCTAGCCCCGAGCAGCGACTCCGGCCGGACGGCGCCTCCCCAATACCTGTGCCCGCATGACTTAACTATCTACAGCGCAGTCGATATGGAAGGTTCGAAATGAACACTTTAGGAACAGTATTTCTCTCCGAGATGTTGGGGACGGCGTTGCTGATCCTTCTCGGAGCGGGGGTGGTGGCCAACGTCCTGCTCGCCAAGACCAAGGGGCTGGGCGGCGGCACCCTGATGATCAACTTCGGTTGGGGCTTCGCGGTCTACGCCGGAGTCATCGTCGCTTACAACTCTGGGGCGCATTTGAACCCGGCGGTCACGATAGGCCTGGTGGCGAACGGGGTGACCGAATTCGTCCCCGGAGTGCCGGTAAGCCCCCTTTCGATCCTGACCTATATCGGCGCGCAGATGGTCGGGGCAATCATCGGCTCGGTGCTGGTGTTCCTCGCCTACAAGCAGCACTTCGATGCCGAGACGAATGCCGATCTCAAGCTGGCCGTCTTTTCAACCGGCCCCGGCATCCGCCACTACGGCTGGAACCTCATCACCGAGATCATTGCCACCTTCGTGCTCGTCTTCGTCGTCATCGGCTTCGGCGGCGGGCGTCAGGGTGACGGGGGCGGCCTCGCTGCGCTGGGCGCGCTGCCCGTCGCCATCCTGGTTATCGCCATCGGTGCGAGCCTCGGTGGCCCGACCGGCTACGCCATCAACCCGGCCCGCGATCTCGGCCCCCGGATCGCCCACTTCTTCCTGCCGATCAAAGGCAAGGGCAAGAGCGACTGGGCGTACTCGTGGGTTCCGGTAGTCGGCCCCCTGATCGGTGGAACACTTGCGGGTCTGGCCGCGGTCGTTGTCCTGCCAGTCATAGGCTGACATCGTGTCGGTGGATCTCAGAGCTTTTTCGCCCGTTGCCGGGCAGCCAGCAGCTTTCAGCTAACAAAGGAGTTACATCATGACCAAGTACGTCATCGCCATCGATCAGGGAACCACCAGCTCCCGCGCGATCATCTTCAACCACGCCGGAGAGGTCGTGTCCACCGGCCAACTCGAGCACAAGCAGATTTTGCCGCAGGCCGGCTGGGTCGAGCACGACCCCAAGGAGATCTGGAACAACGTGCGTGAGGTCATCGGCCAGGCGCTCTCCAAGGCCGACTTGACAAGGCATGACATCGCCGCGGTGGGCATCACCAACCAGCGCGAGACCGCGGTCGTCTGGGATAAGAACACCGGCGAGCCCGTTTACAACGCCATCGTCTGGCAGGACACCCGCACGCAGGCGATCGTCGATCGGCTCGCAGCCGACGGGGGCGTCGAGCGCTTCAAGGCGAAGGTCGGCCTGCCGCTGTCGACGTACTTCGCCGGTACCAAGATCGTCTGGATCCTCGAGAACGTCGAGGGTGCCCGGGAGCGCGCCGAGGCGGGCGACCTGATCTTCGGCACGACAGACACCTGGGTGCTGTGGAACCTCACCGGTGGCACCGACGGCGGCATCCACATCACCGACGTCACGAACGCCAGCCGCACCATGTTCCTCGACCTCACGACCCTCGAGTGGGACGACGAGATCCTTGCCGCGTTCAACGTGCCGAAGTCGATGCTGCCCGAGGTGCGTTCCTCGTCTGAGGTCTACGGCACCGTCGAGAACTCGAGCCTGCTGCGGGAGGTGCCTATCGCGGGCATCCTCGGCGACCAGCAGGCCGCGACATTCGGCCAGGCGGCGTTCGACGCCGGCGAGGCCAAGAATACCTACGGCACCGGAAACTTTCTGATCTTCAACACGGGAACCGAGATCGTCCACTCGAAGAACGGCCTGCTGACGACCATCGGCTACAAGCTCGGCGACGGCCCCATTCACTATGCCCTCGAGGGCTCGATCGCCGTCACGGGCTCGCTCGTTCAGTGGATGCGCGACAACCTGGGAATCATCCAGAGCGCCGATGATGTCGAGGCGCTGGCGAACACCGTCGACGACAACGGCGGCGCCTACTTCGTGCCGGCCTTTTCTGGCCTCTTCGCGCCACACTGGCGTTCGGATGCGCGGGGAGCCCTCGTAGGCCTCACCCGTTATGTAAACAAGGGCCACATCGCCCGTGCGGCGCTGGAGGCCATCGCCTATCAGACCCGAGAGGTACTCGAGGCGGTCAATGCCGACTCGGGCGTGCCGCTGACGGAGCTCAAGGTCGACGGCGGGGCCACAGCGAACAACACGCTGCTGCAGTTCCAGGCCGACATCCTGAACGTGCCCGTCGTGCGCCCGGTGGTCGCGGAGACCACCGCACTCGGCGCGGCGTACGCGGCAGGCCTCGCAGTCGGCTTCTGGTCGAGCCTTGATGACCTGCGGGCGAACTGGCAGGAAGACAAGCGCTGGGTTCCGGACCTCGATGAGGCCGAGCGCGAGCGGCTCTACCGCAACTGGAAGAAGGCCGTCACGAAGACCCTCGACTGGGTCGACGAGGACGTCGTCTAGCTCCTGAAACGACCGTGACCTGTCAGTTCGTGCGCCAAATCCACAAGGATTCGCGCACCAACTGGCAGGTCACGGCTGTTTCTGGGCTCGGGAGCCCCCCGGTTACGCCCCGAAGTGCTTTTCGAGAGAGAAGTTGAAGACTCCCGAGTCGAAGTGGTTGTACGACTCGTAGTCGAGGACCTCGTAGAGCCGGGCCCGGGTCTGCATGTCGGGCAGGCTCGAGGTGAGCGAGCCCTCGGCGTTGATCATGTCTAGGCCGCGCTCGGCGGCCCCCATCGCGAGGCGCAGCAGCGAGACCGGGAAGATCACGATGTTGACACCGATGTTTGCGAGCTGCGTGGTCGTAAAGAGCTCGCTCTTGCCGAACTCCGTCATGTTCGCCAGGATCGGAACATCAACGGCCGCACGCACGGCCTCAAACTCGGCGAGTGAGGCCATGGCCTCGGGGAAGATCGCGTCGGCACCGGCGTCGACGAGGGCCTTCGCGCGGTCGATTGCCGCCTGCAAGCCGTCGACACCACGGATGTCGGTGCGGGCCATGATCAGGAAGTTCGGGTCGCGGCGGGCGTCGACGGCGGCGCGGATACGCTTGACCGCCGTGTCCTCATCGACGACCTGCTTACCGTCGAGGTGACCGCAGCGCTTCGGGTTGACCTGATCCTCGAGGTGGCAGCCGGCGACTCCGGCATCCTCGAGCGTTTGGATGGTGCGGGCGACGTTCATCGGCTCGCCGAAGCCGGTGTCGGCATCCACGATCGAGGGCAGGTCGGTGACGCGCGCGATCTGCTGCGAGCGGCCGGCCACCTCGGTGAGGGTCGTGAGGCCGATGTCGGGCAGGCCGAGATCCGCCGAGAGCACCGCGCCCGAGATGTAGACGCCATCCATCCCCTTGTCTTGAATCAGGCGGGCAGAGAGCGGGTTGAACGCGCCGGGAAAGCGCAGGAGTTCCCCGCTGGACAGCCGTGCCCGAAGAGCTGCGCGCTTGTCGGCGGCGGTTACGTGCGAATACAGCATTAGAACAGGCCCTTCGGGGAGAAGACGGAGGCGAACAGTCCGGGACGAGCGGTCACGGTGAGGCCGGCAAGCTCGTGCGGCTCGAGAGTCTGCAACCGCTGGGCAACGCCAAGGAAGCGCTCGATCTCGCTCTCTTCGAGAACGCCGGCGGCAAGACCCCGGAACTTCGCGATGTACTGCTCGCGGGCGAAGGGCCTGGCGCCGAGCGGGTGGGCATCCGCCACGGCGATCTCGTCGGTGATAACAGTGCCGTCGGTGAGGGTGATCTCGACGCGGCCGCCAAAGGCCTTTTCCTGCGGGTCATTGGAGTGGTAGCGACGGGTCCACTCGGCGTCTTCAACGGTCGTGACCTTGTTCCACAATGCGACGGTGTCGGCCCGTCCTGCACGCTCGGGCGTATACGAGTCGACGTGGTGCCAGGCGCCATCCTGCAGGGCCACCGTGAAGATGAACGGGATCGAGTGGTCGAGCGTCTCGCGGGACGCGGTCGGGTCGTACTTCTGCGGGTCGTTCGCGCCGGAGCCGATGACGAAGTGCGTGTGGTGGCTCGTGTGGATCACCACGCGCTCGATGTTGGCCGGGTCGACGAGGTTCGGGTACCGGCTGTGCAGCTTGCGAGCGAGGTCGATCCACGCCTGCGCCTGGTACTCGGCCGAGTGCTCTTTCGTATACGTGTCAAGGATGGCTCGCTTGGCCTCGCCGGCCTCGGGCAACGGCACGTCGTAGGAGGCGGTCGGTCCGTCGAGCAGCCACGCGATGACGCCGTCTTCGCCCTCGTAGATCGGGGTCGGGCTGGTCTCGCCGCGCATCGCACGGTCGATCGCCTCGACGGCCATCTTGCCGGCGAACGCGGGGGCGTGCGCTTTCCAAGATGAGATCTCGCCCTTGCGGCTCTGGCGGGTCGCCGTGGTGGTGTGCAGCGCCTGGCCGATGGCCTGGAATATGGTCTCGACGTCGAGGCCGAGCAGGGTGCCGATGCCGGCGGCGGCCGACGGGCCGAGGTGTGCCACGTGGTCGATCTTGTGAGCGTGCAGGCTGATCGCCTTCACGAGGTCGACCTGGATCTCGTAGCCCGTGGCGATTCCACGCAGCAGGTCGTGGCCGGTGCTGCCGACGTGCTGGGCAACCGCGAGGATCGGCGGGATGTTGTCGCCCGGGTGGGAGTATTCGGCAGAGAGAAAGGTGTCGTGGAAGTCGAGCTCGCGCACCGCAACGCCGTTGGCCCAAGCGGCCCACTCGGGGGAGACGCGCGTGGCCTGCGGCTGGCCGAAGACGGTGGAACCGGGAACGAACGGATGCGCGAGAGCCTGCGAGCGGGCCGAGACGACCGGGCGGCGCGTCAGCGATGCGGTAGCAACGGCGGCGTTGTCGATGATGCGGTTGATGACCATCTCGGCCACCTCATCAGTGACCGCTACCGGGTCAGCGGCGACCTGGGCGATTTTGAAGGCCAGCTGGCCTTCGCGCTGCAGGTTCTCGTCGCTCTTGTGTACTCGTACACTGTGAAGCTTCATCGGGTGGATCCTTTCGGTCGGGAGAAACCAAGTACGTCATTGTTGCCGAAGTCTGTATACACAAGATAGTTCTTTTGGGCTATTAATGCCAGCTTGACGACGATAAAACAGACTCGTGTATACAAATGAGCCGACCGATTACAGTGTTCCCATGACACTTTCCGCTGGTTTCGGAGTTGCAGTAGCCCAGTTCGCACCAGGGGGCGACACCGGGGCGAATCTTGCCAGCATGAGGGAACTTGCCGTGCTGGCCGCCGGCAGGGGAGCCGCGATCGTCGTGTTCCCCGAATACTCATCCTTCTTCGTGCACCCGATGGATGCCCGTTTCCTCGGCGCCGCAGAGTCTCTTGAAGGTCCGTTCGTGGCGTCGCTGGTAGCGCTCTCGGCCGAGCTGGGCATCCATGTCGTGGCGGGAATGGCCGAGACCACCGTGGCAGGAGATCATTTCGGCAACGCGGTCGTGGCGGTCTCGCCGACCGACGGCCATGTCGCGACCTACCGCAAGCTGCACCTCTACGACGCGTTCGGCGTTCTAGAGAGCGACTGGGTGCAGGCCGGCGGATTCGACGCTCCCGAGACGTTTGTCGTGAACGGCGTGACGGTGGGGCTTGAGACCTGTTACGACATCCGCTTCCCGGAGGTGACCCGCCGCCTCGTTGACGCGGGCGCCGACCTCGTGCTCGTGCCGGCCGAGTGGGCACGGGGGCCGCTGAAGGAGCAGCACTGGCGCACGCTCGTCACCGCCCGCGCGCTCGAGAACACGATCTACGTCGCGGCTGCTGGCCAGACCCCGCCGGTCGGCATCGGTTCGAGCCTCATCGTCGACCCGATGGGCGTCGAGCTGGCGGCCTTGGGCGAAGCAGCGGATGTCGCGGTCGCTTGGATAGACCCGGCCCGGATCGAGAGCGTGCGTGCCAAGAACCCGGCCCTGCGGATGCGCCGGTTCGGCGTGCATCCGCTCTAAGCCACTGGCCAGGCCTGGCCTGGGTCAGGTTTTCGTTAGCGTCCGAGGCGCGCCAGTTGCGCGGAGGCGCGTTCCAACACGTCCTCCGTCTTGCAGAAGGCGAAGCGAACGAGAGAGGAGTACTCGCTCGCGAGCTCCTCGTGGCAGAAGGCCGAGACCGGCACCGCAACCACGCCGGCGAGGTTGGGCAGTTTGCGGCAGAGCTTGGCGGCATTCTTGTAGCCGAGCGGGGCGGCATCCGCGATGACGAAGTAGGAGCCCTGCGACGGGAAGACCGTGAAACCTGCCTTCGCGAGCCCGGCAGAGAGCATGTCGCGCTTGCCCTTCATCGTCTCGGCGATTCCCTCATAGAAGGAGTCGGGCAGTGCGAGCCCCACGGCGACCGCCGGCTGGAACGGCGCACCATTGACATACGTAAGGAACTGCTTCACGGCGGTGATCGCGGTGATCAGTTCGGCCGGGGCGACGACCCAGCCGATCTTCCAGCCCGTGACGCTGAACGTCTTGGCGGCGGAGGAGATCGTGATTGTGCGCTCGCGGGCACCCGGCAGAGTGGCGATCGGGATGTGCGGTACGTCAAACGTGAGGTGCTCGTAGACCTCGTCGGTCACGATCAGGGCGTCGTGCTCGTGGGCAAGCTCCACGATCAGCTCGAGGGTCTCACGGGGGAGTACAGTCCCGGTCGGATTGTGCGGGTTGTTGATCAGGATGAGCCGGGTGCGGTCGGTGATGGCCGCACGCAGGTCGTCGTGATCCGGCTGGAAGCCGGGCAGCCGCAGCGCAACGGTGCGGTGCTGGGCCCGACCGAGGGCGATGAGTCCGCCGTACGCGTCGTAGAAGGGCTCGAGAGTGACGACCTCATCGCCTTCGTCGGTCAGGGCGAGAATGGTTGCCGCGAGGGCCTCGGTGGCGCCCGCGGTCACGAGCACCTCGCGATCGGGGTCGACGGTCAGGCCGTAGAAGCGCTGCTGGTGCTCGGCGATCGCCTCGCGCAACACCGGCATGCCGATTCCCGGCGGGTACTGGTTGACGCCCGTCTTGATGGCGCGGCGGGCTGCGTCGAGTACCTCGATGGGGCCGTCTTCGTCGGGGAAGCCCTGTCCGAGGTTGATGGCACCCGTGGTGGCGGCCAGCGCGCTCATCTCGGCGAAGATCGTCGGGGTGATCTCACCCTTTGCAGTGAGGAGCCCTGCCCCGCGTGCCGTGCGCTGCCAGGAACCGCTGATCGTCATAGCCCCCAAACTTACCGTCTCTATTGGGATCTCGATGCGTATCCGACCGGCCTCGTTGCCTTTTGGGTGTCACCTGTGGAGAGATCACCCGCCAGTTGGGAGTCTCTTCTACCGTGGAGTCATGACAGGTTTCTGCGTTTGGCGTGCGTCGCCTGCGATTTCCCGCCGGCTGATCG
>JBBATW010000010.1:58280-83598 GCA_040398585.1 Agreia sp.
CGGCTCTGGGTGTGCGGCGGTTTCGGGCGGGGGCGTGGATTTGTCGGGAGAGTCGAGTTCCGGTGGGGGCGAAGGGGTAAGCGGCGGGAACGGGTGGGTCGACCCCGGGGCTGGGCTGCCGTGTGAGGGGTTGGCTGGCTGTGGGGTAGATCGGCCCCTCGACTTTGTGGTGGTTGCCCCGCCGACCGTCACGATCGAAGACATTGTGCACTTTGTTCCCGTCGCCGGTACTGCGGGCATGGAGCCATCGGGCTGGGTCGTCGTGGGCCTCCCCGCCAATTTCTTCGCAAGCGCTGAGCGTCAGGTACTGGCCGGAACCGTTCTCGATACCCCGGCGGAGGTTCGATTCACGCCGGTCTCCTTTTACTGGGACTTCGGCGACGGGCACTCACTGACATCGAGTTCGCCCGGGTCGACATGGGCCAGCCTCGGGCTGCCGGAGTTCAGCCGCACGGCCACGAGCCACGTCTATGACCAGCCCGGTGCCGTCACCATTCGTCTGACCGTCTCCTTCAGCGCGGAGTATCGCTTCGGCGCGGATGCCTTTATCCCGCTGGTGGGCAGCGTGCCCAGTCTGACGAATGAGATCGTTGCCATCTCGGGCGATGCGCAGACGGTTCTTGTCGATGGACAGTGCTCGGATTCGCGTCAGGGACCCGGTTGCTAGGACAATAAAGGAAGGCAACGGGCGTCAACTAAGAGTAAAACCACCCGTTGATAGCTGATTCCAAAGATCCGGCAGAGCGTTCCCAGTCCACGCATAGAGAACGTACAGGTTAGATCGGGATGCTTACCTTGCTTGAAAGGAGCACACATTGTCAGAGAGCCACGAAGACCCAACCATCCCGACCCCCGTCGAGGGCACCGTGCCCGCCCCTGAGAATCTGGATGCCGAGTCAAACGAAACGAACACCCCCAACGCCCCCGTTGCCACCCCCACCGTTCCCGTAACTCCGGCTTGGCAGCAGCAGCAGGCGCCGACGCCGGTCGCACCGCCCGCCGCGGCTCCCGTGGCCCACACCGGCTACGGCCCTTCGGCCCCCGCTCAGGCCGCCTCGCAGGCTGCAGCCGTCGAAACCGCTCCGACTGCCCAGTACCCAGCACCGCAGTCGCCGGAAGCGAGCTACGGAAACGGCGCCTTCGGGCAGCCGCCCCTGCAGCCCCCCGTCGGGGGCTACGCGGGAACTCCGCCCCGGGCTCCCCGCAAGCGTTCCAGCCTCACCCTCGTTGCCGCAGTTGCAATCGCCGCCCTCATCGGTGGCGTCTCCGGCGCTGGCATCAGCGTTTGGGCAGTGTCGCAGAACGTCGGGACCACGACGTCCACGGCGACCGGCCCCTCGACGATCACTGTCAATAACGCCAACGGCGCATCCGTGGCCACGGCGGTAGCGGCCAAGGCCTCGCCGTCGGTCGTTACCATCTCTGTCTCCGACGGAGGTTCGGGAGGCACCGGTTCCGGCGTCATCCTTAGCGAAGATGGCTACATCTTGACGAACACCCATGTTGTGACGCTTGACGGCGCCACAGCGAACCCGAAGATCCAAGTCACCACCAACGACGGTCGACTGTTCAGTGCGACCGTCGTCGGGACCGACCCGATCGCCGATCTCGCGGTCATCAAGCTCGACAAGGCGTCCGGTCTGACTGCCGTCACCTTCGCGGACTCCTCGCAGCTGAACGTCGGCCAGCAGGTCGTCGCAATCGGCGCTCCGCTTGGACTTTCTGGAACGGTCACCACCGGCATCATCAGCGCGCTCAACCGCAGCATCACCGTGGCCTCGTCTGCGGCGCCGACCGACTCCTCGACGAGGGCCACTCCGGCGCCCGGCGATGGTTCCGGGTCAAACCCGTCCAGCCCATATGACTTCTGGAACTTCTCCGTTCCCGGCCAGACGGCACCGACGCAGGAGACCGCCGCCTCCAGCATCTCGCTCGAGGTCATCCAGACCGACGCCGCCATCAACCCAGGCAATTCCGGTGGTGCGCTGCTGAACGACAAGGGTGAGCTGATCGGCATCAACGTTGCGATCGCCAGCGCCGGGTCCTCTTCCAGCGGAGGCCAGTCCGGCAACATCGGCGTGGGGTTCTCAATTCCTGCGTCGTTCGCCCAGCGCATCTCCAGCGAGCTCATCGCCACGGGAAGTGCCACGCACGGCCTGCTCGGCGCATCCGTCGCCGACGCCAGTTCGGACGCGACGCTTGCCAGCGTCACCGCGGGGGCACTCATCAAGCAGGCCCCTGCCAGTGGAGCTGCTGCCAGCGCCGGGCTCAAGGCCGGAGATGTCGTCACCGAGGTCAACGGCATCGCCACTCCGACAGCGAAGGACCTGACCGCTCAGATCCGTAGTCTGGCCGGCGGGGCGACCGCTGAACTCACCGTTTACCGTGGCGGCAAGAGCGAGACCGTCACCGTCACCCTTGGCACCCTCGGCAAGTAGTAAATCCAACCCACTACCCCGAACCGCGCTGAGTGGTTCGGGGTTTTTGGGTTGGACAGGTCTTTCTGAATCAGGTTCGACTGTCGAATGTGGTGTCTGCGGTAGAATCGGGGCGCCGAAGTAGCGCTGCCGGGGCGTGCAATGGGGCATTCGAGACAGCATCATCGACCTGTGCCATCGGCGCGGACCGACCAAGAGTGGAACCAATGAGTCTCAGAAGTGAAAACAACGCGACGCCCGGTGTTTCCTATCTGATGCCGGTGCTCAGCGAGGCCACCCACATTGAGGCGGCCCTCGAGAGCATTCTGGCCCAGGACTACGCCGGCAGTTTTGACATCATCGTTGCGCTTGGCGCGAGCTTTGACGGCACCGACGAGATCCTCGAGAGTCGTGCCCTCAGCGACCCGCGCATCCGCGTTCTCGACAACCCCTCCGGCTCTATCCCCGACGCGTTGAACATCGGGCTTGCGGCGTCGTTCTATCCGATCATCGTGCGGGTCAGCGCCAGGTCAGTGCTCTCTCCCTCCTACACTCGCACGGCGGTTGAAGCCCTCCTACGAACGGATGCCGCAGAGGTGGGCGGCGTGATGCGCACCGTCGGCACAACCGACTTCGAGATGGCCGTGGCCATCGCCTACAACTCGCCGTTGGGACTCATCGGAGAAGAGCGCCATCCAGAAAATGGCGAGACCCAGGCGGAGACGGCGTATCTAGGCGTCTTCCAGCGGCGCTGGCTGACAAGGATCGGCCCGTTCGACGACGACGCCAATCGTGGCCAAGACTGGGACCTCGGTCAACGGCTTCGCGATTCCGGGGGCGTTGTCTGGTTCACTCCCTCGATGACGGTGACGTATCGTCCGCAGCCGAGGGCTGAAGCGCTGGCGCGCCAGTTCTTAGTGACGGGGCTTTGGCGAGGCGACCACACCCGCCGCCACAAGCCGTCGAATCCGGCACTGTTCTACGCACGCCCGATCGCCGTGTTGGCGGTTCTGCTGGGTCTCCCGCTCGGCTGCGTCGGCTACCTTGGGCTTTTCGCCGGAGCCCAGGACTTCGGTGCTGTCCTCTCGTGGATTCTGTTCTGCGGGTTCCTGCTGCCGCTCGGCTATTTCCTGATGACGGTCGTGCTGGCGATCAAATGGGGGATTGCGACCAACGCTCGAACGGGTGCAGCCCTGATGATCGTTTTTCCCAGCATTCACTTCAGCTGGGGGCTCGGTTTCGTTCTGGGCTTCCTGAGGTTCGCCAACCCCATTACCGCTCGCCTGGAGGCGTAGGGCACCGCCTCCAGCACACGGAGTTCTTGGGGAAATTCGGCGGCCGGGGGCCCGAACGCCAGCCGGGCGCTCTTGACCACCCTCTTGCCGAGTATGTGGTTTCCGGTGCCGCCGATGACCGCGCCGATTCCGAAGGGAACCAGTCGGCCAAGAGCCCCGGCGCCCGTGCGGGCGGCGAAGTGCCGGAGGAAGCTCGACTTCAGTCGATCAGCAATCGGTCCCAGCGCTGTTCCGGGCAGGGTGCGGGTGACAAGGGTGCCCCAGTAGGCGGTGCGCGATACCCCGACACCCGAGACCTGACCGGCGAGCTGGCGAACGAGGTCGGCGCCGGCGGTGCCGAGCATCATCGACATGACGAGCATGCGAGCACGCTCGGGGTCTTCGACGGCGATGCCATGAACCTCGGTGACGGACTGAGCGAAAAGGGCGCTGGCCTCCAGGAACACGGCGGTCTCGGCTCCGGTGAGGGCCAGGGTGAGGCCGATGCTCACGCCGGGCACGACGGAGCTCGCTCCGACTGCTGCCCCGCCGGTGGTCACCGCGGCGAGGTAGCGGGTCTCGAGGATGCGAATGATTCGTTCCGGAGACGCCCCGGGATAGCGCCGGCGAATCGAACGGATGTGGGCAAGCACCAGAGGGCGGTGCACACTGAGCATTCCATCGACGCTGCGGGCGAGCCGTGGATTCAGCGAATCTTCGCGAGCCATTTTCATTAGTCCCTTCCTCAGGCCGAGGCTACCTTCTCGAGCTGAAGAAGACGGTTTCGGGGCCCGGACTTGTCGCTATCGGAAGGGTGGGCTCGTTACATCCGCCTCGAGTTGAGACACGACGGCATCGGCCCGAGCGAGGGCGTTCTCGCCCTCTTGCGTGAGGTGCAACTCCTGAACGTGAGCGTGCAGCGATTGAACCCGGCGCACTCTCGGCACCGGCCTCACCCTCGGCGGCAGGCTGGGCGATCAGTGGTGCCGTGCTGGCCGACAGGCGGGGGTGCTCGGTGCATCAGATCGGGTCGCTCATCCAGCTCGGGGGAGCGGTGCTTCTCTATTTCGCCCTGTCGAGCCTGGACTCGTTCTCGTCTCGTCGGTCGGCGTTACCAAGTTCGGCTCAACGTTCCTCACTGCGGTAACCCGTGGCGAGCCGGGCGAGGGATTCCGCAATGCCCTGAACATTGAGGCCGCACTCGTCAGTGTCTGCGTGGCTATCTCTCCCCTCTTCCCCGTACGAGCCCGCCCCGAGGGTGATGAGTCGCGGTTCACTGCTGAAACGGTTGAGGCGGCCAGCTAAGCACTGGTCAACTTGCGATTTCTAACTCGGGGTCTTCTCGGAGGTCGGCCGCGTATCGTCATGACATGAGTCGTCGACCGCTTGCCCCCATCCCCCCGCAGCCCGGCCAGGAATCGGTCTGGGACTACCCGCGGCCACCCCGGGTGGAGGCCACTCGGGACCGCATCGTGATCGAGTTCGGCGGCGTCGTTTTGCTGGACACTACGGATGCAGTGCGGGTGCTGGAGACGAGTCACCCGCCGGTTTACTATGTGCCGATCGACGCCGTTGAAGGCGGTGCTCTTGAGCCCGCCCGTGGCCAGTCGCTGTGCGAGTTCAAGGGAATGGCGGGCTACCTGACCGTGGTCGGCCCTAAGGGTCTTCGGGCCGAGGGCGCCGCCTGGTATTACTCGAACCCGAACGACGGCTTCGAGGCGCTCAGGGGCCGCATGGCCGTGTATCCCTCGGCCATGGACCGCTGCATCGTGAACGGAGAGGTCGTCGAGGCGCAAGAGGGCGACTTCTACGGTGGCTGGATTACCTCGAAGGTCGTCGGCCCCTTCAAGGGAGCGCCCGGAACCCTCGGCTGGTAACACCCTCCGATTCGGTCTGAGCCGCCCGCAAATCCTTGCTCAACCGGCTGGGATAATAAGCGCGTGTCCACTTCCGCTGCCCTGTTATCCGCTCAACTCCTGCGTCGAGGACGGCTGCTGGAGATCGCAACGCTCGGCTGGAACGTCATCGGCGTCACTGTTCTGGCACTTCTCGCGTTCGGGTCATCTTCGGTTGCCCTCCTTGGGTTCGGCTTGGATTCCCTGGTCGAGATCGGCGCCAGCACCGTGGTGCTGTGGGAGCTTTCTGGAACTGGCGAGGCTCGACAGCGCCGGGCACTGAAGCTGATCGGGGCCGCGTTTATTCTCTTGGCCGCCTACCTGCTCGTGCAGTCGTCGGTTGCCCTGCTGACTGGGCACCGTGCTTCGCCAAGTTCATTCGGCATCGTCTGGACCGGCGTGACGGCACTGGTGATGTTCACGCTGGCGGCGGGCAAGGCGCGAACCGGTCGCGCTCTTGGCAATCCGGTACTGATTACCGAGGGCCGAGTCACCTTTATCGACGGCGTTCTCGCCGGTGCGGTGCTCGTGGGCATCGTTCTTGACTTCTGGCTGGGCTGGTGGTGGGCAGACCCGCTCGCAGGCTTCGTGATCGTGTTCTACGCGATTCGAGAGGCAGTCCACATCTTCAGGCCGGCTTCGTCGTAAACGGCTGGATCGGTGGACTTGCCGTGGCCTACTCGCCGTGGCCTACTCGCCGTGGCCTACTCGCCCGTGACGAAGTCGATCAGCTGCTCGACTCGACCCAGCAGCTGCGGCTCGAGGTCGGTGTAGGTCGAGACGCGGCCGAGGATGCGCTGCCACGCCCGGGCGATATCGGCCTGGTCTTCGTGTGGCCAGCCGAAGGCCTCGCAGATGCCGTGCTTCCACTCGATCGAGCGCGGCACGTCGGGCCACGCGGCGATGCCGAGGCGGGCGGGCTTCACTGACTGCCAGACGTCGACATAAGGATGCCCCACCACGATGACGCTGTCCTGGAACGGCCCGCGGGCCACGGCGTCGGCGATGCGGCTCTCCTTGGAGTTCGGCACGAGGTGGTCGACGAGCACGCCGACCCGGCGCCCGGGGCCCGGGTTGAACTCGGCCAGAACCTCGGCCAGGTGGTCGACACCCTCGAGATACTCGACGACGACGCCCTCGCCACGGAGGTCGGAGCCCCAGACCTTTTCGACGAGCTCGGCGTCGTGGCGGCCCTCGACGAAGATGCGGCTCGCGCGGGCGGCGCGGGCACGCTCCTGCGGGACCGCGATCGAGCCGGATGCGGTGCGGCCGAGGCTGTGCGCATCCTTCTTTCGGGGAGCCCGCACGGCGACGGGGGTTCCCTCGAAAAGGAAGCCGGGGCCGAGCGGGAACATCCGTCGGCGACCCTTGCGGTCTTCTAGTTCGACCATGCGGCCCTCGATGCGCACGACAGAGCCGACGAAGTCGGTGGACACTTCTTCAAGTACGAGATCGGGCAGCGCCTCGACGATCGGCAGCACCGCCTTGGGTGCCCGACGGGTGAAGTCTGCGAGCACATCTGAGCTGTAGCGGTCGTCGTTGTTGGTCACACTCGAGGCTAACAAGTGGGCCCCGGATCGACCCCGAGGCTCGCGCGTTGGCCTTAGATCGACGACGCCAGTAGCCTAGTAATCGTATCGATTCGATTTGCAACGAGAGCGAGCAACCATGAAGTACCGCAATCTAGGAAACTCCGGCACGATCGTCTCCGAGTTCGCCCTCGGCACCATGACATTCGGCCCGGAGGCGAGCGAGCAGGTCTCGCACGAGATCCTCGACGTATACGTCGCCGCGGGCGGCAACTTCGTCGACACCGCAGACGTCTACGGCAACCCCGGAGGCCACTCCGAGGAGATCGTGGGCCGATGGATCGCTGCCCATCCGGCCGAGGCTGCGCAGGTCGTGCTCACCACCAAGGGCCGCTTCCCAATGGGTGCCGGACCCAATGACCTCGGGCTGTCGCGCCGTCACCTCGGCAGAGCCCTGGACGACTCGCTCGCGCGCCTCGGCGTCGAGCAGATCGACCTTTATCAGATGCACGCGTGGGACGTCTCGACGCCCATTGCCGAGACGCTGCGCTTTCTCGATGATGCCATCTCTGCGGGCAAGATCGGCCACTACGGCTTCTCCAACTTTCTCGGCTGGCAGCTGACGAAGGCCGTGCACGTCGCCGCCGCACACGGCTTCGCCCCGCCGGTCACCCTGCAGCCGCAGTACAGCCTGCTCGTACGCGACATCGAGCACGAGATCGTGCCCGCAGCGCTGGATGCCTCGGTCGGCCTGCTGCCGTGGTCGCCCCTCGGCGGCGGCTGGCTGAGCGGAAAGTACCAGCGCGACACGCTGCCCACGGGTGCCACCCGCCTCGGCGAGAACCCGAACCGCGGCATGGAGGCCTGGCCCGACCGAAACTCCGACCCCCGCACCTGGGCCGTCATCGAGGCCGTCGCCGCGGTGGCCGCGACGCACGGCGCATCCTCGGCTCAGGTCGCCCTCGCCTGGCTCGGTGCCCAGCCGGGAGTCACCTCGGTGATCCTCGGAGCGCGCACGGTAGCCCAGCTCACCGACAACCTCGGGGCCGCAGGCCTCGAGCTCACGGCAGCAGAACTTGAGGCACTCACAGAGATCAGCTCTCCGCGAGTTGCCGAGTACCCCTACGGAGCGCAGGGCATTGCCCAGCGGCACCGCGCCCTCGGTGGTGGCCGAGCCTAGGGGCACTTCGCCCGGTGGTCCGAGGCTCTGTTTCGTGGGCTTACCTGTTCCCGGATAGCGAGGAGCGGGAAAGCCGGTCGTTCTCACCGCCATCGAGGATCAGGCGCGGGCCCATGGAAGGATCACATCGCGAAAAAGGTCGACGCGGCCAGGTCGACGTTTCCCTCAGATGACTCTGGGAGTCCGGATACGGCATCCGTTCAGCAAAAATGTCAGTCGGTGGCCCGCGAGCAGGGCTCAGGACTTGAAGTAGAGGCGGGAGTGCAGGCGACAGCCCTCGTTGAACTCGGTGGCGCAGGTCGGGCAGGTATCGACCTGCAGATAGGCCTCGATCGTCAGTTCTGCTTTGCAGACCCCGCAGAGCACAGCTTTCTCGCCGCGCTGCTCGAGGGGCCACTGCTCGGCGGGGTGAGTCGCGGTCTGCTCGTGGCACAGGTGGCACGGGTAGTACTGCTGGCAGCAGGCGAACTTGATCGCGACGACATCTTTGGCTGTGCCGTAGTGCACGCAGCGCGTCTCGTCGTCGATGGTGGGGCCGAAGACTGTGGGGCCGGCAGCGATCAATCGATGCCCCGGGCGGCCAGGGCGTCGGCAAGATCGTCGGAGTGCTTCAGCGACAGGATCAGCAGTGGCACCACGAAGGTTGCGGGGCGAACCGGCACGCCGCGCGCGCGTTGGGCATCTCGGATTCTCGTTGCGATTGCCATGATCACCGGAATCGTCGTGATTGTCATGCCGAGCAGCAGGCCGATTTTGGCCGGGTCTACGCCGATTCGGCGTAGCGGCCCGAGGGCGTGCTCCGTGGCATCCAGAAGCGCCGGAATTCGCGTCGTGAGGGTAATGAGGGCCGCGAGCACGATGACCGCGAGGACGCGGCCGGTATTCGTTACGGCGACCAGCGGCGGCAGGAAGATCGCCTGCGTGACCAGCATGATCACGATCACCCAGCGCACGACGTGAATCTGGGCCAGGAGCGTGCGGAGGCCGAGGCCCGCGGCGAGGTAGCCGATGATCGCAAGAGCGGCGGCCACCGAAACGGTGAGGGGGTTGTCTGCCGAGAGGGTGATCGCCAGCGCGATGACCATGAACGCGAGCACCTTGGCTCCGGCCGGGGCTCGGTGCAGCAGGCTGTTGCCTTCTCGGTACAGGGCGATCATGCGTGCTCGCGCTCGTAGCGATCGACGACGTCGGCCGGATGGCCCTGCTCGACGAGGCGGCCCTCCTCGAATCTCAGAACGATGTCGCAGCGCCGGGCCAGCCGAAGATCATGGGTGACGAGAACCAGCTGCTGCTCAAGCTCGTCGAGCAGGTGGTTGCCGATGCGACGGGTGTTTTTGGCATCCAGCATGGCCGTCGGCTCGTCGGCCACCACGAGGTCGGGCTCGCCGATCAGCACCGAACTCAGGGCGAGCAGCTGCTTCTGACCGCCCGAGAGGCCGTGAGCCGGGGCGGCGGAGTGCTCTGTGAGTCCGTAGGTTGCGAGCGTCGCTGCGACACGTGAGACGACCTCCGGGCGGGAGAGCCCGCGACCGCGCAGGGAGAATGCTACGTCTTCGGCGACCGTGGGCATGACGATCTGCGCATCCGGGTTGCTGAAAATGAAGCCGACCTTGCGGCGCAGAAGTTTCGCCTGGCGGGCAGGGTCGAGGCCGTGCACGCTCACCTGCCCGGAGCTCGGCAGAACAAGAGCATTCAGCATTCTCGCGAACGTGGACTTGCCCGATCCGTTCGAGCCGATCACGCCGATGCGCCGCTCCGTGAGCGTCACCGAGACGTCACGGAGGGCAGACCGGTCGCCGAACTCGACGGAGACCCCGTTGAAGCTGATCTCCCGGGCAGAGGTCACCGGGCCGAGACTGCGGTGTCGGACGTGACCGCGGGCTTGCGGCCGAAGGCAGCCGGGTAGGCACGGTAGAGAGCGAGAGCGATCAGTGTGGTCACGATGACCTTGATGATGTCGCCGGGCAGAAAGACAACGTTCGAGAGGGCAGCCGCACCGATCGGCAGCTTGGTCACGATCGAGAGAACGGGGATACCTACGGCGTAGACAACAAGGATGCCGCCGACGAAAGAGCCTAGGGCGATGCGCCACCATGACGGCTTGCGGATGTTGCCGCGCACGATGGCACCGATGACGAACGCCCCGAGGATCCAACCGATGAGGTAGCCGGCCGTCGGGCCGGCGAAGACGCCGGCTCCGCCACGGCCGCCAGAGAGGAGGGGGAGGCCCATGAGTACGAGCACCTCGAACACGGCGACTGCCGCGGCACCGCGCCAGGAGCCGAGGACGGCTCCGGCCAGCATGACGCCGAGCGTCTGGGCCGTGATCGGTACAGCTCCACCAAACGCCGGGATTGCGGCGGGGATGCCGAGGACGGCGATGATGGCGGCGAAGACCGCAATACGGGTGATGTCGCGAATCTCGAATCGACTCTGCTGAATCATGTGGGGTTCCTTTGCCTCTGCGACGTTCACCTGAACGTCGTTCACCTGAACACTGTACAGGTAACTGATAGGCTGGCGGAACCATGAAGAAATCAGGCGACTCCGGCGATAAACACGTGCGCCACGCGCGCGAGGACGTCGCGGCTGCTGCTCTCGCGATTCTTGACGAATACGGCCTGCCCGACCTGACCATGCGCAGGCTTGCATCGAACCTCGACGTACAGCCCAGCGCGCTCTATTGGCACTTCGACAATAAGCAGACGCTTCTGGCTCATCTGGCGGATGCGATTATCGCCCGAGCGGTTGTTCTGCAGCCGAGCAGCGACGACTGGGCGGCAGCGGTGCGGTGCGAGGCTGAGTCGCTTCGGGATGCGCTGCTGGCATTCCGAGACGGCGCAGAGGTCGTCTCCAGCACTCTGGCCCTGGGGCTCGGCGCGGGGGAGGCCCAAGAGCGTCTCGCCCGGGCGATCGCCGCTGCCGGCTTCGAGTCCGAGACCTGCGAGATCGCGGCCGCCGCGTTCCTGCACTTCATCCTCGGCCATGTCTCCCATGAGCAGCAGCGGCTGCAGGCCGACAGCGTGGGTGTCGTCTCCCCGGCGCTCTCGGCAGACCCCTCTGGGGCGAAGGCAGGCTCGCTTGTGCGGGAGTCCTTCGACTTCGGCATTACCCTGCTAGTCACCGGCCTCGAGCTGCAGCGGGTGACCTCCACCAGGTAGGCGCTAGCGTCAGAGCATGTCCATTACCCAAGCGCTGCTCTCGTTCGCGGTGATAGCGGCGCTTTTAACGGTGATTCCCGGGCTCGACACGGCACTGGTGCTGAGATCGGCGGTCAGCCGGGGCGGTTCCTTTGCGCTTGCGACGGCGGTGGGAATCAATACCGGCGCCCTCGTATGGGGGATCGCGGCGGCCGTCGGGGCATCTGCGTTGCTGGCGACATCCGAGGTGGCGTATCGAATACTGACGCTGTCGGGCGCCGCCTACATGGTGATCTTCGGCGTCATCCTCTTCGTCAAGAGCTTTCGGCGTGAGCCACAGGTGGCGGCGCTCGTGCCGGTCGGCGCTCAGATAAAACGGCCTGTTCGTCGCGGCGACCTCGCAACGGCCTGGGCGACGGGCATCGGCACCAACCTGCTGAATCCCAAGGTCGGCATCTTCTACATGGCGACGATTCCGCAGTTCATTCCGGCGGGTGTGAACCCCCTGCTGATGGGAATTCTGCTGGCCCTCGTGCACAACGTGTTCGGGTTGCTCTGGGCGGGCCTCATAATCGGAAGTACGAAGATAGCGCGCCGGTGGCTTGCGAGCCCAGCCGAGACGAAGATCACCGATCGCGTCACGGGCACCGTTTTAGTTGGATTCGGCCTCACTCTGGCGATCCAGCCCCGCTGATCTTAGTCCCCAAAATTTCTAGCAACTCTGCCCCAATCGACACGTCCCGAGAGGACAACAGCCATGAGCCTCATCAGGATGCAGGACATCAGCGTCAAGTACGAGAACACCCAGATTCTGCGCGAGGTCTTCTTCCGCCTCGAGCCGGGCGACCGGGTTGGCATGATCGGCAAGAACGGCTCCGGAAAGACGACCATCCTGAAGCTCGCGCTCGAGCAGGTCATCCCCGACACGGGTACCGTCTCGATCGAGCAGGGTACCAAGATCGGCTACTTCTCCCAGTTCTCCGAGCTGGATGGCACCGCCACCATCGCCGAGGTTCTCGACGGCCTGTTCGTGGAGATCAAAGCCGTCGAGGCCGAGCTGGCCTCGATCGACGTCGCCATTGCCGCGGACTCTTCGGGAGCGGGACTCGACGCGCTGATCCAGCGACAGGGTGAGCTGTTCGAAGAGATGGAGCGACTCGACGGCTGGGACTACCAGCGTCACATCGACACCGCGCTGACTACCCTCGGGTTCAGCGATGAGCACCGGATCTTGCCGATCGACGACCTCTCGGGCGGCTGGCGCAACCGGGCCGCGCTCGCAAAAATTTTGCTCGAGGCACCTGACGTGCTCTTGCTGGACGAGCCGACGAACTTCCTCGACGTCGCCGGCGTCGAGTGGCTCGAGTCATGGTTCCGTGACTTCAAGGGGGCTGCCGTCATCGTCTCGCACGATCGCCGGTTTCTCGACGCCGTCGTCACCCGCATCATCGAGGTCGAGAACTACCACCTGCATGAGTACCCCGGAAACTTCGGCGAGTACGTCTCCGCCAAGCAGTTTCGCCTCAAGAGCATCGAGGCCCAGTTCGTGCACGAGAACGAGCTGCTGGCGTTCGAGGCCGAAGGCATCGCCGACCGCCGCGAGGCGCTGAAGGCATCGAGCAAGAAGCTCGACGGCCAGCTGGCCCAGATCAAGAAGAACCGCGCGCCGCGGCCGGTGGATGAGATCATCACCGAGATCTACCGGGGCCTGCACATCAAGGACGTCCTCTGCCGGGTCGAGCGCCTGACGAAGTCGTACGGCGACAAGCTGCTGTTCAACGACGTGACGTTCGAGATTCGCCGGGGCAACCGCTTCGTCGTGCTCGGGGCCAACGGCAGCGGAAAGAGCACGCTGTTGCGCGTCTTGACCGGTGAGGAATCGGCTGACTCAGGTCGAGCAGATTGGGCCAAGGGCGCCGGCTTCGTCTCCTACAATCAGATGCTGGCCGACCTCGACGTGACCGACACCGTCAGTCATGCCGTCAACGCCCTGCCTGACAGCCTCGCGCTCACGGCGACGAAGAAGTCGGTGAACCGCTTCCTTGCGATGTTCCAGTTCTCGGAGGCCGACCTGAAGAAGAAGATCGGCGAGCTCTCCGGCGGCCAGCGCGCTCGCGTGGCGATGGCGCAGTGCCTCCTGTCGGGAGCATCCGTTCTGCTGCTGGATGAGCCCACCAACCACCTCGATATGTCGAGCACCCAGGTGATGGAGCGGGCCCTGATGCACTTCCCCGGAGCTATCGTCGTGGTCAGTCACGACCGGTTCTTCACCGACAAGATCGCCAACCGGCGCCTCGTGTTTGGTTCACCCACGGCGGCTCCCGGTGAGATCGAGTATCGCGCGGCGTAGTCCTCGGGGCAGAATTGGGGGATGAGTCAGGCCGGGGAGTTCATCGATGCGGCTCTCCAGCGTGAGGCATCGGAGAACCGGGCCACTGAGGACTACTGCCGGCTCGGCAGCCCGAGGGGGTTGAGAATCTACGGGGCGTCGGTGGGGGCGATTCGGGGCACGCTTCGCGATGTTCTCCGGGGGCATTCGTCGTTCTCGCATGACGAGGTCACGGCGCTGAGTTCGGAGTTGTGGGCGGTGCCGGTGTTCGAGCGTCGGCTGGCCGCGATCGTGCTGCTGCAGTCACACGTGGGGCTCCTGGTGGTCAGCGACCTCACTCGGCTGGAGGGGTTTCTGCGCACAGCCGAGGTTGCGGAGCTTGCCGACCCACTCGTCACCGACGTTGTGAGCCCGCTGCTGGCCGGACTTGATTCGGCCGCGCGCGCGCGGGCGATGATCGTTCTCGGTCGCTGGGCGGTCGATGAGAACCATTGGCTGGGCTATGCCGCGGCAGAACTCAGTGCCGGCCCCGGCCGCTCAGCTCGTCGATGATCAGGATGTCACTGCGGAGGTGCTCGGTCGTATAGGCCGCGCGCCCCACGAGATGGGCGGCCATCGGTGCCGTCAGTGCTTGGAAAAGTACGATCGCCACCACGAGGGTCACCGTCGCAAGGGTGAAGTTGTTTACGGCGACATCGAGGCATACCGCCATCAGGCCGAAAATCTGCGGCTTCGTTGCCGCGTGCAGGCGCGAGAGCACGTCGGGGAAGCGGAACAGGCCGGCTCCGGCTGCGAGGCACATGACGCCTGAGATGAGAACGAGGGCGCCGGTCAGGATGTCCCGGACGAGGTCACTCATGCGCGGTCTCTGTTCGGTAGGAAGCGGGCAACGCTGAACGAGCCGAGCACGGCGAAGAGTGCGAGCACCAGCAGAACGGGCAGGGTGTCGGTGTGCCGATTGATCGCCATTTCGGCCCCGAGGGCGCAGATCACGGTCGACACGAGCACGTCGCCGGCCACGACCCGGTCGAGCACGGATGGCCCGCGGGCGATGCGGTAGACGGACAGCAGGGCACTGGCGGCGAACAGCACCCCGGCGATGGCAATTACGACATTCATCAGATCGACCTCTCACTCTCGGATTGCTGGCGACTTTCGGGCTTCTGATGGCGACCCGGGTGAGGGACTGTCGACTGGAGCCGGCGCATCCGCTCGAGGTCTTCCCGCGAGCCGAACGCCGAGACAATTCGCTGCTCGGTCTTCATTACGCCCTCCCGAAACCGATCGGTCTGTTCGATGCTCCTCATGTTCAGAACGTGCAGGTAGAGCGTCGAATTCACCCGGTCGATGTCGACGACGATCGAGCCGGGTACGATCGAGGTGGCCACAGCCGTCCAGGTCAGGATCAGGTCGCTTCGCGTGCGCAACGGCACGTGGATGATGGCATTCGTGAGCTTCAGCCGTGGCCTGAGCGTGAGCAGGGCAACCTCGGTCGACGCCCGGGCAATGTCGCCGAGGAGACGGGCGAGGAACGTGAGGGTGAACCAGGGGTTCAGCCGGCCGCTGAGCTGTACGGCCGGCAGATAGAAGATGACCGACACCAGGATCGCCACCAGAATTCCCGTCGCCAGGTTCAGCCAGGTGAACCTGCCCCAGAGCAGCATCCACAGCAGCACGAGCCCCGCGAGCAGTGGCAGCTGGCTGACGAAGTTCTTCACTCGTTCCCCCGCGGTCGTCATGGCGTGCCGTTCGGGAAGACGGCAACGATGTAGGTCGACGGGTTCTGGATGTCGGCCGCGGCACGGGCCGTGTACTCAAAGATCGGGCCGGCGAACACGGTGAGGCCGAGGGTGAGCAGAAGCATGGCCGAGGTCGCGCCGATCATGAGGGGTGAGAGTTTTTTGGTCAGCACCTCGCCCTCGTCCTGTGGATCCTCCTGCAGCGACGCGCTCATGGCTGAGCTGTAGTTCGCCAGCTGCTTTTTCGGCCGCCAGAATGCCATGTTCCACGCGCGCGCCAGGGCGTACAGGGTGAGCAGCGAGGTCAGGGCGCCGGCGGCGATCAGGATGTAGATGAGTACGCCACCCGAAGCCACGCCTGCCTGGAACAGCGCGAGCTTGCCGAGGAAGCCGGAGAACGGTGGGATGCCACCGAGATTCAGGGCCCCGAGGAAGAAGATGCCGGCGACGAAGGGTGCCGATTTCAGGAGGCCCCCGAGACGGGAGAGCGAGGTGGTTCCGCCGGTGCGCTCGATGAGGCCGGCGGTCAGAAACAGGGTGGTCTGCACTGTGATGTGGTGCACGACGTAGTAGATCGTCGCTGCGATTGCCAGCGGCGTGCCGATAGCGATGCCGAGCATCAGATAGCCGATGTGGCTCACGAGGGTGAACGAGAGCATCCGCTTGATATCGGCCTGAGCGAGGGCGCCCATAATTCCGACCAATAGGGTCAACCCCGCCACGATCAACAGGGGCACCTGCAGCGGGCTGTCGGGAAACATCAGTGTCTGCGTGCGCAGGATCGCATAGACGCCGACCTTGGTGAGCAGGCCTGCGAAGACCGCCGTGACGGGTGCCGGTGCCGTCGGGTACGAGTCGGGCAGCCAGAACGACAGCGGGAAGACGGCGGCCTTGACGCTGAATGCAAGCAGCAGCAGCAGCCCGAGGATGAGCTGCACGTCGCCGGGAAGCGCCGGGATGCGCTCGGCCAGAAGCGCCATCGTGACGGTTCCGGTTGCGCCGTAGACGAGCGCGATGGCCGCGAGGAAGAGGATCGAGGAGACAAGGCTGACCACGATGTAGGTGACGCCAACGCGGATGCGCGCCCCGGTGCCGCCGAGGGTCAGCAGCACGTAGCTGGCAGAGAGCAGCATCTCGAAGCCGACATACATATTGAAGAGGTCACCGGCGATGAAGGCGTTGAACAGGCCGGCGCCCAGCACCAGATAGGTCGGGTGAAAGATCGAGACGGGGGCGTCGCGGTCACCGTCGACGATGCCCTGGCCTACGGCGAAGAGCAGCACGCCGAGCAGCATCAGGGCGGAGATCAGCACCATGATCGCGCTGAGGCGGTCGACCACAAGCACGATGCCCCACGGCGGCTGCCAGCCACCGATTTCGATGACGGCCGTGCCGTGGATGTCGACCAGCACGAGCAGCACGGTGCTGATCGCGACAACGGACACAAGGCTCAGAACGCTGACGCCGATCTGCAGCTGGCGTCGACGGCCGAGAACCAGCGCGGTGGCTGCACCGAGCAGCGGGATCATCACGATCAGGGGAACAAGGGTATTCATCGGCGACCTCCTTCGCCGGGGACGCGGGGCATGCTGCCGGTGGGCGGGTTTGCGTCGAGGCTGTCGAGGGTGTCGCTCTCGTTGCTCTCGCTCTCGTCAAGGGACGCCTGCAGGGCATCCTCGTCTTCGTTGGTGGAACGGAACGTCTCCTCGGCGCTCTCCTCGGTCTCTGCGGCGTGCTCATCGGTGAGGGTGTCGCCCTCGTCGCCGAGCTGGGCCAGCCACCACGAGCGGTAGATCAGTGCCAGCAGCAGCGCGGTAACGCCGAAGTTGATGACGATCGCGGTCAGCATGAGAACCTGGGGCAGGGGATCAACCATGGTGTCGTCCAGGCTGCTGCCGGTGACGATGGGCGAGCTGCCCGGCCGGCCGCTCATGATGAAGATCAGCAGGTTTGTGGCGTTGCCGACCAGCAGGAAACCGATCAGCACCCGGGTGAGGCTGCGCTCGAGCATGATGTAGACGCCTGCGGCATACATCACGGCCATCAGGACGACGAGGGTCAGGGATGCGCTCATCGTGTGACCTCCTGGCCTGAATAGCTGGTTGAGGGCGTGGCAGGGGCCGCCGTGGCAGCCAGCGGCAGCGCCTGGGTGTCGGTGCGCGGCGGGCTGACGGGCTCGGCGGCATCCGTCTCGCTCTGCCGGTCGATCTCGCTGCCGAGGCTGCGGAGAATGTCGTAGACGAGGCCGATCACGACGAGGTAGACGCCGACGTCGAAGATGGTGGAGGTGCCGAACGAGACCGCTCCGAGCACGGGGAGTTCGGTACTGAAGTAGGCAGACTCCAGGGGCAGCCCGGTAAAGAACAGGGATGCGGTGGCTGTGCCGACGGCGAGGATGATGCCGAGGCCGAGGATCTTGCCTGGATCGATCGGTGCAGCTTCGCCGAGCTCGAAGCGCCCGCCGGCGAGGTAGCGCGCGACGAGGGCCAGGCCTGCCAGAAGGCCGCCGGCGAATCCGCCACCGGGCTCGTTGTGGCCCGCGAAGAGCAGGTAGACCGACACGATGATCGCCGGGTGGAACAGAAGGCGAATCAAGACCTCGATCAGAATAGAGCGGTTCTTCGTGGCAACGGTGCGTCCGGCTAGCAACCAGGTCTGGCGGGAGACTGCGTGCCCGGCACTCGAAACCTCGGGATCTGTCACAACGCGGCGGCGGTTGGCGGCCGACCGGCGTCGACGCGAGTCGCTGAGCCGCGGCACGTCGGAGATTCGACCCGAGACGAACAGCAGACTGGCCACACCCGTGGCGACCACGATGAGAACGGCGATCTCGCCCATTGTGTCCCACGCGCGGATATCGACCAGCATCACATTCACGATGTTGTTGCCGTGGCCCTCCTCGACCGAGAGCCGGGGCAGCTCGCCCGAAATACTCGGGGCGGTGCGGGCGCCGAGTGCGATGACGCCGATGGTGCCCATCACGAGCCCGACCAGAATGCCGATGGCGGCTCGGCGCTTGCGGTGCTTAGGTCGGTTGTGCTGGGCGATGTTGGCGGGAAGGCGGCGCAGAACGAGCACGAAGACGACAAGGGTGATCGTCTCGACCAAGGCCTGGGTGAGGGCCAGATCTGGAGCACCGTGGAAGGCGAACAGCACCACGAGGCCATACCCGGTGACCCCGGCGAGCAACACGGCAGTCACGCGTTGCTTGGCCCGGGCAGCCATGACCGCGGCGCTGGCCATGATGACGGCGATGAGCACCTGGCCTGGGTAGTCCCACAGCACGACGGTCGCAGGCCAGGTTCGGTTCACGAAGCTGGCGAAGCCGAGCGCGAGCACGAAGACGACGAGGATCGTGCCGAGGTACTGGGTGAGACCGCCCTTCTGCGCGAAGTGCGTGACGCGTGCGGCGACGCGGTCGACCGAGCGAACGAGTACGCCATAGCTCAAGCCGGCATCGACCCACGGCGGCACGGCAGCCTGAAGCTTGGTGATGCGCCGCCGGCTGCGGAATATCAGATAGCCGAGAATGACCACGATCGCACTCAGTGCAAGGGCAGGCTCGACGCCGTGCCAGAGCGCGAGGTAGGCGTCGCCGCCGCCCGGAACCGTGTCGGCGTAGGGCTCGAGCAATACGCCGAGCCCCGACGCCAGTGGGCCAAGCAACAGGGTCGCAACACCGAGGATGGCCGGGGCCAGTTGCGCGTCCCACCGGCTCGGCGCCAGCACCGTGGGCACCAAATCGGGGCGGTTTCCGAAAGCTCCCCAGAAGAAGCGGATGCTGTAGGCCACGGTGAGTACAGAGCCGAGCGCGGTTCCGACGAGGGCGATCCAGCCCCAGACGCTTCCGGCGAGACCGGCGTCGATGAAGGCGGTGAACACGGCCTCCTTTGCCACAAAACCGAGCAGGGGTGGCAGGCCCATCATCGAGGCCACGGCGATTGCCGCGATCACGGCGAGGGCAGGGTTGCTGCGGCCAATGCCGGAGAGCTTTCGAAAGTCGCGGGTGCCGGCGCGATGATCGATGATGCCCACGACGAGGAACAGGGCCGCCTTGTAGAGCGCGTGGGCGAGCAGCAGGGCGGCACCCGCGAGGGCGGTATCCCTGGTGCCGAAGCCCACGACGACCATGAGGAAGCCGAGCTGGCTGACCGTACCGTAGGCGAGCATCAACTTGATGTCGTATTGGCGCAGAGAGCGCCAGGCGCCGACCAGCATGGTGAAGACGCCGAGGCTCACGAGTACGGGCAGCCAGCCGGCGCTGTCGGCGTAGCCCGGCGCGAAGCGGGCGACGAGGTAGATGCCCGCCTTCACCATGGCTGCCGCGTGCAGGTAGGCGCTTACCGGGGTGGGCGCTGCCATGGCGGCGGGCAGCCAGAAGTGGAAGGGAATCAGGGCGGACTTCGACAGGGCACCGACGAGGATGAGGAGGATTGCCCAGGTGCCGATGGGGCCGGTGACAGGATTCGCGACGATCGCGGCGAGGGAAGTGGTTTCCGCGGCGACCGAGATCATCACGACGCCGACCAGCATGACGAGCCCGCCGAAGGTTGTGACGAGCAGGGCTTGAAGAGCTGCTCCGCGGCTCTCCTGTTTGGCCGTGTAATGGCCGATCAGGAGGTAGGAAAGAACGCTCGTTATTTCCCAGAACATGAACATGACGATGATGTCGTCCGAGGTCACAAGGCCGTACATTGTGCCGGCGAAGGCGAGCAGCAGGGCCGCGAAGCGGCCCAGAGCCGGCTCGTCGTTCTTGAAGTAACGGGCACAGTACACCAGCACCAGCGCCCCGACTCCGGTTACGACGAGCGCCAGAAGCCACGCGAGCGTGTCGACTCGGAACGACAGCGAGACGCCGAGCTGAGCAATCCACGGGATGTTCTCGGTAGCGGCCCTGCCCGCGGTCACCGCGGCGGTCTGGCTGAGCGTGTAGCCGAAGGCTGCAGCCGGCAGGATGGCCACCAGATAGAAAACTCGGGTGCCGATTAGCCTGGTGATGAACGGGGTCAGGACTGACAGTGCGAAGAAGGCCAGAAGGATGATCAGCATTTGGCCTTCCGGGTTAGTGAAAACGGGTCAGGTCTAGTTGAAAATGCTTTAAGGCTCAGTCTACCCGCGTTCATCCCCCGATCGGGTTACAGCGGGGTGGGCCCAGTCGTCAAATGATGTGAGGTGAGGCCTCCTCGAAGGCTTTTTTGGGCACGTCGCGCTGGGTCGCGATGGCGGTCGCGGCCGCCGCACAGACCAGCAGGATCGCCGAGATCTGAATGATCGAAAGCGTCTCGTTCAGCACCAGCCAGCCGAATACCGCTGCCACGACGGGTCCGCAGGAGGTGATGATCGCGTAGAGCCTGGCCGTGATCCGCCTCAGGATGTAGGTGTCGAGGCTGTAGGGAAGCGCTGACGACAGAACCCCGATGCCGACGAGCAGGGCGATGACGGGCCAGGACAGCTGGCTGTTGTCGAGGGTCGTGACAGCAAGAGGCGCGATGATGAGAAGACTCACTGCGCTGGCGACGGTCAGGCCCTCAAGGCCGGGAAGGGTCAGCGCGACCCTCCGAGTGAGCAGGATATAGCCGGCCCACGCGGCGGCGGCGATCAGGGCCAGTGTGACGCCCCAGAGGTTGATTTCGCCGTCGATTCCGGTCAGCGCGAGCACGCCGAGAGCGGCGACCGCGACACAGACGAAATCAAGGAGGCGGCGCGACAGCACGAGAGCCAGCGTCAGTGGGCCCAGGAACTCGATCGTCGCGGCGATGCCGAGGCCCAGCAGGTGCACCGACTGATAGAACGCGAGGTTCATGATCGCTAGGTCTATTCCCAGCAGGATGGCGGGATACAGGCGCCGCCACGCGAACGACGCGCGGCTCGGCCGGTAGAAGGGGGCCACGGCGATGACCATCACGAGCTGGCGCACAGCGACGACGAGGGTCGATCCGACGATCGGGATGGCGAGACCTGCGAGCGCGGAGCCCAGATTGATGCTGACCTCGGTACCGATCTGAGTCAGGGCGCCGGCAGTGCGCTGGCCAGCCTCGGACTGGGCGGTGTCGGCCTGCGTCATCGCCCGGCGAATGCCGTCAGGGCGTCACGGTCGAGACCGAAGATGCTCCAGTCGGCCAAGGGTTTGGCGCCGATCGATCGGTAGAAGTCAATGGCCGGTTCGTTCCAGTCGAGCACCGACCACTGGAAGCGCCCGTAGCCACGCGCGACGCACAGGGTTGCCAATGCCTTCAGCAGTGCGGTGCCTACGCCCGCGCCCCTGTGCTCGGGCAACACAAACAGATCCTCAAGATAGATGCCTGTCTTACCCGTCCAGGTGGAGAAGTTGCGGAACCACAGTGCTACGCCGACGACGACGCCCTCCAGGACTGCGACATGGGCGAAGGCTGTTGCATCCGCACTGAACAAAGCTGTGGCGATCGATTGCTCGGTCGAGTCGACTTTGTCCAACTCTTTTTCATACTCCGCCAGCCCAAGGATCAGGCCATAGATGGCGGCGGAGTCAGAGGGTTCGGCGGGTCTGATGATCATTGCCACAGGCTAACGGATCGGCGATAGCGGGTAGCATTCTCGAACGGATGTCGCGGCCCACAAACGCCCGGAGCGCGAAAGGACAACAATGCGACCTGCTCGACGTGGCGATGTGCCAGCCGTTCTCGACCTAGTGGTCGCCGCGGAACTCTTCTCACGCAGCGAGACTCCGCTTCTTCGCGACATGATGATGGACTACTTCGAGGCCGAGCACGCCAACGGTCACCGCTTCGTCGTGGATGAGCAGGAAGACGCCATCCTCGGAGTGGCCTACTATCAGCCCCGAGAGGCCGCAGACCGGGTGTGGGATCTAACGATGATCGCTGTGCGCCCCGCGGAGCAGCGTTCAGGCCGTGGGGTAGCGGTCGTCAACTGGGTAGAGAACGAACTACGCGAGAGGGGCCAGCGGCTCTTGATGATCGAGACCTCGGCGACGACGCAGTACGACCGAGCGCGCTTGTTCTATCTGAAGGCAGGTTTCGATGAAGAGGCACGGGTGCGCGACTATTGGGAAGACGGCGACGACCTTGTTATCTTCTGCAAGTCCCTGGCGACGGATTTCGGCGTCGGGCTTCAAAGCTAGGGCGTAGTTTGGCCCTGGTCGCCGACCGCAAACGAGTGGTCAGCATTGCCACGTTCGGTCGGGCAGAGAGAGACGGCTACCGCCTCATCGCAGGGCATCCCTGAGAGCGGCGCCCTCGAATTTCTCAGTGAGCAGCACCCGGGGGCAAGCTCGTGCTCATCCCGGAGTCATGCTCAGCTTCTGAGGTCTGCTGGCGGCGAGGTCGGCACCGCACTGGCATCCGCGTCGAGGGTGGGGTTCCAGAGCACCGGCTTTCCGGCCGGCCCTGCATCGGGCAGCACAGAGAGGCAGGCGGCCGCGATCGGCTCAAGAATTACGGCAATGTCGCGCAGCTGCTTGTCTGCAAGACCCTGCCAGGGAGCCAGCGCAAGGCGATCTGTCAGCTGCTCGGCCCGGTTCATTGTCTCCCAACCGTCGGCCGTCAGGGTGTTCTCGGCGCTGACGAGCCCTCGAAATACGAGGGCGTCGAATTCGGCATTCCACTCATCTTCTGTCCAGCCACGCGCTCGCTGCATGGTCGCGGAATCAAGATCGATGGCACAGCGGAGAACCACACCGCTCAGCCCCGCGATCTCTTCTGTCACCTGCGCTAGAACGTGCCCGTCGCCGCGATGCTCCCTGAGGATGGTTGCGGCCTGCCAGAGTTTTTCGTAGGGATCCGCCGGGCGGGAGAGCGCCGCGTTGGCTGCGGCAAGAGGCCTCCCGAGCGTGTCTACGCGGTCGGCCGCCTCGGCGAGGGCGGCGGCGGCCTGAGCAATGACATCCGCATCGGGAAAGACCCGGCGCACGGTGTTGGCGGCTCCCTTCAGGCGAGCCTTGAGAACCTGATCGATGGATGCCGTACTCCAGGCGGCAGGCAGCGCTCGGTTGGCGAGGGCCGGCGAGAACCCCGCGAAGACGGCTACGACAGGCGCAGAGGTCACAGCTCCGAGGGGTGCAGCCCTGCCGGCGAAGTAGCCATCCCAGTAGCGGGTCAGTCCGATTTCGGCAAAGGCCTGCCGCGCCTCCGGGGCAAAGTAGCTCACCGCATGGATGGGCTCAAAGAGTGTCCACATGGCTCGGGTCAGGTGTTCGCGCTGTTGCATCAGGTCTCCTTTGTCCTCGATCACTCGAGCCTACTTCGGTCGCTCAACCAGCTCGACCGGCCAGCTTTGCCAGGAGTCGCTCTTCGGCATCGTGACCAGGGGCGACTCCGGCGGGGATGCGCAGAAAGAAGACGAGTCCGACGACCCACCACAGAGTGAAGAGGATCCATGGCTCGAGTGGGAGCGCCGCGGGCATCCCCGGGAAATAGAGACTCAGCAGGCCGAGACACAGGATGACGGAGGCGACCCCGATCACCATTCCGCCGCGGCCCTTGCCGCCGACCCGCAGCGGGCGGTCCATGCGCGGCTCACGGCGGCGCAGGATCACGAAGACAAGCGAGACGAGGATGTAGGCGATCACGATGCTGGGCGAGCCGGAATCGACCAGCCAGCCGAGCATGTTGGCGCCGAAGAACGGGGCGAAGAACGAGAGAGCGCCGATGAAGATCAGCGCGTTGACGGGGGTTCGGTGCTTCGGGTGCAGCACGCCGAACCAGGCCGGCAGCATCCCCGAGCGGGCCATCGAAAACATCAGGCGTGAGGCACCCAGCAGCAGGGCGTTCCACGAGGTAAGGATGCCGGCGATGCCGCCCGCGATGAGGACCTTGGCCATGGTGTCGCTGCCGAACAGCGCGCCCATCGCATCCGCTGTTGCAATATCGGCGCCGGCGAGCTCGGCCGCGGGCAGCGCCGATGATGTGACGAGGATGATGCCGGCATACCAGACGGTCGCCAGCACGACCGCAATGATCACGAGCTTGCCGATCTGGCGGGGAGCGATGTTGACCTCCTCCGCAGACTGGGGGATGACGTCGAAGCCGACGAAGAGGAAGGGCACCACGACGAGTACCGCGAAGAAGCCCGCGGTGCCTCCGGTGAAGAACGGCGCCATGTTCGCGGTCTCGCCGCCCGTGAACGAGCCGGCAAGCATGGTCAGGCCGATGACGACCAGGAAGAGTACGACGAAGCTCTGGATGACCCCGGCCATTTTCACCCCCCGGATGTTGATGGCCGTGATTACGACGGCGGCCACCGCTCCCACGAGCGCCCAGGTGAGATGCACCTCGTCGCCCGCGATGTTCCACAGCGGAATCTGGCTGAGATTGGGGAACAGGTACTCAATGGTGCGGGGGAGCGCGACCGCCTCGACGGCGACGATTGAGACATAGCCGCCGGTGATCGCCCATGAGCCGATGAACGACCAGCGCGGACCCATGCCGCGCAGCAGAAAATTGTGCTCGCCACCCGCCTTGGGCATCGCTGCGGTCAGCTCTGCGTACGTCAGGCCGACAACGGCCATGATGCCGCCGCCCACGACCATCGCCACGACTGCCCCGGCGGTGCCGGCGGAACTGATCCACTCCCCGGTGAGCACGACCCAGCCGAAGCCGATCATGGCGCCGAAGCCGAGGGCCAGCGCGTCACGATTACCGAGAACCTTCAGGAAGGCGGGCTTTGAGGTATCCATTTGTCGAGCCTATGCACCGATCGCCATTCCAGCCCTGTTTGGGGGAGACTGTTTACAGAATTGTCTTGGGTGTATCTTGCGAAACAAGATAAGGGGCAATGTCAAGTGGTGGGAGCAACGCGGTCGGTTTTATGCTGCGTTGAGT
>JBBATW010000011.1:0-81808 GCA_040398585.1 Agreia sp.
CTGAGCCAAGAGCTGACCACCGCCGCAAGTACCCCCACAGGGACTCGAACCCTGACTGTGACGATTTTAAGTCGTTTGCCTCTGCCGATTGGGCTATGGGGGCGTGCCTATCGATCGTACCCAAGGTGCACTGCGTTAAACGACGGATGCGCCGGCCGGAACAGGCAGGCGCATCCATTGCAGGGAAAATCTAGTTGGCTGAGACCGGCGCAGCAGCCGAAGCGTCGGCCGTGGGCTTGACGACACGAGGCTTGGTGACCCGGGGTGTCTTGCCCGCCGCGGTGGCGGCCTTCGCGCCAGGCGCAGCCGCGGGAGCAAGGGGTGCGCCTATCGTCGGACGCGGACGCGAGGCGTACTCGACGAATGAGTCGCGCGGGGCCTCGCGGGTCTCGAGCGAGACAATGTCGCGGCCGACGACAGCGTTGACGACCCAGTTTCCGATGACGCGCCACTTGCGCTCGAAGCTCGGCATCGCCATGCCGTGGTAGCCCCGGTGAGCGAACCAGGCCAGGAGGCCGGTCATGGCGAACTTGCCCGACTGGAACACGCCGATGCCGAGGCCCAAGCCCGCGACGGCGCCGAGGTTTTTGTGGTTGTAGTCGACGAGCCTCTCTCCGCGGAGCTCGGCGACGATGTTCTGAGCGAGGACCTTGCCCTGGCGAACGGCGTGCTGGGCGTTCGGCACACAGAATCCGCCCACGCCGCCACCGGACAGGTCGGGAACAGCGGTGACGTCGCCGGCACCCCAGGCTCCCTCGACGATTCCGTCGTCGCCCTCGACGCGCAGGTCGGGGCGCACACGCAGGCGGCCACGCTCTTCAACGGGGAGATCGGTGTTCTTCAGCATGGGGCTGGCCATGACGCCGGCCGTCCAGATGATGGTGTCGCTCTCGAAGCTCTCGCCGGTCGACAGCTCGACGACGCCGCCGACAGCGGACTTCAGCTGGGTGTCGAGGTGAATCTGGGCGCCACGCTCGGCCAGGTCCTTGATGACCCAGAGGCTCGTCTTCAGCGAGACCTCCGGCATGATGCGGCCCATGGCCTCGATCAGGTGGAAGTGGGTGTCTTCGAACTTGAGTTCCGGGTAGCTCTTCAGCAGATCGCTGGCGAACGAACGCAGCTCGGCGAAGATCTCGATGCCGGCGAAACCGCCCCCGACCACAACGAACGTGAGCAGGCGGTCACGCTCGGCGCCCTCGGGCAGCCCGGCGGCCTTGTCGAAGTTCGTGAGCACGCGGTCGCGGATGGCGACGGCCTCTTCGATGGTCTTCAGGCCGATCGCCTCGTCGGCGACTCCCGGGATCGGGAACGTGCGCGAGACGCTGCCGGCCGTGACGACGATGATGTCGTACTTGAACTCGTACGCTTCGCCCGCGTTCGGGGTGATTGTGGCGGTCTTGGTTGCGTGATCGATCTTTGTGACCTTGGCGGCAAGTACAGCGGTCTTCTTGAGGTGCTTGCGCAGGCTCACGACCGCGTGACGAGGGTCGATGGAGCCGGCAGCCACCTCGGGAAGGAACGGCTGGTAGGTCATGTAGGGAAGCGGGTCGACGACGGTGACCTGAGCCTCGTCGTGACGAAGCCACTTCTCGAGCTTCCATGCGGTGTAAAGACCGGCGTAGCCGCCGCCGACAATCAAGATTTTGGGCACGTGAAAAGCACTCCTAATGACAAGTAATCCAATAAATCTAGTCCTTGTCGCCCACGCGTCTAAATCGAACGACTGCCGCCGCACTGATCAGTCCCAGGAGAACAAGGAATACGGAGATCACTGCAATGGGAATTCCGTCCGCCGTTATCCTAGCAATTCCCGGCCAGATCCGGCCATTCTCAGATTCTGTCCCGGCCGATGACGAGACGGATGGGGCCGGAATCGAGGCGGGCCCGGTGTCTGAGCGCCCCGCCGCCGGGCGGTAGGTGGCAACCCACGCAGCGAGATCGCCCAGCGGGTTGCTGTCGATGCTCGCGACCGTTGCGTTCACCGCAGCTTCGGCATCGATCAAGCCATAACCGTAGATAGGACCCGGAATTGGGCTGCCGGCGGGCTTTGCCGTGGAGATGATGCGGTTGATCACGTTTGCCGCGTTCAACTCCGGGTGAGCGGCCCTGACGAGGGCAACCACGCCCGAGACGAGGGGCGTAGCGCCACTGGTTCCATTCCAGATCACGTAGCCGCCTCTCGGGGTAATACCGACGAGTTGCTCGCTCGGGGCAGATACCCCAATCGTGATGCCCTGAGAGGATGCGTCGAAGCTGGCCCGCTGAGACCGGTCCACGCCGGCCACGGTTAGCACTCCCGGCATGGTGGCCGGAGCACCGACCTCGCTGGTGCCGCTGCCCCGGTTACCGGCGGCTGCGACCACGACGACATCGTGCTGCACGGCATAGAGGAAGGCCTCGTCCCAACTCGTCGGCCAGTCGAGGCTATTGCGAGTCAACGACATGTTGATGACTTTGGCGCCGTTGTCGACAGCCCAGTGCACGGCCTGCGCGATCTGCTGGTCTGTTCCGGTGGCGCCATCGCCCAGAGCCACAGACACGCTGAGCAGCGAGGCCTCCGGAGCAACCCCGATGATTCCATTGCCCGAGCCAGTGCCCCGCCCGGCCAGCAGCGAGCCGACCATGGTGGCGTGCGAGGAGTCGGTGCCGACGGGGGTCTGGCCGTCGGCAGTTCCTATCCCGGAGACGTCGGTACCGCCGACGACGACGCCGCGGAGCTCGGGCACGTCGCCGTTGATGCCCGTGTCGATGACGGCAACCTTCACGCCCGCACCGCGGGTGGTCTGCCACGCTGCCTCGATGCCGTAATCATTCAGCCAGTATTCCCGGTCTCGGATCGCATCTGCAGCAGCGCTCTGCACCGGGCCGACCGGCGCCACCGCCGGAATGGCCCCTGCCACCAGCACCACCAGCCCGAGGACTATCAGGGCTCGCGGCCCCCGCCGCAGCAGGCGACGCCCACTCAGGGCACCTCGCGTGCTCGGCAGGCGATTCACTTATCCGTCTCGTAGTCGATGCACTCGCAGACCAGCGGCGACCAGGTGCCGCGGGCCAGGGCGAGGTCGCCGATCGGGTTGACTCCGGGGCCCGCCGCCAGGGCATGACCGGCCACGGCGTGCAGGCATTTGACCCGAACTGGCATCCCGCCGGCCGAGATGCCGGCGAGTTCGGGAATGATCGCAACACTCTCGCGGTCGGCGATATAGGCATCATGGGCCAGCGCGTACTGAAGACGGATGCCCTCATCCTCGGCGAGCAGGTCTTGGAACTCGATCATTACCTGGGTGGCCTCGAGGGCGGACATCGCCGCGGTGGCGGCCGGATGGGTCAGGTAGTAGATGGTCGGAAACGGCGTGCCATCGGCCAGCCGGGGGGCGGTCGAGACCACCGTGGGAGCACCACAGATGCAGCGCGCGGCGATGCCGATCACATCGCGGGCCGGGCGTCCCAGTTGCGCCGAGACGATGCGAACATCCGCCTCTGTAAACGGTTCGAAGGGGGCCGAATTGCGGCTGACGCTACTCACTTGACGATTCCGGATTCCTGCAGCTGTTCGGGGGTTTGGGTACTCAGGCCCGCAGCCATGCCGGACGCGACCAAAGTCTCAAGCCAATCGACCTTGGTTGCCTGAACACTCGTCGAGATCGAACTCGTGCTCGAGTCCACCTCGACGGGCGGTTTGTCATCGATGATCAGGAAGCTGGTCTCCCCGGGCATGACGAAGTAGAGGCGGTCGCGGGCCTGGGCCTTGATATAGGCCGGGTCGTTCCAGCGGGCGATCTCCGCGCCGAGAGCCGCATTCTTTGCCTCGGCGTCGGCCACGGACTGCCGGAGCACCGCCACCTGCTGACGCTGCTCGATAGAGGTACGAATTGCAGGAGAGACGACCAGAATGCTGAGACCAACCGTGACGAGAATGACCATTGTCAGCCCTGAGACCCGAAAACTGCGGATCCGGCGCACTGTGGCGTCGGCCGAGGGCACGCGCGGTGCGCGCGTGCCCGGATTCGGCTTCCGCATTCGGTGTCCTTCGTAGGTCCTGCTCTACTAAATCAGGCGCTAGGCCGTGAAACGGGGGAACGCCGAGCGACCCGCATAGACCGCGGCGTCACCCAATTCCTCTTCGATCCTCAGCAGTTGATTGTACTTAGCGACACGCTCGCTGCGGGCAGGCGCACCGGTCTTGATCTGGCCTGCGTCCGTTGCGACGGCGAGGTCGGCAATCGTCGTGTCTTCGGTCTCACCCGAGCGGTGGCTCAGGATCGCCGTGTACCCCGAGCGCTGCGCGAGGGAAACGGCATCCAGAGTCTCGGTGAGGGTACCGATCTGGTTGACCTTGACGAGGATCGAGTTCGCGGCCTTCAGCTGAAGACCCTTCGCCAGGCGCACCGGGTTGGTGACGAACAGGTCGTCGCCGACGATCTGCAGCTTGCTGCCGAGCTCGGCAGTGAAGTGGGCGTAGCCCTCCCAGTCGTCCTCCTGCAGCGGGTCCTCGATGGAGACGAGCGGGTAGTTCGCGGCGAGGTCGGCGAAGTATGCCGTGAGCTCCATTGCCGAGAGCTGCTTGCCCTCGAAGTGATAAGCGCCGTCGCGGTAGAACTCGGATGCTGCCACGTCGGTCGCCAGCGCGATATCGCGGCCCAGCGTGAAGCCGGCCTGGCCGATGGCCTCGGCGATCAGGTCGAGCGCCTCGCGGTTGCTGGAGAGGTTCGGTGCGAATCCGCCCTCGTCGCCGAGGCCGGTGGACAGGCCCTTCGACTGCAGCAGCGACTTCAGCGAGTGGTAGGTCTCGACGCCCCAGCGAAGCGCCTCGGAGAAGGACTCCGCGCCGAGGGGGACGATCATGAATTCCTGAACGTCGATGTCGTTGTCGGCGTGCGAGCCGCCGTTGATGATGTTGAGCAGCGGAACGGGCAGGGTATGCGCGTTCGGGCCGCCAATGTAGCGGAACAGGGGCAGGTCGGCTGAGTCCGCTGCGGCCTTGGCCACGGCGAGCGAGACGCCGAGGATGGAGTTCGCACCCAGGCGCTTCTTGTTTTCGGTTCCGTCGAGAGCGATCATCTCGGCATCGATGTTGCGCTGTTCGGTCGCATCCATGCCCTCGATTGCCGGGCCGATCTCATCGATCACGGCGTCGACGGCCTTCTGCACGCCCTTGCCGAGGTAACGCTTCTTGTCACCATCGCGAAGCTCGTAAGCCTCGAATGCACCGGTGGAGGCACCGGAGGGTACGGCAGCGCGGGAAACCACGCCGTCTTCGAGCAGAATCTCGACCTCAACGGTCGGGTTGCCCCGGGAGTCGAGGATTTCGCGGGCGCCTACTGCTTCGATCAATGCCACTTAAGTGTCTCCTTAGTAACTGCAAGGGATTCGGGCAACGTTTTGCCGCTGTCCGCTCGATAGTCTAACGAGGCTCCGTTACGGGGCCACCAACGGGGGTCTTCCGCACGCGTCAGCGCCGCTGTGCGCGTTGCTTCGCGCGCCGCACCCTGAACCGCTGGTACAGCGCCCGCCAGCCGAGCAGGAAGACGCCGAGCACGAGCGCCGTGACGATCACGAAGCTCACCGCCAGGCCCTGGCCGCTGACGGCCCGGAAGAGGGTGCCGAAGACGACGGTGCTGAGCCACAGCACAATGCCGCTCCAGTTCACGGCGAACGGCCGGTTCCAGCGGAAGGCGGTGACGTGGCCGAGGGCGAGGCCCAGCCAGAAAGGCCACAGCGTCGTCAGGATGCCGCCGAGGCTGTACGCCTCTGAGTGACTCCCCCGGCCGATCAACACGAAAACGAGCACGAGAGTTGCGTCGATGCCTACCGCGACGAGCAGTGGCTTGGCCAGACGGTTCTGTTCAATCATGACGGTGTTCTCCGGCGCTTGGGGGCTAGGCGGCGGCGTCGACGGGAAGATCGAGTCGGGACTCGATCAGGTCGATGGCCCGAACAAGCGTCATGGTCTCCTCGGGGCTGAGGTCGAGAAAGTCGGGGGCGAGCGCGGTGCCAAGCCGCAGGCGCCAGCCCTCGAGAGCGATCTGGCCCTTGGGCGCCATCGCGATCTGCCAAGCACGAGCGTCGTTGGAGACGGCGATGCGCTTGATCCACTCCAACTCGTTGAGGTTGGCGATGATCTTGGTCATGGTCGGCTGGCTGACGCGGCTCTGCGCGGCGAGCTCGCCGATGCGCAGTGGGCCACACGAGGTCAGAACGCTGAGCGTTCGCCAGGTAGCGGCTGACGTGGTCTCGCCGGTCGCCTGGGCGGCAAGGCGGGTGAGGCGGTGTGTCACTGAGATGAGGTCGCCAAGGATGGCGGAAAGTTCGCTGTTCACTTGATTAACTGTATAGCTCGGCTATGCCCCAACCTGCGATTAAGCTCACGGCGCAGGTAACGGTTGGGAGTCGAGTGCCCGCAGCTCGACGTCTTCACGAGCGGATGCGCCCGGCTGCACGAGGCCGAAGCGGCTGAATCCAGCGGCGGCCAAGCGCTCCAGTTGCACTGCGAGGTTCTTCGAGCGGCGTTCAAGCCGCACCCGGGAACCAGCCGTGATCAGCTCGTTCTTCAGGCGAAGCAGCGTTGCGATATCCGCATCCCTGTCATGAACGAGGGCAACGGAGTCTGCCGCGTCGCCCTGGGGAAGCCGCACGTGATCGATGATGCGCTCGAAGCCGATCGAGAAGCCGACGGCGGGCACCTCGGTGCCGAGGAAGCGCCCGATCATGCCGTCGTAGCGACCGCCACCGCCGAGCGAGAACGAGAAGTCAGCGTGCTCGATCTCAAAGATCGTGCCGGTGTAGTAGCCCATGCCTCGCACCAGGAACGGGTCGAAGACGAGCATGGCCGGGTCAACGGCCTCGCCCAGCGCGGCGAGGGCCGCAATGACCTCCGCATCAACGCCCGCGGGCAGCACGGCGGTGATACCCGCGATGCCGAAGGCCGGTTCGCCGAGGTCCTGAATGCGCGGCAGGAAGCTCTCGAGGGCGAGAATCGCCTGCTCGAGGGCAGGCGCCTTGGCACGCAGCTCGGACACGACGCCAGCCGAACCGACCTTGTCGAGCTTGTCGACGGTGATGAGCACGAAAGCGTGGTCCTCGGCCGGAAAGCCGAAGGCGTCGAGCATGCCGATGAGCAGGCGTCGATCGTTGATGCGCACGCGGCAGCCTTCGAGGCCGAGCGCGTCCAGGGTGGCCAGCGTTGCGGTGAGCAGTTCGACCTCGGCCAACGACGATGCGTCGCCGATGATGTCGATGTCGCACTGAACGAATTGACGGTACCGGCCTTTCTGTGGCCGCTCGGCACGCCAGACCGGCGCGATCTGGATGGCCCTGAAGACGGTCGGCAGGTCGGCGCGGTGTGTCGCATAGAAGCGGGCCAGCGGAACGGTCAGGTCAAAGCGTAGCCCGAGGTCGGCCAGGGAATCGGCGTCGTCTTCGTCTGCCGCAGCCTGGATGTCGGTCGCGGCGATACCTCGCTTGAGCACTCTGAACGACAGCTTCTCGTTGTCGCCGCCCAGACCGGAGTGCAGTCGCTGAATGTCCTCCATGACCGGCGTCTCGATCTCATCGAAGCCATGGGAGGTGTACGTGCGGCGAATCAGGCCGAGGGCCTGCTCCCGTCGGGCCTTGTCGCCGGGGAGGAAATCGCGCATGCCACGGGGCGGGGTAACGGGGGAAGCCATGCCCTAATCCTAGGGAACCCTCCGCATGTTCCGTTTTCAGGCCATGGCCGCCGCCAACCGCCCCAGGCGGCCCGACGCGGCCATGGCCTGAAAACAGAGGGTGAGGTCCGGGGCGCCGGGGGTGTTAGATGCCCAGACCGATGATGCCGGCGTCGTTGGGGTCGAAGGGGCCCTGCTCGGAGTCTCGGATCTCCTGCTGGAGGCTTCGGAGAGTGGTGCGCAGCGCCCGCTCGGAGTCGAAGCCCTGGGCCTTGGCCGAGGCGACGATCGCGAGCAGCAGCGGGCCGAGTTCGTCTTCTGAGGCGATGGGGATCGCCGCCGGCGCATCCCTGTCGAGCACACCGATCTTCTGGGCCCGGCCGATCAGCTTGTCGGCCAGAGCGAGCGACGGCATGCCCAACGGGATGCCGTCGAGCACGCTGGTGCGTTCGGGCTTCTCCGCTGCCTTCAGGTCATCCCAGATGGCCACGACGTCTGCCGCCGTCTCGGCAACGGTGTCGCCGAAGACGTGTGGGTGGCGACCGATCAGCTTGGCCGTCAGGTGCGCGGCAACATCCTCGAGGTCGAACTCCTCGCCCGGGGTGTGGGCGGCGAGATCCGCATGAAAGAGCACCTGGTAGAGAACGTCGCCGAGTTCCTCGATGAGATCTTCGCGCGAGCCCGCCTCGATGGCATCGACGAGTTCGTAGGTTTCCTCGACCAGGTACTGCACCAGTGACTCGTGGGTCTGCTCAGCATCCCAAGCACAGCCACCCGGTGCTCTGAGCGTGGCGATGACACGAATCAGTTCGTGGAGTTCGGCTGTTTCCGAAAGGCCAGGCAGGGCGGGGTTCATGGGGCCACTCTAACCAGGAGTAGCCTTCGGGATGAGCTGAAAGGCTTCAAGTACGCGTTACTAAGGATTCCAATTGAGCATCATGCGTTCCGAGCGAAATGCCGCCGGATTCCTCCTCATTGCCGCGGCTCTGGGCCTCATTCTCGCGAATACAGGGCCGGGGCGACTGCTGCTCGAGGCCAAGGACTCGCATCTGGGCGTTGCCTGGCTAAGCCTGGATCTCACCATCGGGCACTGGATCAGCGACGGACTGCTCGCGATCTTCTTTTTCATCGTGGCCGTCGAGCTAAAGCATGAGTTCACGGCAGGCAGCCTGAACAGCGTCGGCAAGGCGTTTGTGCCGGCGTTCGCGGCCCTCGGCGGCATCGCGGTTCCCGCGGGGATCTTCCTTCTATTCACCGCCGGCACCGATGTGGCCTCCGGCTGGCCGATTCCGACCGCGACCGATATTGCCTTCGCCCTCGGGGTGCTCGCGATGTTCGGCCGCGGCCTGCCGGGCCGCCTGAGGATCTTCCTGCTGGCCCTCGCCGTGCTGGATGACCTCGTGGCCATCCTGATAATCGCCGTCTTTTTCACCTCGGATATCAACTGGGGATCATTGGCGGCATCCGTTGTCTCCATCGCAGCATTCGGCCTATTGAGTCGGCAGGCTCGCAAACACACCTCCGCCGTGGTCGTCATGGGTCTGGTGGTACTCGGGCTGCTGTCTCTCTACTTCGTCTATGTATCGGGCGTGCACGCGACGATCGCCGGTGTGGCACTCGGACTCGTCATGGCCGGGCGCCCCGGAGCCCGGGCCGCTCATGTGCTCGAGCCGTACTCCAACGGCATCGTGCTGCCGCTGTTCGCCTTCTCCGCCGCCCTGGTGGTGATTCCCGATGTTGGCATAGCCCAGCTCAGCCCGGCCTTCTGGGGCATCGTCATCGCCCTGCCCGTCGGCAAGCTCCTGGGCATCACCGCCCTGGGCTGGATCGGCCAGAAGGTGGTGGCCTCGCGCACGTTGCCCGGAGCATCCAAGCCACTGGCCGTCCCCGACCTGATCGCCGTCGGCATGCTCGGCGGCATCGGCTTCACCGTCTCACTGCTGATGAATGAGCTGGCCTTCGTAGGCAATCGACCGATCATCGACGAGGGCACCCTCGCCGTGCTGCTCGGCTCCGGCATCTCGATCGTGGGCGCGGGCGCCATTGTGAGCCTGCGCGCCCGGCACTACCGCAGGCTGAAGCCGGCCAAGAAGTAGCCCGGTGGCCCGAAGCGGCTAGACCGAGGCCTGCTCCGGCACCGCCTTGGGCGAGGGAAAGATGGCCGTCAGCAGGTCGGCCGTCCACTTGATCAGCTCGGCGTCTGCGAGCGGCACGCCGTCGAGAACCGGCATCGGAACCGAGACGGCCCCGGCCTGGGCGAAGTACTTCGCTCCCGGATACAGCCGCTGCAGTCGAATCTGCAGCGAGTCGAGCAGGTCTGCCGGCGCCACCCGCAGGTTGGAGCCCATGGTGACGACCTCGCTCAGGCCAGACTTCTGCGCATGCCGGCGCAGGCGTGACACCGCGACGAGGTTGAGCACCTGCTCGGGCGGCTCCCCATAGCGGTCGGTGAGTTCCTCGATCACGAGCGAGATCTGCTCGTCACTCGCGGCGGGTGCGCTGGCGGTTGAGAGCTTCTGGTAGGCCTCGAGCCGCAGCCGCTCGCTGTCGACGTATTCCTCGGGGATGTGCGCATCCACCGGCAGCTCGAGCCGCAGCTCGGTCTGGCCCTCGGCTACGTCGCCCCGGAAACTCGAGACAGCCTCCCCGATCATGCGCAGGTACAGGTCGAAACCGACGCCCGCGATGTGCCCCGACTGCTCACCGCCGAGCAGGTTGCCGGCCCCGCGGATCTCGAGGTCGCGCAGCGCCACCTGGATGCCGCTGCCCAGCTCGTTGTTGGCGGCCAGGGTGGTGAGGCGGTCGTGGCCGGTCTCGGAGAGCGGCTTGTACTCGTCGTAGAGCAGGTAGGCGTAGGCCCGTTCGCGCCCGCGTCCGACGCGTCCACGCAACTGGTGCAGCTGGCTGAGGCCGTACTTATCGGCTCGGTCGACGATCAGGGTGTTGGCGTTGGCGATGTCGAGGCCGGTCTCAATGATGGTCGTCGAGACCAAGATGTCAAACTTTCGCTCCCAGAAGTCGACGATGATCCGCTCGAGAACGTGCTCGTTCAGCTGGCCGTGGGCGACCGCGATGCGCGCCTCGGGCACGAGCTCCTGCAGGTCGGCGGCAACCTTGTTGATGCTGGCAACACGGTTGTGCACGAAGAACACCTGACCCTCCCGCAGGAGCTCACGACGAATCGCAGCCGACACCTGCTTCTCAGAGTAGGGGCCGACGAAGGTCAGAATCGGATGCCGGTCCTCCGGCGGGGTCGCCAGCGTCGACATCTCGCGGATGCCCGTGACCGCCATCTCCAGCGTTCGAGGAATCGGCGTCGCACTCATGGCGAGGATGTCGACGTTGGTCTTCAGCTTCTTGAGCTTGTCCTTGTGCTCGACGCCGAAGCGCTGCTCCTCATCGATAATCAGGAGGCCCAAATCTTTGAAGGCGATGTTGTCGCTCAGCAGGCGATGCGTAGCGATCACGATGTCGACCGTGCCAGCCGCCATCCCGGCGATCGTCTCCTTTGCCTCCTTCTCGGTCTGGAAACGCGACAGGGGCCGCAGGTGAATCGGGAAGCCGGCGAAGCGCTCGGCGAAGGTCTCCATGTGCTGGCGCACGAGCAGCGTGGTCGGCACCAGCATCGCGACCTGCTTGCCATCCTGCACGGCCTTGAAGGCGGCGCGCACGGCGATCTCCGTCTTGCCGAAACCGACGTCGCCGGAGATCAGGCGGTCCATCGGGATGGGCCGCTCCATGTCGGCCTTGACCTCGTCGATCACGGTCAGCTGGTCGGGCGTCTCCATGAACGGGAACGACTCCTCGAGCTCGCGCTGCCAGGGCGTGTCCGGTCCGAAAGCGTGGCCCCGGCTGGCCATCCGTGCGGAATAGAGCTTGACGAGCTCGACCGCGATATCGCGAACCGCCTTTCGCGCCTTGCTCTTGGCCTGCGACCAGTCGCTGCCGCCCATTTTCGACAGGCCCGGGTCTTCACCGCCGACGTACTTCGACAGCAGGTCGAGCTGGTCGGTGGGCACATACAGCTTGTCGCCCGGGTAGCCGCGCTTGGAGGGGGCATACTCGATCAACAGGTACTCGCGGGTGGTCTTCACGGGGTTTCGACCACCGGATTTCACCTCGCGCTGGGTGAGTTCAAGAAACTTGCCGATGCCGTGGGTGGTGTGCACGACAAAGTCGCCGGCCGACAGCGCCAGCGGGTCGACGACATTACGACGGCGCGACGCGAGCCTCTTCACCTGGCGGGAGTCGTAGCCGATCGTGCGGCCGTAGAACTCGCTTTCAGAAATCAGCGCGATCTTTGTCTCGGACAGCTCGAAGCCGTGATCGACGCTGGCCTTCAACAGATAGGCGACACCGGGCTCGGGCGATGCCGGGAACTCGGCTACGACACGGGCGGGGATCTCATTCTCGGCCAGCACGTCAGAGGCGCGCTCCACGAGCCCGGCCCCTTCGGCGACGACGGCGAGGGCCCAGCCATCGGCCAAGCGAGTTCGCACGTGCTCGATCGCGCCGTCGACGTTGCCCTGGAAGCTCGGCACCGGATCCGCCTCGATGCGCACGGTCAGCAGCTCGTCGATCTCTCGGTGCTCCGGCAGGACGACGATCGAGTTCACAACGTCGCCCGGACCCGCCTGAAAATTCGACAGGGTCCACCAGGGGCGGTCGGGGCCCGCCGCCGCCCGAAGCTCGTTCAGGGTGATGAACTCCCCCGCGGCCAGATCGATCGGGGCCTCGGCTCCGGCCGTGGCTGCCGTCCACGCCGCGGCGAGGAACTCCCGGTTCGTCTCGGCGAGGCTGATGGCCCGGCTCGCCACGCGCTCGGGCGAGATGACGGCGATCGCCGTCTCGGCCGGAAGGTAGTGCGCCACGGTGACGAGGCGGTCAAGCAGCGCGGGAGCCAGAGACTCCATACCCTCGACCGGGATGCCGGCGGCGATCTTCTCCAGGATCGTGGAGATGCTCGGGAACTCGTGCACCATCTCGCGGGCGCGTTGGCGCACGGCGGGACTCAGCAACAGCTCGCGGCTCGGCGGCAGTTCTACGCGGGCGACGGCCCCCTCCAGCGAACGCTGGTCGGCCACCGAGAACGCGCGGATGCTCTCCAGCTCGTCACCGAAGAAGTCGACCCGGTACGGATGATCCGCCACGGGTGGGAAGACATCGAGAATTCCGCCGCGCACAGCGAACTCGCCGCGGCGGGTGACCATGTCGACCCGGGAATAGGCGAGCTCGACAAGTTCGAGCGAGAGGGCCGCAAGGTCGTAGCCACGCTTCCCGGCGATCAGCTGCACTGGCTCCATGTCGGCGAGGTTCTCGGCGAGGGGCTGCAGGGCCGCCCGCACCGAGGCGACGACGATCAACGGGCGTGCGCCGTCGTGGTTCTTGAGTTTGCGAAGCGCGTGGATGCGCTTGCCGACGATCTCAGCGCTGGGGCTCAGTCGCTCGTGAGGCAGGGTCTCCCAAGCGGGGAATTCGACGATGTCGGCATCGGTAGCCATCGAGGCCAGGGTTTTGCGCAGCGTGTCGGACTCGCGACCGGTGGCGGTCACGACGAGCATCACCTGCGGAGCTCCGTGGCGACCCCGGGCATCGAGCAGGCCGGCGAGCAAGGGTGCCCGGAGGCCCTCGGTCAGCGAGAAGTCAGCGGCTCTGGCCGCATGGGCAAGGGCATCGTCGAACGTGGAGGCGCGCGAAAGCGCAGAAATCAAGCCCTTAAGGATCACCCAATAAGTTTACGCCCGACATCATGCGAGCTTCCTCGGGCCGGACATCAGGCAGAGGGTGCCGACGGCGGAGAGTGGAAGATCTGCTGCGCCGCCTCGAGGCCGTCTGCGGCTATCTTCTCGATCGCGTCGGCGGCATCCACCAGAATGTTGGGCAGTATCTGGCGCTCGGAGGCCGAGAAGTCGCGAAGCACGAAGTCAGCCGGGTCCTGCCGCCCCGGAGGTCGGCCGACGCCGATGCGCACGCGCGTGAAGTCGGGGGTGCCGACGGCGCTGATGATGTCGCGCACGCCGTTGTGCCCGCCCGGGCCGCCGCTTGACTTCAGGCGAATAGAGTCGAATACAACGTCGAGCTCGTCGTGCACGACGATGAGCTGGCTCGGCTCGAGCGAGTAGAACCGCATGAGCTGCGAGACGGGGCCGCCGGACAGGTTCATGAACGAGTTCGGCTTGGCCAGGATGAGCCGCGGGCCGCCGGGGTTTGAACGCCCCTCGGCCACTGCCGAGTTGGTCTTGTGACTGGTGAACCTGGCCGACATTCGGTCGGCCAGGATCGCCAAGGCCATATGCCCCACGTTGTGACGGTTGCCGGCGTAGCCGGGCCCGGGGTTCCCGAGCCCGACGACGAGCCAGACATTGTCAGACAGTGTGGAGCCTCACTTCGAAAGGACTGGAACTACTCGGCTGCGGCAGCCGGAGCTGCCTCGTCGCCCAGGTCGGCCTCGACCGGGATCGACACGTTGACGACGAGCACGTCGCCCTCGGTGATCAGGGTCGCGCCCTCGGGCAGGATAACGTCCTTGGCGAGGATCTGGGTGCCGTCTTCGAGGCCCTCGATCGAGATGGTGATGCGCTCGGGGATGCTGATGGCCAGCACCTCGACGAGGAGCGTGTTGGTCTCCTGCGCGGCGACCGTTCCGGAGGCGGACTCGCCCTCGAAGTGCACGGGCACGTCGACCTGGACCTTTTCGCCCTTGCGCAGGACGATGAGGTCGATGTGCTCGATGATGCGGAGCACGGGGTCCTTCTGGACGTCCTTGACGAGGGCGGCCTGCTCGGTGCCATCGATGTTGAGCTCCAGCACGGCATTCTTCTTGCGAAGGATCAGCGCGATCTGGTGGCCCGGCAGGGTGACGTGGATCGGGTCGGTGCCGTGACCGTAGACAACGGCGGGGATCTTGCCGGTCGCGCGGATCTTGCGAGCCGCTCCCTTGCCGAACGAGGTGCGAACCTCGGCGACGACCTTGTTCTCGTTGCCGTCTGAAACCTTGGGGGCCTTAGCCATGGTGTACTCCTTGAGCGCGAACGATGAGTCGCCCGCCTAGTGATTGTCATTTGTTCAACTCGACCGCATGTAGCGAGAGGAAAGACATAGGGCGCCTCATCCACCGCGTCGATAACGGATGCGCGTGTAGCTGGCTGCGTATCCCTCGCCGAAGTTCAGTTGCTAAGACTACACGCTAAGCGCTAGGGCTGCATAACGGACAGCACGTTGCCGGCCGGGTCGAGAAACCAGGCGATGTCGGGACCCCGGTTCGCGGCCCGGCCACGCAGGATTCCCTTGGCATCCGCCGGCAGCCCGTCGTACCTCAGGAATTCAATGCCGGATTCGGCCAGCTCGTCGACAGCGGCGTCGATATCGGCCACCACGAGATTCACAATGGTAAACGTGGCGGGGACGTGATCCTGTTTGGGGTAGACCAGCACGGCGCCGCCTGAGGGAAGCGCGATCCGGATGTTGCCCATGCCCGCCTCAGAGATGTCAAAGCCTAGGACGTCGCCGTAGAAGGCTCGGGCGGCCTTGATGTCGGTGACGCTGAACCCGCTGAGGGCATCGATTGGTCGAAACATTCAGGACTCCTCTTATCTGCATCTGCACGAACTCTTTTCTTGGAGCTGGCGAACAGCACGCCGCCGACAACGGCAACCCCCGCAATCGCCTCGACGGCGTCGATCGTCTCACCGAACGCGATGAAGGAGGCCAGCACGCCCACGACTGGCACAAGCATCGAGAACGGGGCGACCGTGCTCGATGGATACCGGGCCAAAAGCGTCGACCAGATGCCATAGCCGACGAGCGTGGCGACAAGCACGATGTAGACCAGTCCCAGAACGGATGGCAGGGCTTCCAGCGTGAACGCCGTCGAGAGCGACTCGCCCACGCGGGCGGGGCCCTCGACCAGCAACGAGACGAGGATCATCGGAATCGGCGGCACGATGCACGCCCACAGGGTCAACTGCAGCGGGTTCGGCGCCTCGGCCTTGCGGGTGGAGACGTTGCCGATCGCCCAGCCGAGGGCGCCGCACAGGGTGAGCACCACGGGCAGGAGGGCCGCCACCTGAGAGCGGTGTAGGGCGATCGCGGCCAGGCCGAGAACCGCGATCGCGATGCCTGCCGCCTGACGCTTCGTGATGCGTTCCCTGAGCCAGATTCCGGCGATGATGACGGTGAAAGGAGCGGATGCCTGCAGCACCAGCGAGGCGACGCCGCTCGGCATCCCGGCCGCCATGCCCAGATAGAGGAACGTGAACTGCAACACGCCGATACCGAGCCCCACCCCCAGCAGCCAGCGCCACTTCACCCTGGGTCGGGGCACAAGCAACAGCGTGGGGATGGCGATCAGCGTGTAGCGAAGCGCCACCAGGAACAGCGGCGGGAAGTGTTCGAGTGCAAGGGCCGTCGCGGGGAAGTTGATGCCCCAGACGAGAGCCACGAGTGCCGCCAGCATTCGGTCTCGCGTACTCATCTGCGCACACTCATTTGTTCAGGCTCACTCGCTTATGCTCTGCGCAAACTCCTCATTCCGCAACTTCTCACGGCGGTGGTGGGCTGCGAGTCGCGATACGAGCACCCCGGCGAGCACCATGGAGATCAGCGATCCGAGCAGCACCGCAAGCGTTCCCTCGGCGGAGATCTCCTGGTTTCCCGCGAAGGCCAGGTCGTTCATCAGCAGGGAGACGGTGAAGCCGATGCCGCCGAGGGCGCCGGCGGTGATGAGCGCCACGAACGTGAGGTCGGGCTGCTTGTAGCCTGCGTCGGCCCGTTTCTTGCGGCCGATGAAGCTGGAGAGCCAGCCGCCGAGGGTGATGCCGATGATCTTGCCCACGGGCAGGGCGATCAGGATGGCCCAGAACGGCGGGGCGAGCTCGGTGACAGGCACCTGCGGAATGGCGACCAGGGCGGCGAAGAAGGCGAACAGGGGAAGCGCTACACCGTTCGAGAAGGGCTCGAGGGTTCGGCGCGTGCGCATTCCGGCGCCGTGGGCCATCGCGAGACCCAGCACCACACCCGCGATCGTGGCGTGCATGCCCGAGAGGTAGACCAGCGACCAGGTGACGGCCGCGACCACGACCATCAGTGGGATCACGGCCATCCGATAGCGGGAACCGACGAACTTGCTCAGCACGCCGAAGAGCACGACGCCCACGACGGCGGCAACCATCAGCGAGACGTTCGGGTCGCTCGTGAAGAACACGGCGATGATCAGGATCGCGACGATGTCGTCGAGGATAGCCAGCGCCAGCAGGAAGATCCGCAGGCGGGAGGGAATGCCCTTGCCGAAGACCGCCAGGATACCCAGGGCAAAGGCGATGTCGGTGGCCGTCGGAATCGGCCAGCCTGCCTCATAGCCGGACCCGGCCGTGATGCTCAGGTAGATCGCGATCGGAACGATCACACCGCCCAGGGCGGCAATCGCGGGGCTCAGGGCCTTGGAGACCGTGTTGAGCTCCCCGACCAGAACCTCGTGTTTGAGTTCGACGGCGACGATGAAGAAGAAGATGGCAAGGAGGCCGTCGGCGACCCAGTGGCCCACGCTCAGGTCAAGGGGCGTGCCCGGCACGGCGAGGTGCAGGTCTTTGAAGGCCATGATCGCGGGGCCGGCGATGGTGTTTGCCAGAAGAAGGCCGAGAGCGGCGGCCGAGAGCAGGATGATCGCCCCGGCGCGTTCGGATCGAAGAATGTTCACGTTGGTCCTGACGGTTTGGCTGAAGGTTCAGTCGTATGAGAGCGCAATCCCCTGATTGCACGCCGACCAGGCTTCCCGGCACACCAGTGTGAAATTCTATCAGCCGGGTATCCACAGCGCCTGCGGGCGAATCCCGACCCTACCGCTGGTGCTCATTCTGCCGGGCCCGGAGGAGGGCGAGGAACTCGTCCGCCATGCCCAGCTGTTCCCTGAGCCTCGCGCGACGCTCGTCGGCCTGGCCGATGAATGCGTCCAGCTCTCGGCGCACAGCGGGATCCTGGGTCGAGGTGTCGACGCCGCCCAGAGCATCGATGACGCGCAGCAGGTCGGTCATCTCCTCGAGGGAGAACCCCAGCGGCTTCATGCGGCGGATCAGCATGAGCCGGCTGAAGTCTTCGGGCGTATACAGGCGAAAGCCGCCCTCGGTGCGCCCCGTCGGCTTGAGCAGCCCGACCTCGTCGTAGTGCCGGATCGTGCGCAGCGACAGCCCGGTCTTCTCGGCGAGTTCGCCGATGTGCATCGTGACCGAGCCTGTTCCTGAATCCATGCCTTCACCCTATGCCAATTCAACTTAACCCTTACGTAAGGGTAGTGTTGCAGTCTTATGCCACAAGACACCCGTTATCGGGCCGAGCCTTCGGTCCTCACCGCACTGAAAACACCGCGCATCCTGACCCGCGAGGTTCTCGCCGGTCTCGTCGTCGCGCTGGCCCTGATCCCCGAGGCGATCGCGTTCTCACTTATCGCCGGCGTCGACCCCCGGGTCGGCCTGTTCTCCTCATTCGTCATGGCGGTGACCATCTCGTTCGTGGGTGGCCGCCCCGCGATGATCACCGCCGCCACCGGAGCCGTCGCGCTCGTGATCGCCCCCGTCGCCCGCGACTACGGCATGGAGTACTTCGTGGCCACCGTCATCCTCGCGGGCATGTTCCAGATACTCCTCGGGGCGATCGGGGTGGCCAAGCTCATGCGCTTCATTCCCCGCAACGTCATGGTCGGCTTCGTCAACGCCCTCGCGATTCTCATCTTCGGCGCCCAGCTGCCCCAGCTCCTCGGGGTGCCCTTCCTGGTCTATCCCCTCGTTGCCGCAGGGATCATCATCATGATCGTGATGCCCCGCCTGACCAAGGTTGTACCGGCGCCGCTGGTGGCCATCGTCGTACTCACGGTCGCGACCGTCGTCATCTCGATCAACGTGCCCAGAATCGGCGACCAGGGCGAGCTCCCCCGCTCCCTGCCCGAGCTGCTGCTGCCGAACGTGCCGGTCAGCTGGGAGACGTTCACGATCATCGCGCCGTTCGCACTCGGAATGGCCCTGGTCGGAATCCTGGAGTCCCTGATGACGGCCAAGATCGTCGACGAGGTCACCGACACCCACTCGAACAAGACACGGGAATCGTGGGGCCAGGGCGTCGCGAACATCGCGTCGGGATTCTTCGGTGGCATGGGCGGCTGCGCCATGATCGGCCAGACGATGATCAACGTCAAGGCCTCCGGGGCCCGCACCCGTATCTCGACATTCCTGGCGGACGTGTTCCTGCTCGTGCTCGTGCTGGGTCTCGGCGATATCCTCGCCATCGTGCCGATGGCCGCCCTCGTGGCGGTCATGATCATCGTTTCGTACCTGACCTTCGACTGGCACAGCATCCGGCCGTCGACCCTGAAGCGGATGCCCAAGAGCGAGACCACGGTCATGGTCGCCACGGTCGTCGTCATCGTCATCACCCACAACCTCGCTATCGGCGTCGTGGTGGGAGTGATCATCGCCATGGTGGCCTTCGCCCGGCGCGTCGCCCACCTGGCAACGGTCGAGCGCCGCCTGTCGGGTGATGACGAGGCGACACCCACCGCGTACTACACCGTCTCCGGGGAGCTCTTCTTCGCCTCCAGCAATGACATGATGACGCAGTTCGAGTACGCGGACGACCCCGACCGCATCGTCATCGACATGGCGGGATCCCACATCTGGGATGCGTCGAGCGTGGCAACACTGGATGCGATCACGTTCAAATACGAACGTAAGGGCAAGCGCGTCGTAATCGAGGGGCTCAACGAGGCCAGCACTCTGCTGCACGCACGGCTGGCCGGCAACCTGGGGGCAGAGCACTGATGCACCCTCGCTTGCTCGCTCTGAACGCTTCGCAATCGGTCCCGTTCTTTGATCGCTTCAGCTGCTTCACGGGCTTCCCATCAGCCGTCGCCTAGCCTTGGAGAGCATTTACCATCTGGGGGGTTTTCAATGATTGATGTATTCGCAGCGTTCGATTGGCAGCCCTGGTTTAGGTTGGGCATCGGAGTTCTGATCGCGTTGACGGCGGCAGCGGCACTCATCCTGCTGATGACCAGGGTTGTTCGCGCGACTGCAGGCGGTCGCGACTGGCCGAAGGCACTCGCGAGCGGTGCACGCCATCCGTTCCGCCTCCTGATCGTTGTCATCCCCCTGTGGATCACCATCTCGGTCACCCTGCCCGAGCCGACGTGGGAAGCTGGCATCAACCATTTCTTTCGCGTCGCGACGATCGCACTCGGCGCCTGGCTGGTCAGCGGGCTGATCACTTTCTTCATCACGATCGGCATATCGAAGTACACCATCGTGGGGCCGGGCAACATTCAGGCCCGGAAGACCCAGACCCAACTCGCGATCGTGCGCCGGCTCGCGGTCGCCGCCGTGATGATCGTTGCCGCCGCCTCGATCCTGATGACATTCGAGGGAGTCCAGGCCATCGGCGCCAGCCTGTTCGCCTCGGCGGGCCTCGTCAGCCTCGTGGCAGGACTCGCTGCGCAATCGACGCTGGCCAACGTGTTCGCCGGAGTGCAGCTCGCGTTCAGCGGCGCGATCAGGGTTGACGACGTGGTGATCGCCGAGAAGGAGTGGGGCAACATCGAGGAGATCACCCTCACCTATGTGGTCGTCAGGATCTGGGACGATCGACGCCTCGTGCTGCCATCGACCTACTTCACGACCACCCCGTTCGAGAATTGGACGCGCAGCAGCACCGAGCTCTTCGGCTCAGTAGACCTCGACCTCGACTGGCGGGTCAGCCCTGCCGCGATGCGCCAGCACCTCGAGGTGATCCTTGCGGCCACCGATTCCTGGGATGGGCGCGCCTCCGTGCTGCAGGTCACCGACGCGACGGGCGGAATGGTGCGCGTGCGCATCCTGGTCACCGCCGCCGATGCCGGCCAGCTCTTTGACCTGCGCTGCTTCGTGCGCGAGGAAATGGTCGGCTGGGTGCACACCCATGACCCTGCCGGAATGCCGCGCAGCCGCGTGCAGCTGGTCGAGGAGGTGCCGCGGGCCCGCGCTCGCGAATCAGATACGGATCATACCGATCAGGGCGGAATGTTCACCGGCACGCCCGAGGCAGAAGGCCGGGCGAGCGCGTTCACGGCGGCAATTCCCCTCGTCCGACCCGTGCCTTCGCCCGTGCCTGAGCCGTGAGCAAACGAAAATGACGCCGCGACTAAACTGATTGAGGTAATTCACATACAACAAAGGGATCAGGTCATGTCAGAGACATCCACCGCCGCCGCCAATATCGGAGTCGTCGGACTCGCGGTCATGGGCTCCAACCTCGCCAGAAACCTCGCCAGCCGCGAGGGAAACACCGTCGCTGTCTTCAACCGCTCCTCCGAGCGCACCTCAACCCTCATCACCGAGCACCCCGAAGCCAACTTCATCCCCGCCGCAACGTACGAAGAGTTCGCCGCTTCCCTCACCGCGCCCCGCACCGCGATCATCATGGTTCAGGCCGGACGCGGAACCGATGCCGTCATCGACGCCCTCGCCGCGGTGTTCGAGCCCGGCGACATCATCGTCGACGGCGGCAACGCCCTGTTCACCGACACCATCCGCCGAGAGGAGGCCGTGCGCAAGACCGGCATCAACTTCGTCGGCGCCGGCATCTCCGGCGGCGAGGAAGGCGCCCTCCTCGGCCCCTCGATCATGCCCGGCGGCTCCGTCGAGGCGTGGGAGACCCTCGGCCCGATCCTCCGCTCGATCGCTGCGGTCGTCGACGGCGAGCCCTGCGTCACCCACGTCGGCACCGACGGCGCCGGCCACTTCGTCAAGATGATCCACAATGGCATCGAATACGCCGACATGCAGCTCATCGCCGAGGCCTACGACCTGCTCCGCAAGGGCGCCGGCTACACCCCGGCCGAGATCGCTTCGATCTTCGGCGAGTGGAACACGGGCGAGCTCGAGAGCTACCTGATCGAGATCACCGCCGAGGTCCTGAAGCAGATCGATGCCAAGACCGGCGCCCCCCTGGTCGACGTCATCCTCGATGCGGCCGGCTCCAAGGGCACCGGCGTCTGGACCGTGCAGACCGCACTGGACCTCGGCATCCCCGTCTCCGGCATCGCCGAAGCCGTCTTCGCCCGCTCCCTGTCGTCCAAGCCCGCCCAGCGCGCCGCCGCCGCACAACTCCCCGGCCCGAGCGAGGTGTTCTCCATCGAAGATCGCGACGCGTTCGTCGAAGACGTGCGCCTCGCGCTCTACGCGTCGAAGATCATCGCGTACTCGCAGGGCTTCGACGCCATCGTCGCGGGAGCCGAGCAGTATGGCTGGAACATCCAGAAGGGCGAGATCGCGAAGATCTGGCGCGGAGGCTGCATCATCCGCGCCCAGTTCCTGAACCGCATCACCGAGGCATACGCCGAGAACCCGGGCCTCGTCGCCCTCGTCACGGCCCCATTCTTCACGGATGCCGTCGCCACCGCCCAGGACAGCTGGCGCCGCGTGGTCTCGGGCTCGGCCCTCTCGGGCATCCCGACGCCGGCATTCTCGTCGTCGCTGGCGTACTACGACGGCCTGCGCGCCGAGCGCCTCCCGGCCGCCCTCGTGCAGGGCCAGCGCGACTTCTTCGGCGCGCACACGTACAAGCGCGTCGACCTCGAGGGAACCTTCCACACCCTGTGGTCGGCAGACCGCACCGAGATCGAAACCGAAGGCTCCTCGCACTAACAGCACCACCCGAATGATTCCGTTTTCAGGCCATAGCCGCCGCCGACCGCCCCGGGCGGTTGCGCGCGGCTATGGCCTGAAACGGAGGGCGTTTAGCGGGCGCGCTGCCGACGTATGCGGAGGGCACGGAGGGCGAGGCCCGCGGTCAGCACGAGGGCGGCGATGACTACCCCGCGCCAAGGCAGCGTGACCGCGAGCACGAGACAGCCGAGAAGGCCGAGGATCTGCACCCGCCGGGGCAGCCAGCGTTCTGCGGCCGGCTGGCGGAGGGCCGCCAGGTTGGCGATCGCGTAGTAGACGAGCACGGCGCAGGCCGAGAAGCCGACGAGCTGGGTGGCATCCAGAACAAGGACCCCGAGCATTGCAAGGCCCGCCATCGTTGCCTCGGCGGCGATCGGGGCGCTCCGGGCAGGCGAGATGCGGCCGAGGTAGCCCGGGAGGTCGCCCCCGCGAGCCATCGCGAGTGACGTACGGCTGAGCCCCGCGAGGATACCCACGAGTGAGCCGAGGCAGGCGAGCGCAGCCAGAAGCTGCACGAGCAGCGCCCAGCCGACGCCTGCCCCGATGCCGTCGACCAGTGCGAGCAGGGGGGACGCAGTGACGGCGAGGCGGTCGACGCCCAGCGTGCCCATGAGCACCGCGGCGACCGTGCCGTAGACGACGAGTGCGATGCCGAGGGCTAGGCCGATGGCGATCGGCAGTGAGCGCCTGGGATTGCGCACCTCCTCGCCGAGCGTGGCCATCCGCGCATAGCCTGCGAACGCGAAGAACAGCAGGCCGGCCGACTGCAGCGTGCCGTACCAGCCGGTGCCGGAAACAGCCGAGAACGGGGCAGCGGATGCGCCGAGCCCGGCGCCCGGCCCAGACCCGAGCGCGACCACGGCCAGGATCACGCCCAGCCCGGTCAGGACGACGACGACGATGATCGCGCTGATTCGTGCCGTGCTGCGGATGCCGCGGGCGTTGACGACGGCGAGCGTGCCGATCACGACAACGGCGAGCCCTCGGGCATGCTCCGGCAGCAGGTAGCCGGCGGCGATCAAGGCGATCGCCGCGGCTGAGGCGGTCTTGCCGGCAAGGAACAGCCAACCGGCGGAAAACCCCCACCAGGGGCCGAGGCAGGCTCGCCCGAAGCTGTATGCCCCGCCCGACACCGGATACGCCATTGCCAGCTGGGCCGAGCTCAGGGCGTTCAGCGTCGCAACGACGGCGGCGATTGCCAGCCCCACGAGCAACCAGGGCCCGGCGACCGCCGCTGCCGGGGTCCAGACATAGAACAGGCCGGCCCCCACCATCGAACTCAGCCCGATGACGACGGCCCCCCGCACACCGATCCGCCGCTCCAATAAAGTCACACGAGAAACCTAGCGCCACGAAGTGAACAGCTGTGGCTAGAGAACCTTGGAGAGGAATGCCTTGGTGCGGGCGTGCTGCGGGTCGGCGAGAACCTCTCGGGGTATGCCACGCTCCACCACGACTCCCCCGTCCATGAAGACCAGCGAATCGGCAACCTCCCGGGCGAAGCCCATCTCGTGCGTCACGACGACCATCGTCATGCCGTCACGGGCCAGCTGCTTCATGACGTCCAAAACCTCGCCGACGAGTTCGGGGTCAAGGGCCGACGTCGGCTCGTCGAAGAGCATCAGCTTGGGATCCATCGCGAGGGCCCTCGCGATGGCGACCCGCTGCTGCTGGCCGCCCGAGAGCGATGCCGGGTAGGCCTTGGCCTTCTCCGCCAGGCCGACCCGTTCGAGCAACTCCATCGCACGCGCCGAGGCAGCAGCGCGAGACTGGCGCTTGACCTGGGTTGGCGCCTCGATGATGTTCTCGAGCACCGTGAGATGCGGGAAAAGGTTGAACCGCTGGAACACCATCCCGATGTCCTTGCGCTGATGGGCCGCCTCGCGAGGCTTCAGCTCGTAGATCTTGTCGCCACTCTGGCGATAGCCGATGAGCTCGCCGTCAACCGTGAGTCGACCGCCGTCAAGCCGCTCGAGGTGGTTGATGCAACGCAGGAATGTCGACTTGCCGCTACCCGAGGGACCGATGATGCAGACTACCTCGCCCCGCCCGACCGAGAGGGAGATATCGCTGAGCACCACATGCGAGCCGAAGGCCTTGACCACCCGCTCGGCGAGCACCATCGGCACGGTGTTCTGCAGATCGGTCACGAGGAGGCCCCCAAATTTGTTGAATTGCTTTTCGGCGGCCCATCGGACTTGCTGGTAGGCGGGATGGTTGCGATCGGCAGGCTGTCCTCCGTCACCGCAGGCCCGAGGTCGACGAACCGGGTGCCGCGGGCGAAGCGGCGCTCGAGGAAGTACTGGCCGATCATCAGCAGCGAGGTGAAGAACAGGTACCAGATCGACGCGACGATGAGCAGCGGGATCGGGTTGAACGTCTCGGCCGAGATGTCGCGGGTGCGGGTGTAAAGGTCGGTGGAAAGCGGAACCGCGGTCACCAGCGAGGTGGTTTTCAGCATCGAGATGACCTCGTTGCCGGTCGGCGGGATGATCACCCGCATCGACTGCGGAATCACAATGCGACGCATGGTCTGGGCCCAGGACATGCCGAGAGCCATCGAGGCTTCGCCCTGTCCGCCATCGACCGAGAGCATGCCCGCCCGAACGATCTCCGCCATGTAGGCGGCCTCGTTCAGCGCCAAACCGATGACGGCGAGCCAGAAGACGCTCAGCGTGTCCTGGGTGGTCCAGGACATGCCGATATCCGTGAACGGGATGCCGAGAGTGATCGACCGGTAGATTGTCGAGAGCAGGCCCCAGAAGACGAGCTGCACATAGACGGGAGTTCCGCGGAAGATCCAGAGGTAGATCCAGGCGATGCCGCGGAGCACAGGATTCGGCGACAGCCTCATGACCGCCAGCAGTGAGCCCAGCAGGATGGCGCCGACCATGGAGAGTACCGTGAGCTCCAGTGTCACCAATGCGGCCTGGGAGACACGGATGTCGAAGACATACTTGCCGACGGATGGCCAGTCATAGGCGGGCCGATTCACGGCCGCGTCCCAGATGAAGCTGGCCACCAGCAGAACCAGCAGAATGGCAAAGGCATTTCTGACGGGGTGTCGAAGAGGGATCGCCCGGATGCGCTCCGGTCGGCCCGAGGCGCCCGGATCCGTCTCCGGGACCCGAGCGCCGCGAGTGTTACTCATCAGGCCTTGGCGCCGTTGATGTCGATCTTGGCGATGGCACCCTGTTCGACACCCCACTTGGTCAGGATCGACATGTAGGTACCGTCATCCATCAGGGACTGAAGCGCCGCCTGCAGGGCCTTGCCGAGCGTGCTGCCGTCCTTGGCGATCGGCATGCCGTAGAGAAAGACCGAGTAGACGGCACCCGAGGTCACGAGCTTGCCCTGAGACTGGGCCACGGCGTACTGGGTGACGGGCGAGTCTGCACTCATGGCATCGGCGCGGCCGAGAGCGACAGCCGCGGTCGCGTCGTCCTGGGTGTCGTAGCCGAGCAGCTCGAGGGGAGCCTTGCCGGCGGCAACGCAGGCGGCTGACAGTGCCGGGCCGTCGTCCAGGGCCTCGGTCGTGCCATTCTGAACCGCCAGCTTGATGCCGCAGACGGTCTGGGGGTCGACGGTCTTGCCTGCGAGCGTCGCCCACTGGATACCCGCGGTGTAGTAGTCGACCATGTCGACCTGCTTCTGGCGCTCGACGGTATCGAAGAACGACGACACCCCCACCTCATACTTGCCACCGGTGATCGACGGGATGATGTTGTCGAACTTGGCGAGCTGGTACTCGGTCGTGAGTCCGAGCTTCGCGGCCATGGCGTCTGCGAGTTCGATCTCCCAGCCGATCGGCAAGCCTGCGGCATCCTTGTATTCGTTCGGCGCGTACGTCGCATCGCTGCCGATGACAAGCTTTCCCTTGGCGGCGACGGCGGCGGGCAGGAGCGCCACCGCAGCGCTGTCCACGGTTACCACGGCCGTGGCCGCGCCACTGCCGGCGGGCGTGGTCGTGGCATTGTTGACGCAGCCGGTGAGCAGCAGCGCCGCCGATGCGATCAGTGCAACAGGTGCAAGACGGGCAAGTTTCATATTCTTTCCTTCGGGCAAGAGGCCGCCGTTCGCCGGGGCCATAAAGGGCTGATTATCAAACGTAACTCACCACAGGGGCCACCTGACCCGACGAATATAGCGTTTCGGCGCATCCTTACGCAATTAATCAGCGCGAGTGGCTACCCATCACACTCTCCGGAAGACATGTGAGGATGGAGAGTCATGTCAAACACACCCGATGACCCCGGCTACTCCGACGAACCAGAGCTCGAGGGCTACGAGCCGACCGGTCCCCGGCCTCTCCGCACGCGGCGTGCCCACGCCGTGATGAGGGTCGTCGTCGCCGCCGGAATAGCCGGCCTCGTTCTGCCGGGGGCCCTGACAACCATCAATCTGAATCTGGCTCTGGCTGCGCGCGCCTGTGCCGTGCACGTCGCCTATCAAGACCCCAGCGCCACCGGGTCGGAGCCTCGCTTCGAGTTGTTCGGCCCCGTCGGCATCGGCTGGCAGTGTTACACGGTCGGCGCCTACGGTTCCGATCGCGATGTCGCCTACATGGGTCTCATCCCGACAGTGCCTCCCGTGCAAACCCCCGGGATGAACCCTCCGCTACAGAGGATCTGAAGCGGCCGGGCTACAGGCCGAGGCGCGTCGTGACCTCGTGAGCCGAGGGGTTGGTCGCGCTCGTGCCGTCGGGGAAGATGATCGTCGGAACCGTCTGGTTTCCGCCGTTCAGCGACTCGACGAGCTCGGCCGTTCCGGGGACATCCTCGATGTTGATCTCGGTGTAGCCGATTCCCTGCTTATCGAGCTGGGTCTTGAGCCGCTTGCAGTAGCCACACCACGTCGTGGAGAACATCGTGATGGTGCCGGCGGGCGGGAGGAAGGTCTCTGTTGTAACGCTCATTTTTTCAGCCTACGCGCTACAGCTGTGGGCTACGCGTCACCGTCGAACATGCTCGTCACCGAGCCGTCTTCGAAGACCTCGTGAATGGCCCGGGCGATCAGCGGTGCGATGGGCAGAATGGTGAGCTTCGGGAAGCGTTTGGACTCCGCGATCGGCAGGGTGTCGGTGACCACGACCGAGTCGATGAAGTCACTCTGCAGGATCTCGATGGCGGGATCGGAGAAGACGGCGTGGGTCGCGGCGACGATAACTCCCAGCGCACCCGCAGCCTTCAGGGCCTCAGACGCCGCGACGATCGTGCGTCCGGTGTCGATCAGGTCGTCTACCAGCAGGCAGACGCGACCCTTGACGTCGCCGACGATCTCGTGCACGGTGACCTGGTTGTGCACCATCGGGTCGCGGCGCTTGTGGATGATCGCCAGCGGGGCGCCGAGGCGGTTGCTCCAGATGTCGGCGACGCGAACGCGACCCATGTCGGGGGAGACGACCGTGAGAATCGACGGGTCGAGGGTCTTACGCATGTGAGCCATCAGCACCGGCATGGCGAAGAGGTGGTCGACAGGGCCGTCGAAGAAGCCCTGGATCTGCGCGGCGTGCAGGTCGACCGACATGATGCGGTCGGCTCCGGCGGCCTTAAACAGGTCGGCGACGAGGCGGGCGGAGATCGGCTCGCGGCCGCGGCCCTTCTTGTCTTGCCGTGCGTAGGGGTAGAACGGGGCGACGACCGTGATGCGCTTCGCGGAGGCGCGCTTCAGCGCGTCGACCATGATCAGCTGCTCCATGAGCCACTCATTGATGGGCGCCGTGTGCGACTGGATGACGAACACGTCAGAGCCGCGAACGCTGTCATCGTAGCGGATGTACAGCTCGCCGTTGGCGAAGGTGCGGGCATCCGTGGGCAGGAGATGGGTGCCCAGCTCGGTGGCGATGTCCTGGGCTAGCTGCGGATGCGCCCGCCCTGATGCAATCAGGAGTCGCTTGCCGCCGCTGGTCGTGATCTCCGCCACTTAGTCTCCGGTCTCGTAAGCTGCGGCCTCGAGCGCCGCATTGGCCGCCTGATCCGCGACTGAGCCCGGCCGATTGGTGGCTACCCAACCCTCAAGGTTTCGCTGCGGAGCCACACTGATAGCAAGAGAACCGGCGGGAACGTCTTTTCGGACGACCGTTCCGGCCCCTGTATAGGCGCCGTCCCCAATTGTAACCGGCGCGACGAACACGTTGTGCGACCCGGTGCGCACGTGCGAACCGACGACGGTGCGGTGCTTGTTGACGCCGTCATAATTCGCGGTGATAGTTCCGGCGCCGACGTTGGAGCCGATACCGACCGTAGTGTCGCCGATGTAGGAGAGATGCGGCACCTTGCTGCCCGCACCGATCGTGGAGTTCTTGGTCTCGACGAACGTTCCGACCTTGCCGCCGGCCTCGATGATCGTGTTCGGCCGGAGGTAGGCGAACGGGCCAACGCTGGCCTGGGCGCCGATCACGGACAGCGTGGCATCTGTGCGTTTCACGATCGCGCCCTCACCCACCTCGCAGTCGGTCAGTGTCGTGTCCGGTCCGATCGAGGCACCCGTGGCGATCACGGTCGCGCCTAAAATCTGGCTTCCCGGCAGGATCTCGACGTCGTTCTCGATGCTGGCAGCGAGGTCGATCCACGTTGTCGCAGGATCGACAATCGTGACCCCGGCGAGCTGCCAGCCTCGAACGATGAGCCCGTTCAGCCGCACGGCCGCCTCGCTGAGCTGCGCGCGGTCGTTGATGCCAGCGACCAGCCACGGGTCGGTCACCGGCAGTGCCGCCACGGCGGAACCCGATCGTCGAAGCAGCTCGATCACGTCGGTGAGGTACTTCTCGCCCTGCGAGTTCGCCGTGCCGAGGGCGGCCAGCTGGTCGCGCAACTCAGCCAGACCGAAGAGATACACCCCGGCGTTGACCTCGGCGATCGCGAGTTCGTCGGCGGTCGCATCGCGGTGTTCGACGATGCGGTCCAGCCCGCCGTTCCCGTTGCGCACGATGCGGCCATAGCCGGTCGGGTCGTCGAGATAGGCGGAGAGCAGGGTTGCGGCCGCGCGGTCTCGACGGTGCTCCTCGATCAGAACCGCGAGGGTTCCGGCGTCCAGCAGCGGCACATCGCCATTGATGACCAACACGTCTCCGGTGAAACCCTCGGGCAGCACGGCAACGGCCTGCTCAACGGCCCGACCGGTGCCGGGAACCTCGTCTTGGTCGACGATCAACCCGCTCGGCAGCTGTTCCTCGACGACCTCGACCAAGCGGTCGCGCTCGTGCCGCACGACGACGACGGTGTGGGCCGCATCGAGCTCGCGGGCGGTCGCAAGCACATGGCTCACGATCGGGATGCCGGCGAGGTTGTGCAACAGCTTCGGCGTGGCGGACTTCATCCGGGTGCCCTGACCGGCGGCAAGAATGATGACGGCAAGTTGAGAATCGGTCACGGGATCTCCTGGTTTTCAGAGTGCTGTTGAGGCTGTCGGCGCCTCGCGCCTAAGCCTCCACGATAGCGGGCCGCACGGGCGGGGCAACGACTGCCCTCAGCGTTTTTACGAGCAGCTCCATGCGCAGGTCTCCTCGGCGGGGCAGTCCGTAGCGCGTCTCCTCGTAGGGAAATGGCTGAAACCGCCCGGTGCGGGCGTACCCGCGTCGCTCGTAGAACGCCACCAGCTCGAGGCGCAGCTCCAGCACGAACATCTCCATCCGAAGACTGCCCCATCGGCTCGCGACCAGCTCCTCCGCATGGGCGAGCACCTGCTTGCCGATCCCTGCGCCCTGAAGACCCGGGCGAACGGCGAACATTCCGAAGTACGCAGCTTCCGCGCCTGACTTCTCCAGATGGGCGCAGGCGACGAGAACATCGTTCTCCTCCGCCACGATGACCAGGCTGTCGGCGGCATCGATGTCGGCCCGCAGCAGTGTTTCGTCGATGCGCTGGCCTTCGATGAGGTCGGCCTCTGTTGTCCAGCCGGCCCGGCTCTCTTCGCCGCGATAGGCGGTACCCACGAGCACGAGGAGCTGGTCGATGTCCGACTCGTCGGCCACCCGAAAACTTAGTTCTGACACGGGCTTTAGAGTACCCCGCTCCGCCTCCAGGACTCGAACCTAGACCTAACAGCTCCAAAGGCTGTCGTGCTGCCATTACACCAAGGCGGAACGCACGCCCGGAGACGCGCAGCCTCAAGTCTGCCAGACATCCTGGTGGGTCGCGTTCTTATCGTCGGCGGAACGCGGTCGCTCGGCAATAATAGGAAGGTGACCGATCCGACGCCCCGAGATTCCGTTGACGACATAGTCGATGCATGGGAGCGCGAACGTCCCGAAATCGACTTCGCCCCGATGAAGGTGCTGTCGCGGGTCTGGCGGCTGTCGAAGCATCTGGATCGCACCCGCCGCGCGGCCTTCGTCACGAGCGAGCTCGAGTCCTGGGAGTTCGACGTCCTGTCGGCCCTCCGCCGCGCCGGCAGCCCGTTTCAGCTGAGCCCCAAGTCTCTGCTCGAGCAGACGTTGGTCTCCTCCGGAACTATGACCAACCGCATCGATCGGATGGCCCAGCGCGGCCTGGTGGAGCGCCGCACCGACCCGAATGACGGCCGCGGCATCCTCGTCAGCATGACCGAAGACGGCCGACGCCGCGTCGACGCGGCCATCACCGAGCTGGTGACGGCCGAGGCCGAACTGCTGGCGCGCCTGAGCAAGTCAGACCAGGAGCGCATCGCCGCCCTGCTTCGCAAGCTCAGCCTCGACATCGACTAGGCCGCCGACCGGGCTCAAGCCGCAGCCGCAGCAGACCGCTAGGCCAGCAGTTCCGACAGTTCGAGCCAGCGCAGCTCGAGGGTGTTCATTTGATCGTGAAGACCCTGGATCTCGACCTGCATCGTGCCCAGCACCGAATAGTCCATCTGGTCGTGCGACGCCATCGACGCCTGCTTCTCCTGGATCTGCAGACCGAACTTCTGCAGCTTGCGATCGGCGGCGGCGAGCTCCTTCTGCGCGTTCCGAAGCTCGGCCCCGGCCAGGCCGGTCTTCCTCGCCGGGGCGGCGGAAGCGTTCCCGGAGGCGCCCGCAGCCTTGTCGGCCTGCTGTTTCTGCTGCAGCACGCGCATCTCGAGGTACTGGTCGATGCCGCGCGGCAGGTGCACGAAGCCGCCGTTCATGACCGCGTACTGATTGTCGGTGACCCGCTCGACGAGGTACCGGTCGTGACTCACCACGAGCAGGGTGCCGGCGTAGGAGTCGAGAAGGTCCTCAATGGCCGCCAGCATGTCGGTGTCGAGGTCGTTGGTGGGCTCATCGAGGATGAGCACGTTCGGCTCGTCGAGGATGATCAGCAGCAGCTGGAGGCGGCGCTTTTGGCCACCCGAGAGATCCTTGACCTGAGTGGAGAGCTGGGCGCTGGTGAAGCCGACGCGCTCGAGCAACTGGCCCGGCGTCATCTCCTTGCCCCCGGCCATGTACGAGCTCTTCTGCCGGCCGATCACGTCGCTGACGCGGTCGTTCCAGATGTCTTCCAGTTCAAAGAGCTGCTGGGTCAGGGTCGAGACCTTGATCGTCTGGCCGCGCTTGACCTTGCCCGTGGTGGGCAGCGTCGTGCCCGAGACGAGGCTGAGCAGCGTGCTCTTGCCGGCGCCGTTGATGCCGAGGATTCCGGTGCGCTCCCCCGGCGCGATGCGCCAGGTGAGGTCGTGCAGCACATGCTTTGAGGTGCCGTCCGGGTTCGGGTAGCTCACGGAGATGTTCTCGAGGTCGACGACGTCCTTGCCGAGGCGCTGCATGGCCATCGAGGCGAGCGAGACGCTGTCGCGGGCAGGCGGCTCGTTCGCGATGAGCTCATTGGCGGCGTCGATGCGGAACTTGGGCTTGGTGCTGCGGGCCGGCGCCCCGCGGCGAAGCCAGGCCAGCTCCTTGCGCATCAGGTTCTGGCGCTTGTTCTCGGTGGCCGACGCCATCCGGTCACGCTCGACCCGCTGCAGAATGTAGGCCGCATAGCCGCCCTCGAATGGCTCGATCAAGCGATCGTGCACCTCCCAGGTGGCGGTGCAGATCTCGTCGAGGAACCACCGATCGTGAGTCACGACCACGAGCCCGCCGGCGTTCGTCGACCAGCGGCGGCGGAGGTGGCCGGCGAGCCAGGCGATGCCCTCGACATCCAAGTGGTTTGTGGGCTCATCGAGGAAGATCACGTCGTGATCGCCGATGAGCAGTTCGGCCAGGGCCACTCGGCGGCGCTGGCCACCGGAGAGGCTGGAGACGAGAGCATCGAACGGGATGTCGGCGGCGAGACCGGAAATAACATCGCGCACCTGGGGGTCGCCCGCCCAGACATGCTCCTCGATGTCGCCGAGGATAGTCTCGCCGACGGTGCGAGTGCCGTCGAGCTCGTCGGACTGGTCGAGCATCGCCAGAGTGACGCCGTTCCTGCGGGTGACGCGGCCACCATCGGGCTCGATGCGCCCCGCCAGCAGGCGCAACAGCGTCGACTTTCCGTCGCCGTTGCGGCCGACGATGCCGACCCGGTCGCCCTCGTTGAGGCCAATGGTCACGGAGTCAAAAATGACCCGCGTCGGATATTCGAGATGGAGCGTTTCCGCTCCGAGAAGGTGAGCCACTAGTTGAGAATACCGGCCTTCAGCCGAGCAAACGCCGCACTACCCTGTCGAGGGCCTTCACCGTCAGCCTGACGGACGGCAGATCGATGCGTTCGTCGTTGCTGTGGATCAGCTTTCGAAACATGCCGTAGGTCCAGCTGGCAGAGAGCATCGAGAAGCCGTAGGCGCATCGTCCGCGGGCCCGGTAGAACCTCGCATCCGAACCGCCGGCGGCGATTATAGGCAGTGCACGCGCTCCCGGGTACGCCTCGCCGATCACCTCGGACAGCACCTCGAAGAGGGCGGTGTCCATGGCTGAGACGTTCGCCGGACTATAGGAGGCGCCGATGATCTCGATGTGCTCCGCCAGTGCGCCCAACGCCTCGAGCAAATAGCGGTCGATCTCCTCGGCGCTCACACCCGGAAGCTGCCGAATATCGAGGCCGATGCTGGCCACTCCCGGGATTACATTGATGGCGTCTCCGGCCCGGAGCACGTTGGGCGAGACTGTCGTGTGAGTGGCCGCATGGGCGTAGCCGGCCAGGTCGCCGAGCTCGGCCAGCGAATCCAGAAGCGTGTTCGGCGCGACGAGCCGAGCGCCCAGCTCGGAACTCAACCCGAGAGCCTGAACGTACTGCGGCCAGTAGTCGCCGATCACCGCGGTCGGCGCGAAACTGGTGATGCGGCCGATGGCCTCGGCGGCGATCGCCGCCGCATTTCGCGAGCCCCAGGGTGCCGAGCCGTGACCGGGGACACCGTGCACCAGGAGTGTTCGGCGGGCCAGGCCCTTTTCCCCGACGGTCACGGTGACGGCCGAAACCACCCGGGCAGTCTCGGAGCCGATCGCGGCCTCCCCGCCCACCGGAATACCCCCGGACTCGGTCAGAACGTAGTCGGCATCCACCAGGTCGGGCCGGTTGGCCAGCAGCCACTCGACGCCGAGCCGGCTGCCTGCCTCCTCGTCTGCGACGGCCGCAAAGATCAGATCGCCGCGCAGCCGCTTGCCGTTGGGACTCTGCGACTCGACGGCCAGCGCCCGGGTGAGCACCGCGTAGGAGGCCGTGAGGTAAAGCATGTCGAGCGTGCCGCGGCCAAAGAGCATGTCATCGATGATCTCGGCGCCGAACGGGTCCACTCTCCAGTCCGCTGCCAGTACGGGAACGACATCGATGTGCCCCACCAGGGCGAGCGACGGGGCCCCCGTCTCGGTTCCCCGCACGCGGACGATGAGCGATGTGCGCCCCGGATGCGGTTCCACGATCTCCGGGATCACGCCACTTCCGGCAAAGAACCGGCTGAGCACGTCTGCGTTTCGAATCTCCTGTCCGGAGTCGGGATCGCCGTTGTTCACGCACGCGGTGCGAACGAGATCGCGAAGCAGCGCGATGGCCTGCTCGCCCAGAGCCTCTGCGGAGTTCATCTGATAAACCTAGCGCCGCTGGTTCCGGGACACAGCCGCCAGTGACGAACCAGCGTCAGGGCCGTGGGGTCGACTGGATCAGTCGGCGATGATCCGGGCGCCGTGGACGGGGCCCGTGACGCGCACCACTGTGTAGCGCGCGGCGCTGAGGGCGATCTGCAACTCGAGCGCGCTGTCGAGGTCTGCCGCGAGGAACGCCATCGTCGGGCCGGAGCCCGAGACGATTCCGGCCAAGGCCCCGTTCGCCTCACCGACCTCCAGTACCTGGGTCAGTGACGAATTCAGATGCAGGGCAGGTGCCTGGAGATCATTGGAGAGGGCCTCCGCGAGCATGTGCGAGTCGCCGGAGCGCAGTGCCTGAAGCACGTTGGTATCCACGCTCGGCTGCGTATGCACGGGAAAGATGTCTTGGATATGCCTATCCCGGTGCAGGTCGAGCTCGTGATAGACCTCGGGGGTGCTGGAGCCGAAGTCGGCGAGCACCAACACCCACTGAAAGGTGCCCTTGGCCAGCGCCGGGCTGAGCTGATCGCCGCGGCCCGTTCCGATGGCGGTTCCGCCGGTCAGGGCAAACGGAACATCGGCACCGAGCTTCGCGGCCAGATTCAGCAGTTCTTCACGGCCGAGTTCCGTGCCCCACAGCGCGTCACACGCGACAAGGGCTGCGGCGGCATCGGCAGATCCTCCGCCCATGCCACCGGCGATGGGCACGTTCTTCTCGATGTCGAGGTGAACTCCCCCGCGATAGCCGGCCTTTTTTGCCACGAGGCGGGCGGCCCGGATAGCCAGGTTGGAGCCATCCACCGCGAGGCCGCTGCAGTCGATGCTACCGCTGAAGGAGACTGTGAAGTCATCGGCGTGAGTGGCCCGCACGTCTTCATAGAGCGAGACGGCCTGATACGCGGTGGCCAGGTCGTGGTAGCCGTCGTCCATGACGGCCCCGACCTTCAGGAATACATTGATCTTGCCCGGAGCTCTGACATGAACCGATTTGGGAGCCTCCGCCATGACCATGTAATCAACCTATATGCCAGCGCGAAGCCTTTTTGCCGCGGGGGCCCAGTGCCCCGCAAACCCGGGGCACTCAGTCGTGGGCAGACGGGCTCGTTGCGGCGTGGGCGAGGCTCGCCTTGGCCAACGCCAGGAAGTCTTTGACCGTCAGCATCTCGCCCCGGATCATCGGGCTGATTCCGGCGGCTTCGATCACCGCCGACGAGGTCTGGGAGTCGCCGAACAGGGGCGACAGCGACTGGCGCAGCATCTTGCGGCGCTGCTGGAACGCAGCATCCACTAGTCGGAAGGTCTCGACCCGGAGCTCCTCGGTGTCGGGCAGCACCTCGTGACGCACGAATGACACGAGCACCGAGTCGACGTTCGGCACGGGCCAGAACACCTGGCGGCTGACCTGACCGCTGGTGCGCCAGGCCCCGTACCAGGCGGCCTTGATGCTCGGCCCGCCGTAGATCTTGGAGCCGGGGTCGGCGGCCAGCCGGTGGCCCACCTCGGCCTGCACCATCACGACGCCCGAGAGAATCGAGGGGAAGTGCTCCAGCAGATGCAGCAGCACCGGAACGGAGACGTTGTAAGGCAGGTTCGCGACGAGTCGCGCGGGCTCCCCCGGCAGGCTCGTGATGCTCAGGGCATCGCCACGAATCACGGTCAGGTCGGCATCGGGCTGCAGCGCCCGCACGGTGTCCGGCAGCTGGGCTGCCAGTCGCTTGTCGATCTCGACGGCCACCACCGCAGCCCCTGTCTCCAGGAGGCCGAGCGTGAGGGAGCCGAGCCCCGGGCCGACCTCCAGCACGGTATCGCCGGCCTCGACTCCGCCGACCCGCACGATGCGGCGCACCGTGTTGCCGTCGATGACGAAGTTCTGGCCGAGCTTCTTGGTCGGGGTCAGATCAAGCATCGCCGCGAGGTCGCGGATCTCCGCCGGCCCCAACAGCTTGCCCAGCTCGTTCGGTGCCGAATTGTTCGAGGGTGCGTCGTTCGCAGTCATATCGCTCATTCCGGGGTCACCGGCCAGGCATCCCAGCTGCCGTAGACCAGTTCGGTGTTTGCAGTCAGTTGTGCGGCGAGGTCCGCCGCCGAGGTGTCGAGGTGCTCGGCCATGAAGCGCAGCGTCAGGGGCAACAGGTACGGGGCGTTCGGCCTACCGCGGTGCGGGCTCGGAGTCAGAAAGGGCGCATCCGTCTCGATCAGCAACAGCTCGCGCGGCGTGGCGCTGAGGGCTTCGCGAAGAGGGTCGGAGTTTTTAAACGTCACGGTGCCGGAGAACGATAGGTACCAGCCGTTCTCGGCGCAGGCGGCGGCCATCGCGGCATCTCCCGAGAAGCAGTGGAACACCGTGCGCGGCGGCGCGCCGACGCGCAGCAGGGTCTCGATGACCTCGTCGTGGGCATCGCGATCGTGGATCTGCAGGGCGAGGTCGCTCGCCTTGGCGATCTCGATGTGGGCCTCGAACGAGCGGAACTGAGCAGCGTGGCCGTCGGGACCGGTGCGAAAGAAGTCGAGCCCGGTCTCGCCTATCGCCCGCACGCGGGGCTGGCTGGCGAGATCGGCGATGACGAACAGGGCCTCGTCGAGCCGGCCGGCGGCCTCGTACCGCGGCGCCTCGTTGGGATGGATGGCCACGGCCGCGAGCATGCGCGGCTCGCGCGCGGCGTGCTCGGCACTCCAGATGCTCGACTCGATGTCGCCGCCGACCTGCACGACACCGCGAACACCCACGAGAGCAGCATTGTCGAGCTGCTCGCGGTAGTCGGGCATTACGTCGAACTGAGACTCGTGCGCGGGGCCCGGGTCGAGGTGCGTGTGGTTGTCGTAGATCCCAACGACGAGCGGTTCGGGCAGCGGCGGGTAGCCTTTCTCGCGCGCCACGCTAGACCGCGGGCTCGTCGGCCTCGGGCAGCTCGATGCGCGGGAACAGGGGCTCAAGGGGAACGACGGCGGGGCCGCCTACCCACTCCCAGGCGCTGCGCACCGGCTGATCGGCGACGGAACCGTCGCCCGCGAGCGCGGCCCACAGCTTGGTGGCGGCAGCCGGGATCACGGGCGAGAGTAGTACCGCGAGGGTACCGAGGCCGCGCACGGCGGTGTGCAGCACCGTGCCGAGGCGCTCCCTGTTGGCCGGGTCCTTCGAGAGGGCCCACGGCTCCTGGATGGTGATGTAGCCGTTGAGCTCATCGACGAGCTCCCAGACAGACGCCAGTGCCTCGTGGATGGCGAGGCGGTTGATGGCGTCGTCGGCGGCGGCCGTCACGCGGCGCTCGGTGGCGCGGATAGCCTCGTCCGCCGCATCCAGCTCGCCGGGTGCGGGGATAAAGCCATCGAAGTAGCGGGTGAGCATCGCGATGATGCGGGACGCAAGGTTGCCGAAGCCGTTCGCGAGCTCGCTCTGGTAGCGGGCCGAGAGGTCTTCCCAGCTGAACGAGCCGTCGTTGCCGAAGCTGATGGCGCGCATGAAGTAGTAGCGGAACGCGTCGACGCCGAAGGTCTCGGTGATCTGCTCGGGGGCGATGCCGGTGAGCTTGGACTTGCTCATCTTCTCCCCTCCCACCAGCAGCCAGCCGTGGCCGAAGACCTGCTTGGGCACCTCGAGTCCCGCGGCCATCAGCATGGCGGGCCAGATGACGGCGTGAAAGCGCGCGATGTCTTTGCCGACGATGTGGGTGCCCGGCCAGCGACGAGCGAAGGCCTCTCCGTCGGAGCCGTAGCCCGCGGCGGTGATGTAGTTCAGCAGCGCGTCGAACCAGACATAGACGACGTGGCTGTCATCCCACGGCACCTTGACTCCCCAGTCGAAGCTCTGGCGGGAGATCGACAGGTCGGTCAGGCCCTGCCTGACGAACTGGATGATCTCGTTGCGAACGCTCTCCGGCTGAATGAACTGCGGGTTCGACTCGTAGAGGTCGAGCAGCGGCTGGGTGAAGTCGCTCATCCGGAAGAAGTAGTTGCGCTCCTCCAGCAGTTCGACGGGCTTGGAGTGGATGGCGCAGACCTGCTGGCCCTCGTACTGGCCGGTTCCGGCGACTAAGTCGCTGGCCTGCTTGTACTCCTCGCAGCCCACACAGTAGAAGCCCTCGTACTCGCCCGTGTAGATGAAGCCGGCGTCGAAGAGGCGCTGCAGGAACAGCTGCACGTTCGTCTCGTGGCGCTCATCGGTGGTGCGGATGAAGTCATCGTTGGAGATGTTGATCGTTTTCAGGAGCGGCAGCCACGCGGTCTCGACCAGGCGGTCTGCCCACTCCTTCGGGGTCACCCCGTTGGCCGTCGCGGTGCGCAGGATCTTCTGGCCGTGCTCGTCGGTTCCGGTCAGGAACCACGTGTCGTCGCCCGCCTGGCGGTGCCAGCGCGCGAGAACGTCACTCGCCACCTCCGTGTAGGCGTGCCCGATATGGGGCACGTCATTGACGTAGAAAATGGGCGTGGTGATATAGAACGAAGAGCCGTCAGCCATGGATCTATCCTAAAGGCGGCAGGGCGGCGAAGCCTTCGGCCGCAGACTTGGGCCTGTCTGCGCCCCGGGCCGCGAGCGCCGCCTCGTACAGGTCGCGCTTGCCGAGTCCGGTGTTCTCCGCGATCTCCGTCGCGGCATCCTTCAGCCGGGCACCGTCGGCGACCATCTGCAGCACCTGCGCGACACCCGTTTCGAGGTCGATCGAGGCCGGCGCAGCTCCCGCGATCACCATCACGATCTCGCCCTTGACCCCCGCGTCGGCCCACAATGCAAGCTCCGCGGCCGGGCCCCGTTTGACCTCCTCGAACATCTTGGTCAGCTCGCGGCACACGGCGACCCGGCGATCGGCGCCCAGAGCGGATGCGACGTCGGCGAGCGACGCCGCGATGCGGTTCGGCGACTCGAAGAACACCATCGTGCGCTGCTCCCTGACGAGGCCGCGCAACTGTTGCAGGCGCTCACCCTGCTTGCGTGGCAGGAAGCCCTCGAAGGTGAAGCGGTCTGTCGGCAGGCCCGAGATGGCGAGGGCCATGATGACGGCGGAGGGCCCGGGAATGGCGGTGACCTGAACCCCCGCTTCTACGGCGGACGCAACGAGGTGGAAACCCGGGTCGCTCACGGTCGGCATTCCCGCATCGCTCATCACCACCAGGTCGGCCTCGCGGGCCAGCTCCACCAGCTCGGCGGCTTTCTCGCGCTCGTTGTGGTCGTGCAGCGCGATCAGCTGGGGCCGGTTCTCGATGTTCAGGGCCCGAAGGAGCTTGATGGTCACGCGGGTGTCCTCGGCGGCGATGACGGTGCAGGCCTCGAGTACCTCGATGAGGCGCCGGGACACGTCGCCCAGATTTCCGATGGGCGTCGCCGCGAGGATGATCATTCACTCAGCGTAACGACTGCCTCGCTACGATTGTCTCGTGACGCTTCCGACCGATACCGCGCCCCCCGCACGACATGAGGCCGGCGGCCCGACAGGTTCCACACTCGACCGGTGGTGGGGCGGCCTGGTCAACACCCCCGCCAAACAGCGCCTGTGGGCCTGGGGCGGACCTCTCGCAGTCACCCTGCTGGCCGCGGTGCTGCGCCTTGTGAACCTGGCCCACCCGCACTCTCTCGTATTCGATGAAACCTTCTACGTCAAGGACTCCTACACGCTGCTGAACCTCGGCTACGAGGCCAACTGGCCGGCCAACAGCGATACGGCTTTCAACGCCGGAAACACGGATGGCTACCTGACGACGGGTTCCTTCGCCGTGCATCCGCCGTTCGGCAAGTGGGTAATCGCCCTGGGGCTCGCGCTCTTCGGCGCCGACTCGAGCCTCGGCTGGCGAATCTCGGTCGCAGTCTGCGGCATTCTGCTCGTGCTGCTGGTTACCCTGATCGCCAAGAAGCTGTTCCGCTCGACACTGTTGGCAACGATCGCCGGGTTCCTGCTCGCGATCGACGGCCACGCCATCGTGATGAGCAGGGTTGCCCTGCTGGATGGCATCCTTGCCCTGTTCTGCCTGCTGGGGGTGGGGGCCGTTCTGATGGACCGGGAGTTCTCGGCCCGCCTGCTGGAGAAGAAACTGCAACTGGCCCGGATGCGCGGCCAGACCGTCCGCTGGGGTCCGGCGCTGTGGTTCCGACCGTGGCTGCTGGCCGCGGCCGTCGCCTTCGGCCTCGCCAGCAGCGTCAAATGGTCGGGGCTCTACTTTCTGGCCGGCTTCGCGGTCTATACCCTCGTCGTCGACGCATTCGCCCGCCGAAGGGCCGGTCTGCCCCTGTTCGCCGCCGCCGCCATCCTGAAGCAGGGGCCCGTCACTTTCCTGCTGCTGGTGCCGGTCGCGATCGCAACCTATCTGGTGACGTGGACCAGCTGGTTCAACACCACGGGCGGCATGTACCGCAACTGGGTCGGGAATGCCGGCCCGACCGCGGCCTGGACCGGCATGCTCTCCTGGGTTCCCTCTGACTGGCAGAACTTCTGGCATCTGGAAGCGGCGGTCTACAACTACCACGTCAACGAGCACTCGCCGCATCCGTATCAGGCCAACCCCCTGACGTGGCTGTTCATGACCCGGCCGACCCAGATGTATGTAAACGCCGTCGACGGCGGCTACGAGAACATCACCTCCGTCGCGAACCCGCTGATCTGGTACGCGGGCACCGCGGCGATCCTGTACCTTCTCTACCGCCTCATCCGAAAGCGCGAATGGGTAGTCGGCTTCATCCTGATGGGCATGCTCGTTGGCTACGTGCCGTGGCTGGCCTACACCCAGCGAACCGTTTTCCAGTTCTACACGATCGCGTTCGAGCCCTTCATCATCCTCGGGCTGGTGTTCGTGATCGGGGTGATCCTGGGCTCCAAGAACGACCCGGCGTGGCGACGCGTCGGTGCACTCCGTTCCGTCGGCCTGTTCCTGATCGTCGCGGTGCTCATCACGGCCTTCTTCTACCCCGTCTGGACCGCCCAGGCCGTGCCGAGCTGGCTGTTGTCACTGCACTACTGGCTGCCTTCGTGGCGGTAACCCCTGGCTGGCTGCCGCGCTGGGCTTTCGGGCTTGCCCTGGCAGCTGTCGCGGCGGCGTCGGCGTTCGGCCTCTCGGCAGCCCTGCCGGCGGTCCCCTGGCTGACCGCCTGCGTAGCCCTCGGCATGGTCGTGGCCCAGATCCCGTCCCTTCGGCCGGCCCTCTCTGGAGTCTTGAAGCCGGGCCTCACCCTGTCGAGCAGGCGGCTGCTGCGTATCGGCATCGTGCTGCTGGGCCTTCGGCTCAGCCTCGTCGACATCGTGGCTCTCGGCTGGCTGGCGATCGTTATGATCTGCCTGATCGTGACTCTCACCTTTGGGCTCACTGTGGGGCTCGGCCGTCTCGTCGGCCTGCCCGGCAACCAGCCCCTCTTGATCGCGGCCGGCTTCTCGATCTGCGGGGCGTCCGCGGTGGGGGCGATGAGCGCCGTGACACGGTCGAAGGACAGCGAGAACGCCACCCCGATCGCCCTGGTGACCCTCTGCGGCACACTGGCGATCTTCATCCTGCCGATAGTCAGGGTGCCCCTCGGGCTCGACGACAGGGGCTTCGGAGCGTGGGCCGGCCTCAGCGTGCACGACGTGGGCCAGGTCGTGGCAACGGCCCAGATCGCCGGGCCTACAGCTCTCGCCGCGGCGGTCATCTTCAAACTGACCCGGGTGCTGGCGCTGGCGCCCATGGTGGCGCTCGTCGGTTCCGTTCAGCGACGCAGGGACGCAGCCCGGCCGATCGATGCAGAGGCGCCGCCCGCCGCGAGCCCGCCGCTGGTTCCCCTTTTCATTCTCGGCTTCCTCGCCGCCGTTCTCGTGCGCACCTTCGTACCGCTGCCCGAGGAGGTGTTCATGGCGGCGAACGAGCTGCAGACCATGCTGCTGGCCGTGGCCCTGTTCGCGCTCGGCACGGGCATCCGCTTCTCCGAACTCGCCAGGACGGGCGGGCGGGCACTTGTCGTCGGGCTCGCGTCCTGGGGCTTCATCGCCGCCGCCTCCCTCGGTGCTGTGGCCCTGCTGGGGCTCTGAGCCCGACTCGAAATTACGCCGCGCAACATTACGACTTATTGCGCCGGCGACAGGGGGCATACCTCGCTCGGGTAGCGTTGGAGACATGTCAGACCGCGAGTACGGGTTCAAGACCCGAGCCATCCATGCCGGCAACATCCCCGACCCCGTCACAGGAGCCCGTGCACTGCCGATCTACCAGACGTCGGCATTCGTCTTCGATGACACGTCGGATGCGGCCGCCCGCTTCGCCCTGCAGAAGTACGGCAACATCTACTCCCGCGTCGCGAACCCCACGGTCGCGGCGTTCGAGGAGCGAGTGTCGAGCCTCGAGGGCGGCCTGGGCGGCGTCGCCACGGGCAGCGGCCTGTCGGCGCAGTTCATCACCTTCGCCTCTCTGGCCGGCGCCGGCGATCACATCGTGTCCTCTGCAAACCTCTACGGCGGTTCGATCACGCAGCTCGATATCACGCTGCGCCGCTTCGGGGTTGAGACCACGTTCATCCGCTCGGCCGACCCGGCGGACTACGCCGCCGCGATCACCGAGAAGACGAAGTTCATCTTCGCCGAGACCGTCGCGAACCCCTCCGGGGAGATCGCCGACATCGAGGGCCTCGCCGACGTCGCGCACGCGCACGGCATCCCGCTGATCATCGACTCGACGATCGCAACCCCGTACCTGAACCGGCCGATCGAGTGGGGCGCCGACATCGTCATCCACTCCGCGACCAAGTTCCTGGGCGGCCACGGCACCACGCTCGGCGGAATAGTCGTCGAGAGCGGCCGCTTCAACTTCAGCACGGAGAAGTTTCCCCTGTTCACCGCTCCCGTTCCCTCCTACGGCGGGCTCGAGTGGGGCGGCAACTTCGGCGAGTACGCCTTTCTCACGCGCCTCCGCTCGGAGCAGCTGCGCGACGTCGGCCCCTCTCTGGCCCCGCACTCCGCATTCCTGCTCGCCCAGGGCGTCGAGACGCTGGCGTACCGCATGCAGGCGCATGTCGAGAACGCCCGCAAGGTCGCCGAGTGGCTCGACGCCGATGATCGCATCGACTTCGTCAACTGGGCCGGCCTGCCGAACCACCCGCACCACGACCGGGCCAAGAAGTACCTGCCCAACGAGCCCGGCAGCGTCTTCAGCTTCGGCGTGGCCGGCGGCCGGACAGCCGGGCAGAAGTTCATCGAGTCGGTCGACCTCGCAAGCCACCTCGCGAATATCGGCGACGCGAAGACCCTGGTCATCCACCCCGCATCGACCACCCACGCCCAGCTCACCGAGCAGCAGCTCATCGACGGCGGCGTGCTGCCGGGCGTCGTGCGCATCAGCGTGGGCATCGAGGATGCCGACGACATCATCTACGACCTTGACCAGGCGCTCGCCCAGGCCACGAAGGGAATCTAATGGCTGAGACCGAATTCATCACCGCGCAGAAGCCCAACGGCATGAGCTGCTCGATGCCCGCCGACTCGCCGCTCGCGAAACTCCTGTTCTCAGAGCGCACCTGGGTCGGGCCCGATGCCAAGGAGCGCCTGCGCATTCTCCGCACAGCGAAGTCGGTCGCCATCGTGGGCGCCTCGCCGAACCCGGCCCGCTCGAGCTACTTCGTCGGCACCTACCTGCAGCAGTCCAGCGACTTCCGCATCTACTTCGTGAACCCGATGGCCGACACGATCCTCGGTGCGAAGGCGTACCCTGATCTGGCCTCGCTGCCCGAGGTTCCCGACATCGTCGATGTGTTCCGAAAGGCCAGCGACATCCCCGGCGTCATCGACGAGGTACTGGCCGTCGGCGCCAAGACCGTGTGGCTGCAGCTCGGCATCTGGAACGAGGAGGCCGCGTTCTTCGGCGAGAAGAACGGGCTCACCATCGTCATGGACCGCTGCATCAAGATCGAGCACGCCCGCTTCGGCGGCGGCCTGCACCTGATGGGCTTCGACACCGGCGTCATCACGAGCCGCAAGTACGTTCGCTAGTTCGCCCTGCCGCCCAGCCCCGTTCGGAGTTAGGCTCGAGGCGTGACCGCCTACGTATCGGCTTTCGACCTCTTCACCATCGGCATCGGGCCCAGCAGCTCCCACACAGTGGGACCGATGCGGGCTGCCGGCGACTTCGTCGGCAGGCTGCGCCAACGGGGCCTGCTCGGTGACGTGTCCCGAGTATCCTGCTCGCTGTTCGGATCCCTTGGCTCGACGGGCCTCGGCCACGGCACCCCCGACGCTATCGTCGCCGGCCTGTCCGGCCTTGTTCCGGAGACCTGCGACCCCGACGAGGTGCGGGGCGCGTGGTCCCAGCTGCCGCGGGGCTCCTCGAGCGCGCTGCGTGATGCCGGCTTTTTAGAGCTCAGCCTGGCCGCGGGAAGCCGGGAAACTATCCTGCTCGGCGGATCGCAGAGCATCACGATGATGCAGGACGACTTAGCGTTCCTGCCGCGCACCCGTCTCCCCGCGCATCCGAACGCGCTCAGCTTCACCGCCTGGAATAGGGCAGGCGACGAGCCCCTGGCCTGCGAGACCTACTATTCCGTTGGCGGCGGCTTCATCCGACGCGAGGGCCAGTCAGGCGATGCCGTTCCCACGCTCGAGACCGAGCCGTCGTTCACCAGCGCGAGTTCATTGCTCGCGCTCTGTGATGAGCGCGGACTCTCGATCGCCGCGGTCGCTCTCAGCATCGAGACCGCCCGGCGGGACTCCGCCGCCGTCGGTGAACGCCTCGACGGCATCTGGGCGGCGATGAATGCCGCCATCGAATCCGGGCTGAACGCCTCGGGAACCCTGCCGGGCGGTCTCGGCGTGATCCGCCGGGCCAATGGGATTCGGCAGCGGCTCGAGGCCAGCCGGGATGCCGGCTCAGACCACGACCTGTCGACAGAGTGGCTGCACGCGTTCGCCCTCGCCGTCAACGAGGAGAATGCGGCGGGCAGCCGAGTCGTGACGGCACCGACCAACGGGGCCGCCGGCATCGTGCCGGCAGTCGGCAGGTACTACCTCGCCTTTGTGCCCGGTGCCTCTGCGGCCGGCATGCGCGAGTACCTCCTGACCGCCACGGCCATCGGCTCGCTGTTCAAGTCGAACGCGTCTATCTCCGGTGCCGAGGCAGGCTGCCAGGGCGAGGTCGGCTCCGCCTGCGCCATGGCCAGCGGAGCCCTGTGCGCGGTTCTCGGCGGCACCCCGCGCCAGGTCGAAAACGCCGCGGAGATCGCGATGGAGCACCACCTCGGCCTGACCTGTGACCCCGTCGGCGGTCTCGTGCAGGTGCCGTGTATCGAACGCAACGCCATCGCATCCTCAACCGCCGTCAGCGCGGCTCGGCTCGCCCTGAACGGCGACGGAAACCACCGGGTGTCGCTGGATATGGTGATCGAGACCATGCGCCAGACCGGTGAAGATATGTCAAGCAAGTACAAGGAGACCTCTGAGGCGGGGCTTGCTGTCAACGTCATCGAGTGCTGACCGGGCGGCGATGACAGGCCGGTTACAGCCGTGTTACTTTCTGTTGCAACCCCCAGTGTCGTGTCACCGGGTGACGCTAGCGTGGGGGACGTGTCTTCTTCACTCGTTACCCGAACAGCGCCCGCTGGGCCTCGACTTTTTGCACCGACGGTGTCTGTTCAATGGCTCGCCGATTATCTCGGCGCTGAGAATCTCGTCATCCTGGACGCCGGTGTTCCGGCACTTCCCGGCCTGGCCAAGGCCGGTTATCTGACCGGGCATATTCCCGGCGCGGTGTTCGCCGACATTGCCGGCCTCGTCGCCGACCCCGGAGGCGAACTCGGGTTGACCCGGCCAAGCATAGAACGCTTCGAAACCGTGGCGGCCCTCGTCGGGGTGCTCCCGAGCTCGACCGTCATCGTCTACGACAACGCCGACAGCCAATTCGCCGCCTACCTCTGGTGGCTGTTTCGAAGCTTCGGCTTCGATCAGGTCGCCGTTCTCGACGGCGGGCTGGCCAAGTGGAGGCTAGAAGACCGCGCCACCGAGGCCGGCGAGGTGAGCCCCGGACTCGGCAGGGTCACCGCCATCGAACGCCCTGCCTTCTGGGCCGACCGCGACGAGTGCGCCAGGATCGCTTCGGGGGCAGCCGATGGGGTCCTCGTCACCTCGCCCGCTGCCGGCAGGATCATCGACCCGAGCACCCACGCGTTCGTCTCCCGGACGGCGCTGGTTCAGGAGTTCGGTCCACGCGTGGCCTCCACGACCTCCCGACTCGTCATCAACGACGAGGGCATTGGCGCGGCCGCGAGCGCCTTGGCCCTCACTCTCGCCGGCCACACCGACATCGCCATCCTCGGGGGTCTGGGCTAAACTAGGGAGATTTCAAGCCCCTCGTCGCGAAGCTCCTGGATTCGGGCGGTTGGCGCCTCCGTGCCCGTGATCAGTCGGTCGAAGTCGTCCAGCGCCCCCACCCGGCCCAGGTGCAGTTGGCCGATCTTGCTCGAGTCGGCCAGCACTATCCGAATGCGAGCAGCCCCGAGCATCCTCTGTTTGATCTCGGCTTCGGGCAAATTGATGTTCGTCACCCCGTGGGCGGCGTCGACCCCGCTGCAGCCGATGAACGCCACATCCGCGTGGATCGAAGCGAAGAGGGTATCGGCCAGGGGGTTGACCAACGAGTGCTGCAGGGGGCGAAGCGTTCCCCCCGAGACGATCACCGTGAACCTGGGGATCGCTCGTTCGAGCTCCAGCGCCACCGACAGGCCGTTGGTGAAGATCACGAGCTCCTGTAGGTCGTCTCGCGCCACCAACGCACGGGCGAGAGCCGTGGCCGTGGTTCCGACGTCGAGGATAAGTGAGCTGCCGGACACCACCCGTGCCGCGGCCGCTGCGGCAATCCGCTGCTTTTGGTCCCACAGCGCAGACAGTGACTGCTCGAAGGCCGGTTCGGCAATCGGCTCCCGTCCCGCGGCGACCGCGCCACCGTGCACCCTGGCCAGGAGTGCCGCCGACTCCAGCACATCGAGGTCGGTACGCACGGTTACCGCGGAGATGCCGAACGCGGCGCTCAACTCGCCCACCCGCATGAAGCCCCGGTCTCGAACAAGCGCAAGGATTGCATCCCGGCGGAGCGTTGCCGGCAGCGACAGCAAGCTGTCCGGAGAATTTTCGGCCATGACTGATCTTCATTTACTTTCGTTTGCTTGTCAATTCGAAACCGTGGTATTTTCGGTTGGAAAGTCGCACGCCGCACGTTCCCGAAGCTCAGTGAGAGGAAAGACCATGGAACCCATGGCATCGATCGTCACCCGCCACGCCCTGCTCAACGACGGTCGCGAACTCTTCTACTTCGACGATGTCGACACCCAGCTTCCCGCAGAGCGCGCCATCGACGCCCGGCTGCTTGACGCCCGGCCCGCGAACGCCGTGATGCGCCAGGACGTACTGACGGGCGAGTGGGTCTCCATCGCCGCCGCCCGGCAGAACCGGGTGCACCTGCCGTCCGCCGACGCCGATCCGCTCGCCCCGGCAACGGCCACGAACCCGTCGGAGATCCCCGACAACTACGACGTCGCCGTCTTCGAGAACCGTTCCCCCTCGTTCGGCCCCCTGCTCATCGACCTGGTCGACGACGCCGGCATCGACGAGCTCACGTCTGTCGGCCTCGGCCGCTCCCGCACCTCCGTCGGCCGCTGCGAGGTCGTCTGCTTCAGCCCCGCCAACACCGGCTCCTTCGCCGACCAGACCCCGTCGCGCGCGCGCACGATCGTTGAGGCGTGGGCGGTACGCACCGAGGCCCTGTCGAACATGCCCGGCATCGCGCAGGTCTTCCCGTTCGAGAACCGCGGCGAGGCCATCGGCGTGACCCTGCACCACCCGCACGGCCAGATCTACGCGTACCCGTACGTCACGCCGCGCACCACAGCGCTGCTGAACTCCATCGAGAAGTTCGGCCCCGGCCTCTTCCAGTCGACCCTCGAGTTCGAGCAGGCCTCGGAGCGGGTACTGATTCGCGGCGAGCACTTCACGGCGTTCGTGCCCTTCGCCGCCCGCTGGCCGGTCGAGATCCACCTGTTGCCACACCGCCACATCCCCGACCTCGCGGCGACGACGCCCGGGGAGCGCGACGAGCTCGCCCTAATCTACCTGCGACTGCTGCGCGGTGTCGACAAGCTCTACGACACCCCGACGCCCTACATCTCGGCCTGGCACCAGGCACCGGTGAACACCGGCCGCGACGAGATCCGACTGATGCTGCAGATCACCTCACCCCGCCGGGGTCAGGATCGCCTCAAGTTCCTCGCCGGCAGCGAGAGCGCCATGGGCGCCTTCATCGGCGATGTACCGCCCGAGACCTCAGCCGCCCTCGTGCGCGCCGCCATCGCCACCGCCGACTTGGAGAACCCGCTGTGAGCATTCCCACCAATATGAGCGTCAGCAAAGGATTCGAAGAGCGGTTCGGCCGTAAGCCCGACGGCGTCTGGAGTGCACCGGGACGCGTGAACCTGATCGGCGAGCACACCGACTACAACCAGGGCTTCGTGCTGCCGTTCGCGATCGACCGTCGAACCCAGGCTGCCCTCGGTCTGCGCTCAGACAGCCAGATCAACGTCACGAGCACCTTCAGCGACGAGACCGCAACCATAGAGCTGACAGATCTCGACCCCGCGAATCTTGCCGGGTGGTCGGCGTATCCGCTTGGCATCGCCTGGGCCCTGGGTGCCAGCGGCGCAGATCTCGCGGGCCGCCCCGGGTTCGACCTGCACATCGACTCCGCCGTTCCGGTGGGCGCCGGGCTCTCCTCCTCTGCGGCGATTGAATGCTCCGTAGCGCTTGCACTGAACGACGTCTGGAATCTCGGACTATCCCGCCCTGCCCTTGCCCTCGTCGGCCAGCTTGCCGAAAACAAGGCAGTCGGCGCCCCGACCGGCATCATGGACCAGTCCGCTTCCTTGCTGGGCAAGGCCGACTCGGCGGTCTTCCTCGACTGTCGCTCGCTCGACGCGAAGGTGATCGAACTGCGCTTTGCCCGCGCGGGCCTTGAGATCCTCGTGATCAACACGATGGTCAGCCATGCCCATGCCACGGGTGGCTATGCCGATCGCCGCGCCTCCTGTGAGGCAGGGGCCAAGGCCCTCGGCGTTGCGAGCCTGCGCGACGTCTCCTCCCTAGACCTCGACCGGGCCGCCGATCTGCTCGACGAAGAGACCTTCCGCCGGGTGCGCCACATCGTCACCGAGAACGAGCGCGTGCTCGCCACAGTCGATGTGCTGGACTCCGCCGGCGCCCGGGCCATCGGCGACCTGCTCGACGCCTCACACCGCTCGATGCGCGACGACTTCGAGATCTCGGTGGCCGAGCTTGACCTCGCCGTCGATGTGGCGCGTTCCAACGGCGCCATCGGCGCGCGGATGACCGGCGGCGGCTTTGGCGGTGCGGCCATCGCACTGACGCCATCAGCTCATGTCTCGAGCGTGACGGCTGCCGTGCTCGCCGCATTCGCCGCCGCCGGCTACCGCACTCCCGAGATCTTCACCGTCACGCCGTCTGCCGGGGCACAGCGCGACGCCTAGCGGCCGGCCGGTGTCACGGGGCGGCTCCCTCAGCTCACGCGATCGGGGTGGCTGCCGACCCGGCCGTCGCGCTCGAGAGCAGTGATGACCGCGATCTCGGCATTCGTCAGCTGGAAGTCGAAGATCGCGAAGTTCTCGACGATGCGCTCGTGCTGGTTCGACTTCGGGAAGATGATGTGGCCCCGCTGGATGTGCCAGCGCAAAATCACCTGCGCCAACGACCGGCCGTGCGCATCCGCAATCGCCTGAATGCCGGGCGATGAAACAAGAGCTCCGCGGGCGAGCGGGCTCCAGGCCTCGGTGGCGATGCCGTGGGCCCGGCCGAATTCGGTCACCTCCCGCTGCTGCAGCTCGGGGTGCAGCTCGATCTGGTTCACCGCGGGCACGACCGAGGTCTCGGCGAGCAGCCGCTCGAGCTGGGGAACCAAGAAGTTGGAAACGCCGATCGAGCGGGTGCGCCCTGACTCCTGGATCTTCTCCATGGCCCGCCAGCTGTCGACGTAGCGATCATTAGCGGCGCTCGGCCAGTGGATCAGATAGAGGTCGACGTACTCGAGGCCCAGGGTGTCGAGGCTCTTCTCACAAGCCTCGAACGTACTTGCATAGCCTTGATCGGTGTTCCAGAGCTTCGTCGTGACGTACAGCTGCTCGCGTGGGATGCCCGAGGCCTCGAGCGCGTGACCAACCCCCTGCTCGTTTTTATACATCATCGCCGTGTCGATGTGCCGGTAGCCGACCTCGAGTGCGTTCGACACGATGCGGCTCGTCTGCTCAGGGTCGACCTTGTAGACGCCGAAGCCGAGCTGCGGGATGCTCTGTTCATCGTTGAGAAGCACGCGGGGAACGGGAGAGGCTGCCTGAGGAGTCATGACTCAATCGTTGCACTGCCCCGCGTAAACTTACGTCTGCCCATGTCAACAAAGCCCGCAGCAGAGTCATCGCCCACGCCCGCACCAATCTCGATCGTGTTCCCGCCGGAGCTGCCCGTCAGCATGATGCGCGACGAGATCGCAGCAACGATCGCGGCGAACCAGGTGGTCATCGTCGCCGGTGCCACGGGCTCGGGCAAGACCACCCAGCTGCCGAAGATCTGCCTCGAACTCGGGCGCACCAACATCGGCCACACCCAGCCTCGCCGGCTCGCCGCCAGAACCATCGCCGAGCGCATCGCCGAGGAGCTCGGCCAGGAGGTCGGCGGCCTCGTCGGCTACCAGGTGCGCTTCACCGACAAGGCATCCAAAGACACCCGCATCAAGCTGATGACCGACGGCATCCTCTTGAACGAGATCCATCACGACCGGATGCTCACCAGGTACGACACCATCATCATCGACGAGGCCCACGAGCGCAGCCTCAACATCGACTTCCTGCTCGGCTACCTCAAGCAGCTGCTGCCGCGCCGACCCGACCTGAAGCTCATCATCACGTCGGCAACCATCGATCCGGGCAGCTTCTCCCGGCACTTCAACGATGCCCCGATCATCGAGGTCTCGGGCCGCACGTTCCCGGTCGAGGTGCGCTACCGCCCCCTGGTCGCCGAGGTCGCGCTGAAGGCCCAGGCCAACGACCCGGAGGCCGATGAAGACACCGGGCGAAACACCCCCGACCGCGACGTGTTCGAGGCCATCGGCGACGCGATCGACGAGCTGGCCCGCGAGGCACCCGGCGACGTACTCGTGTTCCTCTCGGGCGAGGCCGAGATTCGCGACGCGCAGGAGGCGCTCTCGGGCAAGTTCGCGGGCCGGGGCGCCGGTACCGCGGGCGGTACCGAGATCCTCCCCCTTTACGGCCGGCTTTCCTCAGCAGACCAGCACCGGGTCTTCCAACGCTCCGCAACGCCCGGCATCAGCCGGCGCATCGTGCTGGCAACGAACGTGGCCGAGACGAGCCTCACCGTTCCCGGCATCAAGTACGTCATCGATGCGGGCGAGGCCCGGATCAGCCGCTACAGCGTGCGCTCCAAGGTGCAGCGCCTGCCGATCGAGGCCATTTCGCAGGCCTCCGCCAATCAGCGCTCGGGCCGAAGCGGCCGCACCAGCGACGGAATCGCCATCCGGCTGTATTCCGAAGAGGACTACGGCCGGCGCCCCGAGTTCACCGAGCCGGAGATCCTGCGCACGAACCTGGCCGCGGTCATCCTGCAGATGATCTCGCTGGGCTTAGGCGACATCGCGTCGTTCCCGTTCCTGCAGCCGCCGGACTCGCGCGGCATCAAAGACGGCGTCGACCTGCTCACCGAGCTCGGCGCGATCCGCACGCCTGATCCGTCCAAGACGGATGCGCGACTGTCGTTGACGAAGATCGGCCGCGACCTGTCGCGCCTGCCGATCGAGCCCCGGTTCGCCCGGATGGTCGTGGAGAGCAAGAACACCGGCAACAGTCGCGAGGTCATGCTGATCGTCGCTGGGCTCACCATCCAGGACCCGCGCGAAAGACCCCTCGAGCGCCGCCAGCGCGCCGACGAGCTGCACGGCCGATTCATCGACCCCACCAGCGACTTCCTCAGCCTGCTGAACCTCTGGAACTACGTCGAGACCCAGCAGAAGGAACTCTCCAGCGGTGCTTTCCGCAGGCTGTGCAAGAGCGAGTTCATCAACTACCTGCGCATCCGTGAGTGGCAGGACGTCTACCGCCAGCTGACTCAGCTCAGCCGGCCGCTCGGGCTCTCGATCAACGATCCGTCGGTGAACCCCGACGGAATTCACCGGGCGATCCTCTCGGGTCTCCTGTCGCACATCGGCCTCAGGGATATGGTCAAGAAGGAATATGTCGGCGCGCGCCAGTCGCGCTTCAGCGTCTTCCCGGGTTCGGCCCTGGCCAAGAAGCAGCCCGCCGCCGTGATGAGCGCCGAGCTCGTCGAGACCAGCCGGCTTTTTGCCCGAATGAACGCGGCGATCGATCCCGCCTGGGCAGAGCCGCTCGCGGGCGACCTCGTGAAGCGCAGCTACTCCGAGCCACGCTGGGAGAAGAAGCAGGGCGCTGTCGTGGCACACGAGCGCGTGACCCTGTTCGGCGTGCCCATCATCGAGAAGCGGCGCATCCAGTTCTCCCGCGTCGACCCCGCGTACGCGCGCGAGCTGTTCATCCGGCACGCCCTCGTCGAGGGAGACTGGGAGAGCCAGCAGGCGTTCGACCGCGACAACAGGCGGTTTCGTAAAGAGCTCGAGCAGATCGAGGAACGCAGCCGCCGCCGTGACCTGCTGCTGGACGACGAGGCCGTGTTCGAGTTCTACAACGAGCGGGTGCCGCGGGACGTCGTTTCCCAGCGCACCTTCGAGGGCTGGTGGCGCACTGCCAAGCACGACACCCCCGATCTGCTCACGATGACCATCGACGCCCTGGTACCCGAGGGTGCCCCCGAGGTCGACGAGAACGAGTACCCTTCGACCTGGCACGACGACGACCAGAAGCTCGGCCTGACCTACCGGTTCGAGCCCGGCACCGAAGACGACGGGGTCACCGCGACGGTGCCGCTCGCCCTGCTGCCGCGCCTCAAGCCAGAGTCCTTCGAGCTACAGGTTCCGGGGCTTCGCACCGAGCTGGTGACGGCACTGATCAAGTCGCTGCCCAAGAGCATTCGCAAGAACTTCGTGCCCTCGACGGACTGGGCCGTGCGGCTCGTCGCCGAGACGACGGGGCTGAACTCTGCCGCGGGGCTCACCGACGGTTACATAGCCACGCTGGCATCCACGATGACACGCCTGGCTCATGTGCCGGTCACCCCGGCCGACTTTGACCGGGACCGGCTGCCGTCGCACCTGAAGATGTCATTCCGAGTAGTCGACGAATCCGGCAAGACCCTCTCGGTCGGCAAGTCCCTTCCCGAGCTACAGCAGAAGCACCGCGGCGAGGCCCGCGAGAGCGTCGCGAAGGCGACCACGCGCATCCAGAGCGATCTGGAACGTACGAAGATTCTCACGTGGGACTTCGCGGAGCTGCCGAAGCTGGTCGACACCAAGCAGCACGGCGGTGTGATCCGGGCATACCCGGCCCTCATCGACGAGGGAACCAGTGTGTCGCTCCGACTGATGACGACGCCCGAAGAGCAGGCCCGCGAGACCCCGGCCGGCGTGCTGCGCCTGCTGCTGCTCGCGGTGCCCTCGCCCGTCTCGTATGTGCGGGAACACCTCAGCCAGAACGAGAAACTGATGCTGGCCACGAGCCCGTATCAGAACACCCAGGCCCTCTTCGATGACTGCATGCGTGCGGTCGCGGCTGACGTCGTCGCCGGCATTGCCCCCGACGGCATGATCTTCTCAGCCGCTGACTTCGGACGGGCGCGTGCCGCCCTCTCGGCACGCGTCATGGACTCCCTCTATTCGACGGTGTCGGACGTGACCAAGATCCTCTCCGGGGTGCGGGACGTCGAGAAGGCCATCAAGCAGGTCACGAGCATGTCGCTGATCGCAGCTCTCGGGGATGCCCGCGAGCAGCTCGGTGGCCTCGTCTACCCCGGCTTCATCTCGGGCACCGGAAGCTCCCAGCTGCGAAATGTGCCCCGCTACCTCGCGGGTCTCGTGCAGCGACTGAACAAACTCTCGGATGCGCCCGCTCGCGACCGCGCCTGGCTGAACGACGTGCAGGCGGCCACCGCACGCTTCGTCGAGGCCGGGGGAAGACTGCCCCTGGCACCGCATTCCCCCGCAAATATCGTGCGCACCCGATGGCTGCTCGAGGAGTTCCGAATCAGCCTGTTCGCCCAGTCGATCGGAACCAGCGAGCCGGTGTCGCTGCAGCGCATCCAGAAGGCCCTGATGGGCTGAGCCCCCCGGGCAGGGGCCATCGATCCAGAGCGTAGACTCAGCTTCAGTGAGCAGCTATTCGAGTCTTCTGAGAACCCGTGGCGTCGCGCGGATCATCGCCGCCCAACTGGTCGCCCGGTTTCCCTTCGGCATGCTGTCGCTGGCGTTCCTGCTTCATATCGAGAACATCCACAACTCTTACGGGCTTGCCGGCCTCGTTCTGGCTGCCCTGAGCATCGGTCAGGCCATCGCCGGCCCCCTGACCTCGCGCATGATGGGAGTCTTCGGAATGCGCCGGGTCATCGTGCTGACCATGCTCATCTGCGCCATAGCGATCTCGATCATCGCCCTCGTTCCCCTGACGATTCCGGTGACCATGGCGGTGGCCCTCGTCGCCGGCCTCACCATGCCACCCATCCAGCCTGCCGTGCGCACGATCTACCCGAAGATGGTCAACTCAGGGCAGCTGACGCCGTTGTTCTCCCTCGACGCCTCAGCCCAGGAGATCATCTGGGTGCTCGGTCCGGTTATGACGACCTTTGTCGCCATCCAGGTCAACACGGTTGCGGGCATTATGCTCGCGGTCGCATTCCTCGTCGTCGGCGGCACCTGGTTCGTCGCCAGCCCGGAGGTCGGCCGGGTGCGCATCCCCCGCTCCCGTCGCCGTCTCGGTGCTGTACTCTCCAAGCCGTCGGTGATGCTCTCGACAATCGTCGGATTCCTCCTGGTGGCCACCTGCGCGGCAGTCGAAGCCGGGGTCGTCTCGGCCTTCGGGCACACCGGGCTCGAGGCCGGCATCGTGCTCGCACTGTTCGCCGCCGGCTCCCTCGTGGGCGGCCTGGCGCTCGGCCACGCGCAGATCGGCCCCTGGGCGATGTCCCGTCGCATGTTCATCGTCTTCGTCGGAATGACTCTGGCTGCGGTCTCCCAGAACATCATCTGGCTGAGCATCATGCTCTTCATCGCGGGCATCGGCATCGCCCCGGCCCTGGCCGTCATGTTCTCGATCGTCTCGGCCAGCGTGAAGTTCAGTGAGACGGCAGAGGCCTACGGCTGGATAGGCACCGGCCAGCTCATCGGGGCGGCCCTCGGCAGCGCCCTCGCCGGCTTTCTCATCGACGCCCAGGGCCCCGTCGGAGCGTTCTACGCCGCTGCGGCGCTTGCCTTCTTCGGCTTCCTCGTGCCCGTGCTGGGCAAACGATGGCACCCCGACCTCCGGGGCCGGGACTCCTCCCCCATCCCCGACACGGAGCCCATCGAGATCATCGGCTAGGTCCCCGGAGCTGCCCCGCCGTTCTGGCGCGCTCACACCCACGGTGGGGCAGGCATTCCATTTCAGGTCAGGCCGAGAGGGATCAGGCCTGTCGGCGAGGCTTGGCCCGCGCAACCATTGATCTTCAGCGAGCGTGGGACGCCCGGCTACCGACTGACATAGTTCCGAAAGTCACCCGGCACGGGGTCCACAGGGCTTTTGAGGAAAAATGTCAGTCGGTGGCCGAAAGCAAGCGCAGCCAGCGGTTCAGGCTCGCTACCAGCGGTCGTGGACCGAGGCTCGAATGGTGCGGTCGTAGATGTCGCGGACGCCCGCGCGGAAAGCATCGCCCAGATCGCCTATGTTGCCGGCGGAGGCGTTGCCCAAGGCCTGCTCCACGTTGCGGGCGCCGGGGATGACCGAGCTGACACCGTCGAGTGACGCGACGAACGCGAGGGCGGCCGCAGCCGGGGCGATGTCCTCGGGCACCAGATCGCCGAACTCGATCGCGGCGGCGAGGCCGGTCTCGTAGTCGACGCCCGAGAACGTCTCTCCGACGTCGAAGGCGCTGCCGTCGCGGTTGAAGTTTCGATGGTCGTTCGCGGCGAAGACCGTGTCGCGGGTGTATTTGCCGCTCAACAGGCCCGAGGCCAGCGGCACCCGGGCGATGATGCCCACGCCGGCTGCCTTGGCGGCCGGGAGCACGGCATCCAGCGGCTTCAGCCGAAACGCATTCAGGATGATCTGCACGGTCGAAGTTCCCGGGCGGGCGATCGCGGCGAGGGCCTGATCGCAGGTCTCGACGCTGACACCATAGGCTGCGATCGCCCCCTCGGCGACGAGGGTGTCCAGTGCGTCGTAGACCTCATCGGAGGAGAAGACCGAGGTCGGCGGGCAGTGCAGCTGCACGAGATCGAGCGTGTCCATGCCGAGGTTGGCGCGTGACCGGTCGGTCCAGGCGCGAAAGTTCGAAAGGGTGAAGTGGGCGGCATCCTGTTCGACGCGGCGGCCCATCTTGGTCGCGACGGTGATGCCGTGGCCGGGGTTGGCGGCGAGGTATTCGCCGATCGTCTTCTCGCTGCGGCCGTCGCCATAGACGTCTGCCGTATCGAAGAAGGTGACGCCGGCCTTCGCCGAGGCGTCGAGGATGGCGAGGGCGTCGGCGGCGGAGACATCTCCCCAGTCAGCCCCCAGTTGCCAGGTGCCGAGGCCAATGCTCGAGACGGTTTTTCCAGTGCGGCCGAGGGTGCGATAGTCCATGGCCACAGCCTATCCGGGGGAGACGGGATGTCCGCCCCTGGCTCCGAGGGAGAAGCTGCCGGGATCAGGCCTGATCAGGCACCTGCACCTCAGTGAAAAGCTCCCCCTGTGCAGCCGTCGAACCAGACCGGCCTCCCCCACGCCCCCTGAGCACGAAGGCCAGCCCGACCGCGGCGAGCGCACCCAGAAGGGGACCCGCTGCATAGACCCAGTAGTCGGTGAAGTCACCGGCGAGAAGATCAGGCCCGAAGGTGCGGGCCGGGTTCATGGACGCTCCCGACATCGGGCTTGCCCAGAGGCCCGCGAGTGCAATGTAGCCGCCGACGCCGAACGCGCCGAACAGCCCGACGTTCTGGGCACCCGAGGCGGTGCCGAGGATGACGCTCACCAGCCCGAGTGTCAGCACCGCCTCCATCCAGAACGCAGACCCGCTGGAGTAGCCGGGAGCCGGATAGTTTGAGCCAGACGAGGCAGAGATGCCGATGATGCCGGTCAGGACCAGACTGGCCACGGCAGCGCCCGCGAGCTGCACGACGATATAGCCCGGCACCCGGCGCCAGGGAAAGTCTCCCCGCAGCGCGAAGGCAAGACTCACGACCGGGTTCAGATGCGCGCCCGCGACCTTTCCCATGAAGAGGATAACGGCCAGCACCATGAGGCCGGGAGCCACGACGGCGGCCGAGCGCGAGATCTGGCCCGGGAACGCCTGGCTCATCATTCCGCCGCCGGCCGCCACCAGCACGAGCAAGAACGTGCCCAGCAGTTCGGCTACGAGCCGTCGCCACTCTTGGCGCGGGTCTCGGAAGTTCTGCATCCGCTCAAGCACACTGACGGGCAGCGTTCGGATTACCGGCCTGTCGCCGTTATTCACGGTCATGCGACTCCCCACGAGGGCAACGAACTCACTGCCGGAAGTAAAGCATGTTCAGGGCATTTTTGCAGCCCCGGGACTCCTGTGCCCTAAGCCTGCGCCTCAGCGTGCGCTGCCGACAGCCTGAGGTACTCGATCGCGTTCTCTCGGACGTGGGCACGCTCGTCGGCGGTGAGCTCGCGCCGCACCTTGCCCGGGACTCCCGCCACGAGGGATCCGTCGGGAATCACCGTGCCCTCCAAGATCAGGGCACCGGCCGCGATCAGGCACTCTGTGCCGACGACGGCCCCGTTCAGTACCGTGGCGTTCATGCCGATCAGGGTGTCGTCGCCGATCGTGCAGCCATGCAGCACGGCCCCGTGGCCGACACTGACCCCCTCGCCGATCACGGTGCCGAAACCCTCGTCGCCATGCACGACGACGTTGTCCTGCAGATTGCTCCGGGCGCCGAGCACGATGGAGTTCGTGTCGCCGCGGAGCACCGCTCCGTAGAACACGCTGGCAAGGGGGGAGATGCTCACCCGGCCGATCAGAGTCGCGTTCGGTGCGATCCACGCGGTGTCATCGACGATGGGCAGAGAACCGGCAAAGGGGTACGAGGTCATGATTCGGGCACGGGTCCTAACAGTGAGTTGGCGACGGTCGAGTGGGCGGATTCCCCATCGGAGGGGTGGAAGAGTCCCGCGAGCACGTCGCGGTAGAGCCGGCCGAGCTCGCTCGAGTTGGCCATGGTCGAGCCGCCCGTGACCCGGATGGCCTGGTCTACCACGAAGCGCGCGTTCTCGGTGGCGCGCACCTTCACGCCTGCCAGCTTCGGGAACCAGGCAGCCTCGTGTGCGGCCAGCCGGTCGACGTCGGCAGCCAGCGTGCTGATCTGCGGGCCGATGCCGTCCTGGGCAATTCCCGCATCAGCGACTTTCCAGCGGATGTCGGGATCGTGCGCATAGGGCCTGCCGCCGTTCCTTTTCGAGGTGCGCCGGTGCGCGGCCTGCACCGCAAGCGTCAGCGCTCGCTCCCCGATCCCCGTGTAGACGGCCGCCATCAGGAGCTCGAAGTTGGCAAAGATGGCGAACACCAGCGGGTCGCCGTTCGGCCCCGGGGTGAGCTTGCGAATCACCCGATCGGCCGGCGCCTCGGCCCCCTCGAGAAGCGTCGTATGGCTCTGTGTCGCGCGCATGCCCAGGGTGTCCCAGTCGGCCACGATGCGGTAGCCGGGCGTCTCCCGGGTCAGGAAGGCGTGAACCAAGTGCGGATGCGCCGGGTCGCTGTCGTCGCGCCCGAAGACCCCGAGACGGGTCCAGACGGGCGACATGGTCGTTGAGATCTTGGTACCGAAGAACCGATAGGCCCCGCCGATCTGAGGCTCGGCGACCGTGTTGGAGTCCTGCAGCACGAGGTCATTGCCGGCCTCGCTGTTGCCGAAGGCGAAGATCTCCCCCGCGACGGCCTCGGTCAGCACGAATGCCAGCGAATCGTCTCCCCGGGCGCTGAGGGCGTGGGCCACCCCGGTCCAGACGAGGTGCATGGTCAGCGCAAGCGCGGTCGCGGGCGCCGCCGTAGCGAGCCGCTGGTGCTCGGCGGCGACCCGTTCGAGGCCGAAGCCGAGCCCGCCCACAGCCGTCGGTGCGAACATCCGCAGGTAACCGGCATCGACGAGCTCGGCGAGATCTTCGTCGGGGAACCGGTTGTCGCGGTCGTATCCCGCAGCCCGCGAGCGGATGCGCTCCATCAGTTCGTCGCTCAGCAGAGAATCAAAAATGCTCACGCTTTCGAGCCTAGCGCGGTGCCATGCGGAGGGCGCCGTCGAGGCGGATCGTCTCGCCGTTGAGGTAGTCGTTGTCGATGATCGAGAGCACCAGCTTGGCGAATTCGGCGGGGCGGCCGAGTCGCTGGGGAAACGGCACCCCGGCCGCGAGCGCCGAACGAAACTCCTCGCTCACGGTGGCGATCATCGGGGTCTCCATAACGCCGGGGGCGATCGTGTTCACCCTGATTCCGCGCTGGGCGAGATCCCGAGCGGCCGGCAGGGTGAGCCCCACGATTCCGGCCTTGGAGGACGAGTAGGCGGCCTGGCCGATCTGCCCGTCGAACGCGGCGACGGAGGCCGTGTTGATAATCACACCGCGCTGCCCCTGTGCATCCGGCTCGGCAGCGGCCATGGCTTCAGCGGCGAGGGTGAGAACCGTGAACGTGCCGATCAGGTTGATCTGGATCACCCTGGTGTAGAGGTCGAGGTCGTGACTGCCCTGTTTCCCGAGGATGCGCATCGACGGGCCGATACCGGCACAGTTCACGACCGTGCGCAGCGGCAGCTCCGCCGAAGCCAGCGCCACCAGTCGGCGAACGTCAGCGGCAACGGTGACGTCCCCCTCGACGTAGACGATTCCGGCGACGGCCTGAGCCTCGGCGATCGACGCCTCGAGGTCGAGCGCGAATACCGTCGCCCCCGCTTGTGCGAGCGCGCGGGCCGTCGCTGCCCCGAGGCCGGAGGCCCCGCCCGTGACGACGGCCGAGCTGAGAGTGAGATCCATGATTGGAACGCTACTTCATCACGCGGGTGTCAAGACGGCTAGATTTGCGGAATGACTATGGAGTCCCCCGGCACCACGAACCCCGCCACGAAGACCTATCGGGCCGCCCGCGACCGGTTGATCGCGCGTCGAACCGAGCACGGCCTGGCCGCGAAGGAGTTCGTCTGGCCCGATGTCGGAGAGTCCTTCAACTGGGCCACGGACTGGTTCGATGAGATCGCCGACGGCAACGAGCGAATCGCGCTGTGGATCGTCGAAGAAGACGGCCGCGAGCTGAAGATCAGCTTCGCCGAGATGGCCCGCCGATCCGACCAGGTCGCGACCTGGCTCAGACTTCGCGGGGTCAAGCGTGGCGATCACATCATGCTGATGCTCGGCAACCAGGTCGAGCTGTGGGAGTCGATGCTCGCCGTCATGAAGATCGGTGCCGTCATTCTGCCGACCTCGACCGTGCTGGGCACAGCCGACCTCGCCGACCGGGTGGAGCGCGCCGTCGTGAACCACGTGTTGGTCAACACCGGGGACGCCCACAAGTTCGACGAGATCCCCGGCGACTTCGGCCGGGTCGTGATCGGGGAGAGCACCCCGGCCGGATGGGCAAACTACGCAGACTCCTCGCTGGTCGAGCCCGTGCGCGTCGACGCGGGCGTCGCCTCGGCAGACCCCTCGCTGATCTACTTCACCTCGGGAACCACCAGCAAGCCCAAGATGGTGTTGCACACCCAGGTGTCCTACCCCGTGGGGCACCTCACGACCATGTACTGGCTGGGCCTGCGCCCGGGCGATGTGCACACCGCGATCAGCTCGCCCGGCTGGGGAAAGCACGCCTGGAGCAGCTTCTTCTCCCCGTGGATAGCCGAGGCCACGATCTTCGTCTACAACTACTCGAAGTTCGAGCCGGCGGCGCTGCTGCACCAGCTCGACAGAAGTGGCGCGACCTCCTTCTGCGCCCCGCCAACCGTGTGGCGGATGCTGATCCAGTCGGAACTGGGCGCCAAGCCGCGCGGCCTCCGCGAACTGCTGTCGGCCGGGGAGCCGCTGAACCCCGAGGTCATCCGGCAGGTCCAGCAGGCGTGGGGCCTGACCATCCGCGACGGCTACGGCCAGACCGAGACGACGGCCATAGTCGGCCACGGGCCGGGCTCCCGGCTCAAGCACGGCTCGATGGGGCTGCCTCTGCCCGGCGTCACCGTCGTACTGATCGACCCGATCACGGGCAACGTGACGGATGAGGGCGAGCTCTGCCTCGACCTGAGCATTATCCCGGTGAATCTGATGGCGGGGTATCACGGCGACGCGGCGAAGAGCGCCGAGGCGATGCGCGACGGCTACTTTCACACGGGCGACGTCGCCCAGCGGGATGCCGACGGCTGCCTCACGTTCATCGGCCGCACCGACGACGTGTTCAAGTCCTCCGACTTCAAGGTGTCGCCGTTCGAGGTGGAGAGCGCGCTGCTCGAGCACCCTGCCGTGGCCGAGGCCGCCGTCGTGCCGGCCCCCGATACCCAGCGCCTGAATATCCCGAAGGCCTACATCACGCTGGCGTCCGGCTGGCCGGACAACGCCGAGACGGCATTCGCCGTACTGAAGCACGCCCGCGTGTGCCTGCCAGCCTATATGCGGGTGCGCCGCGTCGAGTTCATCGACCTGCCCAAGACCAGCTCGGGCAAGATCCGCCGGGTAGAGCTGCGCGCCCGGGAGCAAGAGGCCCTCATCACCGGCACAGAACTGGCCGCCGAGTGGCGCGACGACCAGTTCCCTCAGCTCAAGCGCTGAGGCGCCTCGAGAGCCTGCCGCCTCGGCCTCGGGGGACCTCAGACGCCGGCGACCTCAGCCGGCGCCTTGGCTGAGGCGTGCGAGTCGGTCGACATCGTCGTCTCGTCGAACGGGTCGTTGCGACTGAGTACCCGGGTGACCTGGCCCATGTCGATCTGCTTCGTCCACGTTCCCACGAGGATGGTGGCGACCGCGTTGCCAGTGAAGTTCGTGATTGCTCGGGCCTCAGACATGAAGCGGTCGATGCCGACGATGAGGCCGACGCCGTCTACGAGGTCGGGACGATGCGCCTGCAGCCCGCCGGCGAGAGTGGCCAGGCCGGCCCCGGTGACGCCTGCGGCACCCTTCGAGGCGATCATCATGAACAGCAGTAGGGAGATCTGCTCGGGGATGCTCAGCGGGGTTCCCAACGCGTTGGCGATGAACAGCGACGCCATCGTCAGGTAGATCGCCGTGCCGTCGAGGTTGAACGAGTAGCCCGTCGGAACGGTGATGCCCACGACGGGCTTGGAGATGCCGAGGTGCTCCATCTTGGCGATGAGGCGGGGCAGCGCCACCTCGCTGGAGGAGGTCGAAACGATCAGCAGGTACTCCCGGCCGAGGTAGCGCATCATGCTGAAGATGTTGACGCCCGCGACCAGCTTCAGCACGGTGCCGAGCACGAGCACGACGAACAGCGCACAGGTGATGTAGAAGGCGATCATCAGCGTGCCGAGCGCGATCACGGCCGCGATGCCCGTGTTGCCGACGACCGCCGCAATGGCCCCGAAGGCACCGATCGGCGCGACCCACATGATCATGCCCAGAATGCGGAACACGAGCACCTGGATCTGGCGGATGCTCTCGAGAATGGGGGCACCGCGGCTGCCCATGCCCTGCAGCGCGAAGCCGACCAGCAGCGCCACGAACAGCGTCTGCAGGATGCTGCCGGCGGTGAGCGCCGAGAGCATCGACGTGGGGATGATTCCCATCAGGAAGTCGGCGGTCGAGGAATCCGGCAGGTTGCTCACGTCGTAGCTGCTCGAGCCGATGTTCAATTCGGTTCCCGGGTGGATCAGGTTGCCGACGACCAGGCCGATCGCAAGGGCGAAGGTCGACATCGCAAGGAAGTAGCCCAGCGCGAGGCCGCCGACTTTGCCGACCGTGGCCGCCTTGGCGATCGAGCCCACCCCGAGAACGATCGTGCAGAAGATGATCGGCGCGATCATCATCTTGATCAGCAGAACGAAGGCATCACCCAACGGCTTGAATCCCTTGGCCACATCGGGAGCGGCCAGGCCCACAGCGATACCGGCGGCCACGGCGATGATCACGAAGATGTAGAGGTAGTGGGCCCGGTCGATCCTGCGGCGTGAGCCTGGCAGTCGCGGGCTTGAGGTCGTCTTTGACATTGGTGTTCCTCGTCGCTGAGGCCGGCACATCCCTGTGCCCGGCGCACTATTGGTGACCCCAGCTTGATCGCCCGGCGCCCGAGCCCGACTCTTCTGTTCATACTGTTCACAGCGCCCCGGGGTGATGCGCCGTATCGTTGGAGAAGCCCACGCCCCAAACGAGGGTCCGATGGCTAGAGGGGAAGCGAACGGATGCGAGCCTGGAGCATCTCCACCCGGCTTTTCGCCCTTCAGCTAGCCCTGATCACCGTACTCACGGCCGTTGCCACCATCTGGCTTGTCGGCAACGCCCGCCTCGACGTAGAAACCAGTGCCGAAGAACGATGCAGGGCCATCGCCACCTCGATCGCCGCGAATCCCTTCGTGCACGAGGCCCTGGCGAGCGAGACTCCGAGCACGTCGCTTGAGCCTTACGCCCTCGACATGATGAGCGGCACGGAAACAGACTTCATCACGATCATGGCGCCGGATCGCACCCGCTTCACGCATCCCAACGTGGCGGAGATCGGTCGGCCGTTCATCGGCACCATCGCCCCGGCTCTGGCCGGGGAGAGCTTCACAGAGACCTACGCGGGTACCCTCGGACCCTCGGTGCGCGCGGTGGTTCCCGTGACGGATGCCACCGGCCAGGTCGTCGCCCTCGTCGCCGTCGGGGTCACCGTCAACACCATCGCCGTAGACCTCCAGGAGCGGCTGCCGTTTGTTCTGGTGGCTGCTCTGATCACCGTTCTCGCCGGCGCCCTGGCCTCGTGGCTGCTCAGCCGCTACCTGCGGCGGGTCACCTGGGGGCAGGGGCCCGAGGAGCTCGGCCGAATGTTCTCGTACTACGAGGGCGTGCTGCACTCGGTGCGGGAGGGCCTCGTTCTCGTCGACCCCCAGTCGCGCCTCGTGCTCTACAACGATCAGGCGGCCGAACTGCTGGGCCTGGGCTTTATCCGCCCGACGTCACCCACGGCCGTCGCCGATCTTGATCTTCCCCCCGAGCTTCGCGCTCTGCTGGGCGGCGGCAACCGTGCGGTAGACGAGGTCTTCGTCACGGAGGACCGCGTTCTCCTGGTGAACCAGGAGATCGCCGTCTCGACCGACCCGCGGCGTGCAAAACGGCTGATGGGCACCGTGACGACGCTGCGCGACCACACCGAGCTGCTCCAACTCGCCGGGGAACTCGAGACCCTTCGCACCCTCTCGGATGCGCTGCGGAGCCAGACCCACGAGTTCGCCAACCGCCTGCACACCATCGTGGCCCTGATCGAGCTGGATCGCGGCGACGAGGCCATCCGTCTCGCCGCCACGGAGCTCGATGCAGGCCAGGAGCTGGCCGATCGGCTTCTCGGCTCAATCGACGAGCCGGTGCTCGCCGCTCTCCTGCTGGGTAAGAGCGCCCAGGCAAGGGAGCGCGGCATCGAGCTCACTCTCGAGCTCGATCCTGAGTTGGGCACCCTCGAAATCGAATCGCGGGACCTCGTGACGATCATCGGCAACCTGCTGGACAACGCCATGGACGCGAGCATTCGAGGCGCCGCCGCCCCGGTGGTCACCATCAAGATCGCCCGGGCGAATACCGGTGCGATCACCATTGCAGTCTCAGACACGGGCCCCGGTGTCATCGACGAGCAGGCGATCTTCCGTCGGGGCTTCACCACCAAGCAGGGTGACCGCACGAATGCAGGCGCTCATGGGGTAGGGCTCGCGCTCGTCGGCCAGAGCGTGCGCCGGCTCGGCGGCGACATCCGGGTGGATTCGGCTGCCGGCGCCACATTCACCGTTCGGCTCCCTCGATGACCGCCGCGGCCGTGCGCGTGCTGATCGTCGACGACGAACCCATCACCGCAGACGCGCACGCCGAATACCTGCGCCGCATCCCGGGCTTCGAGGTCGCCGGCATCGCCTCGACCTCCAGCGCCGCCATCAAAGCGCTTCGGCAATCCTTTGATTCCTCGCTCGACGTCGAGACTGACGGGTTAGGGCCCAGCCGGGTCGACCTGATCCTGCTCGACATGAACCTGCCCGATATGCACGGTCTCGAGCTCTGTCGGCGCATCCGCACGGCGGGGATCGATGTGGATGTCATCGCCATCACCGCCGTGCGCGAGGTGTCGGTCGTGCGGGCAGCGGTCTCGCTCGGCATCGTGCAGTACCTCATCAAGCCTTTTCGGTTCAGTACCTTCGCCGAGCGACTCGCGTCCTACCTCGAATACCGGCGGCACCTCTCGGAATCAGGGGGCCTCGCCACCCAGCACGACGTAGACGCCACCCTGGCAAGCCTGCGCCCGTCCAACGCAAATCAGACCACAGACAAGGGGATCTCCCGGGCGACCCTGGCGGGCGTCGTGCGCGAGTTGCGCCGGGCAGACGGCGGGCTCTCTGCCTCGGAGGTGAGCGTCCTGCTCCAGCTGTCGCGGGTGACGGCCAGACGCTACCTCGAGCATCTGGCCGATACGGAACCCGTCACGAGGCAGGCCCGCTTCGGCAGCCCCGGGCGCCCGGAGATCGAGTACCGCTGGGCGAGGCCCAAGAATTTACTAGAGTCAAAGCCATGACGTCACCACTCGCCACCGTGTCGCTGGTGCTTGAGCTGTTGAGCTGGATCGGAATCACCGTCGGCACCGCCCTCCTGATTGCCGGTTATGCCCGTCGGCTGGCCTTCAGCGGCTGGGTCAAGGCGATTGCCGTCATCGTTCCCGCCCCGGAGGGCGAGGGCACGGTCTTCCGCTGGCTCGGCATCGACGGCTACCTGTATGAACTCCCGGCAGATACGGCAGAGACGGTCCACCTCGAGGTTGGCGACGACGTCGAGATTTCGGTCAACCCTCGTCGGCCCGAACAGGCCCGCACCGACGAGGCCCACCTAGAGGGGCGCACAATTCGTCGTACCGGCTGGCTTCTGCTGGGCATAGGCGTCGCCGCAGTGGTGCTGTCGCTGGTCCTGATGTTCGTGGCGTAGATCAGGACTCGAAGCGGGCGTGCGGCTCTGAATCGAGCGCATATCGAATCCGGGTTTGAAAGTCTTCGCTCATCGCAGGCAGGGCCGAAAGCGTGAACCAGCGGGCCTCCGTGTTCTCACCGTCGGCCGGGAACGGCTCGCCGGAGACGTATCGCATCAGAAAGGTGTGGTCGAGGTACTGCGACTGATCGCCATTGCCGTAGGTGACCATCGGAATCGAGTGCACCCAGGCCAGGCGCACGGCCGCCGCAACGACGTCAGCCTCTTCTAGCACCTCACGCACACCGGCCACAGCGGGCTCCTCACCGGGGTCGATGATGCCCGTCACGGGTGTCCACTCGCCGGTATCGGCTCGGCGCACGAGCAGGGTTTCGTCGCCTCGAACCACGACGGCGGTTACGCCCGGAAGCCACAGCGGCCTGGTGCCGATCAGGGCGCGGATTTCCGTAATGAATTCAGGGGTAGCCATGCTCCGAGCCTAGATCAACCGCCCGGAATTGCAGAGAACCGCCGGGCGTGTAAGAGTATGCGAGGTGCGCCTCGCCTTGATCATTTAGACCAAGGTCCCCCGCGCGAAAAGGACTCAGATCAGCATGACAAACAGACGTTCCTGGCTTGCCCTCGCGGTACTGATGGTGGGTGCGTTCATGTCGCTCCTGGACACCACCATCGTCAACGTCGCGCTGCCCAGCATCCGCGACAGCCTCAGCGCATCGAGCTCCACCCTCGAGTGGATCATCTCCGGCTATGCCCTCGCCTTCGGCCTCACCCTGATCCCCGCGGGCCGCGTCGGCGACCGTTTCGGGCACAGGTACATCTTTCTCGTGGGCCTCGGCCTGTTCACTGCGGCGAGCCTCGCCTGCGGCCTGGCCCAGGACAGCCTCCAGCTGATCATCGCCCGCGTCGTTCAGGGCGCAGCCGGCGGAATCTTCTTCCCCGCCATCACCGCGCTCATCCAGCGGATGTTCGTCGGCCGTGACCGCGGCAAGGCGTTCGGCGTGCTCGGCGCGGTACTCGGCGTCTCGGCCGCCCTGGGCCCGCTGGTCGGCGGGCTCATCATCCAGGCTTTCGGCGAGAGCATCGGCTGGCGCCTCGTGTTCGCGGTCAACCTGCCCATCGGAATCATCGCCATGGTCGCCGCGCTATTCCTCCTGCCGAGCGCCGAGGGCTCCCCCGCCGCCAAGAAGGTCGACTGGCTGGGCCTGTTCCTGCTCTCCGGCGGTCTTACTGCCGTGCTCGTGCCCCTGATTGAGGGCCAGTCCGTCGGCTGGCCCGCGTGGACCTACCTCACCCTCATTGGCGGCCTCCTGCTCCTGATCGCATTCGCGTTCTGGGAGATCCGAGAGGCACGTCTCGGCCACGATCCGATCGTCCCCCCGCACCTGTTCAGCCACCCCGCCTTCGCCGGCGGCACCCTGCTCGCCCTCGTCTACTTCGCGGCCTTCACCGGCATCTTCTTCACGATCACGATTCTCTGGCAGGCGGGCCTCGGCGCCAGCCCCCTCGAGTCCGGTCTCGTGGCCATGCCGTTTGCTATCGGCAGCATCATCGGGGCGACCCAGAGCGACCGGGTGGCCCATCGGCTGGGTCGTGGCGTGCTCGTGCTCGGCGTCGGCATGCTCACACTCGGCCTGGCCGGGGTTCTTGGCGTGCTTCTCGCCGTGGGCGCGAACATCACGGTCTGGGAGCTGATCCTGCCGCTGTTGATCGCCGGTATCGGCGGCGGCTTCTTCATCGCCCCCAACACCTCGTTCATCGTGGCGACGGTGGACCGCGACGAGGCGGGCGCCGCCAGCGGTATCCTGGGCACCGTGCAGCGGGTCGGCAGCGCCATCGGTGTCGCCGTTATCGGCAGCGTGCTGTTCGGCACCCTGAGCTTCGACACCCAGGGCTCGGATGCCGCGGCCATCGCCTTCGCCCACAGCGCCACACTCGCGATGATGGTCTCGACGGGGCTTAGTCTCGTCGCATTCCTGCTCGTCTTCGCCCTGCCCAAGCGCGTCGAGTCCGCCGGGCGGCCGACGGTTCCCGCCGAAGCCTAGGGCAGGCCCGGGCCTCAGCTGGGCGTGCCGGTATGCCTTGGTAGAATTAGCCAGCTATGACCGAAAACACCGACGCCTCCGCCCTGCCCGACGAATCTTTTGACGGCGTGGCGGCCGAGGGGATCGCCCCCGAGGGCATCGCCCCCGAGGAACTTGAGACAACCCTGAGGGTTCTCGGCGGAATGCACCTGCTCGACGACGAACACCCCGACTTCGTCGCCGTGCGCCGGGCCACCGCCGGGATGTTCAAGGCGGTCAAGAACCATGGCCGCCGGGAGAAGCGCGCTGCCATAAACGCCGCCGACCGCGCGGTCGTCGCGGCCACCGCCACTGGCGCTGCCGACCGCATCGATGATGAGACCCGGGGCATCCCGCTCGCGGCAACGCTCGAAGTGCCCTCAGCCGGAACTCTGCTGAAGTCCCGCGCCTGCTACATCTGCAAGCAGCACTACACGCTGGTCGACGCGTTCTATCACCAGCTCTGCCCGGATTGCGCGGCGATGAGCCACGAAAAGCGCAACCAGCGCACCGACCTCACTGGCAAGCGGGCGCTCCTGACCGGGGGCCGGGCCAAGATCGGCATGTACATCGCTCTCCGCCTGCTGCGCGATGGCGCCCACACGACCATCACGACACGCTTCCCCCGCGATGCCGTGCGCCGCTTCGCAGGCCTGCCCGACGCCGCCGACTGGCTCGACCGCCTGACGGTCGTCGGCATCGATCTGCGCGACCCCGCCCAGGTAATCGCCCTCGCCGACTCGGTCGCGGCTGCCGGCCCCCTGGATATCCTGATCAACAACGCGGCCCAGACGGTCAAACGCAGTCCCGGCTCGTATGCGCCGCTGACGGATGCCGAACTCGCGCCGCTCCCCCCCGGCCCGTTGCCGAAGCTGCTGACTTTCGGACACACCAACGACCCACACCCGGAGGCACTCGCAGCGTCTATCGCGGCGCATCCGATTCTCGGCTCGAGCGCCCTGGTCGCCGACACCTTGACGGCCGCTGGCCTCACGGCGAACGAGTTGACGGAGCTGGCGATGACCGCGGGCTCGTCGTCACTTGAGCGCCTCGCCGACGGCACCGCAATCGATGCGGGCGGCCTCGTGCCCGACCTGCACGAGGTGAACAGCTGGACCCAGAACGTCGAGCATGTCGACCCCCTCGAGATGCTCGAGGTACAGCTCTGCAACACGACGGCCCCGTTCATCCTGGTCAGCCGTCTGCGGCCCTCGATGATGGCCTCTGACGCCCGCCGCAGGTACATCGTGAACGTCTCGGCCATGGAGGGCCAGTTCGGCCGTCGCTACAAGGGCCCGGGCCACCCGCACACGAACATGGCCAAGGCCGCGGTCAACATGCTCACCCGCACGAGCGCGGGCGAGATGCTCCAGGACGGCATCCTGATGACCAGCGTCGACACCGGCTGGATCACCGACGAGCGTCCGCACCCGACCAAGGTGAGGCTGGCCGAGGAGGGCTTCCACGCCCCGCTGGACCTGGTAGACGGAGCTGCCCGCGTGTACGACCCGATCGTCATGGGTGAGGCGGGCACAGACCAGTACGGCGTCTTCCTCAAAGACTACAAGCCCGCCGCCTGGTAATCAGGAGACGAGCTTGCAGCCGAAAGTTGGATCAGGCCCGGTCGGCCCAGTTGAGCACGTGCATCGGAATGAAGACCGCCACCGAGGAGGCGATCAGGCCGCCCACGAACATTCCGACGTTGAAGTGGGTCTGGCCGATGTCGTTGATGCTGAATGCGTAGCCCATCAGCGCGAAGCCTCCGACGAAGAGCACCATGCTGAGAATGAAAACCATGACCTTCATAGCGAAACCGCCGATCTTTTCGTGCGGTTCGAGCCGCTGGGAAGCATTGTCTTAGACCCGAGTCTATCGCGATTACGGGCCCTCTAAAGCTGGTTGACCGCTGTCACCCGCACAACGGCAACGCCCTGCTCGTTGGATTCCGCCAGATCGATCGTGGCACTGATGCCGAAGTCGTGGTCGTCGCTCGGGTCATGGAAAATCTGCCGCACATTCCAGATTCCGGGGCCAGGCTCGATGATCAGCATGGCCGCGCCTCGGGCATCCGCATCGGTGAGCAGTTCGTCGTGCAACTCGTAGTACGCGTCCATCGCGTCGGCCCAGGCGTCGGAGTCGAAGCCGGCCGCTGAATCCAGCTCACCGAGTTCCTCGTACTTCTCCAGTGCGGCGAACTGCACCCGGCGGAAGAGCTCGTTGCGCACCAGAATCGTGAACGCGCGAGTGTTCGACGTCAGAAGGCGCGGCGCGGGGGGCAGTACGGCGGTGCCGTCGCGGCGCTCATCGGGGTCGGCGCTGGTGAGCTCTTCCCACTCGTCCAGCAGGCTGGAGTCGACCTGGCGCACGAGCTCGCCGAGCCACTCGATGATGTCGCGCAACTCCTCGGTCTTGGCCTCGTCGGGGATTGTCTGGCGGGCCGCCCGGAACGCGTCCGAGAGGTAGCGCAGCACGAGGCCCTCGCTGCGGGCGAGCTTGTAGAAGTTGGTGAAGTCGCCAAACGTCATGGCGCGTTCGTACATGTCACGAACGACCGACTTCGGCTTCAGCTCGAAGTCGCCGATCCAGGGCTGAGAGGCGCTGTAGACGCTGAAGGCCTCGCCCAGCAGGCCCTCGAGGGGCTTGGGCCAGGTGACCGACTCAAGAAGCTCCATGCGCTCGTCGTATTCGATCCCCTCGCGCTTCATTGAGGCGACGGCCTCGCCGCGGGCGGCGAACTGCTGGGCCGACAGCACCGGTCGCGGGTCTTCGAGGGTGGACTCCAAGACCGAGATCATGTCGAGGGCGTAGCTTTCGGAGTCCATCTCGAGCAGGTCGAACACCGCGAGGGCGAACGGCGACAGCGGCTGGTTGAGCGCGAAGTTGGCCTGCAGGTCGACCGTGAGACGGATGTGGTCGTTGCCGCCTTCCGCCACGGGCGTCTGCGTGACGACCTCGGCGGTCCGCAACGTCCGGTAGATCGCCAGCGACTGCCGCAGGTGAGCCAACTGGCGATGCCGCGGCTCGTGACTGCCCTCGATGAGCTCGCGCAGTTCGGTGAATGCGTCGCCCTCCCGGGCGATAACGTTCAGCACCATCGAGTGACTCACGGCCATGCTCGAGGACAGCGTCTCAGGCTCGGCGTCGACGAGGCGCAGAAAGCTCGGCTCGCCCCAGGAGACGAAACCCTCGGGCGCCTTCTTACGCACGATTTTCTTCTTTTTCTTGGGGTCGTCGCCGGCCTTGGCGACGGCCTTGAGATTCTCGCTCTCGTGCTCGGGCGCCTGCACCACGACGGTTCCGGCGGTGTCGTAGCCGGCACGCCCGGCACGCCCGGCGATCTGGTGGAACTCGCGGGCGTTGAGCTGGCGCATCTTCGTGCCGTCGAACTTTGTCAGCGCGGTGAAGAGCACGGTGCGAATAGGCACGTTGATCCCCACACCGAGAGTGTCGGTGCCGCAGATAACCCGGAGGAGGCCCTGCTGGGCCAGCTGCTCGACGAGCCGGCGGTATTTGGGCAGCATTCCCGCGTGGTGCACGCCGATGCCGGAACGGATCAGCCGGTTCAGCGTCTTGCCGAAGGCGGTCGTGAAACGGAAGCCGCCGATCACCTCGCCGATCTCATCGCGCTGCTCGCGGGTCGCAACCTTGATGCTCGTCAGCGACTGCGCGCGCTCGAGGGCGGCGAGCTGGGAGAAGTGCACGATGTATACGGGGGCCTGGTGGGTCTCCAGCAGCTCCTCGACGGTCTCCTGCACGGGCGTCTGGGCGTAGTAGTAGTGCAGGGGAACAGGGCGCTCCACACCGGTGACAACGGCGGTCTCCCGGCTCGTGCGCTCCGACAGGTCTTTGGCGAGCCACGAAACGTCACCGAGGGTCGCCGACATCAGAATGAACTGCACGTTCGGCAGCACCAGCAGCGGCACCTGCCATGCCCAGCCGCGCTCCGGGTCGGAGTAGAAGTGAAACTCGTCCATCACGACCTGGCCGACGTCGGCCGACGCGCCCTTGCGGAGAGCCACGTTCGCTAGAATCTCCGCGGTGCAGCAGATGATGGGCGCATCCGGGTTCACGGAGGAGTCGCCCGTGACCATGCCCACGTTCGCGGCACCGAAGACGTCGACCAGGGCGAAGAACTTCTCCGACACCAGGGCCTTGATCGGTGCGGTGTAGTAGCTGCGCTGGCCACGCACGATGGCGGCCGCGTGCGCACCGATGGCGACCAGGGACTTGCCCGTGCCGGTCGGTGTAGACAGGATTACGTTTGAGCCCGCGACGATCTCCATCACGGCCTCCTCCTGCGCCGGATAGAGGGCCAGACCGCGGCCGGTGGCCCACTCTTCGAAGGCGCTGAAGACAACGTCCTCGTCAAAGGAGTCGGGCATGAGGCTTAGGAGGCCGGGCGGCACGGTGTTGTCGTCGAGGCTCATGCGGTGCGGCTCCTCTTACCCTGAAATGAACAGACGGCGATAAATGAAAAAATCCCCGGTCACCCGGGGATATTTTCTGCGGTTCATGTGGAGCATAGGAGATTCGAACTCCTGACCTCCTCGATGCGAACGAGGCGCGCTACCAGCTGCGCCAATGCCCCAGAAACTGCTGTTGAAGACTATCACGAACCCGAGGGCCGGCTCTCTCGCGTCAGCCTGCGCGGCGGCGGGCCAGCACCGCATCAAGATCGATGGCGGCGCCGTCGGCACCCGCCTCGGTGTCAACGATTCCCATGCTCGCGAAGGGGCTGACCGATGCCAACGTCGCCGACGCCGACTCGGCCGCCACGACAGCAGCCCGCACGCCACGCTCGGCGTCGAGCGCTGCACGGCGAACCTCCGCCTCGATGTCGAGAGACACCTCACGCGCCACCGCGGGCGCCGTTCCGGCGAGCCCCGGGGTGATGACCCTAGAGGCATACAACGGCTTGGGCAAGGGCGTCGGCAGCCATGAGCTGACAACGACGGCCATCGGCTGGCCTGTCGCCTCGAGCCCGACTTGGGCGTCGAAGGATGCCGAGTGGTCGACGAACGCGGATCCGGAGTCGTTCCGCGGCGCCGGAAGGCGGATGCCCCGGCCCGCTTTGGCAAGGCTGACCAGAACAGCCAGGCAGCTGACGGCACAGACAGCGCCGACGGCTGCGATCAGCAACGCCCCGGGAAGGGCGTACTGCAGGCCGGCGAGGCCGGCGACCACTATGGAGACCAAGAGGAATGAGCTGGTGAGGCCCCGAGCGCGGCGAATACGTGCTGCGGCCAGCACCGCGGCGGGCACATGCGTCAGCGTCGTCTTCTTCAGGTACCGCTGGTGCTCGGCTACGCTGCGCGCGGTGGTCTCGGCGCGAATCTCATCGGGCACTTCGGCGGTCTCCGCAAGGATGCGCAGGGCCTGTTGCAAGCGAACCGCGTTGCGCTCGGTCGCCAGATACTGGCTCCGCCTCGTGAACGCGGGCATGAAGTAAATAAGCCAGAGTCCAGCAGCGACGGCCATGATGAGGCCTCCGCCAAACCAGTCTGATGTCATTTCTCAAAGGTAGGAGGCCGAAACCCCGTTCGGGGCCCGCCAACCACGTGTGTCGGAAAACTTTCTGTGCAATTGCCTAGCGCGGCCGGTCCAAGACAATGGGCGTCCGTGCCGCCTCGACGTCGGAGTAGGGCACGCAGCCCTGGCCCGCCGGAACGAGGCCGGTGCGCCAGCGCGTCAGAACGCTCATCGACAGCTCCTCCGCAACAAGGCCGAAGCAGAAGTGATCCCGCCAGTCACCGTTGATGTGGATGAAGCGGCGGCGGAGGCCTTCATAGCGGTAGCCCAGCTTCTCAACGACCCTCAGGCTCGGGGCGTTCTCCGGTCGGATGCAGATCTCGATGCGGTGCAGGCGCAGTTGACTGAACACGTAATCCGAGGCGAGGGCCACCGCGGTGGGAGTGATCCCCTTGCCGGCGAAGCGCTGGGAGACCCAATAGCCGATACTCGACGAGGAGACCGAGCCGTAGCTGATGGAGGACACATTGATCTGCCCGCAGACCTCCCCGTCGTACTCGATCAGAAAGGGCAGCCCGTAGCCGGCCCGGGCGTTCGCCTGCAGTGAGCGGATGCTCGCGCGGGTGTCGAAAGACAGGGGGCCGTAGGGATTGGTCGCCTCCCATTTGCGGAGCCAGGTGCGATTCTCCATCAGCTCACGCTCCAGCACACGGGCGTCCCGCAGTCGAATTGGCCTCAGGGTCACCGGACCGTCGGAAAGCGTGGGCACGAACATGATTGAGCCGATCTTAGTTGTTGTGCCACTTCACGACGGTCAGGCCTGCAGCCGCGGGATTCAGAGTCCCTTGGCGAACTCCTTCAGCCACGGCCGAAGCTCGGGGCCGAGGTCGTCGCGCTCACTGGCCAGCTGCACGATGGCCTGAATGTAGGAGAGCTTGTCGCCGGTGTCGAATCGGCGGCCGCGAAAGACCACCCCGTAGACGCCGCCCGCGATACTCGGGTCGACCGCCAGCGTCTGCAGGGCATCCGTCAGTTGGATCTCGTCGCCCTTGCCCGGCGGCGTGTTCTCCAGAATGTCGAAGACCTCAGGCTGCAGCACGTAGCGCCCGATGATCGCGTAATTGGACGGCGCCTCGGCTGCCGTCGGCTTCTCCACCAGGCCGGTGACCCGCACAAGCCCCTCCTCGTCAGTGGCCTCGATCGATGCGACCCCGTACAGGTGGATCATCGAGGGGTCGACCTCCATGAGGGCGATGACGGTGACCTCACGGTCCTCGGCTACCCTCACCATTCGGGACAGCAGGTCGTCGTTGGCGTCGATGAGGTCGTCGCCCAGAAGTACGGCGAAGGGCTGATCGCCCACGTGCATTCGGGCACGCAGCACCGCGTGGCCCAGACCGCGAGGATCACCCTGGCGGACGTAGTGCATCTCGGCAAGACCGGTGGCCTCGTTCACCATCCGGAGCTTGTGGCCGTCGCCCTTTGACTCGAGCGTGGCCTCGAGCTCGGTGACCCGGTCGAAGTGGTTGGCGAGGGCGTGCTTGTTGCGGCCCGTGACAACCAGCACATCGTTCAGGCCGGCCATCACAGCTTCCTCGACGACGTACTGGATGGCCGGTTTGTCGACCACCGGCAGCATCTCCTTCGGCAATGCCTTGGTAGCCGGCAGGAATCGAGTACCGAGACCCGCGGCCGGAATGACTGCTTTGGTTATGTGTTTAGCCATGCTGACAAGGATATCGACTGCCGTGCGCCCCGTTTGGCGGCATGTGTCACTTCGCGAACGCCCGTATGCACCTAAAATTGATCAAATGGTGACCGACGCAAGCCTTGTCAAGCGCGCTCTGCGTGCGGAGTTACGTGAACGACGACGAACGCGTACGAGCGTGGAACGTGACTCGGCAACCGAGGGCTTTACCCGAATGCTGACGCAGCTCGTGACTGAATCCGACGCCCGGATCGTCGCGTGCTACCTCTCGGCGGTCAACGAACCCAATACCCGGGACTTCCTGAATTGGGCTCGCGACGAGGGAATTCAAATTCTTTTTCCCATCACTCGCGACGACGGTCTCTTGGATTGGACCTACGGCGATGGCGAAACCGAGACCGAAGGGCTGCACGGAATGCCCGAGCCCGTGGGAGAGATCATGGGCCCGCTGGTCATCAACGATGTCGACCTGATCCTGATCCCCGCCGCCGCCATCGATGAGGCAGGCACGCGTCTCGGCTGGGGTCGAGGGTACTTCGATCGCACGCTCGGCAGCATGGAGAAGTGCCCGCCGGTCTTCGCGATCGTCTTCGATGACGAGGTTGTCAGCCAACTGCCCAGCGAACTCCACGACCAGCCCGTCACCGGCGTTGTCACGCCCACCCGAATCCTCACTTTCTAACTTCTGGAGAACCCCTCGTGCCCACCTATTCCTACCGCTGTACGGAGTGCACCAACGCCTTCGATATTCATCAGGCGTTCACGGATGACTCACTGAGCGTTTGTCCCGTATGCGGTGGCCCGCTGCGCAAGATCTTCAGCGCGGTCGGCGTCACTTTCAACGGTTCCGGCTTCTACCGCACCGACTCACGCGCCGCGGCCGGCGGAAGCAAGGGATCCTCAAGCTCCTCGCTACCGGCCGGTGAGTCGAAGTCGAGCGAGTCCAAGTCGAGCGAGTCCAAGTCGAGCGAGTCCAAGTCGAGCGAGTCCAAGTCGAGCGAGTCCAAGCCGGCGGCGTCTCCCACTCCCGCGCCGGCCGCCAAGGCCAAAGAGGCATCCCTGTGATCTCCGGCTTCAAGAATTTCATCCTCCGCGGCAACGTGATGGACCTGGCCGTGGCCGTCGTCATCGGCACGGCATTCGGGGCCGTCGTCACATCGGTCGTCAACAACCTGTTCAATCCGCTGATCGGCGCGATCTTCAACTCGGCGACCCTGAAGGATGCGCTCCCACTAAACGTAGGCGTGGCAACAATTGGGGTCGGTGGGATTCTCGCGGCGATCATCCAGTTCCTGATCACGGCCGCCGTGATCTACTTCGCGTTCGTCATGCCTTTGAACCACCTCAAGAAGCTCACCGAGCGCAAGAAGAAGGCCGGTACCGAGGAGGCCACCGAGCTTCCCCCGACCGAGGCCGAGCTCCTCGTTCAGATTCGCGACCTCCTGGCGACCCAGGCCAAGAGCCAGCCCTGAGCACGCAGGCACTGGGGGCGGTTTCAGCCCCAGTGCGGCGGCTTGTCCTGCGTCAAACGATCGTCGTTGGCGTCGCCGCCACGCGAGTTCTCTTTCTCGTCCCCGTCGACCAGCTGCGGGTTCGGCTCGGAGCCGAACACGGCATCCGTTCTGACGCGGCGCGGTCCCACCCGGTGGATCTCTGGCTCGGCCACGTCTAGCGGTTCAGCGGCAGGGGCGCCGTCTCATTGCCGGGCGGCCACTCCACCGCCTTCAGCTCCCGCACACCGATGACCTGTGCGATACGAGCGGCGACGGCCTCAGGGTTGCTGAAGAGCTCGAAACTGTGCACTCGCAGGTAGTGCCAGCCGAGGCGGCGAAGCATGTCGGGGCGAAGCCGCAGGGATTCGCGAAGGCTCGACGTGTGCACGACCGAGTCGGTCTCGACCGCAATCGCTCGACCGTCGTGAGAGGCCACCAGGGTCAGCTTGCCGCGATGTTCGAAGGCCACCTCGAGGCCCCGGGCGCCGAGTCGGCGCGCCAGGTCGATCAGCAGGGCGTCGCCCGGGCTGGAGAAGGTGTCGGGGGTGGGACCGTTCTCGACCTCGAGCAGAATCTGGCGGAGAGCCACGACGCCGTGCGCCATCCGCTCCTCATCGATGTCGCCGGGGTGGAAACAGCTGACGATGTCCATTGAACGGCGTGCTCGGGTCATGCCTACCGCGAGCAACCGCTCGCCGCCCTCGGCCGCGAGAGGTCCGAAATTGCTGAGCACCCGGCCGTGCGTGGTCTTGCCGTAGCCGACCGAGAAGATGACCCGATCGCGGCTCTGCGCGACCGACTGGTCGAGGGTCGCCACCATGAAAGGCTCGGCCCGGTCGCCGAGGATGAAGTCGCTGAGGTCGCTGCGCTTGGCAAACGCCGAGAGCACGGCCTGCTGCACCCGTACCGCGTGCTTCGGGCTCGCGGTGATCACCATGAGCGACTCACGGGGATAGCGCTGGGCATGATCCAGCACGAGCGTCACGACGCGATCGACCTCGTCGTCGACACTCTCGACCGCGCCCGTCTCGGTGTCGGGCATGCCGCCGCGGCCCTCGATGTAGTGCAGCGCAAGGCTGCCGTGACCGAGGAAGGTTCCGGCCCAGGGCAGCGAATCGATCTTGCCGCCGTAGAAACGATGGTTCACGAGCTCTGCCAGGTCTTCGCCGCCGGCGCGGTAGCTGCGAGTGAGCGGCAGCGTCGGAACCAGTTCGGCCAGCCTCGCCAGAACGGATTCGGCGTGCAACTCCTCCACGGACGACACGCGTGACCCGAGGCCGGCGAGGCCGGTAGCGCCGTCGGCAGCGAGCTCGGCGCCGAGGCCCGAGTTCATCTCCGCATCGGCGCGGCCGGCGATGGCGATGGAGAAACGGGAGGGCGTCTGGGTGACGGGATCTCCGAACGCCACGACCTGACGGGCCCGGCGAATCGCGCCGATGTTCTCCGCGAGGGTCGTGGCTCCGGCGTCGACCAAAATCACCGTGTCGAAGTGGATGGCGTCGGAGATGCTGGCTACCTCGTAGGGCGATGCCAGCCAGACGGGGGCGATGACCCGGCCGAGATGGGGGGCCGCCCTGTTGAGCGACGCCGAGTCGACCGGACCTTTCTTCAGCAGTGCCTTCAGTGCGTCGGCCTCGTCCGCATGGTCGACGAGCCCCACACTCCAGGTCTCGGCGAGCTGCCAGGCGAGGAGCTGCCCGCTGGCGGAGGCATGGGCCTCGTCAACGAGGCGGAAGTCGGCCTCGAGGCGATCGAGTACCCCGGTGTTGGCGCCGAGCAGGGCCCGGTCATTGGCGAGCATCAGCTCGAGCACCGACTGCCACCAGGCGAGCTCGAGCTCGTCTGCGACATCGGCTTCGGGGATGTGCCGCTGCGAGAGGTCGGCGAGCAGGGGGTCGAGGGAGTGCTCGCGCAGGCTGTCGATCAGTGCCGTGCGCTCCTGCAGGTTTGCGAGCACCTCTGAGTCGGCGGCGAGGCCCTCGACCATCGTGACCAGCTCATCGATCGGTAGGCTGGAGAGCTGCCTGGCAGTGCCGACACTGCCGAGCGGCAGATCCAGCGCGGCGAGATCGTTCGTGACCCGCTGGAAGGAGACCTGCACGTCTGCGATGCCGATCGGGATCTCCGGTGGGATCCCGGCGGCGGCGAATCTGAACCAGAGGGTACGCTGCTGCTGGATTCGGCGCAGCCACTCATTGAGATCGCTGATGTGCACGCCCGGACGCACATACTCCCGGGCAAGCCCCTTCAGCCGGCGCCGGCTGGTCGAGGTCAGCTGCGGCGAATCGCGTCGGGGGGCCGTGGCGGCAATGAGCTCCGTGAGGGGACGGTCAAAGACCACGGGCAGGAACTTGTCGAGGGTCTCACGCAAATCGAGGAGGAGCCGCAGGTAGACGCCGAGCTCGGCGATCGAGAAGAACGGCCGCATGCGGGTCTGGCCGATGAGCTCCCACGCACCATCAAGCAGCATGGGCAGGTCGCTCGAGTGCAGTCTCTTGGCAAGGTGATGGGCCTGCTGGGCGTCGTCTGCCGAGGAGAAGGCCGCCCCGTACCACGGCGAGTCGTCTGGACCATAGCGGAATTCACCGAGGGCGGCCGCCTTGCTGAGGGCCTTGGCCGCGCGCTGGCGGCCGGAGGCGAGCCCCTCGAGGGCGCGACGGTCGAGCCGGGCGCGCGTCGACGGCGGCCTCGACAGCAGCTCCAGCCTGGCAAGCTCCCGCAGGGCGTCCAATACGGAGACCTTCAGGACGGGATCGACACGCGAGAGCGAACCCCGATAGTCGAGCAAGACATTCCGAAGCCTGACCAGTGCCTCGTCGACGTCATTGACATGCGGCTGGCGCGCCTTTTCATTGCGACCGATCGACTGGATCAGGTCTCGCCGCAGCGTGCGGGGAGACACTGCCACGCCGGGCAGCCCCACATCCGTCAGCCGTCGGGCGATGCCGCGCAGGCTCAACCGACGCGGGCTCACGATCAGAACGCGCTTGTTCTGCGAGATCAGGGCACCGACGGCGTTGACGATCGTCTGCGTGCCACCGGTTCCGGGCAGCGTCTTGATCGCGAGAGAGTTGCCGGCGCCGATCTGCGCGATGACGTTCTCCTGCTCGGGGTCGGCGTCCAGGAGCAGCGTGTCAGTAGACGGGGAACGCAGGTCTTGTGGGGTCGCCTCGACGGGGTGGTAGGAATCCTGCACATTGCGCCTGGCCGTGACGTTGCCCGCGAGCGCGTCGAGAACCGGATGCGCCAGGGAACGGGCATCGACGACCATATCCTGGGCGACATCCGCAAAAGTGGAGACCGCGAGCCGGGGGGCAACACTGAACCAGGCGATGTGAGATGTCAGCGCGCGAAGGCTGTCGATGACGGGCTGGGGCTTGAAGACGCCGTTGTTCACGGCGAGAGCGACCATGGCGGCGGTATCGAGACTGATCTCGAACTGGTCCTTGAGCGCACGGGCCAGCTCTGGATTGACGTAGGGCTCACCCCGCAGCTTGAGTTCGAAGTCTCGGCCGAAACGGCGAAGAGCTACAGGGCGAAGCAGCACCGGGGCGTTGAAGGTCTCTTCGCCGCGACGCCACTGGGCGAAACCGATCGCCAGGTTGACGGCGTCGATGCCGCGCACAGAGCGCAATTCGACGCCCTTGTCGGTGATGGCCGCGGCGGCGAATCTTGCCGAACGCAGGGCGAGCTCGTCTCGGATCAGGCTGGAGAGGAGCGTGGGGCTGCCGGTGATGAACTGTGCCAGCCCGCTGGGGTGCGTCGCAGACAGTTCGATTCGGGCGCGGGAGGAGTCGTCGAAGTGCACGAGGGGCGACGCCCCGCCGATCATGCCCAGCTCGCTGCGCCAGCGCTCTCGATTGGGTTCGACCCGGCTCTCCGAGCTCAGGTTGATGAGGGGCCGGGCCGTAGATTCCGGCTCGCCAAAGTTTTCCTCGACGGGATTATCGTTCTTATCGGCATGCCGCACATGGCCACCTTAAGCGCGATGCGCCATAATTCCCGGCATCTACGCAGGGTTTCGGCGCTTTTTCTTCAGCAATTGTCAGCCTTCAGGCGTCGAAGAGCGCAGGGTGCGGGAATAGCCGGACACTGAAGCGGCTTATCGTGAATGATGCTTTCACTTTCAGTTCTCGACCTCGTGCCCATGCGTACCGACCAGACCACCGCCGACGCCGTGGCCGCAGCCGTCTCGCTGGTACGACGCGCCGACGATCTGGGATTCACCCGCTACTGGGTGGCTGAGCATCACAACATGCAGGCCGTCGCTGCAACATCCCCCGGGGTTCTCATCGCGCATCTCGCCGCGAACAGCACCCGCATCCGGATCGGCTCGGGCGGAGTAATGCTGCCCAACCACGCCCCTCTTGCCATCGCCGAGCAGTTTGCCCTGCTCGAGGCGATGTATCCGGGACGCATCGATCTCGGCCTCGGCCGGGCGCCGGGCTCCGACCCCGTGACCGCCTACACGCTCCGCGGTCCCCGAGCTGCGAGCGACGCAAACGACCACTCCCACGTCGACACCTTCCCGCACGACGTTCAGACCGTGGCCGCGCTGCTCGGCTCCGACAACGAGGCCA
>JBBATW010000012.1:0-26452 GCA_040398585.1 Agreia sp.
TCGGCCCGGCCCCCGCCCAGGGGCATGGCGTGCCCCAACCCTTCGGCTCGGCGCCTCAGCTGACCCGGCGCGAACTCGAGGTGCTCGCCCAAGTCGGCCTCGGCTGCTCTTACGCCGAGACCGCTCGCCGCCTCCTGCTTCAGCCGGTCACCGTCAAGGGCTATATGAAGTCGATCAACGCCAAGCTCGGCGTGCACGGCCGCACGGAGGCTGTCGCAGCGGCCCGGCGTCAGCGCATCCTGCCCTGACCCGCATCCTGCCCTGACCCGCACCCTGCCAGGCACCTGCGAACCACCTCCCGAGGGGGGTTACCGCGCCGATGCCCGCTTGGCATGATCGTTCTTCAGCGCCGTCGCTGTCGAAGCGGATGCGGCGCATCCGGCTAGGAACAGGACACCGCACGCATCATGACCGACTACGACGTCTCCGCCCCGCTCGACACCGACTTCTATGGCGTCTTCGCCGATATCCCGGCGGCCGACCGGGAGATCTGGAACAGGGCACGCACCTTCTCGGTCGACACCCTCGACGAGCTGGCCGACGCGTGGGAGAAGGCCGAGTATCCGCTGCACCTCGTAAGACGTCTCGGCTACCTCGACCTCCTCACCGATGGCGTCGAGGGCCCCGGCCTCACCCCGATGTCCCCGCTGGCGGCGGGACTGGTGAATATGGAGATCTCCCGCGGGGACGGCTCGATGGGCACCGTAATCGCCGTACAGGGTGGCCTCGCGCTGCGCAGCATCGCGCTGCTCGGCAGCGACGAGCAGAAGGCGAAGTGGCTGGTGCCGCTGGCCCGGGCCGAGAAGCTGGGCGCATTCGCCCTGACCGAGCCCGATCACGGGTCGGATTCCGCGGGCCTCGAAACGAGTGCCCGCCAAGACGGCGACCAGTGGGTGCTGAATGGCGCCAAGCGCTGGATCGGAAACGGCTCGGTCGGCGACATCACCGTAGTCTGGGCCCGCGTCGAGGAGGACAACGGCAACGGCAACGTGCGCGGCTTCCTCGTCGAGCAGGACACGCCCGGATACCAAGCCACTACGATGACCGGCAAGGGCTCTTTGCGCGCCATCCACCAGGCGGATATCGTCCTCAGCAACGTGCGCATCCCGCTCGAGAACGTGCTGCCCGGCTCCCGCACCTTCACGGATGCCTCGACCGTGCTCGCAGCGACCCGCCTCGGCGTGGCCTGGTCGGCACTCGGCCACGCGACCGCCGTGTTCGAGGCGGCCCTCAGCTACTCGACCCAGCGCGTGCAGTTCGGCAAGAAGCTCGCCGGCTTCCAGCTCGTTCAGGAGCGACTCACCGGCATGCTCGCCCAGCTCACCTCTATGCAGCTGCACTGCCTGCGGCTAGCTGAGCTGGATGCGCGGGGCACGCTGACTCCGATGCAGGCGTCGCTGAGCAAGTACCACAACACCCGCACGGCCCGGCAGATCGCCTCGGTCGCCCGGGACCTGCTCGGCGGCAACGGGATCCTGCTGGAGAACCACGTTATCCGACACCTCGTCGACATCGAGTCGATCCACACCTACGAGGGCACGGAGTCGATCCAGGCGCTCTTGATCGGTCGCCAGCTCACCGGCGTCAGCGCCTTCGTGTAGCCCTCGACCGACGTTCAGTACGGCCCCGCAGCACCCGACAAAGGAGTCACACCGTGAGCACGCACACCCCGACCCGATCGCCGAACGACGCCCCCCTGACCCCGCTGCGCTTTCTCGAGCGAAGCGCCGAGGTCTTCCCGAACAAGCCCGCCATCATCTATGGCGAGCGCAGGCTCACCTATGCCGAATTCCGGCAGGCGGCCGAGCGGATGGCCCTGGCCATCCGGGCGCGAATCACCCCCGGCGACCGCGTGGCGTTCCTCGCCCCGAACATCCCCGATCTGCTTATCGCGCACTACGCGGTGCCGCTGGCCGGCGGGGTGCTCGTGGCGCTGAACCCTCGGCTGTCGCGGGACGAGATCCACTACATCCTGAATCACTGCGGAGCCCGGCTGCTCTTCATCGACGCCGAGTTCACGCCCGTCGTGGGCGACGTACTGGCCGCCGCACCGACACTCACCGGGGTCATCGAGCTCGCCGATGCGGAGTTTGGCCTCGCCGCAAGCGCCGCCGACTGCGACTTCGGCCAGGTGCCCCTCGCGGCCTTCCTCGTCGAGGGTGACGTGCTCGGCGACGCCCTGGCGCATCCGCTCGTCTGGGATATTCAAGACGAGCGCAGCGCCATCTCGATCAACTACACGTCGGGCACCACGGGCAAGCCCAAGGGCGTGCTCTACAGCCACCGCGGCGCCTACCTCAACTCGCTCGGTGAGGTGTTCCACAACTCGTTCCGCCCCGACTCGGTCTACCTCTGGACCCTACCGATGTTTCACTGCAACGGCTGGTGCACGACGTGGGCCGTCACTGCGGCCGGTGCCACCCATGTTCCGCTTCGGGCGGTGCGGCCGGCAACCGTCTGGGCTGCGATAGATGAGCTCGGCGTCACCAATCTCTGCGGGGCACCGACCGTCTGCTCGATCATCGCGAACGCTGACGAGGCGCATCCGCTGGCCCGCCCCCTGAACATCACGACGGCTGGAGCGCCCCCGTCGCCGACCGTGATCGAGCAGCTCGAGCGCCTCGCCATCGGGGTCGTGCACGTGTACGGCCTGACCGAGGTCTACGGGCCGTACACGATCTGCGAGTACCAGCCCGAGTGGGACAGGCTGACCGCGGCCGAGCGGGCCGTGAAGATCGCGCGCCAGGGCGTCGCGATGGTGCAGGCCGAGTCTGCGCGCGTCGTCGACTCAGCGATGTCTGATGTGCCCGCAGACGGCACGACGATCGGCGAGATCGTCTTGCGCGGCAACAACGTCATGCTCGGCTATTACAACGATGCGGATGCAACGGCCGAGGCGTTCCGCGGCGGCTACTTCCACACGGGTGATTTGGCAGTGATGCACGCAGATGGCTACATCGAGATCAAGGACCGGGCCAAGGACATCATCATCTCGGGTGGGGAGAACATCTCGACCATCGAGGTGGAGAACGCCCTCGCCGCGCACCCTGCGGTGCTGGATGCCGCAGTCGTGGGCGTGCCGCATCCGCACTGGGGCGAGAGACCCAAGGCCTTCATCGTGCTGCGGCCGGGCCACGAGGCTACCGCCGAGGAGATTCTGGATGCGACGCGCCTCAAGATCGCCGGCTTCAAGGTACCCGACTACGTCATCTTCGTCGCCGACCTGCCCCGAACCGCCACGGGCAAGATAATGAAGGTCACCCTGCGCGTGTCCTAGCGCGTCACGCGGCGCCTGGTGCCGTGATACTCTTCTCTACGTGCAGAAATGCGCCCTTAGCTCAGCTGGATAGAGCGTCTGACTACGGATCAGAAGGCCAGGGGTTCGAATCCCTTAGGGCGCACAGATCGAGGCGGTTCGCGAAAGCGGGCCGCTTTCGTATTTAACCCGCGCCGCGCATCCGTCTGACATGTGTGGCGGGGCACCGCAAAGCGCCGGGACCCTGTGGGGGATCCCGGCGCGTTTGGTGCGGTGTGGCGGGTTAGGCCTCCGTGCTTACGGGGTAGAGGCTGCGGCGGCCGCGACCGAGCATGAAGACGCCCCCGAGCGTGAGCAGCAGCATGGCACCGATAAGCAGCGGTGCGATCTCTGACCCGGTCTTGGCCAGGCTCGACCCACCGGTTCCGACGCCGGCGGCAACGCTCGCGCCGATGGTGACGTTGGCCCAGCCGATGACAGCGCCCGATGCGTCCTGAATGGCGAGGCGGTGAGCGCCGGCGGTAGCGTTTGCTGGGATCAATACCTGCACATTTCCTGCGGCACTGACGATTGAGCTGCCGAGTGCCATTGGCGTCGAGTACAGGTACGCGTAGACGCGCTCCCCGGCGTACTGCGTTCCGACGAACACCTCGATTGACTGTCCCGCCTCGACAGTGTCGTCGCTGAGGGCGATGAGGTCTTCAAGCTCCGCGGTCAGGCTGTCTGCTCCGCGGGCATCGGTGACGTCGCCCACGGGCGGGTCCGTCGGGTCGATGGGCGGCACGACGATCGCATTCACCGCGATCGGCACGCGCACGACGGTGTTCGACGGGGAAACCGTGAGCACCAGGGTGGCCGTTCCGACGACATCCGCGGGCACCGTGAAGGCGACCGTGGCGGAACCCGCAGTGACCTGCGACTCCTCGGCCGTGGCGGCGCTGCCCGCGAAGGCTGCGCTGACCGTGGTGTTCGCCGGGCTGCCGAGCGAGGTCAGGTCGAGCTTGTCCAACTGCACGGTTCCCGTGGCTCCCGGGTCGAGAGCGGATGCGGGAACGCCCGTGACTGAGACGCCGCGGCGGTCGAACGACGGTGACAGCGGGCTGTTGTCCCTGACGTAGCTGATCCAGCCATCGCGGTCGATGAGTCCTGAGTCGGTCGTGTTCGCACCGTTTGCGAACTCACGGAAGTTGTCGCCACCCTGAAGGAGGAAGCTGAACGTTCCGACGCGGTAATCCCGTGTCAGATCGATCGGCAGGCCGTCGATGGTGATACCCGTGATGCGGTCGCCCATGATCCTCGCGGCGTCGTACGTGTAATTCACGTTGTTGCTAAGGCCCAGGTTCAGGAACGGACGCGACGGGATTGAGCCGTCGGCGTTCGTCTGCCACTGCTGCTCGAGAACGATCTTGAACTGGGCGCCGGTGAGCGTCGTGGTTCCGAGGTTGTTCACGAACGGGAGAACCGCGTTGGCCTCGGCGAAGGTGACGATGCCGTCGCTCGTTTCGAGGCCGGATGCGGCGAAGCCCAGGTCAGACCGAAGACCGCCGGGGTTCACAATACCGACCTCGGCGCCGCCTCGCCCCGATGAAGAGAGGGTGGATGCGAGAGCGTCGGCGACGAGGTTGCCCAGTGTCGACTCGGACTCACGTGCGTCGCGCGTCGAGGGTCCGGTTGGCGGCTGGTTGAACGCGGTGGTGATGTCGGTGGTCACGGAGCCGACCGGCTCGTTGCCGACAACCGCGGAGCGGGTGATGGCGCCGTCGACGATGGCTTTGACCGCGGCGACTCGCGGGTAGTCGGCGACGAGGACGTCGTCGGCCGTTGTGACGCGCGACACGTTGCGGGCCGAGTAGCTCACGACGGAGTCATCGGACGAGTCAACCGTGAGGACGACCTGGCCGATGTTGGCGCCGTAGCTGCCCGTCTGGAGAACGGGGCGGGTGTCGCCGAGGGCAGCGCCGGGGATCTGGGCATCCCATGCGTACACCTTGTGGGTGTGACCGGTGAAGATGGCGTCGACCTCGGCTGAGGTGTTCGTGACGATGTCGGCGAAGGCGCTGGCCGTGAGGCCGAGCTCCTCCTCGAGGCTGGCGCCGTCGGGTGTTCCGGCTCCGGCACCCTCGTGGTACTGGGCGACGTAGACGTCGGCCAGGTCATCGGCCGTCAGTTCGGCGACGACGCGGTTGACTGCCTCGACGGGGTTGCCGAAGTCGACCGTGGAGATGCCTCCGGGGGAGACGAGCGTCGGCGTCTCCTGGGTGACAGCGCCGATGACGGCGACGCGCAGGCCGCTGACCATGATGATCTCGTACTCCTGCATGGCAGGAGTCTCGGTGCCCTTCTCATAGACGTTCGCGCCAAGGTAGCTCCAGTCTGCCTCATCGGCAACGCGACCGGTCAGGTCGGCGAAGCCGGCGTCGAACTCGTGGTTTCCCACACCGGATGCTCGGAGCTCCAGCGCGTTCAGCACGTCGACCGTCGGGGTGTCCTGCTCGAAGGAGGAGGCGAAGAGCGAGGCACCGATGTTGTCGCCTGCGGAGATGAATGCGCTGCTGTCGTCGCCTGACATGGCACGAAGCTGCTCGATCGTTCCGGCGAACTTCACCGTGTTTCTGTCGATACGACCGTGGAAGTCGTTGATGTTCAGCAGGTTGATGTCTACGAGCGGGGCGCCCGTCAGATTGAGGCCGACGACCAGGGGGTCGTGGTCACTCGAGCGAAAAGCGTTCGGCTCGTAGAAGTTTGTCGCGTTGTAGTTGAACCGGCTGTACTCCAGAGCGATCGACTCGACCGAGTTGATGTTCCAGATGTCGGCGCCGCTGACGGATGTATGTGCCGCGGCGTTCGCGAAGATGTAGTCGAGCGAGCCGACCATTCCACCGAAGGAGTAAGTCTGCTTTCCCGTTTCTTCTCCAAGGGAGACGTAACCGGCGGCGACGAGCACGTCGATCGGGTCTTCCTTCAGGTAGGAGTTGAAGTCACCGCTGAGCAGCACCCGGTCGAGGCCCGAAGAGGCCTTCATCTGATCGGCGAAGGCGACGAGCGCGGTCGCCTGCTTCACTCGGTCGGCATTTGAGGAACCCTGGCCGTCTCCTGCGTCGGTGTTGCCGGCGCCCGATCCGCTGCCCTTGCTCTTGAAATGGTTCGCAATGGCGAGGAACCCGGTGGAGGCGCCGCCGCCTACTAGCTGGAAGGCCTGGGCGAGCGGCTGGCGGGCGTTGACGAAGGCGGGGTCGTCATAGATGACGGAGTCGCCGACGGTCTGAACCGTGCCGGGCTTGTAGATAAAGGCCGTGCGGATGACGTCCTCGTTTGCGGGCAGGTCGGTCGGGGAGGCGACGTAGGCCCACAGCTCGCTGCCGGCGGCGCTGTTCAGTGCCGCGGTCAGCTCGGCGAGAGCCTCGTCACGCGTCGGCTGGCCGACGGCGAGGGAGTTCTCGATCTCGGCGAGGGAGACGACATCGGCGTCGAGGGCGTTGATGGCCGCGACGATCTTGGCCTGCTGGCGGTCAAGGCTCGCCTGGTTGGCGGCGCCGCGTACGTCACAGCCTCTATTGACCGTGATGGGGTTGCCCTCACGGTCGTTGTAGAAGTTGCAGCCGGCCAGCTCGTCACCCGTGGTCGAGAAGTAGTTCAGCACGTTGAACGAGGCCAGCGTGGCGTCGCCGCCCACATCGGCCGGGGCTGCGGTGCGGGTGTTCGCGAAGGTCGCGGGCTGCACGGTCTCGGCGTTCTCGGCAGTCAGGTGCTGCTGGGGCTGGAAGTTCCAGCCGCCAAAGCGGTAGTCCACGATCACGGGTGCGGTGAAGGTGACGGCCGCCCCGATTCTGACGGGCTCGGTTGTCGAGAGGTACGGCAGCGGGATGGACTTGTTGGAGCTGCCGTTGAAGTTGATGCTCGCACCGTCGTCGAGTGTTACGACGGCGGCGTTGTTGGCGGCCAGCATCTGGTCGAACTCTGCGCTGCCCGGCTCCATCACGGTTGTCGGCTGGATCAGCGGGCTGATGCCCGCGGTCAGCGCGATCGACCCGTAGAAGTTTGTGTCGTAGTTGTCGGTGACGGTGAAGTCGCCCGTGGGTGCCAGCAGCATTCCCTCGAGGCTCTCGCGCTCGGCGGGGTCCGTCGGGAAGACGATTGCCGCGGGCTCGATGCGCGGGGCATCCCCGAGCTCGGTGAGGTCGCCCTCGTTCACAGTGATCTCGGTGAGGCCCTGGTACTCGCTGACGACTCCGGTCACCTCGACGTGTCGGCCGAGCGGGGCCAGATTCACGGTTGCAGCCGAGAAGACGAACACCGCATCGGATGCCTTGTGGTCGGCGAGGTCAATGGCGCTGCCGGTTCCGGGGGTCTGGATGTAGTAGCCGTTGAAGCCGCCGGTCGCGTAATTGGCGGTCACGATTCCGGAGGTGGTGACCCGCTGGCCGGCGAGCGGGCTCGTGTCGGTCGTGCCCTGAATCTCGGCGATGGTCGCGATGACGGGGACCTCGTTCACCGGCGGCGCGGTCGGCGTCGGCGTCGGGGTCGGGGTGGGCGTAGGCGTCGGTGTTGCCGACTCCGTGTCACCGCTGGCGTTCGTCGGGGTAGGGGTGGCCGCGGTCATGTCGGCCGCGTTGTTGTCGGTGTCGACGCCGTTCGTGCGGTTGAGCGACAGGGAGACGCTGTTGCCCTTCGCGGGCGCGGTCTCGAAGGTGTTCGAGGTACCGTAGCCGACGAGGTCGATGATGTTCGTGCCATTGACGTTCGATCCAACGGCCGGGGCTGGCAGTGCGGTCGTCGTGTTCGCGAGGAACAGCGTCCCGCTCCCGCCGGCGAAGGCGATATTGCTCGTGTCATCCGCAATTGGAAGCGTGGCACCGTTGGGATTGTTGCTGTTGCCCTGGATCAGGTAGTACCCCTTGGCAGGGATGGTGCCGGTGAGGGGAAGCGTAGACGTGGGGCTCGTCGTGGTAGCGGCCGCACGATACTGCAGTGATTTGCCGCTGAGGTCGATCGCTGAATCGGTCGGGTTGTAGAGCTCGACGAACTTGTTCAGGTAGGTAGCGTTGCTGCTCCCGCCGTTCAGGTACGCCTCATTGATGACGACGCCGGTGCCGTCGGTAGTGGCTGCGGCGGGCGTCGCCACCAAGAGCGGGCCGACGATGAGCGCCAGACCGGTGACGCAGGCTACGCCGATCCGAGAGCGGCGGCGGTGCAATGTGGACATGATGATCCCTCGCTGAGTGTACAAACCTGTGGACACCCCCTATTCAAGGGACAAATAGTGTCCGGCATAAGTCCCCATTGTGAATTTATTGCCCCTAATTACCCTCTAATGGGGGTAATTTGGCGTGGCGGGCATCGCTGTGCTATTTTTCTTGGCCTTCAGTGCAGTTAGACACGAAAAAAACCCGGTCGGGGCGCGAATTGCGCTCCGACCGGGTTTCTGTTCAGCGGGTCTTACCGCCCGCTATTGGCCTCTCAGGTCTTGTCGGCCGCGCCCGACTCGGCCGGGGTGTCGCCGCCATCCGTCGTGGCCTGGTGTCTGCCTGAACCGTTTCGTGTGAAGCGCTCACCGGTCTCGGGGTCGAGGGCCGTCTCCCCGGGAGGAAGGTTTGACAGGTCGGGAGCGATGACGATGAAAGGCTCGTTGGAGTCGGGCAGGCCCATCATCTCGATCTTGGCGTCGGCCTCGACCAGCACCAGCACGTCTAGACGCTTGGAGAGGGTCTGGCCGCGGAAGAAGTCGGGCTTCACCGCCCACCAGATGAACATCAGGATGACTCCGAGCACCATGGCCCCGATTCCGACGACGGCCACAGCGCCAATGCCGAAGATAGTCACGTTGTTGCCATCGGCATCCGTCAGCCAGCTGGGCTGGGCGTACTGAACCAGGCCGTAGACGAAGATCAGGGCGAGGCTGAGGCCGCCAACGAGCGGAAAGAGTCCGCGCATGATGAAGTTGCGGAAACTCGACGTGAGGGTACGCCGATAGAACCAGACGCACGCGAGGCCCGTGAGCCCGTAGTAGAACGCGATCATCAGGCCGACCGAGCCGATGAGTGCGCCCAGCAGCTTCATGCTCACCAGTGTGAACACGACGTAGAAGAAGGCGGAGATCACGCCCATGCCGATGGTTGCCCACGTCGGCGTCAGGTACTTCGAGTGGATTCGGGCGAAGCGAGCCGGGATGGCATTGAAGACGGCCATCGACAGGGCGGTTCGGGCCGTCGGCAGGATCGTGGTCTGGGTCGAGGCGGATGCCGAGGTGAGGATAGACGCCGAGAGCAGCAGCAGGCCGAGATGGCCGATCCAGCTGTCACCGAAGAGGTCGGGCCCGATCGCCGCGAACACATTGGCCGAGTTGTCGGCATTGCCGAGTCCCACGCCGTCCTGGCCGACGCCGGCGAAGGCGATGGCCGCCGTGGTCACGACCGCGTAGGTGCCGAGCAGCAGGAACGTGGAGATGATGGCCGCCCGACCCGGCGTCCGCCCTGGGTCGTCGCTCTCCTCGTTGGTGGCGACCGCGGTGTCCCAGCCCCAGTAGATGAAGATCGCGATCAACAGGGCCGGCGCCACGACGGTGGCGAAGTCGAACGGCACACCCGGCGAGATGTCGCCCCAGGGCAGGAACCAGTCGATCTGGGGGATGAGGGAATAGCTCTCGGCGGTGCCCGTGTAGACCTTGAAGAGGGCGACCACGGAGAAGATCACGAGTACGACCACCTCGATGGAGAGCAGTACGTACTGCAGGCGGGCCGAGATCTCGATGCCGCGATAGCAGATGTAGGTCATCAGTGCGATCCACAGCACGCCCGCGACGGTAGACCAGAAATGATCGTTCGCAAGGTCTGAGATGCCGGTGAAGCCCAGATCGCCGAGGAAGATGAATGAGTACGACCCGGCGATCTGGGCGAGGTTGGCCATGACGATGATGTCGGCCGCGATGATGCCCCAGCCGCCGAGCCAGCCGGTCTTCGGGCCGAATGCGCGGGCCGCCCAGGTGAAGGTGGTGCCACAGTCGGGCTCGGCCTTGTTCAACTCCTGATAGGCCACTGCGATGAGGTACATCGGGATGAAGGCGATCAATACGATCGCCGGGGCTTTCACGCCGGCGAGCAGCACGCCACCGGATGCAACGATGAAGCCGAGGCTCGCGGCCAGGCTGTAGGCGGGTGCCGTAGAGGCGAGACCCACGACAATGCTGGAGACGAGCCCGAGGGAGCCGACTTTCAGCCCCTTGCTTTTAACCGCGGTGCCGTTTTCGACACCATGAGTAGAGCTCATTGTTCCGCCACTTCTGCTTCACTTTGACTGCGTCTTCCCGGAACACGCTGAGCGCACTCCAGCTGACTTCAATTCACCGGCGCTTCACGGGAGATTCGCCGCCATTTCAGCAATGTATTGGACGCGGCGCATTGCGGTCAAGCTTCGGATTCAATCGTCTTCTCGACTTATTGCGGTGCATATAGTCCCTCCGCGTAGAAATACCGCGCAAAGACTCCGAAAGTCGCAATTTTTGCGCCGCTTGGTACCCCTGTTCGAGGGCCGTTGTCTACGACATCTGGTGGGCGGCCCGGCAGTCTCCCCGGATGCCCCTTTAGGCTTGTCAGAGTCGAGGCGCCGAATTCACGGGGCTGAACAGCTTCGTGATGAAAGGGCAGCCGCATGATGGAGCCGCCCGCTGAGTTCCCCGCTGGCCCAGGTCGCCCTGACCCCTCATCGAAACGGCGTCCCCGTCGATCCGGATCCGTTCGCGCTGTCATCGCCATCGTCATCGCCATCGTCGTCACGGTACCCCTCACCGGCGTCGCCTTCGCGGTGACGAATTCACGGGCCATCTCCGACTGGATCACGGCAGCGAACTACTCGCCGTCATCTGCGGTGGCTGAGCTCGTGACCAGCAGCGGGATGAACAGCACCGGAACCAGGCTGTTCTACGCCAGCACGCCGGAACTCAACGCGGCCGACGCCTTCAACGCGGCCTGCGGGATTCGCCCTGAGCAGTATCTTCTGGGCTGCTACACGGGCACGAAGATCCACCTGTATGACATCGTCGAGGCACGCCTCTCGGGAATTCGCGAGGTGACAGCGGCACATGAGATGCTGCACGCCGGCTACGATCGCCTCGATTCGGCAACGAAAGACCGCGTCGGCGTTCTTCTTGAACAGGCGTTCGCCGAGCACGGCGATGACCCGGAGCTGGTCGACCGAATGGCCGCCTACGAGGTCTCGCAGCCTGGCACCCGGCTCAATGAGCTGCACTCGATAATCGGCACGGAGTTCCCCACCCTCGACCCGGAGCTCGAGGCCTACTACGCCCGCTACTTCAGTGACCGCACCAAGGTTGTCACGCTGCACTCCGCCTATGCTGCGGTCTTTGCCGACATCAAGGCCAAGAGTGCCGCGCTCTCGACCCAGCTCTTGGCGCTCGCCGACGATATCGACTCGGAGATCTCGACCTATAACGCCGACATCACCCGGTTGAACTCGAACATCAAGAGCTTCAACGAACTAAACGCAGCCTTCGGGTACTCGGGCAACGAGGCGGGCTTCACCCGGGACAGGGCGCGGCTCCAGGCCACCTCCGCCGAGTTGGATGTGCAGCTGGAGAACATCAAAGCCAAGCAGGCCCAGCTCACAGACCTGCGCGGCCAGCTTCAGACGATCGACGCCGACGCCCAGGCCCTGAACCGAAGCATCAACAGCACCTTCGTTCCGAGCGCGACGGTCTGACGCCGTTTTCAGGCCATGGCCGCGCGCGACCGCCTGGGGCGGTCGACGGCGGCTATGGCCTGAAAACGGTGCGCGTCACAGGCCCTTGATGCTGGAGTACGCGTCGAGGGCGGCCTGGCGTGACACCTTGAGGTCGACCAGGGGCTCGACGTAGCCGAACGAGCCGGCCTCGGGGACATACCTCGCCACATACTCGCCGGCGGGATCGAATCTCGATGCCTGCAGCTCGGGATTGAACACCCGGAAGTAGGGTGCCGCGTCGACTCCGGTGCCCGCAACCCACTGCCAGTTCATGGCGTTGGAGGACGGATCGGCGTCGACCAGCGTGTCCCAGAAGAAGGCCTCCCCTATCCGCCAGTCCAGCAGCAGGTTCTTCACCAGGAATGAGGCCGCGACCATGCGAACCCGGTTGTGCATTGTGCCCGTCTGCCACAGTTCCCGCATCCCGGCGTCGACCAGGGGGATGCCGGTCTCGCCCCGTTGCCACGCCGTGACTATGGCGGGGGTCGGCTCGTTCCAGGGGAAGTGATCGAACGCTGGTCGGATGTTCTTGTGCGTGATCTCGGGGTAGTGGAACAGCAGGTGGTAGCCGTAGTCCCGCCAGACGAGCTGGCGGAGCAAGGCGTCGCCGCCGACCTTGCCGCGGCCGGAGCCCCGACGCACTTCGTGCCAGATCTGAAACGGGCTGATCTCGCCGAAGCGGAGGTAGGGCGAGAGCTTCGAGGTGGAGCTTCTGGCTGGCAGGTCGTGTTCGTCGACGTACTTCACCAGGTCGTCGGCGACGAACTCCGCGAGGCGGGCCGTCGCTCCGGCCTCGCCCGGGGTCCAGGTCTTAGCGAGCCCCGCCGACCAGTCCGGTGCGGTGGGCAGCAGGGCCCAGGAGGCGAGGTCGTCGCTGGCGAGTCCGCAGCCCGCGCCCGCGGTGGGGGTGCCGGCCGCCAGATAGCCGTCGAGCTCGGTGAACCCGGCGATGGGATGCCGCGGCTCCAGTGCCGACAGGCAGGCCCGATAGAACGGGGTGAAGACCCGGTACGGGCCGCCCTGGCCGGTTTGCATCGTCCACGGCTCGAAAAGCACGTTGGCGCCGAAGCTGCGCACGTCGATGCCGGCGGCCTTCAGGGCGGCCTTCAGTCCCGCGTCGACCTCGCGCTCGCCCATCCCGTAGCGCCGGTTCCAGAACACGGCTCCGGCCTCCGTCGTGGCGACGAGCTCGGTGATTATCTGGGCGGCCGGGCCGCGGCGCAGGATCAGTGGCACGCCGATGGCGGCGAGGGAGGCGGTGAGCGCGGTAAGGCTGTGGTGCAGCCACCACTTGCTGGCGCCGCCGAGGGTGCGGATGTCGGGGCTCACCTCGTCGAGGATGAATACCGCCAGGACTTTCTCGCCGCGTTCTGCCGCGGCCTGGAGCGCCGGGTTGTCGGCGATCCGCAGGTCGTCGCGGAAGCAGACGATGCTCGGCCCGGTCATCGGGCGCGCAGACCGTCGTGCAGTTTGTGGGTCAGCCGGGCCAGCTCGGCCAGCTCATCCCCGTCGAGGTTGTCGCTCATCCGGCTGGCGATGGACTTGGCGTGGATCTTGGCGGCGTTGCGGAACAGGGTGAAGCCCTCGTCTGTCAGGGAGACCAGAGTGCCCCGGCCGTCTTGGGGATCGATGCACTTGGTCACGAGGCCGCGCTGGGCGAGGCGGTCGATGAGCCGGCTGATGCTGGGCTGGGTAAGCAGCACCTCCTCGTTGAGGTCCCGGATGCGCAGGGTGTGCTCCCGCGCGCGCGAAAGGTTGAAGAGTGCGTCGTACTCGTTGAACGAGATTACTTCGGAGGGGAACTCATCGGTGAGCTGTCGCATCATTGCTACCTGCGCCCGAAACAGGGCCTCCCAAGCGTCGACCGGGGAAACCGGTACGGTCGTGATCCTATGCATATAGCTAAGACTAAGCGGCGGGTGCCGGGGCGTTGACCGGGCCCGGGGCGAGTACGTCGTTAACGGATTGAGGGCCCGTCGCAGAGGCTAGCGACGGGCCCTCTCCCTTGCACCAAGAGTGTCCTGCAATCACATTTCGCATCAGCTGCCACAGCAAACAACTTCCGCTCTTGAACTATATAACGGTTATGTAACGGAGCGCTAGTTACCAAAACGTTATTTTCCTGACAATCTTCTTGGGGCACCCTATCGGGGGGCTTGGAAAGCCTGATGGAAGCGCAAAACGGCTGCCGAAATCCGTCATGAAACTCGTCTTGATATTCGGCTAGAACAGGTCGGGGGAGGGTGTTGAGGTGTGGCGCACGGAGACATCGGCGTGGCGATCGAACCGGTAGCCGACCCCGCGGACGGTGCGCACGATGTCCTCGTAGTGGCCGAGCTTGGAGCGCAGGCGCCGCACGTGCACGTCGATCGTGCGCTCGTTGGGGGCCTCGTCGTCGTCGCTCTTCCAGAGGGAGGAGATCAGCTCGGCGCGGTCGATCGTCTTACCCTCGCGGAGCACCAGGTACTGCAGGAGCTCGAACTCCTTGTAGGTGAGGCCGGCGGTCTCGTGATCGAGCAGAACGCGCTTGCGAGACAGATCGATGACAACGCCGTGGTGGTTCTTCTCGGCGGCGGTCTCGGGACTCTGGCGGCGCTTGGCCAGGGCGGCCGGGTCCTGGAGGGCGAGGCGCACGATGTCGACGTCGCGGCCGCCGACGCCGCGCGGGGCCAGGGCTACCGCGGCGTACGACTCAGAGGAGGGCGATAGCTGGGCGGCCAGGGCGCGCAGTGCCGCGACGATCGAGGCGACATCGGTTCCGTCGGCGGTCGCCTTGTCTTCGTCGATTCCGACGTAGAGCACGAATCCCCGGGCCTCCGCTTCGTTCGGTACCGCGCGGATGTGGCTGGCGGGGGCGACGGGGCTGGCCGGCGAGGCGCTGGTGGCCGCGGCAGACGTTGCGGCGGCGGCGGTTACCGAGGCGGCTGCGGCTGCGGCGGCGGCGGCGGCTGCGGCTGCTGCGGAGACGAAGCCGGCGGCGACGGAGCCGATACTGCGAACGGAGGCCGCGGGTAAAGAGTTCTTGGCGGCGTGCGCCCGGGTCTGGTTGGGGGCAAGTGACATGGGATCTTCTCCATTTGATGCTGCCGAGAACTCCCGGCCTAGGAAAGGAAGTGAGGCAGGGGAGTTCTCTGGTTCTGCTATCGGTGCGGCGTGGGCCGCAGACCCGCTGGCCGAGTTCTCATTGTCTGAGTCGTCGGCGGACGGGGGAGCATCCTGGTCTCGACTCATGGGTTCGGGATCCCGGTTACTGCTCGGCGCGTAACGGTCTTTAGCGACACATTCGACAGCGGATGGCAACGCAGCCGGACATCATGATGCCGGCGGTCCTGGAGTCTCCAAAGGAGGACTGAGGATGCGCGTAGAAGGCCATGCCCTGATTTTACCGCCCCGTCACAGGCAGAAGTCAAGGCGAGGCAGAAAATACTTGACGAAGAAACTAAACCAGCCCGTAGAGCCGGTCGCCCGCGTCGCCGAGCCCGGGCACGATGTAGCCCTTTTCGTTCAAGCGCTCGTCGAGGGCACCGAGCACCAGGTGCACATTGCGTCCCCCGACCGCCTTCGACAGCGCCGCGACACCCTCGGGGGCCGCCAGGATGCAGATCGCGGTCACGTCATCGGCACCGCGGGCAAAGAGAAACTCGATGGCCGCGGCGAGGGATCCACCCGTGGCCAGCATGGGGTCGAGTACGAAGCACTGCCGGCCGGAGAGATCCTCCGGCAGCCGTTCGGCATAGGTGCTGGGCGCGAGGGTCTCCTCGTTGCGCATCATCCCGAGAAAGCCGACCTCGGCGCTCGGGATCAGCTTGACCATGCCCTCGAGCATGCCGAGTCCCGCCCGAAGAATGGGCACGATCAGGGGGCGTGGCTCGCTGATCGCGAGGCCGGTGGTCTCGGCGACGGGCGTTTGGATGGTCACTCTCTCGGTGCGCACTTCCCGCGTGGCCTCGTAGGCCAGCAGTGTCACGAGTTCCTCGGTCAGGTGCCGAAACGTGGGCGACGGGGTATTCACGTCCCGCAGGATCGTCAGCTTGTGGGTGATGAGCGGATGATCGGCAACATGGACTCGCATAGTCTTAAAGGTAGCCGAGCAGAATGGCCGGAGAAGCCGATTGAGGTGGAGATGATGGCAGGCATCGAGCTTGGGCCCCCCGCGGGCTCGCCGAGCCTGGCCTGGCCCCGCAAATACGGCGAATGGATGCGCGAGGCCCTCGCGGATGCGAGGCGGGCGACCGCGACCGGCGATGTCCCCGTCGCGGCACTCGTGGTGGACGCGGCGGGCACGGTCATCGGCCGCGGCGTGAACCGGCGGGAGATCGATCACGACCCGACGGCGCACGCCGAGGTGCTGGCGCTCAGAGCCGCCGCGGCGGCGACCGGCGACTGGCGCCTCACCGAGGTCACCCTTGTGGTGACGCTGGAGCCCTGCGTGATGTGCGCCGGGGCAATCCTGGCCGCCCGGGTGCCCCGCGTGATTTTCGGCGCCTGGGACGAGAAGGCCGGGGCGGCCGGCTCCGTCTATGACGTGCTGCGCGACCGGCGGCTGAACCACCAGGTCGAGGTCTACGCCGGGGTCGAGGCCGCCGCGTGCTCAGCGCTGCTTACGGAATTCTTCCGCGCCTAACGGTCGAGGCCGTCGAGCCACTCGGCAAGAAAGGCGCGGGAGGCGACCTGCATGGCCTCGGAGTTCGCTGCCCGGTCGGACCGGAGCGCCGCCGGCGTCACGCCGGAGCCCGTCGCATAGGCCTCATCGGCGGCGAGCCACTCCTCGTGCATATCGGCCGTCACCTCGGGGTGCCACTGCACGGCCAGGGCCCAGTTGCCGATGCCGAAGGCCTCATTGGCGTAGTCGGAACTGCCGGCCAGCAGCGTGACCTCGGCGGGCAGGGTGAACGTGTCACCGTGCCACTGCAGCACCGGAACGCCATCGAAGTGCCGCACGGGAGATGCCGACCCCGCGGCCGTCGGTGTGATGTCGCGAAAGCCGACCTGCACCGAGTCGCCCGGGTGCACAGTGCCGCCCAGGGCCGCCGCCATGATCTGCGAGCCGAAGCAGATTCCGAGCGTGGGACGCTGGGCCGCGAGGCGCTCGCGGAGAAAGTAGAGCTCGTCGAGAATGTAGGGGTTCGCCTCGGTCTCATAAACGCCCGAGCTGGCGCCCAGGACGATGACGAGGTCTGGTTCCAGGGCGCCGGGCACGCTCTCGCCCTCGGCAATATCGACGTAGCGCACGTCGTAGCCGTGCTCGGCGAGCACCGGTTCCAGGTTGCCGAGGTGGGCCATCCGCTCGTGGCGGAGCACCAGCGCCACGGGCGCGGTGGCGGGTGCCGCGTCGGTGTCGGCGGCGGCGCTCGTCAGGTCGCCGGGGGACACGGTTGCGTTTGTCATATCAGTCGATTCCCTTGATGATGATGGCCTCGGTCGTCAGCGGCACGCCGCTGGCAGAGACCGGGGCGAGGAAGTTCAGCGTTGTGGCCGGTCCCTTTCGGGCCTGGCCGCTGCCCGACTCGCTGGGGTTCTGGCCGGGGATCAGCACATCCGGTTCGAGGTAGATGATGCGGGCGATAGGAACCGCGGCGCGGATCCGGGCCTCGACCGCGTTGATCCGCTCGGCGAGAACGGCCAGCGTCGTCGCGGCTGGGAAGGTGATTTTGGCCCCGACCATCAGCTCGTCGGGGCCCAGGTACAGGGTCTTCAGGTGTACGAGGGTCTCGACGTCGTCGCCGGCCTCGATGGCCGCCTCGATCTTCGCCAGGTCTTCCTCGGTCGCGCCCTCCCCGACCAGCAGGCTCTTGGTCTCGATGCCGAGCACGACTGCGACGGCGACAAGCAGCACGCCGATCAGCACCGTGCCGATGCCGTCGAAGACTCCGTTGCCGGTGATCACGGCGAGCCCGACGCCGAGGAACGCCAAGACCAGGCCGATGAGGGCCGCGGCGTCCTCAAGCAGCACGACGGGCAGCTCGGGGGCCTTCGCCCGCCGGATGAACTGTACCCAGGTCTGCGAGCCGCGGGTGATGTTGCTCTCCCTGATGGCGGTGCGCAGCGAGAGGCTCTCGAGCGCCATCGCAATCAGGAGAACCGCGATCGGCAGCCACGGAACGTCGATGGGATGCGGGTTTTGGATCTTGGCGAAGCCCTCGTAGAGCGCGAAGACGCCGCCGGCCGAGAACAGGATGATCGACACCACGAAGGCGTACACATAGCGCTCGCGGCCGTAGCCGAATGGATGCGCTCGGTCGGCTTTTTTCTTGGCCTTCCGCCCGCCGAGCAGCAGCAGAAGCTGGTTGCCGGAGTCGGCCGCCGAGTGGATGCTCTCGGCCAGCATCGAGGAGGAACCGGAGAAGACGAAGGCGATGAACTTGGTGATCGCGATGCCGACATTGGCCAGAAGGGCCGCCAGTATGGCCTTGGTGCCGCCCGATGAGCTCATGCTGGTTTTCCCTTGGTGTCGCGTTGCCGTTCACGATGCGGCCGTCAAGTTCCGCGGGCGTGCTGCGAGTCAATCCTAGGATGGACTCGTGACTGATGCCCCCTCGAATTCCCTGCCCTCCTCTGCCGCCGACCCCACGGTTCTGCCGTCGATCGCTATCCTCGGCGCCGGCGCCATGGGTCGGGCCGTGCTCAGCGGCCTGCTGGCCCCGGGGGTGTCTGTTTCCGGGGGCGTCCGTGTGACGAATCGGAGCGCGGAGAAGGCCGCGTCGCTCGCCGAACTCCCCGGCGTGACCGCATTCGCCACGAGCCTCGATGCCACCGCGAACCGGCGGGCCATCGAGGGCGCCGCGATCGTGCTGGTGGCGGTGAAGCCCGCGATGGTTCCCGAACTCCTCGCCGAGATAGCAGACGCGCTCGAGCCCGGCACGATCGTCGTCAGCGTCGCGGCCGGCGTCACCGTGGCCACCTTCGAGAAGCTCCTGCCGGCCTCCGTCGCGGTGCTCCGCTCGATGCCGAACACCCCCGCGGTCGTCTGCCGCGCGGTCACCGGGCTCTCGGCCGGCACCCGCTCGACGCCCGACCAGCTGGCGCTCATCCGGCGGGTATTCGAGACCGTGGGCACCGTCGTCGAGGTGCCCGAGTCGCAGCTGGATGCCCTCAGCACCATCTCCGGCAGCGGCCCCGCCTACGTCTTTCTCCTCATCGAGGCCCTGACCGCTGCGGCCGAGGCCAAGGGCTTCACCCCTTCGCAGGCAGCGGAACTCGTCAACGGAACCTTTCTCGGCTCGGCCGAGCTGCTGGCGGCATCGCCCCTGAGCCCTCGCGAGCTGCGCCGCCAGGTCACCAGCCCCAAGGGCACCACCGAGCGAGCCATCGCTGTGCTCGAGACCGCCGGGCTGCCCGCGCTGTTCGCCGAGGCGACGGATGCGGCCCTCGCCCGCGCCCGGGAGCTCGCCGCCGGCTGAGGTCTCGCCCGTTCCGGCCGTCCAGTCCCGGCCGCCCCGTCCCGGCCGCCCCGTCCCGGCCGTCCCGGTCGACCAGTCCCAGCCGGGGCGGTTGGCCACGGGCTGACATATTTCGCCACGGGGTCGTCTGGGGTTCGGATGGCCGGGATTCCCGAGGATGTCGACCTGGCGCGGTCGACATTCGGGCGACGGGTTGCCGGAGTCGAGGGGCACGGGAGCAGGGATCCGCCCTAGGGCTGGGGGTTGCCTGTGTTGGCGTGGCCGGGCATCCGGTGCTAGGCATGAGTCATGGGAAGAATCACCGCTAGGCGCCGCATCACCCGGTTCACCGTGGGCGAGGGGTCTGTGCTCCGCGAGGACACGCTCGCCGTCGAAGAGCCGCTCGAGATTCGCGTGGGGGGCAAGGCGCTCGCGATCACGATGCGCACGCCGGGTCATGACGTCGATCTCGCGGCCGGGTTTCTCGTCTCCGAGGGCGTTATCGCCAAGGGCAGCGACTTCGGCTCCGCCATTCACTGCGCCAGCGCCGACCCGTTGGAGGAGAACACCTACAACGTGCTCGACGTGACTTTGGGCCCGGGCGTCGCCCCGCCCGATGTGAGCCTCGAGCGCAACTTCTATACGACCAGCTCGTGCGGGCTCTGCGGCAAGGCGTCGATCGACGCCGTGCGCACTCTCTCCTCATACCAGGTCGCCGATGACCCGCTGCGGCTCGAGGCCCGGATGCTGGCGAGTTTTCCCGACAAGCTCCGCGCCCAGCAGGCGGTGTTCGAGAAGACCGGCGGGCTGCACGCGGCGGGCCTCTTCGACGGCACGACCGGCGAGCTGCTGGTGCTTCGCGAGGACGTCGGGCGGCACAACGCCGTCGACAAGATCGTGGGCTGGGCGCTGAAGGAGAACCGACTGCCGCTGACCGGCACCGTGCTGATGCTCTCGGGCCGCGCGAGCTTCGAGCTCACCCAGAAGGCCTCGATGGCCGGCATCCCGGTGATGTCGGCGGTATCGGCACCCTCATCCCTGGCGGTGGAACTCGCGGCCGAAATGGGGATCACCTTGGTGGGCTTCCTCCGGGGCGACACCATGAACGTGTACGCGAACGCCCAGCGCATCGTCGATACCCCGGTGCCTGAGACCGTCGACGCCGCGGCGCCTACGGAGTCCGTGACCGTCTGACCTGACCGCGTGACCTGACCGTCTCGGCTCGGATGTCGACCTCGTCACGTCGACATTCTCGGGAATCGCCGACATCTGGACGCCACAGGGGTCTTGGGGAAAATATGTCAGTCGGTTCCCGGCCGGAACGGGCGACGGGTGCGCGGCGCTACTCCAGGGCGGCGAACCTCTCGATGTCGGCCTCGGTGCCCGAGACGATGATGATGTCGTCCTGGGTGACCACGGTCTTCTCTGTCGCGTAGGTGAAGGGCTTGCCTGGACTCTTCACCCCCACGACGGTGATCTTGTGCTTGCCGCGTACGCCCGACTCCGTGAGGTTGAGGCCGCGCAGGGGTCGCGGAACCCGCATCTTCACGAGGGCGAAGTCGTCGTCGAACTCGATGAAGTCGAGCATCCGGCCCGACAGCAGGTGGGCTACGCGCTCGCCGGCCTCGGCCTCGGGGTAGATGACGTGGTTCGCGCCGATGCGCTCGAGGATTTTGCCGTGCGACTTCGAGATCGCCTTGGCCCAGATCTGCGGGATCTGGAGGTCGACGAGGTTCGCTGTGATCAGCACGCTGGCCTCGATCGAGGAGCCGACTGCGACGACGGCGATCTGGAAGTCGGCCGCCCCGATCTGGCGCAGGGCGTCGATGTTGCGCGCATCCGCCTGCACGGTGTGGGTGACACGGTCAGACCACTTCTGCACGAGAAGCAGGCTCTCGTCGATCGCCAGCACCTCGCGGCCGAGCCGGTCGAGCTGGCCTGCGGTTGCGGCGCCGAACCGGCCGAGGCCGATGATCAGTACGGGGGTATCGTGCTTGATTCGATCAGCCAACGATGGGCCTCTCTTCCGGTCTGGTGAACAACTGACGGGACGTGCTGACGGCCAAGGCTGCGGCCAGCGTCACGGTGCCGACCCGGCCGAGGAACATTGTGGCGGCCATCACATAGATCCCGGCGTCGGGCAGGGATGCCGTGAGGCCTGTCGACAGGCCCGTCGTGGCGAAGGCGGAGATGACGTCGAAGAGCACGAAGTCCAGCGGCGCCTTGGTGATCTGGGCGATGGTGATGGTCGAGACGGCGACGGTGGTGGCGCCCCAGAGGCTGACGCTGACGGCCAGGCGCAGAACGTCGCTGGGGATCTTGCGGCCGAACGCCTCCATGGAGGTGCGTCCCCGGGCCTCGGCGAAGGCCGCCAGGAACAGCACGGCCAGGGTCGTGACCTTGATGCCGCCGGCGGTCGATGCCGAGCCGCCACCGATGAACATCAGCATGTCGGTGACCAGCAGGCTCGACCCGTTGAGCTGGTCGATGGAGATGGTCGAGAAACCGCCGCTTCGGGTCATCACCGAGAGAAAAAGTGCCTGAAAGACGGTGTCGAAGCCGTTCAGTGAGCCAAATGTTCGGGCGTTGTTGTTCTCCAGCGTCGCGTACGCGACGGCCCCGGCGACGATCAGGATCGCCGAGGTGAGCAGCGTCAGTTTCACGTGAATCGACCAGCGGCGGGGTCGCCGGAGGTTTCTGGACAGCACGTAGATCACCGGGAAACCGATCGAGCCGAGGAATACGCCCAGCATGAGCGCACCCAGGAACACGTAGTCGGTGGCGAACGGCGCAAGCCCGTCGGCGTTGGGGCTGAATCCGGTATTGGTGAACGCCATAGCCGCGTAGTAGAAGCCGTTCCAGACCGCTTCCCCGACCGCCATGCCGTGATCCAGCAGCCGCGGGATCAGTATTGCCGCGATGACGAGTTCGATCGCGAAGGCGCTGAGGGCCACCGTGCGCAGCAGCCCGCCTATCTCGCCGAGCCCGACGGCCTGGCCCTCCGAGACGGGTCCGCTGTGGATGCGCATCGGGTTGGTGTCGCTCGCGGCCATCAGGCGCTGGCGCAGGCCGAGCCGCCGGGAGATGACCATGCCGAGAATCGACGCGAGCGTCAGAACCCCGACGGCGCCGATCTGCACGCCGACGAAAACGAGAATGTTGCCGAACGTCGACCAGTGTGTCGCCATGTCCACGGTCGCGAGGCCGGTCACGCAGATGACGGATACCGCAGTGAACAGGGCGTTGGGCAGCGCGGTCATCGTGCCGGTGGCGCTCGCGGCGGGCAGGGAGAACAGCACGGTGAAGACAAGGATGAGCGCGGCGAATACGACGATCGCGAACCGGGACGGATAGCTGCCGGCGACGAGATTGATCCAGTTCCGAAGTGCCACGAAGGGGTTGCCGGTGGGCTGGCGTCGGAAAGAGAGACCGGCGCTCATGACACCTGCCCTTCTTCACGACTGAGCTGCTGAGCTGTTGCAAGGCATCACACCCCCGTTCGGGGATCGAATGCCTGCGAGACATCGTAGCGCGGAAGTTGATTTCGTCGCCGAGTGCGAAGCCCTGACGCTGGGCCCATTCTCTGACTACCCTTGGGCCATGGCCGACATATTCTCTGTGATTGCCGATCCCACTCGGCGGCACCTGCTTGAACTCCTCCTCCAGCGCTACGTGGAGGAGTCCGACGAGGGCGCCGAGCACGGCGGGGAGGCGAGCGTCTCCGAGCTCGTGACCGCCCTCGACCTCAGCCAGCCGACGGTCTCCAAGCACCTTAAGGTGCTGCGGGAAGCCTCCCTCGTGCAGGTGCGCGAGGAGGGGCAGCACCGCTATTACAAGCTCGACGCAGCGCCGCTGGAAGACGTAGAGGACTGGTTGATCTCCTTTCTTTCAGCCGACTTCGACATTGCGTCGATGGCCGCTGAAGACGCAGCGTGGGACGAGGCCGCCCGGGCTGGCGCCGGAGTGGAGGCCGGGTCGTCGCCCGTCGCCGCCTTCGCCAAGACGGTCGGCCGCACCGCCGCAGAGACCACCCACCAGGCGCGCGAACTCGTGGAAGACCTGCAGGCCAACGCCACCAAACTGGTGTCCCGGCTCCGCAAGTAGGGCGTCCGATGGTCGGAGGGCCTGCCGCGGAATCCGATTCCGTGACTCTGCACTGAGAGTCGCCGGGGGTTAGGTGCTGCGTCCAGGCCGATCTAGCGTGGAAAGAAGCCCTATTCCACGACAGGCAAGGACTCCATCATTTCTCTTCGTTCTGCACGACACCCTGCCCTCTTGATCGGCCCGGTGATTGCCCTGGTGGCGGTGCTCGCCGGCTGCTCGGCCGAAACCTCCGTCGCCCCGCCCACAAGCTCGAGCCCGGGTACACCGCCCGACACGGGCAGCCCCGGACCGGGCGCCTTCAGCCCGCTCGCGGCAGCCGCGCCCGCCGAGGTCGCCACGGGGCTGGACCTGCCCTGGGACATCGCCTTCACGAGCGCCGCAGCAGGCAGTACCGCCCTCGGCAGTACCGCCCTCGTGAGTGAGCGGGACACCGGCCGCATCCTAGAGCTGGATGCCGCCGGTGCCAGCCGTGAAATCGGCACCGTGGGCGGTATCCGTCACGGCGGGGAGGGCGGCCTGCTCGGCCTCGCCGTCGACGCCGAGAACCGGCTCTACGCCTACTCGACCGGTGCGAACGGCAACCGCATCGAGCGTTTCGCGCTGACCGGTGCGGCCGGTTCCCTAGGCCTCGGCGCGCCCGCGACGATCGTCGACGGACTGCCCGCCGCCGGCATCCACAACGGCGGCCGCATAGCCTTCGGCCCCGACGGAATGCTCTACGCGGGCGTCGGCGACGCGGGAATGCGCCCGAGCGCGCAGGACCTCGGCTCCCTGGGTGGGAAGATTCTGCGGATGACCCCGGATGGCGCGGTCCCCGCCGACAACCCCTTCGCCTCCTCGCTGGTCTACAGCTACGGTCACCGCAACGTGCAGGGCCTCGGCTGGGCGGCCGACGGCACGATGTTCGCCAGCGAGTTCGGCCAGAACACGTGGGATGAACTCAACATCATCGAGGCGGGCGGCAACTACGGCTGGCCCGAGGTCGAGGGGCTCGCCGGGGCCGAGGGATTCATCGATCCGGTGCAGCAGTGGGCCCCCGCAGAGGCCAGCCCGAGTGGGCTCGCAGTGATTGATGACACCGTCTTCATCGCGAACCTGCGGGGTGGTGTTTTGCGCGCGGTTCCCGTTGCCGACCCGGCAACCTCCCGCGACTACTTCACCGGTGAGTTCGGCCGGCTTCGAACGGTCGCGGCTGCCCCCGATGGCAGCGTCTGGTTTCTGACGAACAACAGCGGCGGGCAGCCCGCCGGTGACCGCATCATGTCGGTCAGGCTCGCCGCGTGAATGCTCCATTAGTGGTTCGGGCCGCTGGCTTGTAGACTGCTCCGAGGCATTTTCTATCGTTGCGAACTGCGCAACATAGCCCAATACGTGTGAGGTCCATGTGGGTTCAGTAATCAAGAAGCGTCGCAAGCGGATGGCTAAGAAGAAGCACCGCAAGCTGCTGCGCAAGACGCGGCATCAGCGTCGCAACAAGAAGTAGCACCGGTCACTTTCTGATCCGTTCCCCTCGGGGAACGAGCTGCTTTTCACAGAGCGCCAGGCCATGAAGCCTGGCGCTTTGTGTTGTGTGTCGCGCGTGCTCGCCTAGCCTGAAACGCAATTCCGCCAACGGCTAGGGGCGGGCTCTTTTGGCATGCCTGCGGGCCAGACGGATCGCCGAGGGGTGCATCCTGAGGATCGGCCAACTGCTGCGTTCGGCATGAGCCGTGAGGGTGTGGTCGGGGTTCACGGCGACCGGGTTGCCGACGAGTTCGAGCAGCGGGATGTCGTTGTGGGAGTCCGAGTACGCCCAGCAGGTCGCCGCATCTGAGTTGAGCGTCAGCGCCAGCGCGCCCGCGGCATCCGCTTTGGAAGGTCCGTGGCAGACCGGTCCGATCAGTTTGCCGGTGAATACGCCGTCGTGACTTTCGAAGACCGTGCCGAGGGCGCCCGTGAGGCCGAGGCGCTCGGCGATCACCGCGGCGACATTCTGCGCGGTTGCAGAGACAAGCCAGACCTGATGACCCTTGGCGAGGTGCCCCTGGGTCAGGGCGACTGTCTCCGGCCAGAGCCGTTGGGCCATCCTCCGGTCGAAGGTGTCCTCGCTCAGGGCCCGAAGCTCGAGCTCGGTGTGCCCGGCGATCAGGGCGAGTGCCCGTTCGCGCACATCGCTCAGGTGGCCCAGGTTCTCCCCGCGCCGGATGAACTGGCGTTGCTGCCAGAAGAAATGCAGCACGTCCCGGAGCGGCAGTTTGCCCAGCCGCCAGGCGCCGATGGCCACGTGGTACAGGCTTGCCCCGCGCAGCAGCGTGTTGTCGACGTCGAAGAACGCGATCACGGGTTTCGGCTCTGAGGAATCCATGGCTGGATCAACAATATCGAGCCGGGCCGCGCTCTGCAGGCGGTTGCGAATAGTCTTCAGGGGTGCCCATCGTCGAACTCACTCTGCTGACCAGGCCCGGCTGTCACCTCTGCGATGACGCCCGAGGGATCATCCAGGAGGTTCTGGCCAACGCCCGGTCGGCCAGCGCGCCGGGTGCCGCGGAGATCAGCCTGACCGAACTCTCGATCCTCGACGATCCGGCGCTGCTCGACACCTATGCCGAGGAGATCCCGGTTCTCCTGATCAACGGCGTGGTTCACACCATCTGGCGGGTCGATGCGGCCCGTCTCACCACCGCCCTGAAGGAGCTCACATGATTCGCCACATCGTCACCTGGAAGCTGTCCGCCACCGATGAGGCCACCCGCGCCGCGGATGCCGCCGCCATTGTCGCTGTCCTGGCCGCACTGCCGCCGCTGGTCCCGTCGATCCGCGCCCTGACCGTGGGCCCGAACATGCTGAACCCGGAGGTGAACTGGGGCGTCGCACTGGTCGTAGACTTCGATGACGTCGCCGGTCTCGCCGCCTACCAGGCGCACCCGGACCACGTCGCCGTGGCCGACACCATCGGCCCGCGGGTCAGCCAGCGGGTCACGGCAGATATCGAGATCTGACC